>NZ_JBIURH010000001.1:0-835803 GCF_044740765.1 Kitasatospora sp. NPDC088346
GGGGGGACCCTGTGGGAGAGTAGGACGCCGCCGAACAATCTTTCAGAGAAGCCCCTCCCGGGTCACCCGGGAGGGGCTTTTCGCGTTCCCGGACCGCATCCGGCCGCATCCGGCGGGATCGGCGGGATCGGCGGGACCAGCCACCACGCTCCGGCGGGGTGCCGGGCACCCTGCAGCACCGGTGGTCGCCGGCCGGAGGTTTTCTTCCGCCGGAGGAACATTCGTTGACCCGCCCGCGGCCACGCTGGAACGCTGTGGGTGTGAGCCAAGCCAAGAGCCTTGTGGGCCGCCTGCACGTCGATCTTCGACGGCACGCGAGCGCCCTCTGTGCCGTCTGACGCTGTCCAACCCGGGTCGGCGTCCCGTCCCGACCGCTGAGCGCTCGGGCGGGCGCCACCGCTGCCGCCGAGGTTGATCCCGGTCGCCGCCCGGATGCGCCGCCTTTCCCGCTCAGGTCTCACCCGTTCCGTCCGTGGCCCTGCCGTGCCGGTCGCCCGGTGGCCCGTTCGTCGCGTCCTCCTGCCGTCGCCCGGTGGGCCGTCCCGTCCGTGGACGTCCACCAGGCGCGGTGTCCGCTGTTCTCTGCGAAGGAATCGCCCCATGCCCGCCGCCTCCCGCCGCCAGTTCCTGTCCCTTGCCGCGCTGGGTTTCGCGGCTGCCGCCTGCGGGCGGGCCACCGCGTCCGCCGGAGGGGGGAAGGAGACGAAGAAGATCAGGTACCAGGGCTGGGCCGGGCAGGTGACCCTGCCCGAACTCGCCGAGGATCTCGGCTATTTGGGTGATGTGAAGCTGGAGTGGGTCGGTAACACGATCAGCGGTCCGCAGGACATCCAGTCGGCCGCGACCGGCCAGACGGACTTCGGCGGCGCGTTCAACGGCGCGGTGGTGAAGCTGATCGCCGCCGGCGCCCCGGTGAAGTCGGTGATCAGCTACTACGGCGTCGACCAGGCGGCCTTCAGCGGGTACTACGTGCTGGCCGACAGCCCGATCCGCGGGGCCCGTGACCTGATCGGCAAGAAGGTCGCGATGAACACCCTCGGTGCCCACAGTGAGGCGCTGCTGGACATCTACCTCCAGCGCAACGGTCTGTCGCCGGCCGAGATCGCGAAGGTGGAGCCCACCGTGCTGCCGCCGGTGAGCACCGAGCAGGCACTGCGGCAGAAGCAGGTCGAGGTGGCCGTGCTGGGCGGGGTGCTCCGGGACAAGGCGCTGGCGGCGGGCGGGATCCGGCCGCTGTTCAGCGACTTCGACCTGCTCGGGGCGTTCAGCGCCGGAACGTACGTGATGACCGACCGCTTCCTGAAGGAGAACCCGACCACCTCCCGGACCTTCGTCACGGCCGTGGCCAGGGCGATCGAGTGGAGCCGCAGCACCCCGCGGGAGCAGGTGATCGCCCGCAGTGTGGAGATCGTGAAGCGGCGCGGACGCAACGAGGACCCGGCCGCCCTGCAGTACTGGAAGTCGTTCGGGGTGGCGGAGCCCGGCGGCCGGATCTCCGACGGGGAGTTCCAGCTGTGGACCGACTGGCTGGTCGCGCACGGCGACCTCAAGGCGGGTCAGGTCAAGGCCGGCGACCTCTACTCCAACGACTTCAACGGCTACACCGGCGAGTCCGCGCCGACGGCCGCCGTCTCCCCCTCTGCCAGCAGGAGTTGAGCGATGAGCGCACAGATCTCCTTCCGTGCCGTCAGCAAGACCTTCCCGGTCCGCGGCAGGGCCGGTCTCCGCGGCGGGCAGGCGGACTTCGTCGCCGTCGACCGCGTCGATCTCGACATCGCCGCGGGGGAGTTCACCGCCCTGGTCGGGCCCAGCGGCTGCGGCAAGTCCACCCTGCTCGACCTGCTGGGCGGGCTGACCACGCCGAGCTCGGGCGAGATCCTGCTCGACGGCCGTCCGGTCACCGGCCCGGGGCCGGACCGCAGCACGGTGTTCCAGCAGTACGCCCTGCTGCCCTGGCGCACGGCCCAGGGGAACGTCGAGTTCGGCCTGGAGGCGATCGGCGTACCGCGTCGCCGGCGCGCCGCGCGGGCCCGGGAGTACCTGGACCTGGTCGGTCTGGCCGGCTTCGAGGACCGGCACCCGCACGAGCTGTCCGGCGGGATGAAGCAGCGGGTGGCGATCGCCCGCAGCCTCGCGTACGACCCGGAGGTGCTGCTGATGGACGAGCCGTTCGCCGCCCTGGACGCCCAGACCCGGGAGTCGCTGCAGGGGGAGTTGCTGCGGATCTGGGAGCGCACCGGGAAGACGGTGCTGTTCATCACGCACGGCATCGAGGAGGCCGTCTACCTCGGGCAGCGGGTGGCGGTGATGACCTCCCGGCCCGGGCGGATCAAGCAGGTGGTGCCGGTCGCGCTCGGTGACCGGCAGCAGGACCGGGACCTGCGCTCCAGCCCCGAGTTCGCCCGGTACCGGCACGAGATCTGGAGCCTGCTGCATGACGAGGTCAGTCGGGCCCAGGAGTTGGAGAGGGAGGTCAGCCCGGTATGAGCACGGACATCAGCACGGCGGTCGGCACCGAGGACCGCATCGAGGACGGCACTGAGGACCGGACACCGTCGGAGCGGCCCCAGCAGCCGGAACGGCCCGGGCGCTCCGCGCCGGCCGCCCCACCCGCCGTCCCACCCGTCGCGCGCCGGACGCCCCGGGTGGCCGGTCTGCTGCTCGGGCTGCTGACCAAGACCGCGGCGATCGCCGTCCTGCTCCTGCTCTGGGAGCTGGCCCCGCGGTTCGACCTGGTCGACCGGACCTTCCTGCCTCCGTTCAGCGACGTGCTGGACGCCTGGTTCGGGCTGCTCGACAACGGGCAGCTGGCGAGCAACACCCAGGCCAGCCTGACCCGTTCGCTCACCGGTTTCGGCCTGTCGGTCGTGATCGGCGTGCCGCTCGGTCTGCTGATCGGCTGGTACCGGCCGCTGGCCACCCTGCTCAGCCCGCTGCTCGAACTCTTCCGCAACACCGCGGCGCTGGCGCTGCTGCCGGTGTTCGTGCTGGTGCTGGGCATCGGGGAGACCTCGAAGATCTCCATCGTGCTGTACGCCTGTGTCTGGCCGATCCTGCTGAACACGGTCAGTGCGGTGCGCAGCGTCGACCCGACGCTGCTGCGGCTGGCCCGTTCGCTCGACCTGTCGGCGCCGCGGCTGTTCCAGAAGGTGATCGTGCCGGCCTCGGTTCCGGTGATCTTCACCGGGATCCGGCTGGCCGGGGCGGTGTCGATCCTGGTGCTGGTGGCCGCGGAGATGGTCGGCGCCAAGGCCGGGCTCGGCTACCTGATCAACGCCTCCCAGTACAACTTCGCGATCCCGCAGATGTACGCGGGCATCGTCACCATCTCCGTCATCGGGGTGGCCTTCAACCAGCTGCTGGTGGCGCTGGAGCGCCGCTTCACCGCCTGGCGGGCCCCCCACGACCGCTGACGGCGTCCCGGTGATCTCCCGTCAGTCCGACTGCCCGACCTCCTGAGCCCCCTGAGCTTCGTGACCCTCCTGACGCTCCTGGCACTCCTCAACTCCCTGGTTCCGCCTCAGCCCTATGTGAAGGGACACCGCACGATGACCAGTTTCGAGATCCACAAGGTCGGCGGCCGGATCGGCGCCGAGATCACCGGCCTCGACCTCGCCGGGCCGCTGGACGGCACCACCGTCAAGGGCCTGAACGACGCGTTGCTCGCCCACAAGGCGCTGTTCTTCCGCGGGCAGAGCCTGGACGACGACGGGCAGACCCGTTTCGCCGCCCACTTCGGGACCCTCACCGCCGCCCACCCGACCGTGCCGTCCCTGGAGGGCCAGCCCCACGTGCTGCCGGTGGACGGTGAGGAGGGCCGGGCCAACCGCTGGCACACCGACGTCACCTTCGTCCGGACCCCGCCGAAGGCGAGCACCCTGCGCAGCCTGGTGGTGCCTCCGTACGGCGGCAACACGCTGATCGCGGACGCGCAGGGCGCCTACCGGGACCTGCCCGAGGCGCTGCGGGAGTTCGCCGACCGGTTGTGGGCGGAGCACACCAACGACTACGACTACGCCGAGGGCAAGCCGCTCGACGAGGCCGAGGCCGAGCGGCGCCGGGTCTTCACGGCCCGCCGGTACCGCACCGCGCACCCGGTGGTGCGGGTGCACCCGGAGACCGGGGAACGGGGGCTGTTCATCGGCGGGTTCGCGGACCGGATCGTCGGTCTGCCGGGTGACGCCTCGCGGGACCTGCTGCGCACCCTCCAGGCGTACGTGACCCGGCCGGAGAACGTGGTGCGCTGGCGCTGGGCGGTCGGCGACGTGGTGCTGTTCGACAACCGGGCCACCCAGCACTACGCGCCGGACGACTACGACGACCTGCCGCGCCGGCTGCACCGGGTGACGGTGGCGGGCGACGTGCCGGTCGCCGTCAACGGGGAGTCCAGCTATCTGATCGAGGGGGACGAGGCGGCGCACTACACGCCCTGACCGCCCCCGAACGCAAGAGTGCGCCGCGAGGTCCTCCCACCTCGCGGCGCACGTCGGTGCGCGGTCAGCGGCCGGAGCGGCCGACCGGTCGCGGCAGGCCGTAGTGCTCCCGCAGGGTGCGCCCGTGGTAGCCCTCGCGGAACAGCCCGCGCCGGCGCAGGACCGGCAGCACGTGCTCGACGAAGTCGGTCAGGCCGTCGGGCAGGACCGGCGGCATGATGTTGAAGCCGTCCGCGGCCCGGTGCGTGAACCAGTGCTCGATGTGGTCGGCGACCTGCTCGGGGGTGCCGACGACCACCTGGTGACCGCGGCCGCCGCCGAGCCGACCGACGAGTTGGCGCAGCGTCAGCCGGTCCCGTTCGGCGAGGTCGCGGATGAGCTCGAAGCGGCTCTTGGCGCCGTTGATCTCGGTGACCGGCGGAAGCGGCGGGAGCGGGGCGTCCAGCGGGTGGTCGGTCAGGTCGACGCCGAGGACGGTGGAGAGCACGCCGATCGCCCGGGCCGGGTCGATCAGGTCGTCCAGCTCCTGGTCCAGCGCCTTGGCCTCGGCCTCGGTGGAGCCGAGCACCGGCACGATCCCCGGCAGCACCTTGAGGCCCGCCGGGTCGCGGCCGGCCTCGGCGGCCTGCCGCTTGAGGTCGGCGTAGAAGGCCCGGCCCTCGGCCGGCGTCTGCTGGGCGGTGAAGACGGCCTCCGCCCAGCGGGCCGCGAACGCGCGGCCGCTGTCGGAGGAGCCGGCCTGCACCAAGAGCGGGTGACCCTGCGGGCTGCGCGGGATGTTGAGCGGACCGCGGACCCTGAAGTGCTCACCGACGTGGTGGATCTCGTGCACCTTGGCCGGGTCGGCGAAGGCGCCGCGGGCGCGGTCCAGCAGCAGGGCGCCGTCCTCCCAGCTGTCCCACAGCGCGGTGGTGACCCGCAGGAACTCGTCGGCCCGCCGGTAGCGCACCGCGTGTTCCTGGTTGGCGTCCCGGCCGAAGTTCTGCGCGGCGCGGTCGCCGGCCGAGGTGACGATGTTCCAGCCGGCCCGGCCGTGGCTGATGTGGTCGAGCGACGCGAACTGCCGGGCCAGGTTGTAGGGCTCGGAGAAGCCGGTGGAGACGGTCCCGATCAGGCCGATCCGCTCGGTCACCACGGCCAGCGCGGTGAGCAGGGTGAACGGTTCGAAGTGGCTGATCAGGCCCCAGCCGCCGTCCGATCGGGCCTCGACGCCGTCGGCGAGGAAGACCGAGTCGAAGGAGGCGGCCTCGGCGGTCCTGGCCAGCTCCTGGAAGTGCGCGACGTCGGCGGCCCGGTGCGGGTCGGTCCGCGGGTGGCGCCAGGCCGCCTCGTGGTGGCCGACGCCCATCAGGAACAGGTTGAAGTGCAGCTGGCGGTCGCTCTCGGGCATGGCGGGCAGCTCCGGATCCGGAGAGGGGAAGGGGGTCGCCGTTCATCCTTCCGGCGGCCCGACGGGCCGACAACGATTCGCCGGGCGGCGGAATTAATGCGGTGTTGACGGTGCGGCAGCATCAGCCGGCCCGGGCGGTCCGCAGTTCCATCGGCCGCTGGTAGGCGCTGTCGAGGACGCCGGCGCAGGCCGCCACGGCGAGGACCTCCATCCCGAAGGAGGCGGCGGTGACCAGCTGGGCGGGTTCGGCGCGGGTGTGCCGCCGGACCTCGTCCCGGAAGTGCCCGAGGAGGGAGGGCACCGCCAGCAGCCCGGCCTCACTGACCACCAGCACCTCCGGGTTGAGGACGTCGATGAGCAGGGCGGCGGCGGGGGCGGTGAGCGTCAGCCGCTCCCTGAGCAGGCCGAGCGCCCCGTCGTCCCCGGCGGCCGCCGACCGCAGCAGCAGGTCGAAGTCGGGTGCCGGGAGCAGCCCCGAGGCGTGCGCCCGGCGGGCCAGGGTGTCCTGGGCGACGGTGGCCTCCAGGCAGCCCGTGCGGCCGCAGGAGCAGGGCTCGGTGGAGCCGGGGACGGGGAGGTGGCCGATGTCGCCGGCCCGGGAGCGGCGGCCGCGCAGCACCGCGCCGCCGGTGGCGATGGCGGCGTCCACCACGTTGCCGACGAACAGTTCGACCAGCTCGGTGGCGCCGCGGCCGGCGCCGAACAGCAGCTCGGCGCGGGCCAGCGCGCGGGCGTGGCTCTCCAGGTGGACGGGCAGCCGGGTGGCGCCCGTCAGGACGTCCCGGACCGGTACGTCGCGCCAGCCCAGCGGGCCGTGCTCGACCACGGTGCCGCACTCGGAGTCGACCCAGCCCCCGGTGACCACGCCGAGGCCGAGCAGCGACCGGCCGGCCGCGCGACGGCGGACGAAGCCGGGCAGGTGCGCGCGGACCGTCCGCAGCACGTCCCCGGCGTCCCCGCGGCGGGGCAGTCGCTCGTGGGCGACCACCCGGCCGCGCAGGTCCAGCAGGCCGAAGGTGAGCCAGGGGACGCCGATGTGTACGCCGGCGGCCAGGTGGTGGCGGATGTCGATGTCCAGCGGCAGCTGGGGGCGGCCTGCCCTCGGCGGGCCGTCCTCGGGCGGCAGTTCGCGCAGCAGGCCGAGTGCGCTCAGGTCGGCGGTGTGCCGGGAGACCGCGGCCGGGCTGAGCCCGGTGGCGCGGCCGACGGCGGACCGGGTCAGCGGGCCGCCCGCCAGGACCGCGCGCAGGACCGCTCCGGCGCCGCCGCCCTCGGCGGGCAGCGGGGTGCGGCCGAGTGTGGGAGGAGCGACCAGGGAGAGCATGCGGTCGATTGTCCCGGCGGGGTGTTGCGCCACGGTGGCGGCGGCGTGAAGCGGCCGCGGGCCGTCAATATCGCGCTAAATCCGCGCACGGACTGTTCTGATCAGCGGATATTCATCCGGAAGGCCGTAGGGTCGAAGGCGGCGGACGGCTGTCCGGGAGCAGTCCTCCCGGACCGGACCAAGAATGGTGCGCATGGCACGCGGCAGGCTGCGGATCTACCTCGGGGCGGCGCCCGGGGTCGGCAAGACGTACGCCATGCTGGCCGAGGCGCACCGCCGGCTGGGCCGCGGCACCGACCTGGTGGCCGGCCTCGTCGAGGACCACGACCGCCCGCTGACCGCCGCGCTGGTCCGGGGCCTGGAGTGCGTCCCGCGCCGCCGGATGACGCACCGGGGCGTCGACCTCACCGAACTCGACCTGGACGCGCTGCTGGCCCGCGCCCCGCAGGTCGCCCTGGTGGACGAGCTCGCCCACACCAACGTCCCCGGCTGCCGCAACGCCAAGCGCTGGCAGGACGTCGAGGAGCTGCTGGCCGCCGGCATCGACGTGATCTCGACCGTCAACATCCAGCACCTGGAGTCCCTCGGCGACGTCGTGGAGGGCATCACGGGCGTCCGCCAGCGCGAGACCGTCCCCGACGAGGTGGTCCGCCGGGCCGACCAGATCGAACTGGTCGACATGTCCCCGCAGGCGCTGCGCCGCCGGCTCGCGCACGGCAACGTCTACGCCCCGGAGCGGATCGACGCCGCGCTCGCCCACTACTTCCGCCCCGGCAACCTCACCGCGCTGCGCGAGCTGGCCCTGCTCTGGACGGCCGACCGGGTCGACGAGTACCTCCAGTGCTACCGCGCCGAGCAGGGCATCCAGGGCACCTGGCAGGCCCGCGAGCGGATCGTGGTCGGCCTGACCGGCGGCCCCGAGGGCGCGACGTTGATCCGCCGGGCCGCCCGGATCGCCGACCGCGGCGCCGGCGGCGAGCTGCTGGCCGTGCACATCTCCCGCTCCGACGGCCTGGCCGCCGGCGGCTCACCGCAGTCCCTGATCGAGCAGCGGGCGCTGGTGGAGGGTCTCGGCGGCACCTTCCACACCGTGCTCGGCGACGAGCCGGCGGCCGGCCTGCTGGACTTCGCCCGCGGCGTCAACGCGACCCAGATCGTGCTTGGCACCAGCCGCCGCCGGCCCTGGCAGTACGTCTACGGGCCGGGCGTCGGCGCCACCGTCACCCGCGGCTCCGGCGACATCGACGTCCACATGGTCACCCACGAGCACGCGGCGGGCGGTCGCGCCCGGATCCCGGTCCGCCGGGTCACCGACCTCGGCCGGACCCGGACGGTGGCGGGATGGGTGATCGGCGTGGCCGGTCCGCCGCTGCTGGCGCTGCTGCTCACCCAGGTCCACGCCTTCGGGCTCTCCACCGACATGCTGCTGTTCCTGTCGCTGACCGTCTGCGCGGCGCTGGTCGGCGGGCTGTACCCGGCCGTCGCCTCGGCGCTGATCGGCTCCAGCGCGCTGAACTACTGGTTCACGCCGCCGCTGCACACCTTCAGCATCTCCGAGCCGCAGAACATCCTCGCGGTGGCGATCTTCACCGCCGTCGCCATCGCGGTCGCCTCGGTGGTCGACCTGGCGGCCCGCCGCACCCACCAGGCCGCCCGCAACCAGGCCGAGGCGCAGACCCTGAGCGCCCTGGCCGGCACCGTGCTGCGCGGCGCCCCCACCGGCGAGGCGCCGTTCACCGACGAAGGCCTGCTGACCGCCCTGCTGGAGCAGGTCAGGGAGACCTTCCAGCAGGAGTCCGCCGCCCTGCTGGAGCGCCCCGACGAGCGGGCCCCCTGGCAGCTCACCGCCGCCAGCGGCATCGACCCGCCGGCCCGGCCCGAGCAGGCCGACGTGGACGTGCCGGTCGGCGACCACCTCGCGCTGGCGCTGCGCGGCCGGGTGCTGCCCGCCGGGGACCGCCGGCTGCTCGGTGCCTTCGCCGCCCAGGCCGCCGTGCTGCTGGACCGCCGCCGGCTGGCCGGTGAGGCCGCCGCCGCCCGCCGGGAGGCCGAGGGCAACCGGATCCGCACCGCGCTGCTCGCCGCCGTCTCGCACGACCTGCGGACGCCGCTGGCGGGCATCAAGGCCGCCGTCACCTCGCTGCGCTCCACGGACGTCGAGTGGGACCCGCAGGACGAGGCCGAGTTGCTGGCCGGGATCGAGTCCGGCGCCGACCGGCTGGACCACCTGATCAACAACCTGCTCGACATGAGCCGGCTGCAGACCGGCACCGTCACCCCGCTGATCCGGCCCACCGACCTGGACGAGGTCGTCCCGTACGCGCTCGGCGGCGTCCCGCCCCAGGGCGTGCGGCTGGACGTGCCGGAGAGCCTGCCGATGGTCCACGCCGACGCCGGGCTGCTGGAGCGGGCCCTCGCCAACCTGGTCGAGAACGCCGTCAAGTACAGCCCCGACGGTCGGCGGGTCCTGGTGAAGGCCGACGCGCTGCACCCGGCGGGCGCGCCCGCCCGGGTCGAGCTGCGGATCGTCGACCGCGGGCCGGGTGTGCCCGAGGAGGCCCGGGAGCGGATCTTCGCCCCGTTCCAGCGCTACGGCGACGCCCCGCGCGGCGCCGGCGTCGGTCTCGGCCTGGCCGTCGCCCGCGGCTTCGTCGAGGCGATGGGCGGTACCGTCACCGCCGAGGACACCCCGGGCGGCAGGCTCACCATGGTGGTCACCCTGCCCGCCGTCGACCTTCCCGACCACCGACCGATGCCGACCCGAAAGGCGGAGCCCGTATGACCCGGGTCCTCGTCGTGGACGACGAACCGCAGATCGTCCGCGCCCTGGTGATCAACCTGAAGGCCCGCAAGTACGAGGTGGACGCCGCGCACGACGGCGCGGGCGCGCTGGAGCTGGCCGCCGCCCGTCACCCCGACGTGGTCGTGCTGGACCTCGGCCTGCCCGACATGGACGGCGTGGACGTGATCCGGGGCCTGCGTGGCTGGACCAGGGTGCCGATCATCGTGCTCTCCGCCCGGCACGCCTCGGACGAGAAGGTGGAGGCGCTGGACGCCGGGGCCGACGACTACGTCACCAAGCCGTTCGGCATGGACGAGCTGCTGGCCCGGATGCGGGCCGCCGTCCGCCGCGCCGAACCGGTGGCCGGCGAGGACGACGCAGTGGTGGTCACCGCGACGTTCACCGTCGACCTGGCCGCCAAGAAGGTCAACCGGGACGGTGCCGACATCCGGCTCACCCCGACCGAGTGGCACCTGCTGGAGGTTCTGGTCCGCAACGCCGGCCGGCTGGTCAGCCAGACCCAGCTGCTCCAGGAGGTCTGGGGGCCCGCGTACCACAAGGAGACCAACTACCTGCGGGTCTACCTCGCCCAGCTGCGCCGCAAGCTGGAGGTCGACCCCTCGCACCCGCGCCACTTCATCACCGAACCGGGCATGGGCTACCGCTTCGAGGCGTGAGAGGGACCACCGCGGCGCCGGTGGCCCTGCCGCCGGGCGTGACAAAACCGGTACCCTTCCGACATGAGTGGTGACAACAGCAGCGCGCAGCCGCAGAGCCGGTTCCGGCGGATGCTCAGCCGCCTGACCTCCTCCCCGGAGGAGCTGGAGGCGGAGGAGCTGCGGCAGGACACCGCGGAGTCCGGGTGCACGCCGATAGCGAGTTGTGGCGACCGCGAGGTGGTCACCGTCGCGGGCACCCTGCGCACCGTGACGCTCCGACCCCGGGCGGGGGTCCCCGCCCTGGAGGCGGAGCTCTTCGACGGCAGCGACGCGCTGGACGTGGTCTGGCTCGGCCGTCGCTCCATCGTCGGCATAGAGCCTGGCCGCCGGCTCATCGCCAGCGGCCGGATCAGCCACGCACGCGGCCGTCGCGTGCTCTTCAACCCCCGCTACGAGCTGCGTCCGGTCGGACACGGGAGCGAATCAGCGTGACCAACCTTCCCGGCGGCGAGAGCGCCGCCCGTACCGCCGACTTCGAGAAGCCCGCGGACTTCGAGAACTACGTGGACCACACGCTGACCGAGACGGTCGTGGGGTCGGCGGCCGAGCAGTGGGAGGCCTCCGAGGCCGACCGCAAGGCAGCGGACGAGGCAGCCTCCAAGGAGGCGGCCGAGACCGTGATGAAGGCCTTCGGCGGCGTCCGAGGGATGATCGACATGACCCTCCCGGGTCTGGTCTTCATCCTCACCTTCAACATCACCCACCAGGTGAGCGCCGCGGCCTGGGCCGCCCTCGGCCTCAGCGCGCTCTTCGTGGTCGTCCGGCTGGTGCGCCGGGAGACCATCCAGCACGCCTTCAGCGGCGTGTTCGGCGTGGCCATCGGTGCCTGGATCGCGATGAAGACCGGGAAGGCCGAGGACTTCTACCTGCCCGGCCTGCTCTACAACGTCGGCTACTGCCTGGCGCTGGCCGTCTCGGCGCTGGTCCGCTGGCCGCTGGTCGGCCTGATGCTCGGCCCCGTCACCGGCGAGATGTTCACCTGGCGCACCCAGAACCCCGGCCGGCTGGCCGCGTACACCAAGGCCACCTGGGCGTGGGTGGTGATCATGGGCGTCAAGCCGGTGATCCTCTTCCCGCTGTACTTCACGCACAACACCAGCCTGCTCGGCTGGCTCAAGACGGCGCTGGGCATCCCGGCGCTGGTGCTCGCCATGTACGTCACCTGGCGGATCCTGCTGAAGGCCCCCGCGCCGATCAAGGCCGAGGTCGAGGACTGACCCGGCCGGCCGCACGGCCGACCGTACGTCGAGGGGCGGTACCCGACCGGGTACCGCCCCTCGACGTACGACAGCGGGACCTACTGCGCGCCGGCCTCGGCGGACAGCAGGTTCTCCAGCTCCTCCTCGCGCTCCTGGGCGGCCACGAAGAGCAGCTCGTCGCCGCCCTCCAGGGTGTCGTCCTTGGCCGGCACCAGCACCCGGCCCTCGCGGATGATGCTGACCAGCGCCGTGTCCACCGGCCACGGGACGTCCCCGACCCGGGTGCCGACCAGCGCGGCGTCGCCCGCCAGGGTGAGCTCGACCAGGTTGGCGTTGCCCTGGCTGAAGCGCATCAGGCGGACCAGGTCGCCGACGCTCACGGCCTCCTCGACCAGCGCCGACATCAGGCGCGGGGTGGAGACGGCGACGTCGACGCCCCAGGACTCGTTGAAGAGCCACTCGTTCTTCGGGTTGTTGACCCGAGCGACCACCCGCGGCACGCCGTACTCGGTCTTGGCCAGCAGCGACACGACCAGGTTGACCTTGTCGTCGCCGGTGGCGGCGATCACCACGTGGCAGCGCTGCAGGGCGGCCTCGTCCAGCGAGGTGATCTCGCAGGCGTCCGCCAGCAGCCACTCGGCCATCGGGACCCGCTCCACCGAGATGGAGTTCGGGTTCTTGTCGATCAGCAGGACCTCGTGGCCGTTCTCCAGCAGCTCGCCCGCGATCGAGCGGCCGACCGCACCGGCTCCGGCAATGGCGACTCGCATCAGTGACCCTCCTCCTCGGGGCCCTGCGCGAACGCGGCCTCGACCGACGCCAGCTCGGAGCGGCGCAGCATGACATGGACCAGGTCGCCCTCCTGGATCACCGTCGACGGCGTGGGCAGGATGCCCTCGCCCAGCCGGGTCACGAACGCGGCCCGGACGCCGGCGGCCTCCTCCAGCGAGCTGATCTTGTGCCCGACCCAGGCCGGGGAGAAGGCCACCTCGGCCAGCTGCACGCTGCCGCTCGGGTCCTGCCAGAGCGGCTCGGCGCCGCTGGGCAGCAGCCGGCGGAGCATCTGGTCGGCCGTCCAGCGGACGGTGGCGACGGTGGGGATGCCCAGACGCTGGTAGACCTCGGCGCGCCGGGGGTCGTAGATCCGGGCCGCGACGTGCTCGACGCCGAAGTTCTCCCGGGCCACCCGGGCGGCGATGATGTTGGAGTTGTCGCCGCTGGAGACGGCGGCGAACGCCCCGGCCTCCTCGATGCCCGCCTCGCGCAGGGTGTCCTGGTCGAAGCCGACCCCGGTCACCCGGCGCCCGTTGAACCCGGCACCCAGCCGGCGGAAGGCCGTCGGGTCCTGGTCCACCACCGCGACCGAGTGACCCTGTTTCTCAAGTGCTCTGGCGAGGGCGGAGCCCACGCGGCCGCAACCCATGATGACGATGTGCACGGGACGCTACCTCACCCTGTCCGTTGGGCTCTTGACCTGCGCAAACACCGCTCATCATCCTTCCACGCCCGGCTCTCGGGGGCGATCCGTCGGCTACGCACTGTCCTGTCGCGCACCCGGTTACTGCCCGGGCAACTGGAGTGCTGCCCGCAACCTCATCATCCGACACGCTAGCCGGTCGGCCGAACGCAGGCTCGACCAAGGGGGCACCGGTCGTCGGCTCCGCTGTCGGCAGCCCCTACGATTCCTTGATGTGCCTATGCCTGCTGACCTACCGAAACGCATCCTGATCGGACGCGCGCTGCGCAGTGACAAGCTGGGAGAGACCCTGCTGTCCAAGCGCATCGCGCTTCCGGTGTTCGCGTCCGACGCCCTCTCCTCGGTCGCCTACGCCCCCGAGGAGATCCTGCTCACCCTGTCCCTGGCCGGGGCCTCGGCGATCCACTTCTCCTGGCAGATCGGCGTCGTCGTCGCGGTCGTGATGCTCGCGGTGGTCGCCTCGTACCGGCAGAACGTGCACGCCTACCCGAGCGGCGGCGGCGACTACGAGGTCGCCACCGTCAACCACGGCCCGAACTCCGGCCTGGTGGTGGCCAGCGCACTGCTGGTCGACTACATCCTCACGGTGGCGGTCTCCACGACCTCCGGGGTGGCCAACGTGGTCTCCGCGGTGCCCTCGCTGCGCGGCCACGAACTGGTGCTGTCGGTCGTCGTGGTGATCGTGCTGATGGGCATGAACCTGCGCGGCGTCCGGGAGTCCGGCAGCGCCTTCGCCGTCCCCACCTACGCCTTCATGGTCGGCGTGATCGGCATGGTCGTCTACGGTGCCGTCCGGTACTTCGGCCTCGGCCAGACCATGGACGCGGAGAGCGCCGGCTTCCACCTCCAGGCGACCCCCGGCAACGAGTCGCTGGCCGGCTTCGCGATGGTCTTCCTGCTGCTCAAGGCCTTCTCCTCGGGCTGTGCCGCGCTCACCGGCGTGGAGGCGATCTCCAACGGCGTGCCCGCCTTCCGCAAGCCGAAGAGCAAGAACGCCGCCACCACGCTGCTGCTGATGGCCTCGATCGCCGTGGTGATGTTCATGGGCATCATCTGGCTCGCCCGGCTCACCGGCGTGCAGATGGCCGAGGACCCCGCCACCCAGCTGGCCGGGGCCCCCGCCGACTACCACCAGAAGACGGCGCTGGCCCAGATCTCCGAGTCCGTCTTCTCCAACTTCACCCCGGGCTTCTACTTCGTCGCCGCGGTCACCGGCCTGATCCTGGTGCTGGCCGCCAACACGGCCTTCAACGGTTTCCCGGTGCTCGGCTCGATCCTCGCCCAGGACCGCTACCTGCCGCGCCAGCTGCACACCCGCGGTGACCGTCTGGCCTTCTCCAACGGCATCATCCTGCTGGCCGCCGCCGCGATCCTGTTCATCCTCGCGTTCGACGCGGACCCGACCCGGCTGATCCAGCTGTACATCGTCGGCGTCTTCGTCTCGTTCAACATGAGCCAGTCCGGCATGATCCGGCACTGGACCCGGCTGCTGCGCACCGAGACCGACCCGAAGAAGCGCGCCCACATGCAGCGCAGCCGGGCGATCAACACCTTCGGCCTGGTGATGACCATGGCCGTGCTGATCGTCGTGCTCGCCACCAAGATCAGCCACGCCTGGATCGCGATCGCCACCATGGTGGTGCTGTTCGTGATGATGAAGGCGATCCGCCGCCACTACGAGCGGGTCTCCGCCGAGCTGGTCGCCGCCGAGGAGCCGGACGACGTGGTGCTGCCCACCCGGGTGCACGCCATCGTGCTGGTCTCCAAGCTGCACAAGCCCGCCCTGCGCGCCCTCGCGTACGCCCGGCTGGCCCGCGCGTCCACGCTGGAGGCGGTGAGCGTCAACGTCGACCCGGTGGACACCGCCGCACTGCGCAAGGAGTGGGACGAGCGCGGCATCGAGGTGCCGCTCAAGGTGCTCGACTCGCCGTACCGCGAGATCACCGGACCGGTCCTGGAGTACGTCAAGAACCTGCGCCGCTCCAGCCCCCGCGACGTGGTGTCGGTGTACATCCCGGAGTACGTCGTCGGCCACTGGTACGAGCACCTGCTGCACAACCAGAGCGCCCTGCGACTCAAGGGACGACTGCTGTTCAAGCCCGGGGTCATGGTGACTTCCGTACCCTGGCAGTTGGAGTCCTCCGAGCGGCGCAAGCCGCAGAAGGCGTGGTCCGCTCCGGGTGCCGTCCGCCGCGGCGAGCCCCGGCACCGGCCCGCGCAGAGCTCCGACGACCAACAGCGCCCGGGTACGGACCCGGGCAAGGACTCCGCCCCGCTCGCGTAAGAACGACCCGCACCGCTCGCGTTAGGACGCATGCCAGTGACCCGCAACACCCCGCCCCGCTCCTCCGGCCGGCCGGGCCGGCCCGGCGCCAAGTCGGGCGCCAAGCCGGGGCAGGTGGCCCACCCGCGCTGGGGCGCCCGCCCCGCCCGGCCCGCCGCGACCGACCGCGACGGCCTCACGGCCCAGACCGCGCCGCTGGCACCGGGCGAGTCCGAGCAGCCCGAGGACCGGCCCACGGCCGTGCCCAAGGCCGCGATGAAGGGCGGCCCGAAGTCGGCCTCCAAGGCCAAGCTGGAGGCCGGGAAGGCCGGCACGGTGGGCAAGGGCGCCGCCGGGAAGGGCGCCGCGGGCAAGGGCGCCGCCGGTGGGAAGGGCGCGGCCGGGAAGGGCGCCGCGGGCGGCGACCGTACGGCCTCGGGGCAGCAGGCGCCCAAGGCACGACAGCCGCGCAAGCAGCAGACCGTGCGCCCGCCCAAGGCGCTGCGCGCCGGCGAGCCCGTCCAGAAGGCGCCGGCCGGCGACCCGCTGGTCGGCGAGCGGTACGAGGTCGAGGTCGGCGCGGTCGCGCACGGCGGCGGGCACTGCGTCGCCCGGCACGAGGGCCGGGTGATGTTCGTCCGGCACGCGCTGCCCGGCGAGCGGGTGGTCGTCGAGGTCACCGACGGCACCACCAGGTCCCGCTTCCTGCGGGCCGACGCGGTGGAGGTCCTGGAGCCCGCCAAGGAGCGGATCACCCCGCCGTGCCCGTTCTCGGGCCCCGGCAAGTGCGGCGGTTGCGACTGGCAGCACGTCACCCCGGGCGGCCAGCGCAAGCTCAAGGGCCAGGTGCTCACCGAGCAGCTCGCCAAGCTCGCCGGGCTCACCCCGGCCGAGGCGGGCTGGGACGGCAGCGTCGAGCCGGTCGGCGGCAAGCTCCCGCCCGGCGAGGTGCCGGCCTGGCGCACCCGCGTCCAGTACGCGGTCGACCCGGCCACGGGCTCGGTGGGCCTGCGCAAGCACCGCTCGCACGACATCCAGCCGGTCGACCGCTGCCTGATCGCCGCCGAGGGCGTCAGCGAGCTGGGCGTCGAGTCGCGGGACTGGCCGGGCGTCGTCTCGGTCGACGTCATCGCCGCGACCGGTTCCTCGGACCGTCAGGTGGTGCTCGTCCCGGCACCGGGCGAGCAGTTGCCGCTGGTCGAGCTGGACCGGCCGGTCTCGATCTCCCGGATCGACGAGCACGACAACTTCCACCGGGTGCACGGCCGCACCTTCGTGCGCGAGGTCGCCGCGGGCCGCACCTGGCGGGTCTCCAACGGCGGCTTCTGGCAGATCCACCCCGAGGCCCCGGACACCCTGGTCTCGGCGGTCCTGGACGGCCTCGACCCGCAGTGGGGCGAGAGCGCGCTCGACCTGTACTGCGGTGTCGGCCTGTTCGCCGGGGCACTGGCGGAGCGGGTCGGCGAGGACGGCGCGGTGCTCGGCATCGAGTCCGCCAAGCAGGCCGTCGTCGACGCCCGGCACAACCTGGCCGCACTGGAGAACGTCCGGATCGAGTGCGACAAGGTCGAGGCGCTGCTCCCGCGGACCGGGATCACCAGCACCGACCTGATCGTCCTCGACCCGCCGCGCGCGGGGGCCGGTCGCGAGACCGTCGCCCACCTGGCCGGGCTGGAGGCCCGCCGGATCGCGTACGTCGCGTGCGACCCCGCCGCGCTCGCCCGGGACCTGGCCTACTTCCGCGAGGGCGGCTACCGCCCGGTCTCGCTGCGGGCATTCGACCTGTTCCCGATGACCCACCACTTCGAGTGCGTGGCCATCCTGGAGCCGGTCGAGGGCTGACCGGCCGGCCGGGCCGGCGGCGGACCGCGGACGGCGGGTGCGGGAGGGGACTCCGGCACCCGCCGTCCGGCGTCCGGGGCCGGCGCGCGGGCTCACACCGGCCAGGTCGGGCACCCGAGGATGTCAGGTGCCGTTGGTCGCCCCAACTCCCCAGTGGCAAGCGTGCGTTGCTGATGTTCAGGTGGTGCTGCGGGGCTTCGCGCGGACGTGCATGCGCTCGCCCTGCCGGCCGAACAGGCTGAGGACCTCGACCGGCCGGCCGTCGGCGCTGGTGAACCAGTGGGGCACCCGGGTGTCGAACTCGGCGGCCTCGCCGGCGCGGAGGACCAGGTCGTGCTCCGCGAGGACCAGCCGGAGCCGGCCGTCCAGTACGTACAGCCACTCGTAGCCCTCGTGCGTGCGCAGGTCCGGTTCGGAGCCCCGGTCCGTGATCACCATCTTGTACGCCTGGAGAGGGCCCGGGCTCCGGGTCAGCGGCACGAACGTGCCACCGTTCGGCAGGCTGTGCGGCGTCAGCCGGACCCGGGGATCGCCCACCTCGGGGGCACCGACCAGGTCGTCCAGCGGCACCCGGTACGCGCCGGCCAGCGGCAGCAGCAGCTCCAGGCTGGGGCGGCGCTGGCCGGACTCCAGCCGGGAGAGCGTGCTCTTGGAGATGCCGGTCGCATCCGAGAGTTCGGCCAGCGTGAGACCGCGCTTGGCCCGCAGCCGTCGTAGCCGGGGAGCAACCTCCTCCAGGACCGCCCGGTAGGCCGGCGGGGAGTCGGGCGCGGTGTCGGAGGCGGGGTCGGGCGGCGTGTCCATGGGGGGCATTCCATCCCGCTGTCCCGGAAATGGCAACAGAAGTTGCCCGACCGGTCCGGGCGGGCGGATGCTCCGCGGTATGAGCCCACACGACGATTCCCTCGCTCCCCGCGACGGTTCCCCACACGGACACCGCCACGGGGGTGCCACCGTCACGCCGGCGCCCGGTCCGGCCCGCGCGCCCGGTTCGGTCCGCGCGCCCGGCGGGGACCACGCGCACCGCCACGGCGCAGGTCCCGACTGGGAGGCCATGGCCGCCCAACTGGAGGCCGGTGGCGAGGTGCAGTTGCCCGCCCTCCGCCGCACGGCGGCCCGGCTGGCGGACCTGTTCGGCCCGGACCGCGAGGTCCGCCGCGTCCTCGACGTCGGCAGCGGGCCGGGCGTGATGAGCTGCGTGCTCGCGGAGACCTTCGCCGGTGCGGAGGTGGTCGCGGTGGACGGCGCGCCCGGGCTGCTGGACCGCACGCTGGCCCGCGCCGAGCGACTCGGCCTCGGCGGCCGGGTGGCCGTCCGGCACGCCGAGCTGCCCGACGGCCTGGCCGGCGGTGACGGGGACTCCGGTGACGCCACCGGCGCGACCGACGCGGTCAGCGGGGTCGGCGGGGTCGGTGCGGCGGACCTGATCTGGAGCAGCAAGGCCGTGCACCATCTCGGCGACCAGCAGGGTGCGTTGAACGCACTCGCCGGTGCCCTGTGGCCCGGCGGGCTGCTCGCCGTGGCCGAGGGCGGCCTGCCGATGCGCTTCCTGCCGCGCGACATCGGCATCGGCCGACCGGGACTCCAGGCCCGTCTGGACGTCGCCCTGGAGTCCCGGTTCGAGGCGATGCGGGCCGAGCTGCCCGGCAGCACCGCCGTCGTCGAGGACTGGCCCGCGCTGCTCGGCCGTGCCGGGCTCACCCGGGCGCGCGGCTTCACCACCCTGCTCGACCTGCCCGCGCCGCTGGACGGTCCGGCCCGGGCCTACCTGCACGGCCAGCTGGCCCGGATGCGGGAGGGCGTGCGCGAGGTCCTGACCGGGGAGGACCTCGCGACGCTCGACGTCCTGCTCGACCCCGAGGCGCCCGAGGGCATCCTGCGGCGGCCGGACGCCTTCCTGCTCGCGGGCGTCACGGTCTTCACGGCCGTCCGTCCGACCCACTGACCGCGTACCGGCCCGGCCGACCTGCCCGTGGGGCCCCGGTCGGCCGCCGGAGATTGGAGTCCATGGTGCGTTCCACCGGCGCGAGGCAGGACCGGGCGGCGATCGCGGGCACGGAGCGGACGCCGTCCACCCGATGGGTGCTCGCCGGTCTCTCGCTCTCCATGCTGCTGTCCTCGCTCGGCACCAGCATCGCCAACGTCGCCCTGCCGACCCTGGCCCGGGCGTTCGGCGCCTCCTTCCAGGAGGTGCAGTGGATCGTCCTCGCGTACCTCCTGGCGATCACCACGCTGATCGTCAGCGCGGGACGGCTCGGTGACCTCATCGGCCGCCGCCGGCTGCTGCTGGGCGGGATCCTCCTCTTCACCGCGGCCTCGGTGCTGTGCGGTGCCGCGCCCACACTGTGGGTGCTGGTCGCGGCCCGGGCGGCGCAGGGGCTCGGAGCGGCCGTCATGATGGCGCTGACCATGGCCTTCGTCGGGGAGACGGTGCCCAGGGCGAGGACCGGCAGCGCCATGGGTCTGCTCGGGACGATGTCCGCGGTCGGCACCGCCCTCGGTCCGTCGCTGGGCGGCGCCCTGATCGCCGGCCCGGGCTGGCGGGGCGTGTTCCTGGTGAACGCGCCGTTGGGCGCCGTGGCGTTCCTCCTCGCCCGGCGCCACCTGCCCGCCGACCGGCGGATGGCCGCGGCCGACCGGCCCGGCTTCGACACCGTGGGCACGGTGCTGCTGGCCCTCACGCTCGGGGCCTACGCGCTGGCCATGACGCTGGGGCACGGGCGCTTCGACGTCCTCAACGCGGCGCTGCTGCTGGCCGCGGCCGGCGGGGCGGCCCTCTTCGTCCGCGTCGAGGCGAGGGCGGCCTCACCCCTGCTCCGGCCGGCGGTGTTCCGCGATCCGGGGCTGAGCGCGAGCCTCGCCACGAGCACGCTGGTCTCGACGGTGATGATGGCCACCCTGGTGGTCGGGCCGTTCTACCTGTCCCGCGCGCTCGGGCTGGGCGAGGCCCTCGTCGGGCTGGCGCTCTCCGTCGGTCCCCTGGTCGCGGCCGTGTCGGGGGTGCCGGCCGGCCGGATCGCGGACCGTCTCGGCGCACCGCTCATGACGGTGGCCGGCCTGTGCGCGATGGCGGCCGGGTCCGTCCTGCTGGCGGTGCTCCCGTCGGCGTTCGGGGTGGGCGGCTACCTCGGCCCGATCGTGGTGGTCACCGCCGGGTACGCGGTGTTCCAGACCGCCAACAACACCTCCGTGATGGCCGGGGCCGGTCCCGAGCGGCGGGGTGTCGTCTCGGGCGTGCTCAACCTGTCGCGCAACCTCGGGCTGATCACCGGAGCTTCCGTCATGGGAGCCGTGTTCGCGCTCGGTTCGGCGACGACGGACGTCACGGCTGCGGCTCCCGGGGCCGTCGGGGCCGGGATGAGGGTCACGTTCGCGGTGGCGGCGCTCCTGCTGCTCTGTGCGCTCCTCATCGCCGTTGCGAGCCGTGCCCGCGCGCGGCGCACGGCGGGTGAGTGACCGTCGGGCGAGCTGGGCACTCTCCTCTTGCACCACGCTTTTCTGCGCCTTCCGCTTCCTTCCGCTTCCTCCTTCTTCCTTCCTCCTCCCTCAGCGTCCTTCCGCCTTCTCCGCCGGGTGGACCCCCGACCGGGTACCCGGCGGCCGTACCGAAAGCCCAGCGCACCCCGACATCGGGGGCGCGGACCGTGCGCCCCGTGCGCCCTTGCCGTGCTAGCACTATGGCGCTAGCTTGAACTATGGCCAAGAAGCAGCTGAACGTCCGGGTGGACGCGACCACCGCCGAGATGGCCCGCGAGCGGGCCGAGCAGCAGGGGATCAGCATGAACCAGTACATCGAGAAGCTCGTCCAGCAGGACATGGGCGAAGCCGGGCGGCTGTTCGTGGACACCGCCGCCCAGTTCATGAAGGAGTACGAGACGGCCTTCCTGGCCGAGTTCGGCGAGCACGGCCCCGGCGACGCCCCAAGCGGGCGCCGTTGAACCTCGAGGTGGACCTCTCGTGGCTGCTCATGACCGCTGAGCAGTACACGCCCGGTGATCCCCAGGTCATCGACTACGGATCACTGCTGGCCGCGGTCGCCCGACACCAGGCCGAGATCTTCGACATCGCCGTCTACCCCGAGCCGCAGGACCGCGCCGCGGCCCTGATGCACCAGCTCATCCGGGTGCCCGCGCTGGAGCGCAGCAACGAGCTGTTCGCCACCGCGGTTGCCTACTCCTACCTGGTGGCCAGCGGATGCAGCGTCGCCACCACGGCCCGTGAGGTCCGCAGCCTGGCCCGGGCCATCCGGGAGGGCAAACTCGGCGTCACCGGGGTGGCCGAGCGGCTGTCGTCCTGGGTCGTCGACGAGGCCGAGGGGGAGGAGGTCGGCGGCGAGGACGAGGACGAGGACTGAGCTGCGCGCCCCAGGCCCGGGCCGATGCGGGCCGATGCGGGTCGGTGAGGCCGGTGAGGCCGGTGAGGCCGGTGAGGCCGGTGAGGCCGGTGAGACTGGTGAGGCCGGTGAGGCCGGAGAGGTGGGCCGGGCGGCGGGTCCGGACTGAGTAGGCTGGGGCCGCACCGCCCCGGACCACGAGGAACGACCACCTTGCTGCAGGACATCGAGCACTCCCTGGCCTGCCCGCACTGCGCGCAGCACCTCGTCCTGCACGACCGCACCCTGCGGTGCACCGCCGGGCACAGCTTCGACCAGGCCAAGCAGGGATACGTCAGCCTGCTGCCCGGGGACGCCCACACCGGTACCGGTGACACGGCGGAGATGGTCGCCGCCCGTGCCGGGTTCCTCGCCGCGGGGCACTACCGGCCCGTCGCCGACGCCCTCGCCGAGGCCGCCCGGACGGCCCTCGGCGGCCCGGAGCACGGCCCGGAGCGCGGCTCGTCGGACGGTCGCGGCCTGGTCGCCGACCTGGGGGCGGGCACCGGCTACTACCTGGCGCACGTCCTCGACCGCCTCGGGGACGAGCGGGCGGGCGCCGCCCTGGACATCTCCAAGTACGCGCTGCGCCGCGCCGCCAAGGCGCACCCGCGGATCGGCGCGGTGGTCTGCGACGCCTGGCGGCCGCTCCCGCTGCTCGACGGCAGCGCCGACCTGGTGCTCAACGTCTTCGCCCCGCGCAACGGGCCGGAACTGCGACGGGTGCTGCGCCCCGGCGGCCGGTTGCTGGTCGTCTCGCCGACCTCCCGGCACCTGCGGGAGCTGGTCGAGGCGCTCGGCCTGCTCTCGGTGGACGAGGACAAGGAGCGCCGGATCGACGAGAAGCTCGGCCCGTGGTTCGACCGGGACGACCGGGTCGAGGTCGAGTTCCGGCTGCGGCTCGCGCACGCGGACGCCGCGGCCGTGGTCGGGATGGGGCCCAGCGCCTGGCACACCGACCGGGAGCGGCTGGCGGCCGCGCTGGCCGTACTGCCCGAGCCGGTCGAGGTGACCGGGTCGGTGCTGGTGTCGACCTATCGCTGAGTCGATCCGCGCCGGCCGGGTGTGAACCGTTCGGGCCCCACGGCCGTCCGGGGGCGGCTTACTCGTTGGGGTGAATGGCCACCGGAGGCACGTTTCTGCTGCTCAGGCGGGGGCTAGGGTCCTCGGGGTGACCAGCGAAGCCGTCCGGTACGCACCCCGCCAGAGCCTCCGCCCGACCGTCGAGGAGCTCCGGCTCACCTCGTTCAAGTCCTACCGTCGGGCCACCCTGCCGCTGTCGGCACTGACCGTGCTGCACGGGCCCTCCGGGGTCGGGAAGTCCAACGCGCTCGACGCACTGGCGGTGCTCTCCCGGCTCGCCATCGGGGAGGAGATCCGGGCCTCCCTGGACGGCGGCGGCGCGCCGACCGGCCCGCTGGCCGCGCCGCTCCGGGGCGGGCTGCTCGGCTGCGTCCCGCACGGGCGGAACGCGATCATCCTCGGCTGCACCGTCCGCTCCGTGGTGGGCCCGATCCGGCTGGAGGTCGTGGTCCGTACCGACGGGCCGGTCCGGATCGCCCGCGAGCTGTTGACCCTGGACGGCGAGACGCTCGTCGACACCGGTGAACAGGACGTCGCGCACGGCCGGATCAACGTCACCTGGCACAACGACACCCGGCAGGGCGACATCCGGGCGCCGTTCCCGAGCACCAGCCTGATCACCGCCCAGATCCCGCTCCGGGTGGCCGGCTCCTCGCCCGGGGAGCAGAAGGTGCTGACCGCCACCGAGCACCTGCTGACCGCACTGCGGGAGGTCTTCCAGCTGCACCCCGTGCCGGCCGCCATGCGCGGCTGGGCCAGGCCCGATCCGCAGGCCCGGCTGCTCGGCACGGCCGCCAACATCTCGGCCGTGCTGGCCCGGATCAAGCAGGGCTGCACCCGGCGCTACGGCCGCCTGCTCAAGGCCGTCCAGGCGGCCGCCCCGCACCCGCTGCTCGGCCTGGACCTGGCGACCCGGGGCAACGAGGCGCAGCGGCAGGTGCTGGCGGTCTTCGACGAGGGCGTCCTCGGCCGGACCGGGGCCGACCAGGCGTCGGACGGCATGCTGCGGCTGCTCGCGTTCGCGGCGGTCCTGCTCACGGGCGCGGGCGTCCTGGACGTCGACCCGGCGGCGGAGGTCCCGCCGGCGCACCGTCAGCTGACCGTCCTGGCCGAGGACCTGGGCGCCGGGCTGGGGGTCGAGCAGACGGCCTCGCTGCTGCGGCTGGCCCGGGAGGTCTGCGCCAAGGAGGACATCCGGCTGCTGGGAGCCCTCCAGGACCCGGCGGCCGCCCGGGAGGTGGGCGGGGTCGAGCTGGTGGAGTGCCGGCGGGACCCGGCGACCGGGCACAGCGTGCTGCTGCGACCGGAGGCCCTGCGGGTGCCGCCGCAGGGCGGGGCGGACGCGCGGTAGCGCGAGGGGCGCGCGGGGGTGTCCGGGGGGCGGGGCCCGCGTGGGCGTCGGGGGACAGACGGGAGCGTGGGGCGCGGGGGCTCGCGCCGGCGGTGGGACGTGGCGGCGGTGGGACGTGGGCGTACGGCGGTTGACCTGCGGGGGCGGCCCGGCCCGGGGGAGCGGCGGTATGCGGTAGACCTGGCAGGGTGACCGATCGACAGACGCCCGAGCCGGGCGGCGCACCGCTCTCCCTGACGGACCTGCAGCAGCGGCTGACCGCCTTCGCGGCGGCCCGCAGCTGGCAGCCGTTCCACACCCCGAAGAACCTGGCCGCCGCGCTGAGCGTGGAGGCGGGCGAGCTGCTGGAGATCTTCCAGTGGCTGACCCCCGAACAGGCGGCGTCCGTGATGACGGAGCCCGAAGCCGCCCACCGGGTGGAGGACGAGGTGGCGGACGTGCTCGCCTACCTCCTCCAGTTCTGCGCGGCGGTGGGGGTGGATCCGCTGACCGCCCTGGCGGCGAAGATCGAGCGGAACGAGCTGCGCTTCCCCGTCCCGGGGGCGCGGGGTGGTGCTTCCGGCGAGGGGGAGACCTCGTAGCGGTCCCGCGAATCTCGGCCTCCTCACTCGTGTGGGTGACATCGGTTGTCCACAGGCCGCAGTTGTCCACAGGAAATGGAAGGGGTCCTCCCAGGAGCCCGTCCGGGCCGCAGGCTGGCGCTGTGATCCGCCGCTCCGATGGCGGCGGTCCGACGCGAGCGAAGGGAGCGGCGGCATGGACGCGCTGCGACTGATCAAGACGGCCCGGCACGCCCTGGCCGAGGCGAGGACGGTTCCGGACGCGCTGCTTGAGGCGTGGCAGGCCGGGCTGCTGACCGAGGCCGTGGGGGCGCGGATCGCCGAGCGCGAGGCCGGTGAGGTGGCCGCGCTCGGTCAGCTGCTCTGCGACGCCGGCGGCCACGCGGCGAGCTGCGTCGAGCCGCAGCCGGAGGTCGACCCGGACCGGACGGTCGACTGCTCCGACGACTGGCCGGCCGACTGGTCCGGCGGTGGCCGGGCCGATCGGCTGCGGGAGCTCGGCGAGGTGGAGCCGGTGCTGCTGGCGCTCGGCAGCCTGTTGCACGAGGTGGCGGAGACGCTGGTGGTGCTCGCCTGCGGGGCCGAGGCCGAGAGCGTCTACTGGCGCTGCATCGACGGCGTCGACGCAGGGGCCGAGTGCAAGGACCTGCTGGCGGAGCTGCTGAGGACGGTCCGCCGCGAGTCCGGAGCCCCGCCGCCGACGGGGCCGGAGGAGCCCGACCGGGACGGGGTCGACGTGGACGGCGTCGACCCGGCCGACGTCGACTCGACCGACGTCGACGTGGACGGTGTCGAGCCGGACGATGCCTGGGACGGCGTGGACGCGCTCCCCGAGGAGTCCGGGCCCGCCGGCGGTCCGGGGCGCGGGACGCCGCGGCTCGGCCTGCGGGCGGCTCGGCCGTTGCCGGTCCTGGTCGTCCCGTTGGGGCCGCCCGGCGTCGCCGGCTACCGGCCCGGCTCGGCGGCGCCGGTCGATCCCTCGGCGGTACGGGCCGCCTCGGCCGCCCGGGCCCCGGAGGACTGCAGGTCGGCGTCGAGCCCGGCCAGATCGGTGTTGATGGACGCGAGCAGTTCCTGCATCTGCTCCAGCAGGTTCTGCGGCGCCGTGGGCCCGGTGAGCCCGGTGGGTACGGCGGTGGCGGCGGGTGTCTGCGGCGCCGTGGGCGCCTCCGACCAGGGCTCGGACATGAGGGGGCCCCTCCAGCTCGGTAGTGCGGTGTGAGGCGACGGATGTCGGCCGCCGGTCCAACGAGCCCCGAGCGCGGCCGGTCACCGCGGACCACCCGTTGAGGTCCAACCCCCGCCCGGCGTCAGCCCCAGGGGTGATCCGGGTTTGCGGGCCGCCGCACGGCTCGGCTAGGGGCCGGCTCCGGCGCGCTGCGCGGGCTTGTGCCCACCGGCCGACCTGCCCGTCGGCCGCTCCTGCCCACCGGCTGACGGAACGCGCCGGGCCTCCGGCACCTGGTCGGGGACGCAGGCGCCGGAGGCCCGGCGGGGAGAAACGGAGAGGAGATCAGTTGTGTGCGTGCAACTCGGCGTTCAGCCCGCCCCAGGAGCCGGACCGGGCGATGACCTCGACCGCGCCGCTCTGCGAGTTCCGGCGGAACAGCAGGTTGTCCTGGCCGGACAGCTCGACCGCCTTGGCGATCGTGCCGTCCGGGGTGGTCACCCGGGTGCCCGCGGTGACGTACAGACCGGCCTCGACCACGCAGTCGCTGCCCAGCGAGATCCCGATACCGGCGTTGGCGCCGAGCAGGCAGCGCTCGCCCACCGAGACGACCTGCTTGCCGCCGCCCGACAGGGTCCCCATGATCGAGGCGCCGCCGCCGATGTCGCTGTGGTCGCCGACCACGACACCCGCGCTGATCCGGCCCTCCACCATCGAGGTGCCGAGCGTGCCGGCGTTGAAGTTGACGAAGCCCTCGTGCATCACGGTGGTTCCCTCGGCCAGGTGGGCGCCCAGGCGCACCCGGTCGGCGTGGGCGATCCGCACACCGCCCGGCGCGACGTAGTCCGTCATCCGCGGGAACTTGTCGATGCCGTACACGGCGAGCTGGCCGCCCTGCGCGCGGACGGCGAGCCGGGCCTGCTCGACGAGATCGACCGGCACCGGGCCGATGCTGGTCCAGGCCACGTTGGCCAGCAGGCCGAAGATGCCGTCCAGGTTCTGGCCGTGCGGCCTGACCAGCCGGTGGCTGAGCAGGTGGAGCCGGAGGTAGGCGTCGTGGGCGTCGAGCGGCTTCTCGTCCAGCGAGGCGATCGTGGTGCGCACCGCGACGACCTCGACGCCCCGGCGCGCGTCGCTGCGCAGGGCCTCGGAGGCGCCCGGGCCGAGCGCGGCCTCCGCCTGCTCGGCGGTCAGCCGCACGGTGCCGGCGGGGCCGGGCTGGTCGGCCAGCTCCGGTGCGGGGTACCAGGTGTCGAGGATGGTGCCGTCCGCGGCGAGGGTGGCCAGACCGGCGGCGACGGCGCCGCGCGCGAGGGAGGAGGTTTCAGCAGTCACACCGTGCACGTTAGCCAATCCCGGTCGCGGTTGCCGAACACGCCCACCGTCCGGACGGCGTGCCGGGCCCCGGAACGGCCGCGCAGGCCAAAACCCGGTGACCGCCGACCCGGCGCTCCGCGATACTCGGACGGGTGTTCATCTCGATCTCCACCACAGGTACGGCCCAGCGGCCTGCCACTGACCTGGGATTCCTGCTCCACAAGCACCCCGACAAGGTGCAGCGGTTCTCGACCTCCCACGGCGTGGCCCACGTCCTCTACCCGGAAGCCACCGAGGCGGCGTGCACGGCCGTGTTGCTGCTCGACGTCGACCCCGTCGCCCTGGTCCGCCAGGGCCGGGGCAAGGGACGCGGCGGCTCCCCCGACCTCGCACTCGCCCAGTACGTCAACGACCGGCCCTACGCCGCGTCCTCGCTGCTCGCGGTGGCGCTGCGGACGGTCTTCCGGTCCGCGATGAAGGGTGTCTGCGAGCATCGGCCCGGCCTGGCGGACCAGCCGCTGCCGCTGCGGATCTCGCTCCCCGCGGTGCCGGCCAACGGCTTCGGCCGTGGCGACTCCGGCCCGGGCGACTCCGGTGCGGCAGAGGGCAGTGGTGGCGGCGCGGCGATGGTGGCCCGACTGTTCGAACCGCTCGGCTGGCGGACCGAGGCCGTGGAGATCCCGCTCGACGAGGCCTTCCCCGAATGGGGCACGTCCCGCTACGTCCGGGTCGAGCTCTCCGGCACCCTGCGTCTGTCCGACGCACTTCAGCAGCTGTACGTGCTGCTCCCGGTCATGGACGGCAGCAAGCACTACTGGGTGGCGCCGGACGAGGTGGACAAGCTGCTCGCCGCCGGTGAGGGGTGGCTGGGCGACCACCCCGAGCTGGGGCTGATCACCCGTCGGTACCTGTCCCGCCGCTGGTCGCTCACCCGCCTCGCACTGGAGCGGCTCGCGCTGGCCCGGCTGGCGGAGGCCGAGGGCCAGGAGGCCGAGGAGGTGGACAACGCCGTCGACGACCTGCCGCAGGACCACGACGACGCCGGACAGCAGGACGGGAAGGAGGACGGCGAGCCGCAGGACCGGGACCGAGACCAGGAGCAGGACCGGGCGCAGCCGGACGAGAAGCCGGTACCCCTCGCCGTCCGGCGCCGCGAGGCGATCGTCGCCGCGCTGCACGAGACGGGCGCCGCCCGGGTGCTCGACCTCGGCTGCGGCCAGGGCGAGCTGGTCGGCGCGCTGCTGAAGGACGTCCGCTTCACCGAGGTGCTCGGGGTGGACGTGTCCTCCCGCGCGCTCGCCGCGGCCGCCCGTAAGCTGCGGTTGGACCGGATGAGCGAACGTCAGGCGGCCCGGGTCAGGTTGGTCCAGGGCGCCCTGGCGTACACCGACGCCCGGCTCAAGGGCTACGACGCGGCCGTGCTCTCCGAGGTCATCGAGCACCTCGACCTGCCCCGGCTGCCCGCCCTGGAGTACGCGGTGTTCGGTGCGGCCCGTCCGGCCGCCGTCGTCGTCACCACCCCCAACGTCGAGTACAACGTCCGCTGGGAGAGCCTCCCGGCCGGCCACGTCCGGCACGCGGACCACCGCTTCGAGTGGACCCGCGCGGAGTTCGCAGCCTGGGCCGACGAGGTGGCCCGGAAGTACGGCTACACCGTCACCGTCCGCCCGGTCGGGCCCTCGGACGACGAGGTCGGTGCCCCGACCCAGCTCGCCCTGTTCCGCATCGGTACTGCCGTACCGACCGCCACCGCACCGAGCACGATCGCTCAGGACGCTTCTCAGGAAGGGAGCGCGACCCGATGACCACCGACGCACCACAGCCCGCCGAGGCCGCGCAGCCCCTCGACCAGCCTGTCGACCAGCCCGACGCCGCCGAACCGACCGATGCCACCGGCGCCACCGGCGCCGCCCGGCCGGTCCGCCGGCTGCCCGTCACGGACGTCTCCCTGGTGGTGCTGATCGGCACCACCGGCGCGGGCAAGTCCAGCTTCGCCCGCAAGCACTTCCGCCCGACCCAGGTCGTCTCGTCCGACTTCTGCCGCGGGCTGGTGGCCGACGACGAGAACGACCAGTCCGCCTCCGCCGACGCCTTCGCGGTGCTCCACTACATCGTCGGCAAGCGGCTCGCCGCCGGCCGGCTCACCGTCGTCGACGCCACCAACGTCCAGCAGGAGGCGCGCAAGCAACTCGTCGCCCTCGCCCGCGAGCACGACGTGCTGCCGATCGCCATCGTGCTGGACGTCCCGCCGGGTGTCTGTGCCGAGCGCAACCGGCACCGGCCGGACCGCCAGCTGCCGGGGCACGTCATCCCGCGTCAGCAGCGCGAGCTGCGCCGTTCGCTCAGGGGCCTGGAGCGCGAGGGCTTCCGCAAGGTGCACATCCTGCGCGGCGAGGCCGAGGTGCAGGCCGCCGAGATCGTGCCGGAGAAGCGCTTCAACGACCTGCGCCACCTCACCGGCCCGTTCGACGTCGTCGGTGACATCCACGGCTGCCGCTCCGAGTTGGAGACCCTGCTCACCCGGCTCGGCTACACGCTCACCCGGGACGAGGCGGGCCGCCCGGTCGACGCCGCGCACCCCGAGGGCCGCACCGCGGTCTTCGTCGGTGACCTGGTCGACCGCGGCCCGGACACGCCCGGCGTGCTGCGCCTGGTGATGGGCATGGTCGAGGCCGGCCACGCGCTCTGCGTGCCCGGCAACCACGAGAACAAGCTCGGCCGCCACATGGCCGGCCGCAAGGTCACCGTCTCGCACGGCCTCCAGGAGTCGCTGGACCAGCTGGCCGCCGAGCCGGAGGAGTTCCGCGTCCGGGTCCGCGCCTTCATGCGGGACCTGGTCAGCCACTACCTCCTCGACGGCGGCGACCTGGTGGTGTGCCACGCCGGCCTGCCGGAGAAGTACCACGGCCGCAACTCCGGCCGGGTCCGCTCGCATGCGCTCTACGGTGACACCACCGGTGAGACCGACGAGTACGGCCTGCCGGTCCGCTACCCGTGGGCGGAGGAGTACCGCGGCAAGGCGCTGGTGGTCTACGGCCACACGCCGGTGCCGACCGCGAGCTTCGTCAACAACACCATCTGCCTGGACACCGGCTGCGTGTTCGGCGGCAGCCTCACCGCGCTGCGCTACCCCGAGCGCGAGCTGGTGACCGTACCCGCCGAGCAGGAGTGGTACGCCCCCGTCCGTCCGATGCACACCGATGCGCCGGGCTCCCGCGAGGGCCGTCCGCTGGACCTCGCCGACGTGGCGGGCCGGCGGATCGTCGAGACCGCCCACCACGGCCGGATCTCGATCAGGGAGGAGAACGCGGCGGCGGCGCTGGAGGTGATGAGCCGGTTCGCGCTCGACCCGCGGCTGCTCAGCTACCTCCCGCCGACCATGGCCCCCTGCGCGACCTCGCGCCGGGACGGCTACCTGGAACACCCGGAGGAGGCCTTCCACGCCTACGCGCACGACGGCGTGCAGCACGTGGTCTGCGAGGAGAAGCACATGGGCTCCCGTGCCGTGGTGCTGGTCGCCCGGGACGCTGCGGCGCTGGAGAAGCGCTTCGACCTGGCCGGGCCCGGCGCCATCTGGACCAGGACGGGCCGGGCGTTCCTCGGGGACGAGGAGCTGACGGCCGCGGTCCTGGAACGGGTCCGGGCGGCCGCCGAGCGGGCCGGGCTGTTCGAGGAGCTCGGCACCGGCTGGCTGTTGCTGGACGCCGAGCTGATGCCCTGGTCGCTCAAGGCCGCCGAGCTGCTGCGCCGGCAGTACGCGGCGGTCGGCGCGGCCGCCGGTGCCGCGCTCCCGCAGGTGCTCGCCGCGCTGGAGCAGGCCGCCGGCCGTGGCCTGGACGTCGCCGGGCTGACGGCCCAGCAGCGGCAGCGTGCGGCGGACGCCGAGGCGTTCACCGCCGCCTACCGCCGCTACTGCTGGCCGACGGAGGGCCTGTCCGGCATCCGGCTGGCGCCGTTCCAGCTGCTGGCCGCCGAGGGTGCCAACCTCGCGGTGCGCCCGCACGACCGGCACCTGGGCTGGATCGACCGGCTGGCGGACGCCGACGACCCGGCCGCGCCGATCATTCAGCGCACCGGCCGGCTGATGGTGGACACCTCGGATGAGGCGTCGGTCGCCGCGGGCATCGCCTGGTGGGAGCGGCTCACCGAGGCGGGCGGCGAGGGCATGGTGGTCAAGCCGGTGGCTTCGCTGGTCCGCGGCGGCGCCGACGGTCGGCTGGTCCAGCCCGGGGTGAAGGTCCGCGGCCGGGAGTACCTGCGGATCATCTACGGCCCGGACTACACCCAGTACCTGGACCAGCTGCGGCAGCGCTTCCTCGGGCACAAGCGCTCGCTCGCCCTGCGCGAGTACGCCCTGGGCCTGGAGGCGCTGGACCGGTTGGCGGCCGGCGAGCCGCTGTGGCGGGTGCACGAGCCGGTCTTCGCGGTGCTGGCCCTGGAGTCCGAGCCGGTCGACCCCCGGCTGTAGGTGCTCCGGCCGGTGCGGGCCCCACGGTGTTCGCGGGATGTGCCGCGCGCCGTGGGGCCTGCGTCACCCCACCGATGCATATAAATTCCGAGAGTCGTATACACTTCCCGTCTCGGTTCGCCGAGTCGCCCGATCCACCAGATGACCCAGGAGCCCGGCATGGCCTTCAACCTCCGGAACCGGCACTTGCTCAAGGAGCTCGACCTCACGCCCCAGGAGTTCCGGCACCTGGTGGACCTCGCGGCGCAGCTCAAGGCGGCCAAGTACACCGGGACCGAGCAGCAGCGGCTGCGCGGCAAGAACATCGCGCTGATCTTCGAGAAGACCTCGACCCGCACCCGCTGCGCCTTCGAGGTGGCCGCGCACGACCAGGGCGCCTCGACCACGTACCTGGATCCGGCGGGCTCGCAGCTCGGGCACAAGGAGTCGATCAAGGACTCGGCCCGGGTGCTGGGGCGGATGTTCGACGGGATCGAGTACCGCGGATACGGCCAGGAGATCGTCGAGGAGCTGGCCGCTCACGCCGGGGTCCCGGTCTGGAACGGGCTCACCGACGAGTGGCACCCGACCCAGATGCTGGCCGACGTGCTGACCGTGCAGGAGCACTCCACCAAGCCGCTGGCCGACGTCACCCTGGTCTACCTGGGCGACGCCCGCTTCAACACGGGCAACTCGCTGCTGGTCACCGGCGCCCTGCTCGGCATGGACATCCGGATCGTCGCGCCGCAGCAGCTCTGGCCGACCGAGGAGGTCCGGAAGGCGGCCGAGGAGCTGGCCGGTCGCACCGGCGCCCGGATCACCCTGACCGAGGACGTCGCCGCGGGGGTGGCCGGGGCCGACTTCCTCTACACCGACGTCTGGGTGTCGATGGGGGAGCCCAAGGAGATCTGGGCGGACCGGGTCGAGCTGCTCAGGCCGTACCAGGTCTCGATGGACACCGTGCGGGCCACCGGCAATCCGGCGGTGCGCTTCCTGCACTGCCTGCCCGCCTTCCACGACCTGGGCACCGAGGTCGGCCGGCAGCTCCACGAGGCCACCGGGATGACCGAGCTGGAGGTGACGGACGAGCTCTTCGAGTCGCACCACTCGCTCGTCTTCGACCAGGCGGAGAACCGGCTGCACACCATCAAGGCGGTCCTGGTCGCCACCCTCGGCTGAGCGGCCCGGCCCGGGCGCGTCAGAAGTCGACGTTCACGCAGGCCGCCCGGTCCCCGGCGGCGTGCGGTCCGGCGCCGTCTCCCGCGTGCAGCACCAGGGCGTGGGCCTCGTTCGGCCGGAAGCCCCAGGGCACGGTGGTGTGCCCCCGGCCCGCGCCGGTGGCGTCGGTGTGCACGGTCAGCCGCAGTTCGCCGCGCCCCTCGGCCGGAGCGGCGTTCCCGGGCGTGGGTCTGCCTGCTGCGGGTCTGCCTGCTGCGGGGCTGTCGGGCGTGGGGTCCGTGAGCGCCGGTTCCGCGGACGGCCGCGCCGGCTCGGAGTGGTCCTGGTAGTGCGGGCCGGAGGCGGCCGGGTCGGCTCCGCACCGACCGGTGTGCACATGGGCCGGGAAGGTGTGGTCGGACGCGACCCCGGCCAGCTCCACCAGCACGGTGGTGCCCGTGCCGCCGCGCACCACCGTCACGCGGACGTGCGAGCCGTACGGCACCAGGTCCTGGGCGTGGCTGATCGCGGCCGGCGGGACGAACGCGGAGGCGGGGGCGAACCGGCCGTCCACCACGGTGGGCGGTGCGGCGGCGGCGGGCAGCAGGGCGATCGGCGCCAGGGCGGCGGCCAGACCGGAGAGCGGGACGGGCATCGAGGCCGGTCCTTCCGGGCGAGGGGCGAGGGGCGAGGGGCGAGGGGCGAGGGCGAGCGGCGAGCGGCGAGCCGCGAGAAGCCGAACACCGCCCACGGTGGCCGCCGGGACGGCCCGACCGCACGCCGACCTGCCGCCGGGTCACCCGTACGGGGAGTGCCGACGGAGGTTCGGGCCGGGATCGCCCGGTCAGACCCCGGGGGCGGCCGCGGCGATGCCGCGGATCTCGCAGCGCGGCCCGCTGGCCCGCATCAGCCGCAGGTCGGCGGTGACCAGGGGGACGCCGAGCTGCTCGGCGACGGCCACGTAGGCGGCGTCGTCCGGGGTGAGGTTGTCCTTGAGCTCCCAGATCCGGCCGAGCAGCGGGGCCACCTCGACCTTGCGGATCGCCAGCTCCGGCAGCTTCGACGCCAGTTCGGCGACCCGGGCGGCCTCGACCTGCCGGGCGAGGTAGAGCCCGCGCAGGGACTGCATCACCTCGATCACCACGTGCTCCGGCGCCGCCCACTCGCTGTCCGCGGCCAGCTCGGCCCGGGCGGCGTCGCCGCGCCCGCCTTCGTCGGCCAGTGCCAGGACCAGCGCCGAGGCGTCGACAACTATCACCGGTGGGGCCCCCTGCTCACGTGATCCTCGGACCGGTCCACGGTAGCGCCGGATGGGCCCGGCCGGGGGTGCGGGGCGGTTTCGGGCTGCGGTTGCGGTAGTCGCCCGGCAGGTGAAGTTTGGAGAGGATGCCCGGGCATGCCTGCCTTCGTCCGGTGAACGGGCATGCACTATGGTTTATCTCGACGTCGAGATAACTCCGCGCTATGATTTATCTTGACATCAAGATACTTGCCGAGAGGCGCACGCCTTCCATCGTGGCGAGGCGGAGCCTAACTAAGGCTTACCTTACCACTTGGGTGGACCAAGAAGGAGTCAGTCGTGTCCGCGAACAGCTTCGACGCCCGCAGCTCGCTGCAGGTGGGCGACGAGTCGTACGAGATCTTCAAGCTCTCCGCCGTCGAGGGTTCCGAGCGGCTGCCCTACAGCCTCAAGGTCCTGCTGGAGAACCTGCTCCGCACCGAGGACGGCGCGAACATCACCGCCGACCACATCCGCGCCCTCGGCGGCTGGGACCCGACCGCCGAGCCGAGCGAGGAGATCCAGTTCACGCCGGCCCGCGTGATCATGCAGGACTTCACCGGCGTGCCGTGCGTCGTCGACCTCGCCACCATGCGCGAGGCGGTCAAGGAGCTGGGCGGCGACCCCTCCAAGATCAACCCGCTGGCCCCGGCCGAGCTGGTCATCGACCACTCGGTCATCGCCGACAAGTTCGGCACCCCGGACTCCTTCGTCCAGAACGTCGAGATCGAGTACGGCCGCAACAAGGAGCGCTACCAGTTCCTGCGCTGGGGCCAGACCGCGTTCGACGAGTTCAAGGTCGTCCCGCCCGGCACCGGCATCGTGCACCAGGTCAACATCGAGCACCTGGCCCGCACCGTCATGGTCCGCGGCGGCCAGGCCTACCCCGACACCTGCGTCGGCACCGACTCGCACACCACCATGGTCAACGGCCTGGGCGTGCTGGGCTGGGGCGTCGGCGGCATCGAGGCCGAGGCCGCGATGCTCGGCCAGCCGGTCTCCATGCTGATCCCGCGCGTGGTCGGCTTCAAGCTCAACGGCCAGCTCCCGGCCGGCACCACCGCCACCGACCTGGTGCTCACCATCACCGAGATGCTGCGCAAGCACGGTGTGGTCGGCAAGTTCGTCGAGTTCTACGGCGAGGGCGTCACCGCGATCCCGCTGGCGAACCGCGCCACCATCGGCAACATGTCGCCGGAGTTCGGCTCGACCTGCGCGATCTTCCCGATCGACGCCGAGACGATCAACTACCTGAAGCTCACCGGCCGCGACGAGCAGCAGCTCGCCCTGGTCGAGGCGTACGCCAAGGAGCAGGGCCTGTGGCACGACCCGTCGGTCGAGCCGGTCTTCTCCGAGTACCTGGAGCTGGACGTCTCCACCATCGTCCCGTCGATCTCCGGTCCGAAGCGCCCGCAGGACCGCGTGGTCCTGTCCGAGGCCGCGGAGAAGTTCGCCGAGGCGCTGCCGACGTACTCCGCCGAGGCGTCGAAGCCGACCACCGTCACCGCCCCTGACGGCACCTCGTACGCGATCGACAACGGCGCGGTCGTGATCGCCTCGATCACCTCCTGCACCAACACCTCCAACCCCTCCGTCATGCTGGGCGCCGCCCTGCTGGCGAAGAAGGCCGTGGAGAAGGGCCTGACCGTCAAGCCCTGGGTCAAGACCACCCTGGCCCCCGGGTCCAAGGTCGTCATGGACTACTACGAGAAGGCCGGCCTGCTCCCGTACATGGAGAAGCTGGGCTTCAACCTGGTCGGCTACGGCTGCGTCACCTGCATCGGCAACTCGGGCCCGCTGCCCGAGGAGGTCTCGGCCGCGGTCAACGAGTCGGACCTGGCGGTCGTCTCGGTGCTCTCGGGCAACCGCAACTTCGAGGGCCGGATCAACCCGGACGTCAAGATGAACTACCTGGCCTCCCCGCCGCTGGTGGTCGCCTACGCCCTCGCCGGCAACATGAACATCGACATCACCCGGGACGCGCTCGGTCAGGACGCGGACGGCAACGACGTGTTCCTCGCCGACATCTGGCCCTCCGAGCAGGAGGTCGCCGAAACCGTCGCCGGCTCCATCGACGAGGCCATGTTCGACAAGGGCTACCAGGACGTCTTCGCCGGCGACCACCGCTGGCAGTCGCTCCCGGTCCCCACCGGCAACACCTTCGAGTGGGACGCCGAGTCCACCTACGTCCGCAAGCCCCCCTACTTCGAGGGCATGGCGAAGACCCCGAGCCCGGTGAACGACATCGCCGGTGCCCGCGTCCTCGCCAAGCTGGGCGACTCGGTCACCACCGACCACATCTCCCCGGCCGGCAACATCAAGCCGGGCACCCCGGCGGCGCAGTACCTCACCGAGCACGGTGTGGAGAAGCGTGACTTCAACTCCTACGGCTCGCGCCGTGGCAACCACGAGGTCATGATCCGCGGCACCTTCGCCAACATCCGCCTGCGCAACCAGATCGCGCCGGGTACCGAGGGCGGCTACACCCGCGACTTCACCCAGGCCGACGCGCCGGTGTCGTTCATCTACGACGCCTCGCAGAACTACCAGGCCGCCGGCATCCCGCTGGTCGTCCTGGCCGGCAAGGAATACGGCTCCGGCTCGTCCCGCGACTGGGCGGCCAAGGGCACCGCGCTGCTCGGCGTCAAGGCCGTCATCGCCGAGTCCTACGAGCGCATCCACCGCTCGAACCTGATCGGCATGGGCGTGCTGCCGCTGCAGTTCCCGGCCGGCCAGACGGCCGAGTCCCTCGGCCTGACCGGCGAGGAGACCTTCTCCTTCACCGGTGTCACCGAGCTGAACGAGGGCCGCACGCCGAAGACCGTCAAGGTCACCGCGGGCGACGTCACCTTCGACGCGGTCGTGCGCATCGACACCCCCGGCGAGGCGGACTACTACCGCAACGGCGGCATCCTGCAGTACGTGCTGCGCAGCCTGATCAACGGCTGACCCGCACCCCGCACGGCGACCGGGCCGCACCCCTCCCCGGGGGTGCGGCCCGGTCCGCGTTCTGCGCCCCCTCTTGTGCGCGACGCCCCGGTGGACTAAACCTCTTTGTCAGCTTGGTCCAGACCATTTGACGCTGATTCAGAGAAAGCCACGGGTCTTCTCGCATGCGCATGCTCCGTCGTACCGCAGCCGCCCTCGCCGCCGTCACGGTGGCCTCGGCCGTCCTCGCCCCCGCCGCCCAGGCCCACGGCCGCACCCCGCGCCTGGAGGGGCAGCGGGTCGGCTACTTCACCCAGTGGGGCATCTACGGCGGGTTCTCCGCCAAGAAGGTGCAGACCTCCGGCCAGGCCGGCAAGCTCACCGTCGTCAACTACGCCTTCGGCAACGTGTCCGCCGAGGGCACCTGCTTCGAGGCCAACGCCGCCGGCGTCGGCGACGCCTGGGCCGACTACCAGCGGCCGGTGGGCGCCGATGAGGCGGTGGACGGCGTGGCCGACACCGCGGAGCAGCCGCTGAAGGGCAACTTCAACCAGCTGCGCAAGCTCAAGGCGGCCAACCCGCAGCTGCGGGCGGTGATCTCGCTCGGTGGCTGGTCGTGGTCCAGGAACTTCTCGGACGCGGCGCTGACCGACGCCTCGCGGAGGAAGTTCGTCGCCTCCTGCCTCGACCTCTACCTCAAGGGCGACCTGCCGCAGCTCGGGTCGGCCGAGGGCGGCCGGGGTGCGGCGGCGGGGGTCTTCGACGGCATCGACGTCGACTGGGAGTACCCGGGCGGCGGCGGTGACCCGGGCAACGTCGTGCGCCCGGAGGACGGCCGCAACTACACCCTGCTGATGCAGGAGTTCCGCCACCAGCTGGACGCGCTCGGCGCGAGGAGCCGCACCCACTACCTGCTGACGGCCGCGGTGCCCGCCAACGAGACGAGGGCGGACCGGCTGGAGGTCGCCAGGGTCGCCAGGTCGGTCGACTGGCTCAATCTGATGACCTACGACCTGCACGGCTCCTGGGAGACTCTCGGGCCGACCGACCACAACGCCAACCTCTACTCCGACCGCAGGGACCCGGCCGCCGAGAACCGCGGCTACAGCGCCGACCGGGTGGTCCGGCACTACCTCGACAAGGGGCTGCCGCCGGCGAAGGCGGTGCTCGGCGTGCCGTTCTACGGCTACGGCTGGACGGGCGTGCCGGCCGGTTCCGCGTACGGCCTCCACCAGCCGGCCACCGGCCTGGCGCAGGGCGGGACGCTCCCGTACAACCGGATCAAGGACCTGCCGGGCACCGTCCACCACGACTGGCCGCACGGTGCCAGCTGGAAGTACGACGGCACCGACTTCTGGTCCTACGACACCCCGGAACTGCTGGTCCGCAAGGCGCAGTACTCCCGCTGGAACGGTCTGGGTGGTGTGATGGTCTGGTCGCTGGACAGCGACGACGACCGGGGGTCGCTGGTCACGGCGGTGGACAAGGGGCTCGGCCGGAGCGGCCGCTGACCGCTCGGACCGCCCGTACGCGCAGCTTCGAACATCACGGTTCTGGGTCGGTTATGCTCGAAGCTGCGCGTTTCTATGTTCAAACGCGCATGATCGCGCAACATTCTCGGTCATCGGTGCGGCGTCGGCGCAATACGCAGGCTCCCTGCACATTGCACATGCTGCACCGCCGACAACGCTTTGACCGTCACAACGGGCATCGGGCGGTTGGACTATTGCCGCCAGATGAACAGTGGACTATACCTTTGCGCATCAAAGAAACCGCCTCTGACCGGCACCTTCGCCGCTAGGCGCGCCTGAACGTACAGGAATTGACCGTCCGTCAGACCTGTCTGCATCTTCTCTCCGGACACCGAGGGGTTAGGGCACCATGGGCTCAGCAACCGAGTACAACCGTCGTGACATCTTCAAGCGGGCCGCCGGCATCGCCGTGCTCGCCGCAAGCGGCGGCTCGCTGCTCGCCGCCTGCGCCGGAGGTACCGGCAGCAGCGACAAGGGCTCCAAGGGGGCGGGCGGCTTCAACCTGACCGACGCCAAGAACCCGTTCGGCGTCAAGGACGGTGAGGGCCTGGAGGTCTTCATCTTCGACGGCGGCTACGGCAACGAGTACGCCAAGGCCTTCGAGGCGATCTACTCGAAGAGCTACCCGGGCGCGAAGATCAACCACCAGGCGGACAAGGACGTCACCGGCAAGCTGCAGCCCCGCTTCAACGCGGGCAGCCCGCCGGACGTGATCGACGACTCCGGCGCCAAGCAGATCAAGCTGGACGTGCTGGCCGACTCCAACCAGCTGACCGAGCTGACCCCGCTGCTGGACTCGCCGTACATCGACGACCCGACGAAGAAGATCCGCGACGTGCTGATGCCGGGCACCGTCGAGTCCGGCACCCTCAAGGGCAAGGTCTACAACCTGTCCTACGTCTACACCGTGTGGGGGTTCTGGTACTCCAACAAGCTCTTCAAGGACAAGGGCTGGACGGCGCCGAAGACCTGGGCGGAGTTCATCGACCTCTGCGGCAAGATCAAGGCCGCGGGCATCGCGCCGGTCGCGCACCAGGGCAAGTACCCGTACTACATCAACGTCGTCATGATGGACATGATCGCCAAGCAGGGCGGCCTGGACCTCATGAAGCGGATCGACAGCCTGGACGCCACCGCGTGGGACGACCCGGCCGTCAAGACCGTGGTCGAGGCGTTCTACCAGATCGTCTCCAAGGACTACCTGCTCCCCGGCACCAACGGCATGACCCACACCGAGTCGCAGACCGCGTGGAACCAGTACAAGGCGGCCTTCATCCCGTCCGGCTCCTGGCTGGAGAACGAGCAGCTCGCCTCCACCCCGGCCGACTTCGACATGGCGTTCCTGCCGATGCCGTCGCTGCCCGGCGACAAGCTGCCCTTCGAGGCGATCCGGGCCGGTGCGGGCGAGCCCTTCATCATCCCGGCCAAGGCCAAGAACGTCGCGGGCGGCCTGGAGTTCCTGCGGATGATGCTGACCAAGGAGGCCTCGGGCAAGTTCGCCCAGACCGCCAACAGCCTGACCTGTCTCAAGGACGGCGTCGGCCCGGAGGTCAAGCTCAAGCCGGGCACCGCGTCCACCGTGGTCGCGCTCAAGGCGGCCGCCGCGAACACCTTCAACTTCCAGTACCCCAACACCGCGAGCAAGTTCGACGAGGACCTGCAGAACGCCTCCGGCGAGCTGATGGCGGCGCGCATCGATCCCGCCGAGTGGATCAAGCGGGCCAAGGAGTCGGCCACCAAGAACAAGACCGCCTGACCAGCGGAGTCACCGTACGCACCGGGGGCCCCGAACCGCCCCCGGTGCGTCACGCCTGAGAACAGGAGAAGTGGCGATGCGTCACGGCAAGTACCCCTTCATCGTGGGGTTCCTCTTTCTTCCGATCGTGCTGTACGTCGGCCTGGTGCTCTGGCCGTACGCCCAGACCTTCGGATACTCCCTGACCGACTGGTCGGGGCAGAGCCAGGAGATGAACTTCGTCGGCCTGGACAACTACGCGAAACTCCTCGATGACGAGGTCTTCCTCGGCGCGATCTGGCACAACCTGCTGCTGCTCGTCCTGCTGCCGGTGATCACCATCCTGATCGCGCTGTTCTTCGCCTTCATGCTCAACGTCGGCGGCCGCAGCGGCACCGGCGGCGTGCAGGGCGTCCGCGGCGCCTCCTTCTACAAGGTGGTCTTCTTCTTCCCGCAGGTGCTCTCGATCGCCATCCTCGCGGTGCTGTGGGGCGCGGTCTACCGCACCGACGGCGCGGGCCTGGCGAACGGTGTCCTGATCAAGCTGGGACTGGCCGACGCGGCGCACCCGGTGCAGTGGCTGTCCGACCCCGACATGGTCATGTGGTGCGTGCTCGCGGTACTGGTCTGGTCCGGCGTCGGCTTCTACCTGGTGCTGTTCTCGGCGGCCATGCAGGGCATCCCGAAGGACATCTACGAGGCGGCCCTGCTGGACGGCGCCAAGCGAGGCCAGACCTTCCTGAGGATCACCCTGCCGCTGCTCTGGGAGACCGTCCAGACGGCCTGGGTCTACCTCGCGATCGTCGCGATGGACGCCTTCGCGCTGGTCTCCAGCATCACTCCCGGCGCCTACTTCGGCGGCGGCCCTGACCACCACAGCGAGTTGATCTCCACGTACCTGATGCGCAGCTTCCTGCGCAACGGCGAGGCCGGCTACGCCTGCGCCATGGGTGTGGTGATCTTCTTCTTCACGCTGATCCTGTCCGTCGTCTCGCTCTGGGCCACCAAGCGCGACCGGATCGAGTACTGAGCGGGGCCATCGACATGAGCACTAGCATCGACAAGACCGCGACCGTTCCCGCCCAGCGCCCCGGCGGGCGCCCGAAGGCCGACCGGACGACGCGCTTCGCCGAGGGCGGGGGCGTGCTGAACGCCTTCTCGCACGGGTTCCTCGCCGTCTGGGCCCTGCTGATCATCTTCCCGCTGGTCTGGGTCGTCCTCGGCTCCTTCAAGACCGACGCGCAGATCAACAGCAGCGCCTGGAGCTGGCCGGCGTCCTGGGGCTTCAAGGCGTTCTCCACCGCCTGGTCCAAGGGCATCGGCGGGTTCTTCGTCAACACCCTGATCGTGCTGGCCGGTTCACTCACCCTGACCATGCTGCTCGGCGGCATGGCCGCCTACGTGCTGGCCCGGTACGAGTTCAAGGGCAGCAAGGCGATCTACTACCTGTTCGTGGCCGGCTCGATGTTCCCGGTCTACCTGGCCCTGGTGCCGCTGTTCTTCATGGTCCGCAACCTCGGTGAGATCTCCCCGATCCTCGGCCTGAACAGCTACCTCGGCCTGATCCTGGTGTACACGGCGTACTCGCTGCCGTTCACCGTCTTCTTCCTGTACTCGTTCTTCCGCACCCTGCCGACCGCCGTGCACGAGGCGGCGATGCTGGACGGCTGCTCGCACTCCCGGGCGTTCTTCCAGATCATGGTCCCGATGGCGAAGCCCGGCCTGATCAGCGTCGGCATCTTCAACGTGCTCGGCCAGTGGAACCAGTACATCCTGCCGGTCACCCTGATGCAGCCCACCCAGGCGGGCGAGGCGGACCACTCGGTGCTCGCCCAGGGCCTGGTCAACCTGGCCCTGCAGTCCGGCTACAAGTCGGACGCGCCGGCCCTGTTCGCCGGCATGACCATCGCGATGCTGCCGGTGCTGGTGGTCTACCTCTCCTTCCAGCGCCAGGTCCAGGCCGGTCTGACCTCGGCCACCCTGAAGTAGCCCGACCGTGCCCGCGCGACGGCCGCCCGGATCTCCCGGGCGGCCGTCGCGCGTCTGCGGGGCCGGACGTCAGCCGCGGTCGCAGTGCTGCGCGCGCAGCGCCCGGGCCAGGTTGTCCCGGCACTCCAGCACCAGGCGGCGCAGCGCCGGGGCGGCGCCCGGGTGCCCGTCCAGCCAGGCGTCGGTGGCGTCCAGGGTCTGCTGCTCGGTCTGCAGGCGCGGGAAGAAGCCGCCGACGATCCGCATCGCGATCTCGATGCTGCGCTGCTCCCAGACCGACTCCAGCAGCTCGAAGTACGGCGCGGTGTAACCGGCCGTCAGCTCCCGCTGGTTGGGCTGGGCGAAGCCCGCGATCTGGGCCTCCACCAGGGCGTTCGGCAGCTCGTCGGAGTCCACCACCGCCGACCAGGCCGCCGCCTTGGCCCCCGGGGTGGGCAGCGCCGCCAGGCACTTGACCGCCCGCTGCCGGCCGCTGGCGGTGTTGTCGCGCTCCAGCTCGGTGCCGATCTCCTCGGGCGTGGCCCGGCCGGCCGCGGCCAGGGTGAGCCAGAACTCCCAGCGCAGCTCCTGGTCGACGGCCAGACCGTCGATCCGGCCGGTGCCGCCCAGCAGGCCGGCCAGCAGCTGGAGGTGCTCGGCGCCGTCGGCGGTCGAGGCGAGGAAGCGGGCCCAGGAGAGCTGGTGGTCGCTGCCGGGCTCGGCCGCGCGCAGCTCGCGCAGCGCGCACTCGGCGAGCAGCCGGCCGCCCTCGGCCCGCCAGTCGGGGGCGGCGTACAGGTCCAGGGCGGACTTGGCCTGCTGGTGCAGCGACTGCAGGACACCGATGTCCGACTCCTGCCCGGCGAAGCGCAGCACCAGGTCCAGGTAGTCGCGGGCGGGCATCAGCGCGTCCCGGGTGAGGTTCCACGCGGCGGACCAGGCCAGCGCGCGGGCGAGCGGGTCGGTGAGCGAGCCCAGGGCGGTGCGCAGGGTCGTCAGCGACACCTCGTCGAAGCGGATCTTGCAGTAGGTCAGGTCCTCGTCGTTGACCAGCACCAGGGCCGGCCGCGGACGGCCGGAGGCCTCGGGGACGGACGTCCGGGCGCCCGCCACGTCCAGCTCGATCCGCCCGGTGCGCACCAGCGCGCCGGCCTCGTCGTGGTCGTACAGGCCGACCGTCACGCGGTGCGGGCGCAGCGTGTCGCCGTCCTGGAGCACGGCCAGCTCGGTGATCCGGCCGTCGGCGTCGCAGACCACCTGCGGGGTGAGCGAGTTGACGCCCGACGTCTGCAGCCAGGCGGCGGTCCAGGCCTTGAGGTCGCGGCCGCTGGTCTCCTCCAGCGCGGCCAGCAGGTCGGTCAGGACGGTGTTGCCGAAGGTGTGCCGCCGGAAGTAGCGGCGGGCGCCCTCGAAGAAGGCGTCCCGGCCGACGTACGCCACCAGCTGCTTGAGCACCGCGGCGCCCTTGGCGTAGGTGATCCCGTCGAAGTTGAGCTTGGCGTCCTCCAGGTCCCGGATGTCCGCCGTGATCGGGTGCGTGGTCGGGTACTGGTCCTGCTGGTACGCCCAGGCCTTGCGGCGGTTGGCGAAGGTGATCCAGGCGGACCGGTAGCGGGTGCCCGCGCCGATCAGCCCGTAGGAGCCCATGAAGTCGGCGAAGGACTCCTTCAGCCAGAGGTCGTCCCACCACTTCATGGTGACCAGGTCGCCGAACCACATGTGGGCCATCTCGTGCAGCACCACGTTGGCCCGGCCCTCGTACGCGGCCTCGGTGACCTTGGAGCGGAAGACGAACTCCTCGCGGAAGGTGACGCAGCCCGGGTTCTCCATCGCGCCGATGTTGTACTCGGGGACGAAGCACTGGTCGTACTTGCCGAACGGGTACGGGTAGTCGAACTCCTCGTGGAAGAAGTCCAGGCCCTGCTTGGTGACGGTGAGGATCTCGTCCGCGTCGAAGAAGCCGGCCAGCGACTTGCGGCAGGTCGCGGCGAGCGGGATCTCCAGGGTGCTGCCGTCGGGCAGTTCGCGGCTGTAGTGGTCGCGCACCACGTGGTACGGGCCGGCCACCACGGCGGTCAGGTAGGTGGAGATCGGCCGGGTGGGGGCGAACCGCCAGGTCCGGGCGTCGCCCTCGCTCTGCACGCTCTCGTGCACCGCGTTGGCGTACACGTCCCAGGCGGCCGCCGCGGTGACCGTGAAGGTGAACGGCGCCTTCAGGTCAGGCTGCTCGAAGTTGGCGAACACCCGCCGGGCGTCGGCCGGTTCGAAGTGGGTGTACAGGTACGTCTCGCCGTCGACCGGGTCGACGAACCGGTGCAGGCCCTCGCCGGTCCGGCTGTACGCGCAGTCCGCCTCGACCACCAGCAGGTTGTGTCCGGCGAGCCCGTCGAGTGCGACCCGGTGCCCGTCGAAGACCTTCGCCGGGTCGAGCTCCCGGCCGTTCAGGGTGACCGAGCGGACGGCCGGCGCGAGCAGGTCCGCGAAGCTGCTCGCACCCGGCTCGGCGGCGTCGAAGGCGATGGTGGTGGTGGACCGGAAGGTCGCCGCTCCGGGGTCGGGAGCGGAGCTCAGGTCGAGGTGGACGCGGTAGCTCTCCACCTCGATCAGTCCGGCTCGCTTCTGGGCTTCGTCGCGGCTCAGGTTCTTGCCCGGCACGGTGGTACTCCTGTCCGTATCAAGCCTTCGTGAGGCTGGGGTGCCGGCGCATCCTTTCATGCCCGACGCCCCGTACCATTGCACAGTGCCGACAGGAATCAGCCCGGGGTCGCGGGTGTTGTGCTCCTAGGTCAGAGCGACCCGCATCCGTTGACTGAAGGGCACTGTCCGTGACGACTGCCGACTCCCGCAAGATCGCCGACTTCTGGTTCGACCCGATCTGCCCCTGGGCCTGGATGACCTCCCGCTGGATGCTGGAGGTCGAGCAGCTGCGCCCGGTGGACACCAAGTGGCACGTGATGAGCCTGTCCGTGCTCAACGAGAACCGCGACGACCTGCCGGACAGGTACAAGGAGCTGCTGGGCAAGGGCTGGGGCCCGGTCCGCGTCCTGATCGCCGCCGCGCAGCAGCACGGCGACAAGGTGCTCGGCCCGCTCTACACCGAGCTCGGCACCCGCTTCCACAACCAGGGCCTGCCGAACGAGCGGGCGACCATCGAGGCGGCGCTGACCGCCGCCGGCCTGCCGGTGGAGCTGGCCGACGCCGCCGACACCGACGCCTACGACGAGGCCCTGCGCGCCTCCCACCAGGAGGGCATCTCGCTGGTCGGCGAGGACGTCGGCACCCCGGTGATCGCGGTCGACGGCCCGGACGGCGACCGGGTCGCCTTCTTCGGCCCGGTGGTCACCCCCACCCCGCGCGGCGAGCAGGCCGCCCGGCTGTGGGACGGCACCGTCCTGGTCGCCTCCACCCCCGGCTTCTACGAGATCAAGCGCACCCGGACGGCCGGCCCGTCCTTCGAGTGACGTTCTCCCGGTGACGTTCTCCTGGTGACGTCCTTCGGGTGACGCCCCGCCCGCACCGACGGAAGGGCCCGGTACGCACCTCGCGTACCGGGCCCTTCCGTCCGTCACCGCCGGGGCGTCAGACGGCGCGCCGCCTGCGGAACCGGCCGATCGCGGCCAGCGTCGCGGTGAGCCCGAGCGTGAAGTAGAGCTGGACCCGGTTGCCGCCGTCCAGGGTCATCAGGGCCAGCACGGAGACGATGCCCGCCAGCGTCAGCCAGGTGAGGTACGGGAACGCCCACATCCGCACGGTCAGCTGTTCGGGCGCCTCGCGCTCCAGCCGCCGGCGCATCCGCAGCTGGGCGACGGCGATGAAGGCCCAGACCACCAGCACCGCGGCGCCGACCATGTTGAGCAGCCAGCTGAACACGGTGGTCGGCCACCAGTAACTGAGCAGCACGGCGAGGAAGCCGAACGCCGAGGAGGCCAGCACCGCGAGCCGCGGCACGCCGCCGCTCACCCGGGCCAGCGCCCTGGGGCCCTGGCCGCGGCGCACCAGCGAGTACGCCATTCGCGAGGAGCCGTAGATGTTGGCGTTCATCGCGGACAGCAGCGCGATCAGCACCACCACGTTCATCAGCTGGCCGGATCCGGTGATGCCGATCCGGTCCAGCACCGCGACGTACGGGCCGGGCTTGACCACCGACGGGTCGTTCCACGGCACCAGGGTCACGATGACCGCCATCGAGCCGACGTAGAACAGGGCGATCCGCCACATCGCGGTGCGGACGGCGGTGGCCACGCTGCGCCGGGGGTCCTCGGACTCGGCCGCCGCGATGGTCACCGTCTCCAGGCCGCCGTACGCGAACACCGAGGCCAGCAGGCCGGTGATCAGGCCGGTGGTGCCGTGCGGGAAGAAGCCTCCGCTGCCGGTCAGGTTAGCGGTGCCGGGGGACGAAGTCCCGGGCAGCACACCGGTGATGGCGAGCACCCCGATGACCAGGAAGGCCGCGATGGCGGTCACCTTCACGGCCGCGAACCAGAACTCGAACTCGCCGAAGTTCTTCACGGCGGCCAGGTTGGTGGCGCAGAAGAAGCTCATGAAGACGGCGACCCAGATCCAGGACGGCACCCCGGGCAGCCAGCTGCCCATGATCCCGGCGGCGCCGATCGCCTCGGCGCCGACCCCGACGCACAGCAGGGTCCAGAACAGCCAGCCGACGGTGAGCCCGGCCCAGGGGCCGATCTCCCGGTCGGCGTGCACCGAGAAGGAGCCGCTGGCGGGGTGGGCGGCGGACATCTCGCCGAGCATCCGCATCACCAGCATCACCAGCAGGCCGGAGATGGCGAAGGCCAGCACGATCGAGGGGCCGGCGGCCGCGATGCCCGCGCCCGAGCCGACGAAGAGGCCGGCGCCGATCACGCCGCCGAGCGCGATCATCGAGAGGTGGCGCGGCTTGAGGCCGTGCGAGAGCTGGCCGTCGGCGGCCGGGGTGCCGGCGGCCGGCGGGGCGGCGGTGGTGGTCGTGACGGGGGAGGCGACAGGATCGTCGGACCGCTCCAGGGAGGGCGGCTGCGTGGGGGTCGACATCGGGTCGGATCCAGACTGTTCGGATAGCGGAGACTCCGGACCACTATTCGGTATGGCGGCGGACCGGCCAAGGTGCGCGCCGAAACGGCCGCCATCCGGACGCTGTTGTGACCGAAAGTGAACGCCTGATTGCGCAGATGTGTCCGAATCAGGCTGGATCCGACAAGCGAGGCCCTGACGGTTTGTCGGTTGCCGACGCCGGTCCGACCCCTTCCCAGCGCGTAGGTTCACAACTGTTCACCTGACCCGACGTGCCCGAACGGAAGATCCAGCCCATGGCCAGCGCCACCGCCACCTCCGCACCGTCCGCCGCCGTCCTCGCCGACCTGCTGCCGGGCGCGACGACCCGACTCGGGGCACAGGCCCGCGAACTGGCCCTGGTGGCCGGCGGCGCCGCGTTCACCGGGCTCGCCGCGCAGCTCTCCGTCACCGTCCCCGGCTCCCCGGTGCCGGTCACCGGCCAGACCTTCGCCGCCCTGCTGGTCGGCACCGCGCTGGGCACCCGCCGCGGAGTCGCCTCGCTCGGCCTCTACCTGCTCGCCGGCATGGCGGGCCTGCCCTGGTTCGCCCAGGCCAGCTCCGGCTGGGCCATGCCCAGCCTCGGCTACGTCATCGGCTTCGTCCTCGCCGCTGGCCTCACCGGCGCCCTCGCCCGCCGGGGCGCCGACCGCAGCCCGCTGCGCACCGCCGCCGCGATGGTCCTCGGCAACCTGGCGATCTACGCCGTCGGCGTCCCCTACCTCGCCGTCGCCCTGCACGTCCCGCTCGCCCGCGCCGCCGAACTCGGCCTCTACCCCTACCTGGTGGGCGACGCCCTCAAGGCCGTCCTGGCGATGGGCGCCCTCCCGCTGACCTGGAAGCTCCTGGGCCGCCGCGGCTGATCGGGGCACCGGGCCGGGTCGGCTGCCGACCCGGCCCCCGCCGCGTGCCACACTCATACCCATGCGCGTGTACCTGGGCTCCGACCATGCCGGATACGAACTGAAGAACCACCTTGTCGAGTGGCTCAAGGGGGCCGGCCACGAGCCGGTCGACTGCGGGCCGCACATCTACGACGCGGAGGACGACTACCCGCCGTTCTGCCTGCGCGCCGCCGAGCGCACCGCCGCCGACGCCGAGGCCCTCGGCGTCGTCATCGGCGGCTCCGGAAACGGCGAGGCGATCGCCGCCAACAAGGTCAAGGGCGTCCGTGCGGCGCTGGCCTGGAGCGAGCAGACCGCCGCCCTCGGCCGGGAGCACAACAACGCCAACGTGATCAGCGTCGGCGGCCGGATGCACACCCTCGACGAGGCCACCAAGTTCGTCGAGATCTTCCTCAACACCCCCTACAGCGGCGAGGCCCGGCACACCCGCCGGATCGAGATGCTGAGCGAGTACGAGACCACCGGCGAGCTCCCCCCGATCCCGGCCCACCACCCCCAGGGCTGATCCGGCTCCACCCGACCCGCTCCACCCCTGTTCCGTCCCACCCTCGACCGCTGCCGCACGGGCCGTCAGAACCCGTGCGGCAGCCAGGGCGCCAGGTCCGAGGCGAACGCCCGCGAGGCGTCCGCGAGCGCACCCTCGCGCAGCTCGGTCACCCGGCCCGCCGCCGCGAGCGCCGCGAGCGTCACCCCGCCGAGGTAGGCCGAGCCCAGCGTCCGCACGTCCAGGGACAGTTCGGCCGGCCGGTCGGTGCGCTCACAGCTCGTCCCCTTGCCCGGGCCGTCGCTCCGCAGCCGCCGGCGTCCGGTGTTCCACGGGCAGAACCCGTCCGCCACCTCCAGCACCACGTCCAACGGCGTGGCGTAACCGCGCTGCGCGAGCGCCGCGTCGACGTCGACCAGCCGGACGAACAGCGCGTCCTGCACCCGGGGCTCCAGCCGGCGGGGGTCGGAGGCGAGGTGCAGCAACGGGTCGTCGACCGGCCGGTTCGGGGCGGTCACCCGCTCCGTCAGGTCCAGCTCCAGCAGGTAGGACCAGAGCGCGGCGTACACCTGCGGGGACAGCGCGTCGACGTCGCGCACCCGGACCGAGCCCGCCGCGTTCTCTTTGACCCAGGCGCTCTTCACCGCGTACCGGGCGTACCCCAGCAGCCGGCCGCTGCCGCGCTCCTCGGCGAGCACGCACTGCAGCGCGGAGTGGCCGTCGCGCGAGCCGGGGGCGTCCAGCAGCGGCACCCGCTCCCACCCGGGCCCGCGCTCCAGCATCCCGGGGCGGCGCGGCACCAGGCTCGCGTACAACTCCTCGCAGGCGGGGCCGGCGGCCACCGGATCGGCCAGCCGCAGCCGCAGCGCCGGGGCTCCGGCCGCCGCCGGGACGTCCACGGCGACCCGGCCGCGCGGCGCGGTCACCGCCATCCGCCAGCTCCCCACGCCGTAACCGAACCGCCCGTAGATGGCCGGTTCGGACGCGGTCAGCACGGCGAGCGACTCACCCCGCGCCCGGACGTCGTCGAGCTGGCGCCGCATCAGCGCGGTGAGCGCCCCGCGCCGGCGGTGGGTCGGCAGCACCCCGACCATGGTCACGCCCGCGGTCGGCAGCACCGCGCCGCCGGGCACCGCCATCCGGAAGCTGAACGCGGCGGCGCCACCGACGATCCCGTTCCCCTCGCAGACGGCCAGCGAACGGTCGACCTCGGTCAGCCGCCGCCACAGTGCCCGTTCCTCCGGCTGCTCCTGCTCACCGCCGAACGCGGTCTCCAGCGTGCCGTACCAGCCGTCCCACTCCTCGGCGGTCAGCAGGCGGACGGTCAGGAACGAGGACGCGCGCGTGTCGGCTGTCATGGGCCCACAGCTACCAGCTCATCGGTACGAGCGCGACCGACTTTTGCGACATGTCCGGTCGAATGCGGTCACCGCCGCAGCCGTCCGAAACGGTGGCGCGCACCCGCCCCGCACCCGCCCCGACCACCGGCGCAGCGGCCGGGACGGCGGCCGAAAGGCACCGGGCCGCGGCCCGGCCGCACCCGCCGGCACCGTCCACCCCGTCGACGCCGGGCGCGAGCGGTGGATAAGGTCGGACCTCATGGCTGGCAGCAAGCCGGGCGCACCGCCCCAGACGACTGCGACGGGCCCGGCCGCAACGGCAGCCGCGGAGCCGGTCGCGGCCCTCCTGCGCGCCAGTCTCCTGCGGGCCCGGCGCCGGGTGCGCCGCGCAGGCGTCGACTACTTCCGCGGCGACGGTGCCGACTGGCTCGCCTTCGCCGCCTTCCTGCTCGCCATCCCGCTGCTGGTGCTGCTGAACGTCTGGATCCCGGCCTGGGCACCGCCCACCGCCCTCGTCCTGCCGATCCTGGCCGGCGCCATGCTGCTGCGCCCCGGCACCCTGGTCCTGCTCTACGGCGCCGCCGCGCTCGGCCTGTCCACCGAGTCCCTGATCCACACCGGCGAGCGGGTCGCCAGCAACCACCCCGAGGAGTACGTCTACGGGGTGACCCCCGGAGCCGCCCTGGTGGTCGGCGCGGTCGGCGTGGCCGGGCTGCTGGTCGCCCAGTTCCGAAGCCGGGTCGGAGTGCCCTGGCGCGGCGGCGGTTCGATGCTGTTCGACCTGCGCGAGCGGATCCGGGTCCAGGGCCGGGTCCCGGCCCTGCCCGAGGGCTGGCACGTCGACCTGGCGCTGCGCCCGGCCGGCGGCCAGTCCTTCTCCGGGGACTTCGTGGTCGCCGCCCGGACCGGCCCCGGCCGCCGCGTGCTGGAGGCCGTCCTGGCGGACGTCTCCGGCAAGGGCATGGACGCCGGCTCGCGGGCCCTGCTGCTCTCCGGCGCGTTCGGCGGCCTGCTCGGCTCGCTGCCGGCCCACGACTTCCTCCCCGCCGCCAACGGCTACCTGCTCCGCCAGGACTGGGACGAGGGCTTCGCCACCGCCGTCCACCTCGTCCTCGACCTCGACACCGGCGAGTACGAGCTGCTCTCGGCCGGCCACCTGCCCGGAATGCAGCGGCTCGCCGGCGCCGGCCGCTGGGAGGTCCAGGAGGCCGAGGGGCCGCTGCTCGGGGTCTACGACGGCGCCAAGTTCGACGGCGTCCGCGGACGGCTCGGCCACGGCGACGTCCTGCTGCTGTGCACCGACGGCATGGTCGAGGTGCCCGGCCGCGACCTGACCGAGGGCATGGACCGGCTGATGGGCGAGGCCGACCGGCTGGTGGCCGGCGCCCAGCTCGGCGCCGGCAGCCGCGGTGCGGCGGGCCGGCTGATCGAGACGGTCGCCAAGGACGTCAACGACGACCGGGCGGTCCTGCTGATCTGGCGGCAGTGAGCCGACAGCAGGTGAGCCGTGAGCCGTGGGCCGTGAGCAGGTGGGAGCGGGCAGCAGGGGTCGGGCCGGCACGCGGCCTCGCGGCGGTGACCCCGGGCTGTCAATCGAGAGTGGTGATCTTCGGCCATTCCTGACACCCGACCGCCCGGCCGGACGGTGCCCGGTCGGCCCGCAGGTCTGCGGTGATCGGCCGGGTGCGGCGGCTTCCGCCGGTACTTCGCGGGCGCTCGGCCGGCCCCTGCCGACAGCCCGTCAGAAGTCCTCCGCTAGGGTCGCGGACGGCGGAAACTCGTCCCACATGGCGGGATCTTGGGCGCAGGCTTCCGGCCAGACCTTTACGGAGTCCGCACGAGCGACCACACTGAGTCCGGGTGGGCTGGTCGAGACTCGGGGGATTGGGGGCGAATCGTGCGTCACGCGGCTATGGTCGGGCGGCTGCGGAGGCCCTCGTGGCGCTCCGGTCGCGGCGGGACGACCCGTCCGCCAGGGACCGTCCGGTTCCACCCCGCGCCCCGCCACGAAATGAGGAAGTGAATCCGGGTGGCCTTCTCCGTCTCCGCGCTGGTGTTGTTCGGCATCATCGTCGTCATCTTCATCCGTAACAAGCAGCTGAAGACCAGCCACGCGATCATCGCGGCGCTGTTCGGCTTCATGGTGAGCCAGTCGACGGCTGCCAAGCCGATCCAGGACTTCCTCACCCAGCTCGCCTCGACGATCTCCTCCGTCGCGGGCTGACCCCACCAGGGTCCGTCCTGGGGACCGGTCGGCCGCTGCGCCGTCCGGTGCTCTGTCCTGCCCTCGCGCAGGACCGGACGGACGAGCTGCGCCGGCGGGTCAGCCGCGCCGCGCCCCGGGGCGACGCCAGCGGTCGAGCAGCCTCGGGCGCCGGCCCGTGACCGCCCCGCGCACGGCCCCGGCGCCGTGCGGTGCCGCCGCCGCGGGCCGCTCGACGGGTTCCGACGGATCGGCCGACTCGGCCACCAGCAGGATGAACAGCCGTGCCCAGCACAGCCGTTCACCGCGCGGCCAGTCCAGTGTGCGCAGCGCGGCCGAGGCCCGGTCGGAGACGACGCCGTTCACCCGGACCTCGGCGACGTCCTCGCCCACCCGGCCGCCGAGGAACAGCTTCACACCGTTCACCTGCGGTCCGGTCAGCTCCTGGCGCAGCGCGTCCGCCAGCGCCGGCAGTGGCTGGTGGTCCTCCAGCCAGTCCGCCAGTCGGCGTGATCCGAAGCCGAACACCGCGGCCGGGCCCTGCACCGCCTGCCAGCCGGGCAACTCGGCCGACCGGTAACGGTCGCCGAACTCACCCCGACTGTCCAGCAGTTCGACCACGGCGGTGGCCGTGGTGGTGGCCCACATCCGGACGGCGTTGTCGAGCTGCTCCTCCTCGGTGCGGCCGAGCCCGGCCGCGCAGTCCCACACCACCGGGCCGTCGGCCCGGCCCAGCTGCAGCACGTAGCCGAGGTCGACGTGGCCCGTTCCGCCGTCGCCGGGGTGCTCCCGTACCGCCACGGCCGTGGTGCCCGGCCCGCGCAGCAGCTCGCCGTCGACCGTGAACGCCTGCCCGAAGCGCGTCATTTCGCGGATCACGCTGCGCTGTATGACGTCCAGTCGGTGCTGCGGGCGCACGGGCCGGCTCCTTGCTCAACGGTGAGGGGATCGAACGCGTGTGAGGCTATCGGCCGCCGCCCGGTCGCGGGAAACCAGCGCACACCTGGCGCCGTCTCAGCTCCGCCGGGGCCGGGGGCCGGGATGCTCCTCGGCGGCGCCGCCCGGGTCGTGGCCGGGGGGCGTGCGGGGGTGCCGCGGTCTGCGACCGCGCAGGCCTTCGACAGCTGCATGGGTGGCTCATGCTCGTGACAGTGGGCGTCGGGGCGGGTGACGCGAGTCACCTTCGATTCCACAGCGGCCACCGGGGGGTGACCCGGCGGTCGCGGGCGGTGAAATCCGGTACTCGCCGTGCGTGCCCACGTGCCCGGAGTGAGCGTTCCGGCTGCGGTCGGCCCATGGGTCACAGCGGAGCGTGACCTTCGGCCCAAGTGATCTTATGTCCGTTTCGCTCCTTACGCACCGTCACTTGCTCCGTACACGGTTCATGGGTTTTGCTTCGTGACCTGCCCGGCAAACGTCGGGCAGGGCCACCGGGTGGAACGCCGAGTCCTGCCGCTGCCCGGGGCCGACGCACACCATCCGTGCACGGCAGGAGCGGGGGACCCAGGTAAGTGCCGTTCCGGAATCTTCCGGGCCGGCTTGGGGTGAAGCCGTGTCTTTTTCACGGCCGGGCGATCTCCCGTCCGAACCCGACAGCTCACCTCGTAGGCGTCGGAGAGGAACCGCTCAATGTCCGCTCAGGGCAAGCACCGTCGTCCCCGTCTGTCCCGACTGACCCGCATCGCCGTCGCCACCGGTGTCGTCACCGCCGCCGTCGCGCTCCCGGCGACCGCCGCCTCGGCCCACGGCACCTCCGCCGACGCCCACGGCGCCGTCTCCGCCCCGGCCCCGGCCGCCGCTCCGGCCGCCCCGGCCGCCGAGCAGGCCCCCGCCGACCACAGCTACCAGGTCGTCCACGGCGACAGCCTCTCCAAGATCGCCGACGCCCACCACGTCGACGGCGGCTGGCAGAAGCTGTACCAGGACAACCGTCAGGTCGTCGGCGACAACCCGAACCTGATCCACCCGGGCCAGAAGCTGACCCTCGGCGGCCAGGCCGCCCCGCAGGCCGACACCTCCAAGGCCTCCCGCTCCGAGCACCGCGCCCCGGTCACCCCGGCCCCCGCGGCCGAGGCCGCCAAGCCGGCCGCCAAGCCCGCCGCCCCGAAGCCGGCCGCCCCCAAGCCGGCCGCCCCGAAGACCGAGGCCCCCGCGGCCCCGGCCGCCTCGGCCCCCGCTGCCACCTCGGGCTACGTCGCCCCGGTCAGCGGCCCGATCGGCACCCCGTACCACCAGGCCGGCTCGGCCTGGTCCAGCGGCTACCACACCGGCGTCGACTTCGTCGTCGGCACCGGCACCTCGATCAAGGCCATTGCGGCCGGCACCGTGGTCTCCGCCGGCAACGGCGGCGCCTACGGCAACGAGATCGTCATCAAGCACGCCGACGGCAAGTACTCCCAGTACGCCCACCTGTCCTCGATCGGCGTCCAGGTCGGCCAGACCGTGACCGCCGGCCAGCAGATCGGCCTCTCGGGCGCCACCGGCAACGTGTCCGGCCCGCACCTCCACTTCGAGATCCGCACCGGCCCGGCCTACGGCTCCGACATCGACCCGGTGGCCTACCTGGCCGCCCACGGCGTCAAGGTCTGATCCGGACCACCCCGCCGTACCCGCCGGAGGCCCGGCCCGGGACACCCGTCCCCGGCCGGGCCTCCGGCACACCCGCACCCAGACGCCGGCACGGTACGGACCCCGGCGAATCTGGAGCCCAAATCGGCTGCGGGCGAGCCGAGTTCTATGCTCGTGGCCATGCGTAAGGGAGCGTTGACTCGAGAATCCGTCCTCCAGGCCATCGACGAACACGACGCCGTCGGGCAGGACGCGTTCCTGGCCACCTACGGCTACCTGCCGGCCCGCGACTACCTTCTCGTCCACGAGGCCAAGGAGTACGACTCCAAGGCCATCGCCGGCGTCGCGCACCGGTTTGAGTACGGGCGACCTTGCTCCCGGATGAGTTCCACGGGGGTGTCCGGCAGGCAGTGGCGTGGCTCTCCCGAGCCGGGTTCACGGTGAAGTCCGTCCGCAACCCAGACTGGGCCTGGGACGAGCTCGTTCTCGCGTGTGCCATCACGGCCGACAACGGGTGGCGGGCCATGGGGGCGACGGACAGGCGGGTCATCGAGCTCTCCGGACTGCTGCAACTTCTGCCGATCCACGAGCAGAGCTCGCGAAGCGACACCTTCCGCAACCCCAACGGCGTGGCACGCAAGACGGTGGACCTGGCCACTCACCACCCGGACTACACCGGGAAGCCGACGAACGGCGGTGCGCGAGACCTGGCGGTCCTCAAGGCATTCTTGGAGAGCCCGCTGGAGATGGCCGCGGCTGCGCAGCTCATCCGTGCCGGCCTGCTGAGCGGTGAGCTGCGCGAGTTCCTCCCACCGGACGTGCCGGAGGATTTCGACGCGCCGGAGGGACGACTCCTCCTCCGCCAGCACCTCGCCCGCGAGCGCAACGCGGGACTGCGGGCCAAGAAAATTACATCGGTGCTGCGGGCTGGCGGCCGCCTCGCCTGCGAGGTCTGCGACTTCGACTTCGGACTGGCCTACGGGGAGCGCGGCGCGGGGTACATCGAGTGTCACCACGTGATTCCGCTCCACGTGGCCGGTGCGGGGCGGACCAAGCTCGTCGATTTGGCCCTGATCTGCGCCAACTGCCACCGCATGGTGCACCGGCAGGCGCCGTGGCCGACCCCGCACGAGCTCCGGGCTCTGATGGCCCGAGTCCGCTCGGCGTCGGCCGGCTGACGGTTGGCGCTCTGCGGGTTTTGGCGTCAGCCCTCCGGGATCCACCGCTCGCGGTGCTGGCGTACGTAGCGCAGGTCGATCCGGTGCCGCGGGTGTGTCCGTAGGGGAGCGATCTCCTGGTGGGTCAGCCCGTCGACGACCTGCAAGGCATCGGTCAGGTAGCGGGCTCCGTTGTCGAAGAGCACGTGGCAGTTGGGGCAGAGGCAGAGCACGTTCTCGATGATGTCCGGCCCGGAGTGCGGACGGCCGAGGGCCTGGATGTGGGCGCCCTCGCTGTAGCTGGATCCCCCGGGGACCGCCAGGGCGAGTCCGCAGAGCTGGCACTGCCCGCCGTGCCACTGCTTCACCTGCTGGATGACGGCGCTGCTGCGGACGGACCGCTGGACCGTGAAGGTGCGGGTGGGGACCGGCTGATGGGGAAGGTCACCGTGGAACGGCACCACGTCCTCGACATCGTCAGGGACCTCGGCGGCCACGGCCTCCTCGGCTGCGACCATCCGGAACTGGCAGATCCGGAAGCCGTCCACGCCCATCTTGATGCTGTGCGATTCCACCCGGAACAAGCCGTCGTAGCGGAAGCCCGTAGCGGGGGAGTGGGCAGGGTCCCCGCTCGCACCGCGGATCACCCGGACGAGGAGCCCTTCCAGCTGGCTGCGGACCAGGCCGGCGTTGCCGGAATCGGTGAGCACCTGGTCGCGGGTCTGTCGCCCGGTGGTGCTGTCGCGGCCGCCGTGGCCGGTGTAGATGATGACGTTGCCGTGGTCCTCGTCGTCCACGTACCCGCCGGACACCACGATCGAGTCCGCTCCTTCCCGCGGATTGCCGTGGATGCCGGCCATCCGCGGGGCGTGCACACCGGCTTCGCTGAGTTCGGTCCGGCGCGGGAAGTGCGATCCGACCGGGTGTCCGTCGATGTGACCAAAGACCTTTGCCATCCGCACAGTCTCGCAAGGATGTGCGACCCGGCGTGGGCGTTTTAACCGTCCCCGGGGGAGGGTGGCAGCCCCTGATGGCGCCCCCCAACGGAAACGGCCCCGGGCCGGCGATGTGATCGCTGACCTGGGGCCGTACCTGTGGAGCGGGCGACGAGAATCGAACTCGCGTGACCAGTTTGGAAGACTGGGGCTCTACCATTGAGCTACGCCCGCGTGCGTGCAGTTGACGGTGTGTCCGACCGTACGCGTCCTCCCGGCCGGGGTGCGGCTGCGAGGACGGGGCTAGCGTACCTGGTCCGGGCGGTGGAGTGCACGTCGCTTTCGGTGCGGCGGGGGGTTGATAATGCGCCGGGCGGCGTGGGGCTGCCGTGTACTCTTCCTCTCGGCACCACGGGGTGTGGCGCAGTTTGGTAGCGCGTCCGCTTTGGGAGCGGAAGGCCGTCGGTTCGAATCCGGTCACCCCGACAGTGTGCGGCAGGGTCTCGTCCGGCGGACGGGGCCCTGTTGTCGTTCCGGCACCGCGGCGCCCAGGCGTCCTGGTGCCCCGGCGGGTGGTGTCCGACGCCGGCGCCCGGGCCTCGGTGCGGCACCCGCGGGAGGGGCTTCGGCAGCGCCCTGGCGTCCGCCTTTCGCGGTACCGGTAGGATGGGCTGCTGGTGGTAGTCCCTGTGGCGTGCCTGCAGGTCAACCGCCCGAGGGCGAGGAGTCACGCTCACCGTCCACCCCATACGGGAGATGCAGCTCCAACCGCCCATCGCCCGTCTCGCCCGTTCGTACGGCCGCAGGCCCGATCGAGTCCGGGCGGAGACAACCAGCCCGCAAGCCCCTAGGAGACCTAACCGTGAAGAGCGCCGTCGAGACTCTGAACCCGACCCGGGTTCGACTCACCGTCGAGGTGCCCTTCGAGGAGCTCAAGCCCAGCCTCGACGCGGCGTACAAGAAGATCAACCAGCAGGTCACCGTGCCGGGCTTCCGTAAGGGCAAGATCCCGGCGAAGGTGATCGACCAGCGCTTCGGCCGTGCCGCGGTGCTGGAGGAGGCCGTGAACGACGCGCTGCCGCGCTTCTACACGCAGGCCGTGGACGAGGGCAAGATCGAGGTTCTCGGTCAGCCCGACATCACCGACATCGAGGGCGTCGAGCGCCTCGCGGACGGCGGCGACCTCAAGTTCACCGCCGAGGTCGACGTCCGCCCGGAGATCGCTCTCCCGGACTTCACCTCGATCAGCGTGGTCGTCGACCCGGTCGTCGTCTCCGACGAGGACATCGAGAAGTCGCTGGAGCAGCTGCGCGAGCGCTTCTCCTCGGTCAAGGACGTCGAGCGCGCCGCCGGTGCCGAGGACGTCGTGGTCGTGGACCTCGAGGCCAAGGTCGACGGCGAGGTGCCGGAGGACGGCACCGCGACCGGCGTGAGCTACGAGATCGGCTCCGGCCGCCTGCTGGAGGGCATCGACGAGGCCGTCATCGGCCTGTCCGCCGGTGAGACCAAGACCTTCACCACCACCCTCAAGGGTGGCACCCAGGCCGGCAAGGACTCGGAGGTCACCGTCACCGTGACCGCCGTCCAGGAGAAGGAGCTCCCGGAGCTGGACGACGAGTTCGCCCAGCTGGCGAGCGAGTTCGACACCCTGGAGGACCTGCGTGCCGACTCCCGCAAGCGCCTGGAGCGCATGAAGGAGTTCGACCAGGCCACCCAGGCCCAGGAGAAGGTCCTGGACGAGCTGCTCGGGCTCGTCGAGATGGACTACCCGGAGAAGCTCCTCAAGGACGAGGTCGAGACCCGTCGCCACAACCTGGAGCACCACCAGCTGGAGCCCATGGGCCTGAACCTGGAGACCTACCTGGCCACCCAGGACAAGACCCTCGAGGACTTCCTGGCGGAGACCGAGGAGCAGGCGAAGAAGGGCATCAAGACCCAGTTCGTGCTGGACGAGATCGTGGCGAAGGAGGAGCTCGGGGTCAACCAGGAGGAGCTCACCGAGCACCTGATCCGTCGCGCCGCCGGCTCGGGCCTCACCCCGGACCAGTTCGCCCAGCAGGTCGTCCAGGGCAACCAGGTTCCGCTGCTGGTCGGCGAGGTCGCCCGCGGCAAGGCGCTGGCCCTCGTGGTCGAGGCCGCCGAGGTCAAGGACACCAACGGCGAGGTCGTCTCCTTCGAGGACGACGAGACCGAGGAGTCGGCCGAGCAGGCCGACACCGAGGCCGCCGCCGAGTCGACCGAGGCCTGAGCCCCGGAGCGACACCAGTGTGACGCCTGAGTGACAGGTGACAGTGGGCCCGGACGCCGCGAGGTGTCCGGGCCCACTGCCGTCCGCCGCCCGGCGCCGTCCCGGCCCCCGCACCGGGTCGACCCGCGACCCCCGCCGCCCGTGTTCCGCCCCCCCCCGGCCTGCTCCCCGCCCGTTCGCTGTCCGTTCGCACCACTCGACCCTGCGCTCACAGCGAACAGTTCTGTGTGGGGGATTCTGCGGCCCCGCCCGGGCGTTAGGGTCCATAGACAGCGACACACAAGCAGATCGACTGAGCAGGTGGCTAAGTGACGTTCCCGCAGATGCAGATGCCTGGCCTGATGGCGCCGCACGCCGCCGCTGGTGACGTGCTCGGCGGCCTGGGCGACCAGGTCTACAACCGGCTGCTCAACGAGCGGATCATCTTCCTCGGCCAGCAGGTCGACGACGACATCGCCAACAAGATCACGGCCCAGCTTCTGCTGCTGGCGGCCGACCCCGACAAGGACATCTACCTCTACATCAACTCCCCGGGCGGCTCGATCACGGCCGGCATGGCGATCTACGACACCATGCAGTACATCAAGAACGACGTGGTCACGATCGCGATGGGCATGGCCGCCTCGATGGGTCAGTTCCTGCTGACGGCCGGCGCCAAGGGCAAGCGCTTCTCGCTGCCCAACGCCAACATCCTGATGCACCAGCCCTCGGCCGGCCTCGGCGGCTCCGCCACCGACATCCGGATCCAGGCCGAGCAGCTGCTGCGCACCAAGAAGCGGATGTCGGAGCTGATCGCGCACCACAGCGGCCAGTCCTTCGACCGGGTGACCGCGGACTCCGACCGGGACCGCTGGTTCACCCCGGAGGAGGCCAAGGAGTACGGCCTCATCGACCAGATCATGCACAGCGCCGCGGACGTTCCCGGCGGCGGCGGCACGGGCGCCTGAGCGCCGCCCGTAAGAGACCCCCAGACCGCACGCTTCGTCGGAGGACGGACCACCCCATGAACACCACCCCCAACATGCCGCGCGGTGAGTACTACGGCGCCCGCGCCGAGGGCCGTTACATCGTCCCGCGCTTCGTCGAGCGCACCTCGCAGGGCATCCGCGAGTACGACCCGTACGCCAAGCTGTTCGAGGAGCGCATCATCTTCCTCGGCTCCCAGGTGGACGACGTCTCGGCCAACGACATCATGGCCCAGCTGCTCTGCCTGGAGTCGATGGACCCGGACCGCGAGATCCAGATGTACATCAACTCGCCCGGCGGCTCGTTCACGGCCCTGACGGCCATCTACGACACCATGCAGTACGTGAAGCCGGACATCACCACCGTCTGCATGGGCCAGGCCGCCTCGGCCGCCGCCGTGCTGCTGGCGGCCGGCACCCCCGGCAAGCGGATGGCGCTGCCGAACGCCCGGATCCTGATCCACCAGCCCTACACCGAGACCGGCCGCGGCCAGGTGTCGGACCTGGAGATCCAGGCCAAGGAGATCTTCCGGATGCGCGAGCAGCTGGAGGAGATGCTGGCCAAGCACTCCAAGAAGCCGGTCGAGCAGGTCCGTGACGACATCGAGCGCGACAAGATCCTCACCGCCGAGGAGGCGCTGGAGTACGGGCTGATCGACCAGATCATCTCGACCCGCAAGTCCTCGCTGACCGACTGAGGTCGGGCGACCCGGCGGCTCCCGGGGCGGGACGCAGGCGCATCCTCGACCGAGGTGTGACTTTGCGCCCCGCCCCGAGCCGTTCCGGTCGGGCCCCGGGCCCGGCACAATTGCAGAGCGGGCCCATGCCCGCAGGACGGCATCTGTTCGGTATCAATTCGCCCAGGGCGTAGGGCAGAGCTGCCGAAGACGACGGAATTCCCGGCGCGGCAGAGTACCGTCGGATAGCGAGACCGACCGCCGAAGGCGCAGCCGGTCCACAGCACCAGGCCCCGGAACCCCCGCGGGGCCCCTGGCGAAGGGGAAGCACCTCGTGGCACGCATCGGAGACGGCGGCGACCTGCTCAAGTGCTCGTTCTGCGGCAAATCGCAGAAGCAGGTGAAGAAGCTGATCGCCGGGCCAGGTGTGTACATCTGCGACGAGTGCATCGACCTGTGCAACGAGATCATCGAGGAGGAGCTCGCCGAGAGCTCCGAGGTGCGCTTCGAGGAGCTGCCGAAGCCCCGCGAGATCTACGAGTTCCTGGACCAGTACGTGGTCGGCCAGGAGATGGCCAAGAAGGCGCTGTCGGTCGCGGTCTACAACCACTACAAGCGCGTCCAGGCCGGTGAGAACGGCCGCTCCGGCGGCAACGGCCGCGAGGACGCGATCGAGCTGGCCAAGTCCAACATCCTGCTGCTCGGCCCGACCGGCTCGGGCAAGACGCTGCTGGCGCAGACCCTGGCCCGGATGCTGAACGTGCCGTTCGCGATCGCGGACGCCACGGCGCTGACCGAGGCCGGTTACGTCGGCGAGGACGTCGAGAACATCCTGCTCAAGCTGATCCAGGCGGCGGACTATGACGTCAAGAAGGCCGAGACCGGGATCATCTACATCGACGAGATCGACAAGGTCGCCCGCAAGAGCGAGAACCCGTCGATCACGCGTGACGTCTCCGGCGAGGGCGTCCAGCAGGCGCTGCTGAAGATCCTGGAGGGCACCACCGCCTCGGTGCCGCCGCAGGGTGGTCGCAAGCACCCGCACCAGGAGTTCATCCAGATCGACACCACCAACGTGCTGTTCATCGTGGGCGGTGCGTTCGCCGGTCTGGAGCGGATCATCGAGGGCCGGGCGGGTGCCAAGGGCATCGGCTTCGGCGCCAACATCCGCTCCAAGCGGGAGCAGGACGCCAGCGACCACTTCCGTCAGGTGATGCCGGAGGACCTGGTCAAGTTCGGCATGATCCCCGAGTTCATCGGCCGGCTGCCCGTGATCACCAGCGTGCACAACCTGGACCGCGAGGCGCTGCTGCAGATCCTCACCGAGCCGAAGAACGCGCTGGTCAAGCAGTACCGCAAGCTCTTCGAACTCGACGGCGTGGAGCTGGAGTTCACCCGGGACGCGCTGGAGGCCATCGCCGACCAGGCGATCCTGCGGGGCACCGGCGCCCGTGGGCTGCGGGCCATCATGGAGGAGGTGCTGATGTCCGTGATGTACGAGGTGCCCTCGCGTCAGGACGTCGCCCGGGTGGTCGTCACCGGAGACGTGGTCTCCAAGCACGCCATCCCGACCCTCGTCCCGCGCGACATGATCAAGCGTGAGCGGCGCGAGAAGAGCGCCTGACCGGGCCGGACGGCGTCCGACCCACCGAGGCCAGAGCGAAGCGGCCCCGCACCGGAAGGTGCGGGGCCGCTTCGTCGTCGGCGCGGGCCGTCGGGAGCGCGGGTCAGCGCGGGACCTCGGCCGCCTTCCGCAGCTCGCGGGCGTCCGCGGCGGCCGCGGCGAGGTCGGGGGTACCGGTGGATCCGGCCTCGCCGGCCAGCACGGCGACCACGGAGCTGCCGTCGGCCCAGACGCAGAGGCTGTCGGTCTCCTCCTCGGCCTTCATGACCTCGCAGGAGAGGGTGCCGCCGAGCGGGCCGGGGTCGAAGGAGGCACGGCCGTTGAAGGTGGTGCCCTGGCCGCGGGCCTGCTTCTCGAAGCTGCTGAAGAAGTCGTCGACCTGGGAGGACGGGGAGAGCACGTTGCCCCAGCCGCCGAAGACGACCACGACCTTGCCCTCGTCCGAGCCGGATCCGGTGTAGAGCCCGCTGACCGCGGTTGGGGTCCAGGCGTCCTTGCCCTGGCCGAAGTCGGACTGCAGGGCGGTCTGCATCTGTTCGGCCAGCGGGTTGGTGTCGTCGCGCTTCATGCCCTTGAAGGTGTCGGGCATGACGACCTTGTGGGTGCCGGTCTTTGACGTCACGTCGTAGACCGCGTACCCGAGCACGCCGGCGCCGAGCAGCACCGCGCCGCCGACGCAGCCGAGCACGATCCACAGCGTCTTGCGGGACTTCTTCTGCTCAGCGGGGTAGCCGGGGTACCCCGGGTAGCCCGGGTAGGGGGCGCCGCCCTGCGGGGGCACCGCGCCCCAGGCCTGCTGCGGGTCCCCGTACGGCTGCTGCGGCGGCGGGGCGCCGTAGGGCTGCGGGGCCGGCGGCGGGGCGCCGTACGGCTGGGCCGGCGGTGGGGCGCCGTAGGGGTTCTGCTCGGACACCAGGACTCGCTTCCGGTCGTGGGAGGGGTGGGATCGCGGGGCGGGGTCGTGCGGACCCTCCCGGGAGTTACTGGGCGACGGCCGCGGTCACTTGGCGACGACCACGGCGTCCCGGATCAGCCGGGCCCGGTCCGCGGCCTGCGCGGCCGAGAGGCTGGTCGAGGAGCCGGTGAGCGAGATGCTGGTGAAGGTGACGGTGCCGAAGGTGGAGTGGTCGACCCAGATGCACAGCGGGGTGTCGATGGAGCTGGCGGCGGTTCCGTTGGAGGCCACGCCGCACTGCATCTTGCCGCCCGGGTCCTGGGCGTCCCTGGCGTCGACCTCGGTGAGCGGGGTCTTCCAGGTCATCTTCATGGCCGCGGCGGTGGTCGTTATCATGGCGCCGGGATCGTCGATCGTGCCCCAGCTGCCGCCCACGCTGACCAGGTCGGTGGCGGTCCTCTGGTAGACCGCGGACATCGAACCGTCGATCTTGGTGAGGGTGTTGGCGCCGCCGGCCGGGGCGTCCTGGGCCGACTTCTTGGTGTAGCCGCCGGGCAGGGTGGCCGGGGCGGTGATCCGGTACTTGCCGGCCGACGCGGAGCCCGCGCCGCCGCCGCTGCCGCCGCCGGGGCCGTCCTCGCCACGCATGGTCGCCACCGCCAGTCCGCCGGCCACCAGCACCACCGCGCCGATCACCAGGCCCACCACCAGCCCGGTGTTGTTCCTGGCGGGCGGGGGCGGCGGCGGGAACCCGCCGTACTGGGCCTGCGGGTAGCCGGGCTGCGGCGCGCCGTACTGCGGGGCCGGGGCCTGCTGGGGGTAGCCGTAGCCGGGGTGCGGGGCCGGGGCGCCGTACGGCGGCTGGCCGTAGCCCGGCTGGGGCGCGCCGTACTGCGGGGGCTGTCCGTACGGCTGGGGTTGCGGTGGCTGCCCCTGTGGATACTGCTGACCCTGGCCGTACATCGGCGTCGATCTCCCCCACCGCTCCCGGAGCGGCCTCGCTGCGGCGTGCTGTTCGTGGGCACGCACACGGATTGTGGCGTACGAGTATTCGGGCACGCTACCGTAACGCCGTCCCGGTCCGGCCGGGTGGTCCGCCCCGGTGCGGTTCGTGACCGGGGCCCCCTCTTACGTAAACTGTGCGTCGTGACCGACACGACGAACCAGCGCCCCGAGAGCCCCGAGGGGTTCAACGCAGTCCCCGGGGACGACGCAGCCACCCTTCCGACGACCTACGCCCCGGCGGAGGTAGAGGGCGAGCTGTACGAGCGCTGGGTGGAGCGCGGTTACTTCACCGCCGACGCCAAGAGCGACAAGCCCGCGTACACCATCGTCATCCCGCCGCCGAACGTCACCGGCTCGCTCCACCTGGGCCACGCCTTCCAGCACACGCTGATGGACGCGCTGACCCGCCGCAAGCGGATGCAGGGCTACGAGGCCCTGTGGCTGCCCGGCATGGACCACGCCGGCATCGCCACCCAGAACAAGGTGGAGCAGCAGCTGGCCTCCTCCGGCCTGTCCCGCCACGACCTGGGCCGGGAGGCCTTCGTCGAGAAGGTGTGGCAGTGGAAGGAGGAGTACGGCGGCAAGATCCTCGGGCAGATGCGCCGGCTCGGCGACGGCGTGGACTGGTCGCGCGAGCGGTTCACCATGGACGAGGGCCTGTCGCAGGCCGTCCAGACCATCTTCAAGAAGCTCTTCGACGACGGTCTGATCTACCGCGCCGAGCGCATCATCAACTGGTGCCCGCGCTGTCTGACCGCGCTCTCCGACATCGAGGTGGAGCACGAGGAGGTCCCCGGCGAGCTGGTCTCGATCCGTTACGGGGACGGGGACGAGTCGATCGTGGTGGCCACCACCCGGGCCGAGACCATGCTCGGTGACACCGCGGTGGCCGTCCACCCGGAGGACGAGCGGTACCGGCACCTGGTGGGCACCACCATCGCGCTGCCGCTGACGGACCGCCGGATCCCGGTCATCGCGGACGAGCACGTCGACCCCGAGTTCGGCACCGGCGCCGTCAAGGTGACGCCGGCCCACGACCCGAACGACTTCGCGATCGGCCAGCGGCACGGCCTGGAGAACCTGACCGTGATGGACGAGCGCGGTGTGATCACCGTGCACGGTCCGTTCCTCGGCCTGGACCGCTTCGAGGCGCGCTCCGCCGTGGTCGGCGCGCTGCGCGCCGAGGGGCGCATCGTCGCCGAGAAGCGCCCCTACATGCACGCGGTCGGCCACTGCTCGCGCTGCCAGACCGTGGTCGAGCCGCGGCTGTCCCTGCAGTGGTGGGTCAAGGTCGCCCCGCTGGCCGCCGAGGCCGGCGCCGCCGTCCGCGACGGCCGGGTGCAGATCCACCCGAAGGAGCTGGAGGGCCGCTACTTCAGCTGGGTCGACAACATGCACGACTGGTGCATCTCGCGCCAGCTCTGGTGGGGCCACCGGATCCCGGTCTGGTACGGCCCGAACGGCGAGGTCGTCTGCGTCGGACCGGACGAGCAGCCGCCGACGGGCGAGGGCTGGACCCAGGACACCGACGTGCTGGACACCTGGTTCTCCAGCGGCCTGTGGCCGTTCTCCACCCTCGGCTGGCCGGAGCAGACCCCGGACCTGGAGAAGTTCTACGCCACCGACGTCCTGCTCACCGGCCACGACATCATCTTCTTCTGGGTCGCCCGGATGATGATGTTCGGCCTGTACGCGATGGACGGGCAGGCGCCGTTCCACACCATCGCGCTGACCGGCCTGGTGCGCGACCAGTTCGGCAAGAAGATGTCGAAGTCCTTCGGCAACGCGGTCGACCCGCTGGACTGGATGGACCGCTACGGCGCCGACGCCGTCCGCTTCACCCTGGCCCGCGGCGCCAACCCGGGCGCCGACGTGCCGATCGGCGAGGACTGGGTCCAGGGCTCGCGCAACTTCTGCAACAAGATCTGGAACGCCACCCGCTTCGCGCTGATGAACGGCGCCACCGTCGAGGGCCCGCTGCCCGCGCCGGAGGAGCTGACGGCGGCCGACCGCTGGATCCTGTCGCGGCTGAACGCCACCGTCGCCGAGGCCGACGGCCTGTACGACGACTACCAGTTCGCCAAGCTCTCGGACTCGCTGTTCCACTTCGCCTGGGACGAGGTCTTCGACTGGTACGTGGAGCTCTCCAAGACCACCCTGGCCGCGGGCGGCGCACAGGCCGACGCCTCGCGCCGGGTGCTGGGCGAGGTCCTGGACGTCACGCTGCGGCTGCTGCACCCGGTCGTCCCGTTCGTCACGGACACCCTGTGGACCACGCTCACCGGCGCCGAGTCGCTGGTGGTCGCCGAGTGGCCGAAGGACAGCGGTTTCCGGGACGCCGGCGCCGAGGCCGAGATCGCCACGCTGCAGCAGGTGGTGACCGAGGTCCGGCGGTTCCGCTCGGACCAGGGGCTGAAGCCCGGTCAGCGGGTCCCGGCGCAGCTGGAGCTGGCCGGCACCGCCCTCGTCCCGCACGAGGCGGCGATCCGTTCGCTGCTGCGGCTCACCGAGCCGGAGGCCGGCTTCGCCGCCACCGCTTCGCTGCCGGTCGCGGGCGCCACGGTCGCGCTGGACCTCTCCGGCACCATCGACGTCGCGGCGGAGCGCAAGCGCCTCGCCAAGGACCTCGCGGCCGCCGAGAAGGAGAAGGCGCAGACCACCGCGAAGCTCGGAAACGAGGGCTTCCTCGCCAAGGCGCCGGACGAGGTGGTCGCCAAGATCCGTGGCCGCCAGGAGGCCGCCGAGGCCGACATCGCCCGGATCACCGCGCAGCTGGCGGCGCTCCCGCAGGGCTGACCCGCACCGGCCCGAGGGCCCGTCACCCGTCCCCGGGTGGCGGGCCCTCGGCGTTCGCGGCCGGGCGGGACCCGGGCGGGATCCGGGCTCGATCCGGGCGCGAACCGGTCCGGGACCGCCGACGCCGGCCTCTGCAACAGCTCTGTCCCGAGCCGCGCCCGGCGACCGCCGTCCGTCCCGGTCGGCGCTGACGGCCCGTAGGGTGGCGAGGGACGGTGGTGCGCGAAGAGCCGGAACTGCGGAAAGGCGGACACGGGATGATCATTAGTCGGCAGGGGCGTGGCCGGGACATAGGGATCGATCTCGGTACCGCCAATACCCTGGTCTACCTCCAGGGACGCGGGATCGTGCTCAACGAACCGTCGGTGGTCGCGATGGACCGCCGCAGCGGGGAGGTGCTGAGCGTCGGCTCGGACGCCAAGCGGACGCTCGGCCGCACACCCGGGTCCATCGTGGCGAGCCGCCCGTTGCAGGACGGCGTGATCGCGGACTTCGAGGGAACCCAGCACCTGCTGCGGCACTTCCTGCGCAAGGTGACCGGGCGCCGGCGGCTGTTCGGGTCGCGGCCGCGGGTGGTGGTGTGCGTGCCGAGCGGCATCACCGGGGTCGAACGGCGGGCCGTGGTGGAGGCGTTGGCCGGAGCCGGGGCTAAGTCGGTGCACCTGATCGAGGAGCCGATGGCGGCGGCGATCGGTGCCGGGCTTCCGGTGCAGGAGCCGACCGGGTCGATGGTGGTGGACATCGGCGGCGGCACCACCGAGGTCGCGGTGGTGTCCATGGGCGGGATCGTGGCGGCGCGTTCGCTGCGGGTCGCCGGCGACCGGATGGACCAGGCGATCACCCGCCAGGTCCGCAAGGAGCACTCGCTGCTGATCGGCGAGCGCACCGCGGAGGAGATCAAGCTCGTGCTCGGCACGGCCGACCAGGTCACCGGGGCCGAACTCCCGGAAGGCGCCGAGGTGCACGGCCGCGACTCGATCGGCGGGCTGCCGCGGACGGCGGCGGTGACGGCGGACCAGATCCGCGACGCGCTGGACGAGCCCGTCGCCGAGATCATCGCCGCCGTCCGGCAGACCCTCGACCAGGTGCCGCCGGAACTGGCCGGCGACGTACTGCGCAACGGGGTCGTACTGACCGGTGGCGGCGCCCTGCTGCGCGGCCTGGACCGGCGGATCTCGCGGGAGACCGGCCTGCCGGTCCGGGTGGCCGACAACCCGCTGGACTGCGTGGCCGTCGGCTCAGGCCGGTGCGTCGAGGAGATCGGCCTGCTCAAGCGGGCGTTCGCAGCCTGAAGGCGCGGGGCGGGGCCGGTGGACCGGCCCCGCCCCGCGCCCGGTTGAGGCGACGTCAGGCGCCGCCGTCAGACGCCGACCGGGACGGGCCGCGCCGTGGCGGCGTGGCTCAGCGCCACCCCCTTGGTCTCCTCCGCCCACAGCACGCACACCAGCAGCCCGACCGCGGTGACGCCGGCGGCGATCAGCATGGTCGGCCCGGTGCCCAGGCCGGTCAGCGACAGCGGCAGCAGGTACGTGCCGACGGCGGCCCCGACCCGGCTGACCGAGGTGGCGAGCCCGACCGCCGTGGCCCGCACCTCGGTCGGGAACAGCTCGTTCGGGTAGGTCCAGTCCAGGACGTTGGGCCCGCCGCACAGGAAGGCGTAGGCGCACAGCGCGGTCACCGCGACGGCGGCGGGCGCGGCCGGCCAGACGCCCAGCAGCGTCAGCGGCAGGATCATCAGCGCGAAGGACCAGACGATGGTGGGACGCCGGCCGCGGGTCTCGATCAGCCGCAGCGCCGGGTAGCAGCCGAGCAGGAACACCAGGCCGACGACGGCGGTGCCCAGGGTGTCCATGACCGTGCCGCCGGGCATCCCGAACGAGCCGAGGATCTGCGGACCGAAGGTCAGCATCGCGAACAGCGGGCCGACCTGGCAGAAGAAGAACAGGCTGCAGAAGAGCGTGCGGCGGCGGTACTCGGGGGCCAGCAGCACCCGGAGCGAGCCGCCGGACGCGGCGGCGGACTTCGGCGGCAGCAGTTCACGGCCGTCCACCCGCACCCCGAGGTGCCGGTGCACCACGGCGACGGCCTCCCCGACCCGGCCGTGCGCGGCCAGCCAGCGCGGCGACTCCGGGGTGCCGCGGCGGATCACCAGGAACACCGCGCACAGCACGGCCGAACTGGCCAGCATCCAGCGCCAGGCGGCGTTGCCGCCGAACTGCAGGAAGAGGTAGCCGACCAGGTAGGCCAGCACCGAGCCGGCGTACCAGGCGATGATCTGCTTGCCGAGCAGCCGGCCGCGGTGCCGGGTGGGCAACCACTCGGCCAGCAGCGAGGTGGCGATCGGGTAGTCGGCGGCGACCGCCAGGCCGAGCACGAAGCGCAGCAGGACGATGCTCACCACACCGTCGGCCCAGAAGGACAGCACCGAGCAGACGATCATCACCAGCAGGTCGGCGGTGTACATCACCTCGCGGCCGATCCGGTCGGTGAGCCAGCCGAACAGGGCGCCGCCGACGAACATGCCGAGCAGTGCCGAGGCGCCGATGAGGCTGACCTCGGTGGTGGACAGGCCGAGTTCCGGACGCATACCGATCAGGGCCACTCCGACGATGCTCAGGATGTAGCCGTCCAGGAGTGGACCGCCGGAGCAAGCCAGTGCGAGGCGTCTGTGGAACGCGGTGTACGGGGCGTTGTCGATCGTGCTGGACATGGCCTGGGGCCTCCAGGCGGGGCGAGCCCGCGGATTGTCGGCGAATGGACGGACCCGGCAACCCTTCCCGACAATTGGCGTGCCACCGAGGGACGATGGTCATCTCAAACCAGGTCCAAAGTCCCCCCACCCGGGGACCTTCGCGGGCTGTGCCCGGGGCCGGTCGGTGACCTCGCGTCCGAGTCGGCCCCGGCGTGTCGGCGGGCTTTCCGCTCTTCCCGAAGAGCCGTGGAATTTCCGTGGATTCACCCGCCCGGCCTGCGCTTCCGTTCTTCCCCGACGCGTGATCTGGACGTCCATTCAAGGCAATTGACGCATCTTCGCAGAACAGGGCGGAAAGTCCCGGCGGATGCGGGACCAAAGCCCCGGTGAATGTCGGGCCGCTGAACGTGAGCGAGTTCACCGATGTTCCCAGTTCGGATGTGTACGGTGTTGCCCACGTTCCCATTCGGGCGGTGCGACTGGCGGGAGGGCGCGAGCATGGTGGTGACCACGGAGTTGGCCGACGAACTGCCTGCCGAGGCGGTGGAGGCGGTCAAGGCCCGGGCGGCGGTCCTGCTGCTGGCCTTCCGGCACGGCAATCAGCTCGCCTTCGACTCGGAGCTGGACCGGCTGCTGGCCGAGCACGCCGAACGCGAGGTCACCACGCTGCTGGTGTGGGTCGCGGCCGAGGCGGTGCGCAAGGCGTACGCCCCCGAGGTGGGGGACCGGGTGCTGCGCGGGCTGGTGCGGCGGGCGCCGGCCGACACCTCCGCCGTGGTGATCGACGAGGAGTCGGTGGACGCCGCGCTGCTGCTGGAGTCGGTGGCCGACGGCGACGTGGGCACCGTCCGCGCGCTGGTGGCGAGCACCCCGGACACCACGTACCTGCTCGGCGGGCTGCTCCAGGCGGTCGCCATGATGCTGCCGCTGCTGCCGGAGGGGGAGGCCGAGGAGATCGTGGCCGAGCTGCGCCGCCGCCACAGCGGGCGCACGGAGCCCCGGGCGGCCCAGCTGCCGGAAGCCCGGTACTCCTGCTCGGGTTGAGCGTCCGTCAGCGCGTGTCGCAATGACATGCACGCCACTAGGCAACCGGTCAGTAACCGTCCTACCGTCGACTTCCGAAGCTTCGACGGAGGAGCTGGCATGCATCGACGCCCCCACGCGCTCAGGCTCCCGGCCGCCGGTCTCACGGTGGCCCTGCTCGCGGCCGCCACCCTGGCGGCCGCCCCGACCCCCACCCGGGCCCCCGCCCCGGCCGTCGCCGCGAACGACTACTGCGGCGGCCGCTGCCTGGACATCCTGCCGCCCGGCGAGAACGGCAACGCCACCCTCGCCGACATCCTGGCCCACAAGGTCTTCGGCACCCGCCCCGCCCACACCGACGACCAGCTCGGCCCGTACGCCAACCTCGCCGCGGCCTACCCCGGGCTGAGCGAGGCCACCCTGCGCTCCTTCTTCAACGACGCCTCCTTCGGCGTGCCGGCCGACCAGGTCGCCAGCACCGCCCGCCCCCGCCCGGACGTGGCCATCGTCCGCGACAAGGCCACCGGCGTCCCGCACATCACCGGCACCACCCGGTACGGCACCGAGTTCGGCGCGGGCTACGCCGCCGCGCAGGACCGGCTCTGGCTGATGGACCTGTTCCGGCACGTCGGCCGGGGCCAGCTGTCCGGCTTCGCCGGCGGCGCGGCGGCCAACCGCGAGCTGGAACAGAGCTTCTGGCAGGCCGCCCCCTACACCGAGGCCGAGCTGCAGGGCCAGATCGACGCCATCGCCGGCCAGGGCGACCGGGCCCGGCAGGCGCTGGACGACGCCGGGGCGTACCTGGACGGCATCAACAAGTACGTCACCGAGTCCTACAACGGCCGCTACTTCCCCGGCGAGTACGACCTGACCGGGCACATCAACCCGATCACCAACGAGGGCGGGATCGAGCCCTTCAAGCTGACCGACCTGGTCGCGCTGGCCTCCGTGGTGGGGGCCCTGTTCGGCGCGGGCGGCGGCGGCGAACTGGCCTCCGCCCAGGTCAGACTGACGGCCGAGGCCCGGTACGGCAAGGACGCCGGCGACGCGGTCTGGAAGTCGCTGCGTGAGGCCGACGACCCCGAGGCCGTGCTGACCGTGCACGACGGACGGCAGTTCCCGTACGCGCTGCCGCCGGACGACCCGCAGGGGACGGCGCTGCCGGACCCGGGATCGGTGGTCCCCGAGCGGCTGGTCTACGACGCCACCGGCTCGGCCGGGCAGAGCGTCACCGCCGCCCCCGGCGTGCTCCCCGGCAACCTGCTCACCGCCAGGCACGGCATGTCCAACGCCCTGGTGGTGTCCGGCAGCCACACCGACGACGGCCACCCGGTCGCCGTGTTCGGCCCGCAGACCGGGTACTTCGCCCCGCAACTGCTGATGCTGGAGGAGATCCAGGGGCCGGGCATCAGCGCCCGCGGCGCGGCCTTCGCCGGGCTGAGCTTCTACGTCCAGCTCGGCCGCGGCCAGGACTACGCCTGGAGCGCCACCTCGGCCGGGCAGGACATCACCGACAGCTACGCCGTGCCGCTGTGCACCACCGACGGCTCGCCCGTCACGACGGCGGCCGACTCCTACCTCTGGCACGGCCGGTGCGTGCCGCTGGAACGGCTGGAGCGCAAGAACGCCTGGAGCCCCACCACCGCGGACCCCACCGCGAACGGCTCCTACACCCTGGTGATGTACCGGTCCAACTACGGGCTGGTGCAGGCCCGCGGCACCGTCGGCGGCAAGCCGGTGGCGTTCACCGCGCTGCGCTCCACCTACCGCCACGAGGCCGACTCCATCATCGGCTTCCAGATGCTCAACGACCCGGGCGCGGTGCACGACACCGCGAGCTTCCAGCAGGCCGCGCAGAACATCAACTACACCTTCAACTGGTTCTACGCGGACGCGGCGCACACCGCGTACTACAACTCCGGCAGCAACCCCGTGCGCGCGCCCGGGGTCGACCCGGGGCTTCCGGTGCTGGCCGAACCCGCCTACGAGTGGCGGGACTTCGACCCGGTGGCGAACACCGCCCGGTACACCCCGGCGGCCGAGCACCCGCAGTCGACCGACCAGGACTACTACGTCTCCTGGAACAACAAGCAGGCCAGGTCCTTCGCCGCGGCCGGCTTCGGCAACGGCTCGGTGCACCGGGGCAACCTGCTGGACGACCGGGTGAGGGCGCTGGTCCAGGGCCCGGCGAAGGTCACCCGGGTCGCGCTCACCCGGGCCATGGAGAGCGCGGCCACCACCGACCTGCGGGCCGAGGACGTGCTGCCGGAGCTGCTGCGGGTGATCCACGGCGGGCCGGTCACCGACCCGGCCACCGCCACGGCGGTGCAGCGGCTGGACACCTGGCTCGCGGCGGGCGGCCGGCGCACCGAGACGTCGGCGGGCAGCCACACCTACGCCGACGCCGACGCGATCCGCACCCTGGACGCCTGGTGGCCGCTGCTGGCGGACGGCGTCTTCCGGCCCGGCCTCGGCGACCCGCTGTTCGCGGCGCTCACCGGGGCCCTGCAGATCAACGAGTCGCCCTCGGGCGGCCAGACCGGTCCGACCAGCGGCACCTCCAGTGCCAACGAGTCGATCCCGCACAAGGGTTCGGCCTTCCAGTACGGCTGGTGGAGCTACCTGGACAAGGACCTGCGCTCGGTGCTCGGCGAGCCGGTCGCCGGCCCGCTGGCCCGTCCCTTCTGCGGCGGCGGTGACCTGGCGGCCTGCCGCACCGTCCTGCTGGAGAGCCTCCGGAGGGCGGCCGCGCAGACCCCGGCCCAGGTCTACCCGGGCGACCCGGACTGCGCGGCGGGCGACCAGTGGTGCGCCGACACCGTCATCCAGCGCCCGCTCGGCGGGGTGACGGACACCAAGACCACCTGGCAGAACCGGCCGACCTACCAGCAGGTCGTCCAGTTCCGTTCGCACCGCTGAACGGCCGGGCCCGCCCGGGCCGTCAGGCGGACCGGGCGGACCCGGCAACCGGCTCACCGACCTGCTCGGCGAGCCGGGCGGTGAGCCGGGCGATCCGCTGCGAGGCCAGCCCGTCGCCGTACGGGCTGGGGGTGGCCGCCAGCCGGGCCAGCCGCTCCGGGGTGTCGGCCAGCCACTCGCCGGCGAGCCGGCCGAGCTCGGGGCCGGGCGCGACCAGCGCGGCGAAACCGGCGTCGACGGCCTCCGGGCGCTCGGTGGAGCGGCGTACCACCAGCAGCGGGCGGCCCAGGACGGTGCACTCCTCCTGCACCCCGCCGGAGTCGGAGACCAGCAGGGCGGCGTGCCGGGCGAGGCCCAGGAACTCCGCGTAGCAGGCCGAGTTCGCGCAGGAAGCGGCCGGACATCGCCTCGTCCCAGTGCTGCCCGGTGTGGACGAGCCGGGCGGCCGGGCCGAGCTCGTGGACCAGCGGGGCCAGCTTGACCAGTTCGGGGCGGGTGCCGAGGACGACGGCGACACTGCCGGGGGCCGGCCGGCGCGGCGCACGGTCGGTCGGCTCGGGCAGGTGGGCCGGGCCGGGCGGCTCGGGGTCGTGCCCGCTCGGGTGCGCGGTCGGGCGGTGGGTGAGGTGGTGGTGCAGGGTCACGGCGGGGCCTTCGGGTGGTGCGGAGGTCGGCGGGGTCGGTCAGCCTTCGAGCGCGGTCGGCGCTCCGACGGCGGTGCGTTCGGCGTTGCGGCGGGTCTTGGCCCAGCCGTTGCGCCGCAGCAGCAGGCGCAGCGCGGCCCGGACGGCCACCGGGAAGACGTGGTACGTGTACAGCCACAGCAGCAGGCCCCAGGCGAGGCCGGTCGCCGGGCTGCGGTCCGGGTGCGCGGTGCGGCGGTACGTCACGCCCCAGAGCACCAGCGGCAGTGCGGCGACCAGGAAGGCCAGCAGCATCAGCGGGCCGAACCGCGCCTCGAAGCCGGCCGCGTCGGCGGGGAAGAAGATCCGGGTGGCGAGCGAGATCCCGAGCGAGAGCGGGGTGAGCACCACCAGCAGGACGGCGACCACCGGCTGCAGGAAGGTGTATCCGACCTCGGCCTTGCCGCTCCAGCCGTAGTGCGGGGAGCGCAGCACCCGGCCGGTGTACCGCAGGCACTGCATGTTGCCCTGGGCCCACCGGGTGCGCTGGGTGAGGAAGCGCCGCAGCGACACCAGGCCCTCCTGGGAGACCTCGGCCTCGGGCACGTGGGTCAGCCGGTAGCCGGCCAGCCGCAGTTCGAGGCCGGACTCGTAGTCCTCCAGCAGGGCGCGCTCGGGCCAGGGGCTGCCGCCGCCGGCGGCCAGGGTGTCCAGGGCCGTCAGCCGGACGAACTGGCCGTTCCCGCCGAGCCCGACGCTGCCGGTGCGCCGGCGCAGCAGCTGCATCCCGGCGTTGCCGGCCCGGAACTCCACGTCCTGCATCCGGACCAGGGCGCGGGCGAGGGCGTTGGCCGTCCGGCCGCGGCCGGGCAGCGGTCGCGGGTCGTCGGCGTTGCGCATCCGGACGCCGATCTGGACGGCTCCGGTGTCCGGGAGGCCCATCGCCTCGGCGTTGGCGACGTGGGCCGTCACGTCGGGGCCGAGCTGCCCGTCGGCGTCGATCACGCCCAGCACGACGCGGGAGCGGTCGGTCCCCGCGGGGAGGGCGGCGCAGATCGCGCGGTAGGCGGAGTTGAGGGCGGCGCCCTTGCCGATCCTGGCCTGCGGTCGGCGGCGTTCGACGAGGTGGACCAGCGGGTCGCGGGCGGCGGCCGCCAGCACCGGGTCGCGGGTCCGGTCGTCGCTGTCGTCGTCGACCACCCACAGGTGGGCCCGGGGGCAGCTGCGCCGCAGACCGGCGAGGGTGGCCCCGATGACGGCCTCCTCGTCGCGGCAGGGGATCACCAGGTGCCAGTCGAAGTCCGCCGGGTCGCCCGGGGCGGCGGCCCGGTTGCGGCGGAAGGCGTGGGCGGAGCCGGCCCAGTAGAGGAGGAAGCGGCCGAAGACGAACGCGAAGTAGCAGAGCAGGGCTAAGGAGAGCAGCTCCGCCGTTGCCAGGACGGTCGCGCGGTGGTCGGAGAAGAGGGTGTGCAGTGCGTCGATGACGGCCCCCGGTAGGCGGTTGGGCATGGGATCGAAGGCAACATCGAGTTGAGGCCTGCAATCGATAATAAAACGGACAAATCCCTCTTCCTAGTGAAGGTGGTGACCATCACCCCCCGTTCACCCGAAGGGCCCCGGGCGCCCGTGGTCTCCGCCGGCCGTCCGGCTCCCTACACTGGGCCCGTGAGTGACAAGGCCGGGCAGAACCCGTACACCATCCGACCCTCCGGCGCGGACGCCGCGGACGGCGACAGCGAGCTGCGCGCCATCGAGGCAGAGCTGTCCCGGCGGTGGCCGGAGAACAAGCTGGAGCCCTCGCTCGACCGGATCAGCGCGGTGATGGACATCCTGGGCCAGCCCCAGCGCGCCTACCCCTCGATCCACATCACCGGCACCAACGGCAAGACCTCCACCGCCCGCATGGTGGAGCGCCTGCTCAACACCTTCGAGCTGCGCACGGGCCGCTACACCAGCCCGCACGTGGAGTCGGTCACCGAGCGGATCAGCCTGGACTCCACCCCCATCAGCGTCGAGCGCTTCGTCGAGACCTACCGCGACATCGAGCCGTACGTGCGGATGGTCGACGAGCAGCAGCCGATCGCACTCTCCTTCTTCGAGGTGCTCACCGCCATGGCGTACGCGGCCTTCGCCGACGCCCCGGTGGACGTGGCCATCGTCGAGGTCGGCATGGGCGGCAGCTGGGACGCCACCAACGTGATCGACGCGGCCGTCTCGGTGATCACCCCGGTCGGCCTGGACCACACCGACCGGCTGGGCAACACCACCGGTGAGATCGCCACCGAGAAGGCCGGCATCATCAAGCAGGGCGCCCTGGCCGTGGTCGCCCAGCAGCCGCTGGACGCCGCCCAGGCGATCCTCAAGCGCGCGGTCGAGGTGGACGCCACGGTGGCCCGCGAGGGCATGGAGTTCGGCGTGGTCCACCGCGAGGTCGCGGTCGGCGGCCAGCTGGTCACGCTGCGCGGCCTGGGCGGCTACGAGTACGAGGACGTCTTCATCCCGCTGCACGGCGCCCACCAGGCGCACAACGCCTCGCTGGCGCTGGCCGCGGTCGAGGCTTTCTTCGGTGTCGGTGGCGCCCGTGGCGGCAACCTGGATGCGGACAAGATCCGCGAGGGCTTCTCCGGGGTCAGCTCCCCGGGCCGCCTGGAGGTCGTCCGCCGCAGCCCCACGGTGATCCTGGACGCCGCGCACAACCCGCACGGCGCCGAGGCGACGGTGGCCGCGATCAACGAGGCCTTCGGCTTCTCCAGGCTGGTCGGCGTGGTCGGCACCAGCGGGGACAAGGACGTCACGGGCCTGCTGGAGGCCTTCGAGCCGATCATGTCCGACGTCGTCGTCACCCAGAACACCACCCACCGGGCCACCCCGGTCGACCAGCTCGCGGCGAAGGCCGTGGAGGTCTTCGGCGAGGACCGGGTCCAGGTCGAGCCCCGGCTGGACGACGCCATCGAGGCGGCCATCACGCTGGCCGAGGAGGACGGCGACCTGACCGGCACCGGTGTGATCGTCACCGGCTCGGTGATCACGGTGGGCGAGGCCCGCCTGCTGCTCGGAAGGAAGTAGGAGACATGCGCACCCTCTGTTCCTCGACCCTGATCGGCGAGGCCCTGCTGATCATGTTCGCGGGCCTGGTGGCGATGCAGCTGTCGGACGTGTCGACCACCGCGATCTGGACCGTCAGCGGTGTCGCCATGCTGCTCTGCGTCCTGCTCTGCGGCGCGATCACCCGTCCCGGCGCGGTCGCGGTCGGCTGGGCGCTCCAGCTCGGCCTGATCGCCAGCGGCCTGGTCCTGCCGACCATGTACGGGCTCGGCGTGGTCTTCGCCGGCCTGTGGTGGTGCTCGGTGCGCTACGGCCGCAGGATCGACGAGATCAAGGCCGCCCGGGCCGCCGCCACCGCCTGAGCCCGGGCCGCCGCCACCGCCTGAGCACGGCCCGCACACACCCCGGCCACGGCGTGCGGCCGGTACCCCCCGGCCGCATGTCCGTGCAGCTCACGCAAGGTAATCTCTGCGGTGGCCGCACACCTGCCGAACCATTCCCCAGGAGCCGCACCGTGTCCCAGCGCACTCTCGTCCTGCTCAAGCCCGACGCCGTCAAGCGCGGCCTGGCCGGCGAGATCATCAGCCGCATCGAGCGCAAGGCCAACTGGCGGCTCGCCGCCGTCGAGCTGCGGACCTTCGACCGGGCGACGCTGGAGCAGCACTACGCCGAGCACGTCGGCCGGCCGTTCTACGAGCCGCTGCTGGAGTTCATGACCTCCGGCCCGTCCATCGCGCTGATCGTCGAGGGCGAGAACGTCGTCCCGGGCATCCGCGCCCTGGCCGGTGCGACCGACCCGCTGCAGGCCGGCGCCGGCACCATCCGCGGCGACTACGCGACGATCACCCGCGAGAACCTGATCCACGCCTCGGACTCCCCGGAGTCGGCCGAGCGCGAGATCAAGATCTTCTTCCCCGCCCACGCCTGACCCGGGCTCCCCGGCCCCTCACCGCCGCCCACCCGCGGGGAGGGGTCGCGCCCCGGCCCGGCCGCCGGCCCGCCCACCGGCCGGTCGGCCGTCCGACCCGCCGTCCGGTCCGACCGGGCGAAACTCACCTTTTCATCGTCAAATACGGAACTGGGAAGCCCGACACGGCGTCCCAATCCTGCGAGAAGCCGACCCGTCCCCGGAGAATGGGCAGCGTGCCGTAGCCCGCCGACCGCTTCGACCGGCGTGGCTACGATGGACACAACTCATGGGCCCGGTACGGCTGCTCAGCTGATGTCAGCCCTGCCGCGGGCACGGCGAGGTCGGCCCGCTCCCCGCCATCCATTCCGAACCCGGGAAGGCACTCCACACCCCATGGCCAACAACCTGTCGTTCATCGGCCGTGACATGGCGATCGACCTCGGCACTGCCAACACGCTGGTGTACGTCAGGGGCAAGGGGATCGTCCTCAACGAGCCCTCCGTGGTGGCGGTCAACACCAACACCGGGGGCATCCTCGCCGTCGGCGCCGAGGCCAAGAAGATGATCGGCCGCACCCCCGGCAACATCGTCGCCATCCGCCCGCTCAAGGACGGCGTGATCGCTGACTTCGAGATCACCGAGCGGATGCTGCGCTACTTCATCCTCAAGATCCACCGCCGCCGCTACCTGGCCCGCCCCCGGGTCGTGGTCTGCGTGCCCTCCGGCATCACCGGAGTCGAGCGCCGCGCCGTCATCGAGGCCAGCTCGCAGGCCGGCGCGCGCCAGGTGCACATCATCGAGGAGCCGATGGCGGCCGCGATCGGCGCCGGCCTGCCGGTGCACGAGCCGACCGGCAACATGGTCGTCGACATCGGCGGCGGCACCACCGAGGTCGCGGTCATCTCGCTCGGCGGGATCGTCACCGCGCAGTCCCTGCGGGTGGCCGGCGACGAGCTCGACAACGCGATCGTCCAGCACATCAAGAAGGAGTACAGCCTCCTGCTGGGCGAGCGCAGCGCCGAGCAGATCAAGATGTCCATCGGCTCCGCGTTCGCGCTGGACGGCGAGAAGGACGAGCACGCCGAGATCCGCGGCCGTGACCTGGTCAGCGGCCTGCCGAAGACCGTGGTGATCTCCGCCGCCGAGGTCCGCGAGGCCATCGACGAGCCGGTCAACTCGATCATCGACGCGGTCAAGACCACGCTCGACCAGTGCCCGCCCGAGCTGGCCGGCGACGTGATGGACCGCGGCATCGTGCTCACCGGCGGCGGCGCCCTGCTCCGCGGCCTGGACGAGCGCCTGCGCCGGGAGACCGGCATGCCGATCCACATCGCCGAGAACCCGCTGGACTCCGTCGCACTCGGCTCCGGCAAGTGCGTGGAGGAGTTCGAGGCCCTGCAGCAGGTCCTCGACGCCCAGCCGCGGCGCTGACCGCCGCGACCGCGGGCCCCGCCGCTCGTTCCCATCACAGACAGTTCGTCAACTGAATGGTCCCCGTCCGCCCCGCGCGGACGGGACCGGTACCGAAGGGGCAGTTCCAGCACCGTGAGGGACACACGAGAGAGCCGACTACTGCTCATCCTGCTGGTGGCTGTCGCTTTCGCACTGATCACCGTCGACATCAAGGGCGGCGAGAGCTCCCCCCTCAACGGCGCCCGGCGCGCCGCGGCGGGCGCGCTCGGCCCGGTCGAACGCGGAGCGGCCGGTGTCGTCGACCCGGTGGCCGGCTACGTGCGCGCCGTCCGCGACGCGAGCACCCACCAGGAGCGGCTCGACCTGATCACCCGGGAGAACACCGAGCTGCGCCAGCGGCTCGCCTCCTCCGACACCGCGGCCGGCCGGACCAAGCAGCTCGACGAGATGCTCCGCACGGCCGGCTCCGGCGGCTACACCATCAAGGCCGCCCAGGTGATCGCGATCGGCGCCGCCCAGGGCTTCTCCTGGACCATCACCATCGACGCCGGCAGCGACGACGGACTGACCCGCGACATGACGGTGATCAACAGTCAGGGCCTGGTCGGCCGGATCACCACGGTCGCCCCCACCACCGCCACCGTGCTGCTCGCCTCCGACCCCGGCTTCACCGCCGGCACCCGGATCGAGAGCAGCGACGAGATCGGCTTCGCGGCCGGCCAGGGCACCAGCCCGATGAAGGTCCAGCTGCTCAACGGCAAGGCCCAGGTCAAGCCCGGCGACCGGCTGGTCACCTTCGGCTCGCACAGCGGCCGGCCGTTCGTGCCCGGCGTCCCGGTCGGCAAGGTGGTCGAGGTGCAGGCCACCCCCGGCCAGCTCACCAAGACCGTGCTGGTCGAGCCGTTCGTCCAGTTCACCCGTCTCGACCTGGTCGGCGTGGTGGTCGCACCGCCGCGCACCGACCCGCGGGACGCCGTCCTGCCGCCCGCGCCCACCGCCTCCGTCGCCGCCGCGCCCGCCGCGCCGACCCAGGCGGGTGCCGTCGCACCGTCCACCACACCCGGGGGGAACTGACCATGCGTCCGGACCGGATCGTGCTGCCCGCCGTCCTGCTGCTGCTCGCCCTGGTCGTCCAGGTCAGCGTGCTGGGCCGGCTCCAACTCCCCGGGGCCACCCCCGACCTGCTGCTGCTGGTCGTGGTCGGCCTGGCCCTGGTCTACGGCCCGACCGGCGGCTGCCTGGTCGGCTTCACCGGCGGCCTGCTCGCCGACCTCGCCCCGCCCTCCGACCACGCCATCGGCCGCTACGCCCTGGTGCTCTGCCTGATGGGCTACGCCGCAGGCCTGCTGCGCCCCGACGGCGGCCGGCAGCGCTCGGCGCTCAGCGCCCTGCTGGTGGTGGCCGGCGCCGCCGTCGTCTCCACCCTGCTGTACGCGACGGTCGGCGCCCTGGTCGGCGACACCGCCGCCCGGCACGTCGGCCTCACCGGACTGGTCCTCAGCGCGCTGCTGTACGACGTGCTGCTCGCCCCGTTCGTCGTCCCGGCCGTGATGCTGGTCGCCCGCCGCTACGACCACGGGCCCTCCAGCGTCGCCGTCGGGACCGGGGAGGGCTCCGGCCTCGGCTCGCTGGCCCGCTACCGGACCACCCGGGAGGCCTCGCCGATGCCGGTGAACAGCAAGAAGAAGCGTCCGCTGAACCTCGCCAAGCGCCCTTGAGCAGCACGGTGATAGGAGTCACTGCCCCGTGAGCAACATCCCGGAGACCGGCCGCACCCAGCGGGTGACGATCCGCCTGGTGGTGCTGCAGATCCTGGTCCTCTCGCTGCTCGCCACCCTCGGCGGGCGGCTCTGGTACCTGCAGATCCGCACCGGCGACGAGTATGCGGCCAAGGCCCAGGGCAACCACATCCGCGAGGTGGTCGAACCGGCCGTCCGCGGCGAGATCCTGGACGCCGCCGGCCGGGTGCTGGCCGGCAACGAGACCAAGCTGGTCGTCTCGGTCAGCCGCACCTCGCTGCTGCAGCAGAAGGACCACGGCAAGGGCGTCCTGACCCGGCTGGCCGAGGTGCTCGGCCTGCCCGCCAAGGACGTCCAGGACAAGGTCCGGCTCTGCGACGCCAAGACGCCGCAGCCCTGTTGGAACGGGTCGCCCTACCAGCCGATCCCGGTCACCCAGCAGGCCACCACGCAGCAGGCCATGCAGATAATGGAACGCCGCGAGGACTTCCCCGGCGTGACCGCCCAGCCCACCGCCGTGCGCCGGTACACCGGCGCCGAGGGCGCCAGCGCCGCCCAGGTGCTCGGCTACCTCTCGCCGGTCACCGACGAGGAGGTCACCAAGACCGCCGAGAAGTCCGGCCGGGACCGCCGGCTGCCCTCCGACCAGATCGGCCGGGCCGGCCTGGAGTCCGTCTACGACGACGCCCTGCGCGGCACCACCGGCGTCGACAAGCTGGAGGTCGACAACCTCGGCCGGGTGATCGGCAGCGCCGGCCGCACCCCCGCCAAGCCCGGCGACAACCTGGTCACCAGCATCGACGCCCGGGTCCAGAAGGTGGTCGAGGACCAGCTCGCCCAGGCGATGGTCGACGCCCGCAAGGTGTACGACAAGGAGACCAAGAAGAACTACGAGGCCGACTCCGGCGCGGCCCTGGTGATGGACGTCCACACCGGGCGGATCGTCGCGATGGCCAGCGCGCCGACCTTCGACCCCAACCTCTGGGTCGGCGGCATCTCGGCCAAGGACTACGACAGCCTGACCAGCAAGGACTCCAACTACCCGCTGATCAACCGGGCCATACAGGGTCAGTCCGCGCCGGGCTCCACCTTCAAGGTGATCTCCACCACCGCGGCCGTCCAGGCCGGCTACTCGCTCGACGGCCACTACCCGTGCCCGAAGAGCCTGACCATCGGTGGACGCGAGTTCAAGAACTTCGAGAGCGAGAGCTTCGGCGACATCTCGCTGGAGAAGGCCCTGGAGGTCTCCTGCGACACCGTCTTCTACGGCCTGGCCTACGACCAGTGGATGAAGGACGGCGGCATCAAGCCGAAGAACCCGGCCGACTGGTTCTTCAAGACCGCCCACCAGTTCGGCCTCGGCGCCAAGACCGGCATCGACCTGCCGAGCGAGGTGGCCGGCCGGGTGCCGGACCGTCAGTGGAAGCAGTCCTTCTTCGACGCCAACAAGGACGCCTGGTGCGCCCAGGCGGCCAAGGGCGGCCACGAGTACGCCGACGAGATCGCCCGCGAGAACTGCGTCGACGGCAACCAGATGCGCGCCGGTGACAGCGTCAACTTCGCCATCGGCCAGGGCGACACCCTGGTCACCCCCGTGCAGATGGCCCGGATCTACTCGGCCCTCGCCAACGGCGGCACGCTCTACCGGCCGACCATCGGCAAGGCGGTCCTCAGCCCCGACGGCACCCTGGTCCGCGACATCGCCCCGCACGAGGACGGCAAGCTGCCGGCCGACGGCAAGCTGATGAGCTACATCAACCAGGCCACCGCCGGCGTCGTCACCAGCGGCACCGCCGCCTGGAAGTTCACCGGGGCCGGCTGGCCGCAGGGCAAGATCGAGCTGCACGCCAAGACCGGCACCGCCGAGGTCGCCGGCAAGCAGACCACCTCGTGGCTGACCACCTACAGCGGCGACTACGCGGTCGTGATGACGATAAGCCAGGGCGGCACCGGCTCCGGCGGTTCCGGTGACTCGGTGCGACGGATCTACCAGGCGCTCTACGGCGTGGACGACAAGGGCAACGTGGACAACGCGAAGGCCATACTGCCCAAGCCGCAGGCCGAGCTGCCCAAGTTCAACCCGGACGGCACCGCCATCATCAAGCCCGCCGCGTTCACGGCCGGCACCGGCTTCCCCGCCGGCTCCGCCTTCCTCGACCCGGCCCCGCCCGCCGGCGGCGCCGCCGCCCCGTACCCGATGGCGCTCGCCGCCCTCGAACCCACCCGCACCGGGGGAAGGAGCCGGGCATGACCTCCTACGGCTCGTACCGGCAGGTCCGGCTCAGCCCCCAGCGCGGCTCGATCTCCCGGGCGCTCGCCAAGGACGCCCCGCTGCGGCGGGTCGACTGGATCATGATCCTGGCCGCGCTCGCCCTCTCCCTGGGCAGCTCGCTGCTGGTCTGGTCGGCCACCCGGGGGCGCGACTCGCTGACCCACGGCGACCCGCAGTACTTCCTCTACCGGCACCTCACCAACCTGGTGATCGGGCTGGTGCTGTGCGGCGTGGTCGTGGTGATAGGGACGAGGCGGCTGCGCACCGCCGTCCCGTTCGTCTACATCGCCGTGCTGCTGATGCTGCTGGCGGTGCTCAGCCCGCTCGGCTCCACCATCAACGGCGCGCACTCCTGGATCCAGTTCGGCGGCGGCTTCTCCATCCAGCCGGCCGAGTTCGCCAAGCTCGCCATCGTGCTCGGCATGGCCGTCGTGCTGTCCGCCCGGGTGGACGCGGGGGAGCGGGAGTTCCCGCCCAGCCGCAGCGTCGTCCACGCCCTGGTGGTGGCCGCCATCCCGATGGGCGTCGTCATGCTGATGCCCGACCTCGGCTCGGTGATGGTCATGGCCGTCACCGTGATGGGCATCCTGCTCGCCTCCGGCGCCGCCAACCGCTGGGTGCTCGGCCTGATCTCGGTGGGCGCCGGCGGCGCCGTCGCGATCTGGAAGCTCGGCGTGCTGAGCAAGTACCAGATCGACCGCTTCGCCGCCTTCGCCGACCCCACGCTCGACCCGGGCGGCGTCGGCTACAACACCGCCCAGGCCCGGATCGCGATCGGCTCCGGCGGGCTCAGCGGCATGGGACTGTTCCACGGCACCCAGACCACCGGCCAGTTCGTCCCCGAGCAGCAGACCGACTTCGTGTTCAGCGTGGCCGGCGAGGAGCTCGGCTTCATCGGCGGCACCGTCCTGATCGGCCTGCTCGGCGTGATCCTCTGGCGGGCCTGCCGGATCGCCCGCCAGGCCACCGACCTGTACGGCACCGTCGTCGCGGCCGGCGTGGTCATCTGGTTCGCCTTCCAGGCCTTCGAGAACATCGGCATGAACCTCGGGATCATGCCGGTGGCCGGCATCCCGCTGCCCTTCGTCTCCTACGGCGGGTCCTCGATGTTCGCGGTCTGGATCGCCGTCGGACTGCTGCAGTCCGTCCGCTCGCAACGGCCGATAGGGATCTGAACCCCCGGCGGCCCGGCGCCCGCGACCCCCGAGGGGGCCGCGGGCGCCCGACGTTGGAAGGTCGCGATTCGGCTACCCTTGAGAGTCGTCCTGTTCCCGCTGCCAAAGGCTCACCGCATGCCAGTCGAATCGGTCTTCCCACGCCTGGAGGCCCTCCTCCCGCACGTCCAGAAGCCGATCCAGTACGTCGGCGGCGAGCTCAACTCGACCGTGAAGGACTGGGACGCCTGCGACGTCCGCTGGGCCCTGATGTACCCCGACGCCTACGAGGTCGGCCTGCCCAACCAGGGCGTCATGATCCTCTACGAGGTGCTGAACGAGCGCGAGGGCGTGCTCGCGGAGCGCACCTACAGCGTCTGGCCGGACCTGGAGGCCCTGATGCGCGAGCACCGGGTGCCGCAGTTCACGGTCGACGCGCACCGCCCGGTGAAGGCCTTCGACGTCTTCGGGCTGTCGTTCTCCACCGAGCTCGGCTACACCAACATGCTCACCGCGCTGGACCTCGCGGGCATCCCGATGGAGTCCAAGGACCGCACCGTCGACGACCCGATCGTGCTCGCCGGCGGCCACGCCGCGTTCAACCCCGAGCCGATCGCGGACTTCATCGACTGCGCGGTGATCGGCGACGGCGAGCAGGCCGTGCTCGACATGACCGAGATCATCCGCGGCTGGAAGGCCGAGGGGCGCCCCGGCGGGCGCGACGAGGTGCTGCTGCGCCTGGCCCGCACCGGCGCCGTCTACGTGCCGCGGTTCTACGACGTCGAGTACCTGCCGGACGGCCGGATCGGCCGCGTGGTGCCCAACCGGGCCGGCGTGCCGTGGCGGGTCTCCAAGCACACCGTGATGGACCTCGACGAGTGGCCCTACCCCAAGCAGCCGCTGGTCCCGCTCGCCGAGACGGTGCACGAGCGGATGTCCGTCGAGATCTTCCGCGGCTGCACGCGCGGCTGCCGTTTCTGCCAGGCCGGCATGATCACGCGCCCCGTGCGGGAGCGAAGCATCACCGGCATCGGCGAGATGGTCGAGCGCGGCCTCAAGGCCACCGGCTTCGAGGAGGTCGGCCTGCTGTCGCTGTCCTCCGCGGACCACACCGAGATCGGCGACATCGCCAAGGGCCTGGCGGACCGGTACACCGAGGACAAGATCGGCCTCTCGCTGCCGTCCACCCGCGTCGACGCCTTCAACATCGACCTGGCCAACGAGCTGTCCCGCAACGGCCGCCGCTCCGGTCTCACCTTCGCCCCCGAGGGCGGCAGTGAGCGGATCCGCAAGGTGATCAACAAGATGGTGTCCGAGGAGGACCTCATCAACACCGTCGCGACCGCCTACGGCAACGGCTGGCGCCAGGTGAAGCTGTACTTCATGTGCGGCCTGCCCACCGAGACCGACGACGACGTGCTGCAGATCGGCACCATGGCGAAGAACGTCATCGCCAAGGGCCGCGAGGTCACCGGCCAGAACGACATCCGCTGCACCGTCTCCATCGGCGGCTTCGTCCCCAAGCCGCACACCCCCTTCCAGTGGGCCCCGCAGCTGAGCGCCGAGGACACCGACGCGCGGCTCGGCAAGCTGCGCGACTCCATCCGCAGCGACCGCAAGTACGGCAAGAACATCGGCTTCCGCTACCACGACGGCAAGCCCGGCATCATCGAGGGCCTGCTCTCCCGCGGCGACCGCCGGATCGGCGCCGTCATCCGCGCCGTCTACGACGACGGCGGCCGCTTCGACGGCTGGCGCGAGCACTTCTCCTACGACCGCTGGATCGCCTCCGCCGACAAGGGCCTGGCCGGCACCGGCGTGGACGTCGACTGGTACACCACCCGCGAGCGCACCTACGAGGAGGTGCTGCCCTGGGACCACCTGGACAGCGGCCTCGACAAGGACTGGCTCTGGGAGGACTGGCAGGACGCCCTGGAGGAGGTCGAGGTCGAGGACTGCCGCTGGACCCCGTGCTTCGACTGCGGCGTGTGCCCCCAGATGGATACGGCCATCCAAATCGGCCCCACGGGCAAGAAGCTGCTGCCGCTGACGGTCGTCAAGTAGCCCCGCGCCCACCGGACCCGCCCGGGACGCCCTGCGTCCCGGGCGGGTCCGCGCGTCCTGTGGCGCACCGCGGCCGGGGACGGGCGACCGGGGGTGCACTACGATCTCGGCTTCGAGGCGATCACCGGGCGCGGCGCCGTGCGGCGCCGGCGGGCCCTCGGTGACCGCCGGTGGCTGTCGGTGGGGGAGCGGATGGACGAGCGGCAGCGGTCGAAGGAACGGCCCCCCGGGGGGCTGCTGACCTGGGTGGCGCGGCTGGTGGCGCTGGTGGTGGTGCTCCCGCTGCGGTTCGCCTGGGAGGGTCTCACCGCCGCCGGACGGGCCGTCCGGCACGCCCTCAAGTGGGCGGCGGACCGGCTCCTCGTCCGGCCGGCCCGGTTCCTGTACCGATCCCTGCTGGCTCCGCTCGGCCGGGCCCTGCGCCACGCCTGGATCCTGCTGGTGGTGCGGCCGCTCCGGTGGACCCTCCGCCGCGTCCTGGCGCCCGCCGCCCGGTGGCTGTGGTCCGCGACCGTGGCGGCCGTGCTCCGGTCGGCCGGCGCGCTGGCGGCGCTGCTGCGCTTCGCGGCCCGCCGGATCCTGGCGCCCTGCGGCCGTCTGCTGCTCGCGCTCGCGGCGGCCGTCGGACGGTTCGGCGGTCTGCTCGGAGGCCTGCTGCGGGCCCTCGGCCGACGCCTGGCCCGGGCCGCCGACCTGCTGCTGGCGGCGCCGCTGACGCTGATCGGCCGCCACCTGCTGGTGCCGCTCGGACGGGGGCTGCTGGCCACCCTGCTCGCGGTGGGGACGGCCTGCACCCGGCTGGTCCGGTACGGGGTCGTGCGGCCGGCCGGGGCCCTGTTGCGGTACGTCCTGGTCCCGCTCGCGAAGGCGCTGGCCCGGGGTGTGGGGGCCGCGGCCGCCGCCGCGGGACGGCTGGTCCGGGGACTGGTCCGGGGGCTGGCCGCCGCCTGCCGGTGGAGCGTGCGGTACCTGCTGGTGGCCCCGCTGGGGGCGCTGCACCGGTACGTGCTGCTGCCGCTCGCCCGGGCCGTCGAGTGGTCGGCCGGCGCCCTCGGGTGGCTGGTCGGGACCGTCCTCGGGTACCTGGTCGTCCTCCCGCTGGCGTGGCTGTGGCGGACGGCGCTCGGACCGCTGCTGCGCGCGCTCGGACGGGCCGTGGCCTGGGCCTGGCGGCTGGCCGGACGGGCCTGGCGCTTCCTGGTGGTCCGGCCCTGCCGCTGGCTGCGGCGCGAGGTCTGGTGGCCGGCCAGGGCCGAACTGCGCCGGGCGGGTCAGGAGGTCCGCCGGGCCGCCCGCGAGTTCCGCCGGGTGCTGCTCGGGTGAGCGGGGCACGAAGGGCGCTCGCGGGCCGCGTACCCTGGTCCTGACAGAAGTCCGGCCGAGCCCCGAGGGGGCGGCGGGCCGGACTGGCTTACTGACTAAGGACTGAGCGACCCTGGCACGCCGCACGCCCGACGGTCCGCCGCCCGCTCCGACGGTGCAGCGCATCCGTCTCCGCTACACCAAGCGAGGCCGTCTGCGCTTCACCAGCCACCGGGACTTCCAACGGGCCTTCGAGCGTGCGCTGCGCCGCTCGGCCGTCCCGATGGCCTACTCCGCGGGCTTCACGCCGCACCCGAAGGTCTCCTACGCCAACGCCGCCCCGACCGGGGTGGCCAGCGAGGCCGAGTACCTGGAGATCGGCCTGGCCGAGGCCCGCGACCCGGAACAGCTGCGTGCGCAGCTCGACGAGTCGCTGCCGCCCGGCCTGGACGTGATCGACGCGGTCGAGGTGCGCACGCCGAACTTCGTGGAGCGCCTGGAGGCCTCCGAGTGGCGGCTGAAACTGGACGGAGTGCCGCAGCCGGAGGCCGACCGCGCGGTCGCCGCGTTCCTGGCCGCGGAGGCCGTCGAGGTGCAGCGCCAGACCAAGAACGGCATGCGGGTCTTCGACGCGCGAGCCGCGGTCGCCACGCTGGAGGTTGTAGCGGCGCAGGTCGGGAATGGTAACGACACCGGTACGGACGGTACCGGTGATGTTCGGACCGGCGGTCCCTGTGCGATACTGCGGCTGGTAGTACGACACGCCACACCCGCCGTACGACCCGACGACGTTTTGTCCGGTCTCCGTGTGACGGCCGACCTGGCGCCGCCGGTCCCCGCTGAGGTGACCAGGCTGGCGCAGGGGCCGCTCGACGAGGAGTCCGGCACGGTGACCGACCCGCTGGCGCTCGACCGCGCAGCGGCCACGGCCGGCCAGTAGAGGCCGCCTGGCTGCGCGCATCCGCGTCCGCCGAGTGGGCGGGAGCCCCGGTCCGGACTCGATCCGGAGCCGCGGCTCCACGGGCCCCGCGGCTCCCCAGGGGAGCGAGCGCCGTCGACACGAAGGCCAGCCCTTGCGGCCGGCCGACCCGGATGGTCGGCCGGCCCGAGGAACCTTCCTCCGGCCCGCAACCGGCCCGGAGGAACCCGCCTGGCAGCCAACCAGGCCGGGTCCGGAAGTGGCCCGGACAACTGAGAACACTGGCCCAGACCAGAAGACTTTCGACACCCCGCACCGTGCGGGGCGCCGAGCGAGACTACGAGCCCCTGTGCGGCCTCGCGTCCGCACGGCGGCGCCGTGGGAGTCGGTCCGCGATCATCGCGACCGACCGGAACCCCGGTGGCCCGCCGTGCTCGGATACGGAGCCCGGGGGCCTGACGGGAGATCCACCCGCATGCTCGAGAACACCGAACCGCAGTCGTCTGCGGCACCGGCCGACCGTGATGCCGACGGCGTTTCCGCCGCTCCGCCGCGCCGTCGCCGCCGGGCGGTCTCCCGCCCGGCCGGTGCGCCGCAGGGCGCGGCCGCCGAGACCGCCGAGACCGTGATGCCAGCCGAGACGCCCGCTGCCGAGGCCCCCGCCGCCGCTGAGCCGGCCGCCGTGGAGCCGCCGGCCGAGAAGCCCGTCCGGGCCCGCCGCACCCGCAAGCGCGTCGAGTCGCCGGCCGGTGCGCCGGAGGCCGCCGTGGAGGCGCCCGCTGCCGAGGCCCCCGCCGCCGCTGAGCCGGCCGCCGTGGAGCCGCCGGCCGAGAAGCCCGTCCGGGCCCGCCGCACCCGCAAGCGTGCCGAGGCGCCCGCCGGCGCCCCCGCCGCCGAGACCGTCGCCGAGCCGGTCACCGAGGCCGCGCCCGCCGAGGCCGCGCCCGCGCCGATCGCCGAGACCGCCGCCGAACCCGCCGCCGAGGAGGCTCCGGCCCGTCGGCCGCGCCGCCGCCGGGTGGTCGAGGCCGCGCCGGTCGTCGTCGAGACCCCGGTTGCCGAGCCCGTCGTCGAGCCCGCCGCCGAGGAGGCCGAGGAGGCCGAGCCGGAGACCGCGGCCGCCGCCGAGGCCCCTGCCCCGGCCGTGGCGGCCCCCACCGAGGCCGAGCCGCCGCAGCGGGTGCGCCGCCGCGCGGTGCGCCCCTCCACCGCGATCTTCCAGGCCCCGGTCTTCCAGGAGCCGACCCACTTCGTGGCCGCCGCGGCGCCCGCCGCCGAGCCGGCAGCCGCCCCCGTACAGCCGGCCAAGGCCGCCAAGGCGCCGGTGGCGAAGGCCGCCGCGCCCGCCGCCGAGCCCAGCAGCGAGGACGAGTTCGAGTACAGCGGGGTCGGCCGTCGCCGCCGGGTCCGCACCTCCGTGCGGGTCCGCCCCGAGGGCCGGCCGCAGCAGGAGGCTCGGGCCCAGGAGGCCCGCGTCCAGGAGGCCCGGGCCCAGGAGGCGCGTGCCCAGGAGGCCCGCGTGCAGGCCGAGGCCCGTACCCAGCAGCCCGAGCCGGCCGCCGTCGAGGCGCCCGCCGAGGCGCCCGTGTCCGGCCCGGAGACCGAGGCGGAGTGGGACGAGGACGGCCGTCCGTCCCGTCGCCGCCGCCGCGGTGGCCGTCGCCGCCGCCGTGGTGAGAACGACGAGAACGAGACCGACACCGAGACGGTGACCGCCGAGCAGGCCGAGGAGCCGTCGGCCGCCGCCGACGAGGAGGACGAGGACGAGGACGACCTGGCCTCCGGCCTGTCCTCCTCGCGCCGCCGTCGCCGTCGCCGTCGCCGCAGCGGCGAGGGCGGCGTCGAGGTGGCCGCCGAGACCACCGAGGACGGCGTCCGCACGGTGGTGAAGGTCCGCGAGCCGCGCCGCCGCTCCACCGAGCCGGCCTTCGACCCGGACGAGGTGCAGTCCATCAAGGGCTCGACCCGTCTGGAGGCGAAGAAGCAGCGCCGCCGCGAGGGCCGTGAGCTGGGCCGCCGCCGGGTGCCGATCATCACCGAGGCCGAGTTCCTGGCCCGCCGTGAGTCGGTCGAGCGCGTGATGGTGGTGCGCCAGAACGGCCTCCGCACCCAGATCGGCGTCCTGGAGGACGGCGTGCTCGTCGAGCACTACGTCAACAAGGAGCAGGCCACCTCGTACGTCGGCAACGTCTACCTGGGCAAGGTCCAGAACGTGCTGCCGTCGATGGAGGCCGCCTTCGTCGACATCGGCAAGGGCCGCAACGCGGTGCTGTACGCCGGTGAGGTGAACTTCGGGGCGATGGGCCACGGCGGCCCGCGCCGGATCGAGTCGGTGCTGAAGTCCGGCCAGTCGGTGCTGGTCCAGGTCTCCAAGGACCCGATCGGCCACAAGGGCGCCCGGCTGACCAGCCAGATCTCGCTGCCCGGCCGCTACCTGGTCTACGTGCCCGAGGGCTCGATGACCGGCATCAGCCGCAAGCTCCCCGAGAACGAGCGCGCCCGCCTGAAGCAGATCCTCAAGAAGATCGTCCCGGACGACGCGGGCGTCATCGTGCGCACCGCCGCCGAGGGCGCCAGCGAGGACGAGCTGACGCGCGACGTGCAGCGCCTGCAGGCGCAGTGGGAGGAGATCCAGAAGAAGGCCGCCACCGGCAACGCCCCTGCGCTGCTCTACGGCGAGCCGGACATGACCGTCCGGGTCGTCCGCGACATCTTCAACGAGGACTTCACCAAGGTCATCGTCAGCGGCAACGAGGCGTGGAACACCATCCACGAGTACGTCGGCGGCGTGGCCCCCGACCTCGCGGACCGGCTCCAGCGCTGGACCTCCGACGTGGACGTGTTCGCCACCTACCGGATCGACGAGCAGCTGATGAAGGCGCTGGACCGCAAGGTCTGGCTGCCCAGCGGCGGTTCGCTGGTGATCGACCGGACCGAGGCGATGGTCGTGGTCGACGTCAACACCGGCAAGTTCGTCGGCCAGGGTGGCAACCTCGAGGAGACCGTCACCCGCAACAACATCGAGGCGGCCGAGGAGATCGTCCGCCAGCTGCGGCTGCGCGACCTCGGCGGCATCATCGTGATCGACTTCATCGACATGGTGCTGGAGTCCAACCGGGACCTGGTGCTGCGCCGCCTGCTGGAGTGCCTGGGCCGGGACCGGACCAAGCACCAGGTGGCCGAGGTCACCTCGCTCGGCCTGGTGCAGATGACCCGCAAGCGGGTCGGCCAGGGCCTGCTGGAGTCCTTCTCCGAGTCCTGCGTGCACTGCAACGGCCGCGGCGTCATCGTCCACATGGACCAGCCGCACAGCCACGGCGGTGGCGGCAAGGCCGAGACGGCCGGCGAGGCCGCGGCCGCGGGCAGCGGCAAGCGCCGTCGCCGGGGCAAGGGCGGTGCCGCGCAGAACGAGCCGGAGGCGCTGGAGAGCGCCGAGGGCGAGTTCGACGCCGAGGCCGAGGCCGAGGAGACCTTCGAGGTCGTCGAGCGCGAGGCCGGCGAGCAGTTGGAGATCGCGGTCGAGGAGCCGGTCGCCCCGGTCGAGGCCGTGGAGCCCGCTGCGCAGCCGAGCCTGGTCGAGATCCCGGCCGAGGCGCCCGCCCCGGCCGCCGGCCGCACCCGCCGCCGCGCGGTCCGCAAGGCGACGGCTCCGGCCGGTGCGCCGGGCGAGGCCGAGATCGTGGTGCTCCAGGCCCGCGCCGACGCCGTGGTCGAGGCCGCGCTGTCGGCCGCGGCCGAGCAGCAGCCCGCCGCCGAGGCGGTGGCCGAGCCGGTGACCGAGACCGAGCCGGTCGAGGAGCCCGCCGCCGAGCAGGCCCCGGCCGTCGAGGCCGAGGCGCCGGTCGAGCAGGCCGTCGCCACGGACGAGACCGTCGCCACGGACGAGGCCGTCGAGGAGGCCCCGGCTCCGAAGAAGCGGGCCCCGCGCAAGGCCGCCGCCAAGAAGGCGACCACCACGGCCACGGCGGCCAAGAAGACCGCCGCGGCGAAGAAGACCACCGCCCGCAAGACCGCCACCAAGCGGACCAGCGCGGCGGCCAAGAAGGCCGCGGCCGCCGAAGGTGATACGGCGTCCGAGTAAGCCCCGGGCGTCGGCCGGGCCCTGCTCGCAGGGCCCGGCCGACGCCGGGTAGGGCCCGGTTTGCCCGTAGGGCGGCTGGTCCGTATTCTTGACCCTTGGCGTGTTTGACGCCGCGCTCCCGAGCAGATCACCTCCCGGGTTCAGCCCTGCTGACCTGGGGGAGGCCCCTGTGTCCGTACCCAGGTGGCTGGCATCGGCGAGTTCCGACCGAGTACAGAAAGTGGGTACCGCATGTACGCGATCGTTCGCGCAGGCGGCCGCCAGCACAAGGTCGCCGTCGGCGACGTGCTGGAGATTGACCGTATTGAGGCCAAGGCGGGTGACTCGGTCGAGCTCTCGACCATCCTCATCGTCGACGGTGACGCTGTCACCTCCGACCCGTGGGTGCTGGCCGGTGTGAAGGCTCACGCCGAGGTCGTCGACCAGACCAAGGGTGAGAAGATCGTCATCCTGCGCTACAAGAACAAGACCGGTTACCGTCGCCGCCAGGGTCACCGTCAGCAGCACACCGCTGTGCGGATCACCAGCATCGACTCCGTCAGCAAGTAAGGGGATAGCGAGATGGCACACAAGAAGGGCGCAAGCTCTACCCGTAACGGCCGTGACTCGAACGCCCAGCGCCTCGGCGTCAAGCGCTTCGGCGGCCAGGTCGTCAGCGCCGGCGAGATCATCGTCCGCCAGCGCGGCACCCACTTCCACCCGGGTGCCGGTGTCGGCCGTGGTGGCGACGACACCCTGTTCGCGCTGACCGCCGGTGCGGTGCAGTTCGGCAACCGTCGCGGCCGCAAGGTCGTCAACATCGTGGCCGTCGAGGCCTGAGTCTGCTGACCTTGCGTCAAGACTCACAGTGAGGGTGGGCCGGGATGACCCGGTCCACCCTCCGTGTTTTACCGCAGGAACATCATTTCTTCGCACTGGAGGCACATCCCATGACCACCTTCGTGGACCGCGTCGAGCTGTACGTCGCCGCGGGTAACGGGGGCCACGGCTGCGCCTCCGTGCACCGGGAGAAGTTCAAGCCGCTCGGCGGGCCCGACGGCGGCAACGGCGGTGAGGGCGGCAGCGTCATCCTGACGGTCGACGCCAACGTCACCACCCTGCTGGAGTACCACCACTCTCCCAAGCGCAAGGCCACCAACGGCAAGCCCGGCGCCGGCGGCCACCGCACCGGCGCCAACGGCGAGGACCTCGTCCTGCCCGTGCCGGACGGCACCGTCGTCCTGGACAAGAAGGGCAACGTGCTCGCCGACCTGGTCGGCCACGGCACCAGCTTCGTCGCCGCCGCGGGCGGCCGCGGCGGTCTCGGCAACTCCTCGCTGGCCTCCGCCCGTCGCAAGGCCCCCGGCTTCGCCCTGCTCGGCGAGCCCGGCGAGGCCGGCGACATCGTGATGGAGCTCAAGTCCGTCGCGGACGTGGCCCTGGTCGGCTACCCGAGCGCCGGCAAGTCCTCGCTGATCTCGGTGCTCTCCGCCGCCAAGCCGAAGATCGCGGACTACCCCTTCACCACCCTGATCCCCAACCTCGGCGTGGTCACCGCCGGCGAGACCGTCTACACCATCGCCGACGTCCCCGGCCTGATCCCCGGCGCCAGCCAGGGCCGCGGGCTGGGCCTGGAGTTCCTGCGGCACGTCGAGCGCTGCGAGGTGCTGGTGCACGTCCTGGACTGCGCCACCCTGGAGCCCGGCCGTGACCCGCTGACCGACCTGGAGACCATCGAGTCCGAGCTGTCGGCCTACGGCGGCCTGGAGAACCGGCCGCGGCTGGTCGCGCTCAACAAGGTCGACGTCCCGGACGGCCAGGACATCGCCGACCTCACCCGGGCCTCCCTGGAGGAGCGCGGCTACCGCGTCTTCGAGGTCTCCGCGCTCGCCCACAAGGGCCTGCGCGAGCTGAACTACGCGCTGGCGCAGATCGTCTCCGAGGCGCGGGCCGCCAAGCCGGTGCAGGAGTCCACCCGGATCGTGCTGCGGCCGACCGCCGTCGACGACGCGGGCTTCACCATCAGCGAGGAGGACGGCGCCTACCGCATCCGCGGCGTCAAGCCGGAGCGCTGGGTCCGCCAGACCGACTTCTCCAACGACGAGGCCGTCGGCTACCTCGCCGACCGGCTGGCCCGGCTCGGCGTCGAGGAGCAGCTGTGGAAGGTGGGCGCCCAGGAGGGTGACACCGTCATCATCGGTCCCGAGGACAACGCCGTGGTCTTCGACTGGGAGCCGACCATGGCCGCCGGTGCGGAGATGCTCGGCCGCCGTGGCGAGGACCACCGGATGGAGACCCAGCGTCCGGCCGTCGACCGGCGCCGCGAGAAGCAGAAGGGCCGCGACGCCGCCGAGAGCGAGTACCTGGCCTTCGAGGCGCTGTCCTCCGGCCGTCAGGCGCTCGACGGCGACGACGAGGACCACTGACCCGCCCGCCTGCGGGACGCCCCCGGACGTGCGGGAGACCGCGCACCCGGGGGTGACCCGTACCCCGGGCCGTACGTCCACGGGGTGAAACGGCGTACGGGCGCCGTGGCGGCATCCCGTAGATTGCGATCGGGCCGGTGGGCCCGATCCCGTACGACCGGAGGGCACTGATGACGGATCAGACACTGCGGCAGGAAGTCCTGGCCGCGCGGCGGATCGTCGTCAAGGTCGGTTCGTCCTCGCTCACCACCGCGGCCGGCGGGCTGGACGCCGACCGGGTGGACGCCCTCGTCGACGCCCTGGCCAAGGTCCGCAACCGGGCGGACGCCCCGGACGTGGTGCTGGTCTCCTCCGGCGCCATCGCGGCCGGCCTGGCGCCGCTCGGCCTGGACCGGCGCCCCAGCGACCTGGCCCGCCAGCAGGCGGCCGCCAGCGTCGGCCAGGGGCTCCTGGTGGCCCGGTACACCGCGTCCTTCGCCCGGTACGGGGTGCGGGTCGGCCAGGTGCTGCTGACCGCCGAGGACGCCAGCCGCCGGGCGCACTACCGCAACGCCTACCGCACCCTGGACCAGCTGCTGGCGATGGGCGCGATGCCGGTCGTCAACGAGAACGACACCGTCGCCACCGCCGAAATCAAGTTCGGGGACAACGACCGGCTGGCCGCGCTGGTCGCCCACCTGGTGCGCGCGGACCTGCTGGTGCTGCTCTCGGACGTGGACGGCCTGTACGACGGTGACCCGAGCAGGCCCGGCACCAGCCGGATCGAGCTGGTGAACGGCCCGCACGACCTGGACGGGATCGAGATCGGCAGCGCCGGCAAGGCCGGGGTCGGCACCGGCGGCATGGTGACCAAGATCGAGGCCGCCCGGATCGCCACCGGCGCGGGCATCCCGGTCGTGCTCACGGCCGCCAGCCACGCCGCCGACGCGCTGGCCGGCCGGCCCACCGGCACCCTCTTCCGGCGCACCGGCAACCGCTCCGCCGACCGCCTGCTCTGGCTGGAGCACGCCTCCACCCCGCGCGGCGCGCTGCACCTGGACGCCGGCGCGGTGGACGCCGTGGTGCACGGCGGGAAGTCGCTGCTGCCCGCCGGGGTGACCCGGGTGGACGGGGACTTCACCGCGGGTGATCCGGTCGACCTTCTTGGTGAAAACGGCCACATCGTCGGCCGCGGACTGGTCAACTTTGATGCGAGGGAGTTGCCCCGTCTGCTCGGCCGGTCCACCCGGGAACTGGCCCAGGAGCTCGGTGCCGAGTACGAGCGCGAGGTCGTCCACCGCGACGACCTGGTCGTCCTGCGCGGCTGACGGCAGGCCCTGCGGGGGAGAGGGTCAGGCGGGCCCGGCCGGGTCCGGACAGTGTCGTCGCCGAACAGGAGGCCGCCGGTGGGACGCAGGCTCCAGGGAGCACTGCCCGGAGAGACGGCGGAGCGGAGGCTGACCAGCATCGCGGGCGGTCGCCGGGCCGAGCCGTCGCAGCGCCAACCGCGCGAGACCGTCCGGGAGTTGCACCCGCAGGTCGAGGACGACCAACCGCAGCCCGAGCAGGGCAGGTTGTGGCACGTGGTGCTCAGCGTGGCGGGCCGCGCCACCCCGCTCGGCGAGCTGCGGACGGCGCTGGAGCGCCTCGCGTACGACCACTCCTTCTTCCTGACGGCCCGCTACGCCACCGACCACGCGGAGATCCGCTACTGGGAGGAGGCCCGCGACCTGCACGACGCGGCGGCCATCGCGCTGCGGCTGTGGGGCGAGCACAAGGGCTCGGCGAACCTCCCGCCGTGGGAGATCGTCGGCCTGGAGGTCGTCGACCGCCCGACGTACCACAAACGGGTGGCCGAGGGCTTCGGGGACCCGCCCCCGCACCTCGGTGGCGTGCACCCCTACTAGCCCGGCGCGGCGGGCGTGCGCGGGGATCGCGGGCCGGCGGACGTCTCACGGGACAGGACGCGGGCCGGACAAGCGCGCGGGACTCGCTACCCTTTGCGGCATGAGCGACCACGCCACCACCGACAGCCCCGTCCTCGCCGCCGCGCGCCGTGCCCGGGAGGCGGCCGCCGAGCTCGCCCCGCTGCAGCGCAGCGTCAAGGACGCCGCGCTGCTGGCGATCGCCGACGCGCTGGTGGCCCGGACCGCGGAGATCACCGCGGCCAACGCCGAGGACGTCGCGCGGGCCCGGGAGGCCGGCACCGCCGAGTCGGTGGTGGACCGGCTGACCCTGGACGCGGAGCGGATCGCCGCGATCGCCGCCGACGTGCGGGACGTGGCCGGTCTGCCGGACCCGGTCGGCGAGGTGGTCCGCGGCTACACCCTGCCCAACGGCCTGGACGTGCGCCAGGTGCGGGTGCCGCTCGGCGTGGTCGGCATCATCTACGAGGCCCGGCCGAACGTGACCGTCGACGCCGCCGCCCTCTGCCTGAAGTCCGGCAACGCGGTGCTGCTGCGCGGCTCGGCCTCCGCGTACCGCTCCAACACCGCGCTGGTCGCCGTCCTGCGGGACGCCGTGGCCGGGGCCGGTCTGCCGGCCGACTCCGTCCAGCTGGTGCCGGGCGAGAGCCGGGACTCGGTGCAGGAGCTGATGCGCGCCCGCGGCCTGGTGGACGTGCTGATCCCGCGCGGCGGCGCCTCGCTGATCCGGACCGTGGTCGAGGGCTCGACCGTCCCGGTGATCGAGACCGGTACCGGCAACTGCCACGTCTACGTGGACGCCCGGACCGACCTGGCGATGGCCGTCGGCATCCTGCTCAACTCCAAGGCGCAGCGGGTCAGCGTCTGCAACTCGGCCGAGACGCTGCTGGTGCACCAGGACGTCGCGGCGGAGTTCCTGCCGCTGGCCCTGGCGGCGCTGGCCGAGGCCGGGGTGACGGTGCACGGCGACGAGGCGGTGCTGAAGGCCGCGGAGGGTTCCGCGGCGACGGTGGTGCCGGCCACCGAGGAGGACTGGGAGGCCGAGTACCTGTCGCTGGACCTGGCGGCCGCCGTGGTGCCGTCGCTGGACGCCGCGGTCGCGCACATCCGCCGCTGGTCCTCCGGCCACACCGAGGCGATCGTGACCACCTCGCAGGCGGCGGCCCGCCGGTTCACCCAGCTGGTGGACGCCACCACGGTGGCCGTCAACGCCTCGACGCGGTTCACCGACGGGGGCGAGTTCGGCTTCGGCGCGGAGATCGGCATCTCCACCCAGAAGCTGCACGCCCGCGGCCCGATGGGACTGCCCGAGCTGACCTCCACCAAGTACATCGTCACCGGTGACGGGCACGTGCGGGGCGAGGCGACCCAGACCGTCGGGTCCTGAGCCGGGGCCGGCGGAGCGGCGGACCGCACCACCCGGGTGCCGGACCAACTGCCGGGAGCCCCAGACAAAAGGGCCGCCCGGTAATACGCTGAATCCGTGGCTGACGATGTGGGGGGTTCGCCGTACCCCGACGGCGCCGATCACGGTGGTGCGGACGACGAGTTCGCCACCGTGGTCTTCGACGAGGCGTTCGTCCGGTCCGCCGCGGTCCGTGAGCCGAGCGCGCTGGAGCGGCAGCTGGCTGCCGCCGAGGCGAGGTTCGAGCCGGACGCGGCCGGCGCCGGTCGGGGCTATGACCTGACGACCTCGGGGGAGGGGCTGCCGCTGGAGCTGCGGCCGCACCCGCGAGGTCTCGACGACGACCGGCGGTATCCCGATCCGTGGTCCGCGCTGGACCGCTCCCGGCGGCGCTCCCGCTGGGGCCGTCCGGGCCGGTCGCAGCGGATCGGCCAGGGCCGGGACGTCGCGCAGCAGCGCTGGCACCGGCCGGTGGCCTGGGTGCTGGCCGTGGTGATGGGCATCAGCGTGGTGGCCGTCGCGGTGGCCGCGATCTACCGGGGCACCGGCGGCGGCGCGGACGAGCGCCCGCGCCGGCCGGAGAGCGGCAGCAGCACGGGCGCCCCGGTCGGTCCGGCCCCGGCGGTGGCGGGCCTGCCCTCGGGCTGAGCCGGTCGCCGGCAGAAGTTGCGCACGGCCCCTCGTACGGGGCCGGGCCCGCGTCTACCCTGGTGGTATGGGTGACCCGCGCGAGCCTCCCGAGGGTACCCCCGAGGGCGGCTCCGGCAACGAGGACGAGTTCCGGTCCGTGGTCTTCGACGAATCGTTCGTCCGCGCTGCCCGCATCCAGGAACTCTCCGCGCAGGAGCGCCTGGGCGGTGGCCACCCGCGTGCCACCCGGGCCCGGATCGGCTTCGGGGCGCTGGGCTCGCTGCCCCGGCAGGCCGTCGCGCTGCTGCTGCTGGTGGTGCTCGCGTTCGCCGCGGCGGTGTACTTCGGGGTGAGCTCCCCGCACCGGGCGGGCGGCGCGGCGAGCGGCAACCAGCTGACCTCGACGATGGTGGCGCTGAGCCCCGCGGCGGCGGTCGCGCCGGTCGCGGACCCGGGCGATCCGTTCGCCGGGCTGCCCGCGGACTTCGCGGACGGCGCCGGGGGCCTGGGCCTGCCGGCCGCGGCGGGCACCGTGCACTTCACCCGGCCCGAGACCGCCCGGGCCCTGGACAGCGTGAAGCAGTACCTGGTGGCGTCCTCGCTGGCGCCGAGCACCCTGGTGGAGGGCGAGACCGGCCGGGCGCGGGCCCTGGTGACGCCGGGGGAGCAGGCGCAGTACGACGACAGCCTGAACGCCCCGCGGGACGACCAGCGGCACGCCGCCACCGGCTGGCTCGTCCGCTTCGACCCGGGGAAGGTCGCGCTGGCGACCGAGCGGGTCAAGGTGACCGGGCAGGCCCGGGTGGTGGAGGCGGACAGCGGGACGCTGGAGATCACCGCGGACCACACCTTCGTCTACGCGGTGCGGCCGGCCGGGACGGCCCAGGCGCCCGCCACGCTGTTCTCGGTCCGCCGGGAGCTGCGCTTCGAGTTCGAGCACGGCGACATCGGCGCCGGGCGGGTGCGGCTGGTCGACGCCGTGGTGCACGCCGGCCCCACCGCCTGCGGTGCGGACGCGGCGGGGTACCTCCAGCCGCTGCCGGCGGGCTCGGAGGGCACGGCGCCGGCCGCGGTCAGCCCCGCGGACCACGCCCGTCCGGCCTGGCAGCTGTGCGGGGTGCTGGGCGCGCCGACCGGCTGACGGCGGCGGTGCGGGGCGGGGGCGCCGGGCCGGCGCCCCGCCCCGCCGAGGGTCAGACAGAGCCGTTGGAGCCGTTCGCCTCCGGGCCGCCGGCGTCCGGGCCCGAGCCGTTGCGGGCACCCGCGAAGGTGTCCCGGAGCCTTCCGCCGACCGTGCCGACGCCGCCGGCCACGTCCCGCAGCAGGCCCATCAGCGGGTCCTTGCTCTCCTTGACCGACTGCGAGTACGAGTCCGCGGCGGCCTTCCACTGGGCGCCGACCGAGGCGTCCGGGTCGTCGCCGCGGCGCGGGTAGGCGCCGGCCAGGATCGAGCGGTACTCCTCGCTCTCCGCCCACTTCTTGAGCTTGGCCACCCGCACCACCGCGAACGGGTGGGTCTGCGGCAGCACCTGGAGCAGCTTGAGCACGCCGTCGCGCAGGTCGCCCGCCCTGTCGTACTCCTCGGCCTGCTCCAGGAAGGCGTCGACGTTCATCTCGGCCAGGTTGTGGCCGCCGGCCAGCTTCATCAGGCCGCGCATCGAGGCCTGGAGGTCCTGACCGGCCAGCAGGCCGGCCCGGTCGCAGGAGAGCTCGGCCTTGCGGAACCACTCCTTGAGCGCGGTGATGACCGCGGTGATGGCGAGGGTGCCGAGCGGCAGCCAGGCGATCCGGGCGGCGATGTTGGTGAGGATCAGCAGCATCGTCCGGTAGACGGCGTGTCCGGACATCGCGTGCCCGACCTCGTGGCCGACCACGGCCCGCAGCTCCTCCTCGTCGAGCAGGTCGACCAGGCCGCTGGTCAGTACGATGATCGGGGTGTCCATGCCGATGCACATGGCGTTGACCGACGGGTCCTGCGTCACGTACAGGTCCGGGACCTTCTCCAGGTCCAGCGCGTAGGCGGCGTCCCTGACCATGCTGTGCAGCTCCGGGAACTGCCGCTCGGAGGTCCGCACCGCGGTGGCCAGGAACATCAGCCGGACGCTGCGCTCGGAGACCAGGCCCGCGAGCTTCTTGAGGACCTCGTCGAACCCACTGAGCTTGCGCAGGGCCACCAGCGCCGAGCGGTCCGCCGGGTGCTCCCAGGCCCGGGTCGAGATGCCCGGGAAGCGCTGCCGGCGCCGGCTCGGCGCGGTCTCCTTGGTCAGATCGGACATGCTGAGTACCTCCCTGGTCGATGCCGGCACCGGCTCCCCGGCCGGCCCCCGCTGCTGATCGCTCCAACGTCCGTACGTCCGTACTCGTCCCCGGCGCGGCCCCCGGGCCCCGCCGGCGGTGCGCCCGGGGGCGCCTCCGATGGTCCGGCGTAAGCCGGTCTACCCTGGCAGGGCCGGGCCCCGTGACGGGGCCGGGCCGCCGAGCAGCACCCCGCAGCACCCGAGGAGTCCCGCGATGTCCCCTGCCACCCTGGCGCACCTGGCCGGCCCGATCTCGACCGAGAACGGCCCGGGCCTGTTCCTGCGGATCATCGTGGTGGCGTCCTTCGTCGGCGTCGGACTGCTGGCCTGGCTGCTGCTGCGGGCCGGCCGCAACAGCTGAGCCGTCCGGTGCGGCCGCACTGACCGGGCATCGGCTGACGGCCCGTCCGGACACCGGTCCGCCACCCACCTGGGGGACGCGGTGGGCCGCCGCGCGGTTGCGGGGGCACCCCCCGTACGATGAGCGGGCGGGCCACCCAGGCCCGCACCCCTGGTCCGTCACCGAGCCGAGAAGGTCCTGCCGACCATGAGCAACGCTGCACTGCCCGCCCTCACCCAGCTCGCCGAGGGCGGCAACCACGAGAGCCTCAGCCCGTACCTGACCGGCGGCTCCGCACTGTTCATCCTGCTGCTCCTGCTCTTCGTGACCACGCGTTTCAACCGCGACCGCTGACCCGGGCGGCGCGGGGCCCCGGCGCGGGGCCCCGCGGGCTCGCGCATTCCCGGCGGCAATCCGGGTCGCGTATGGTGTGGCGCCATGAGAGAGCAGGCCAGGGGCGCGCAGGGCGTGACGACGAGGCGACTCGGCGTGATGGGGGGCACGTTCGACCCCATCCACCACGGGCACCTGGTCGCCGCCAGTGAGGTCGCGAGCGCGTTCCACCTCGACGAGGTGATCTTCGTGCCGACCGGGCAGCCGTGGCAGAAGCTGGACCGCGCCGTGTCCGCCGCCGAGGACCGTTACCTGATGACGGTCATCGCGACCGCGGAGAACCCGCAGTTCTCGGTCAGCCGGATCGACATCGACCGGGACGGGCCGACCTACACCGTCGACACCCTGCGCGACCTGCACGCCCTGCACCCGGACGACGAGCTGTTCTTCATCACCGGCGCCGACGCGCTCGCCCAGATCCTCTCCTGGCGGGACTCCGAGGAACTCTTCGAGCTCGCCCACTTCATCGGTTGCACCCGCCCGGGGCACACCCTCTCCGACGCCGGCCTGCCGGTCGGCAGGGTCTCCCTGGTGGAGGTGCCCGCGCTGGCCATCTCCTCGACCGACTGCCGCGACCGGGTCGCCAAGGGCGAACCGGTCTGGTACCTGGTGCCGGACGGCGTGGTCCGTTACATCGACAAGCGGGCGCTCTACGCGCCGGCCCAGCCTTGAACCCGGGAGGGGCGGCGTGACCGGATCGCCAGACCGCGGCCAGGACGACGGGACCTGGTACCCGTACCAGCAGCAGCCGCACCAGGAGCCTTCCGGGGCGTACGGCCAGGGCTACGCGCAGGACGGGCAGCCGTACGGCCGGGACGGCCGGCAGGGCTACTACCAGCAGCAGCCCTACCAGCCCGAACAGCCCGCGCACGACGCCTCCGCCGGGTACGGCCAGGGGTACTCCCGCGGACAGCAGCAGCCGGCGTACCAGGACCCGTCCCAGCAGTACGGCCAGGGCCAGCACCAGGGCGGCCAGCAGTACGGCGGCCAGCAGTACGGCCAGGGCGGCCGGGGCGGGCAGCAGGGGTACTACCAGCAGCCGTACCAGCCCGAGCAGCCGGTCTACGACCCCTCCGGCGGGTACGGCCAGGGGTACGCGCACGAGCAGCAGCTCTACGCCCAGGACCCGTACGCCGCCGGGCCGGCCCCCGCGCAGCGGCAGGCGCAGCCCGTCCAGCAGGCGGCGCCGCCCGCGCCCCCGCGGCCCAGGCCCGCGCCGCCCACTCCCGCTGCCGCGCCGCCGGCCGAGCCGGCGCAGCCTTCCGAGCAGGTCGGCGGGCGACGGACCCCCCGGGCCCCCAAGGACGACTACTCGACCGGCGAGTTCACCTTCGTGGACGAACAGGCGGAGGAGTCCGAGGACGTCATCGACTGGCTGAAGTTCGCCGAGTCGCGCAGCGAGGTCCGGGCCGAGCGCCGCCGCCGGCTGCGCAACCGGCTGGTCGCCCTGCTGGTGGTGCTGGCGGTGCTGTCCGGCGGGGCAGTCGGCTACCTGTGGTGGGCCGGCAAGCTCGGCGGCGGCGAGGACGCGGCCGCGGTGGCCGGCGACCGGCAGGTCAACGTGGTGCACCTGCGCGACCTTCAGGGCAAGGTCTCCACCGCGCTGCTGGTGAACGACGCGGCCGGGCACAAGGGCTCGGTGCTGATGCTGCCGGACACCCTGAAGGTGCCCGGCGGCGACGCCGGCACCGTCACGGTCGGCCAGGGGCTCGACACGATCGGCGCCTCCGCCACCCGGGAGGGGCTGAGCACGGTGCTCGGCGCCCCGGTGGGCGGCACCTGGCGGCTGGACACCCCGTACCTGGAGCTGCTGGTCGCCCAGCTGGGCGGCGTGAAGGTGGACACCGACGTCGAGGTCCGGGAGGGCAACAAGCCGGACGGCAAGGTGCTCGCCGCGGCCGGCAAGGGCGTGACGCTGACCGGCAAGGCCTCGGTCGCCTACGCCACGTACCAGGCGCCGACCGAGGGCCGGGACGCTCAGCTGGCCCGGTTCGGGAAGGTGCTGGAGGCGGTGGTCCGCACCATGCCGACCGACCTGGCGGAGTCCACCGACGACGTGCACCGGATGAACGCGGTGCTGGACCCGTCGCTGGCGGAGAAGCAGCTCGGCGGGGTGCTCGCCCTGCTGGCCGGCCAGGCCCGGGACGGGCACCTGACGGGCAGCACGCTCAAGGTGAAGCCGGACGGCACGCTGGACGAGGCCACGGCCGGCCAGCAGGTCAAGGAGATCCTCGGCGGCACGGTGAAGGCGGGCGCGGTCACGGCGGGCGGCACGGCCACCCGGGTGTCGTTCGTGAACGCCTCGGGCAACGACCAGAACGCCACCACCGCGGGCATCCAGGCGGTCAACGCGGGTCTGGAGCTGGTGCCCAGCACCGCCAAGACGGCCGCGCAGGCGACCACCGAGATCCGCTACACCGACGACTCCCGGGCCGCGGACGCCAAGGCCCTGGCCGGCGCGCTGGGGCTGCCGGAGACCGCCGTGAAGAAGGCGTCCGAGGCGCAGAACGCGGATCTGGTGGTCGTCCTGGGCAAGGACTACCAGCCGCCGAAGGCGCCCTGACCCGCCGGTTCGAGCAGGCGGGAGCGGGGCCCGGATCGTCCGATCCGGGCCCCGGCCCGTTCGTGAGATCCTGGAAGGCGTTATTGCCATCGAGCGGGAAGTACACCGTGACCGTCACCGACCACAGCCAGGAACTCCTCAACGTCGCCGCCCAGGCGGCGGCCGACAAGCTGGCCCACGACATCATCGCCTTCGACGTCAGCGAGGTGCTGTCGATCACCGACGCCTTCCTGATCGCGTCGGCCGCCAACGACCGCCAGGTGCGGGCCATCGCGGAGGAGATCGAGGACCAGCTGCGCGAGCAGCTCGACATCAAGCCGGTCCGCCGCGAGGGCGAGCGCGAGGGTCGCTGGATCCTGCTCGACTACCTGGACATCGTGGTGCACGTCCAGCACTCCGAGGAGCGGTCCTTCTACTCCCTCGACCGGCTCTGGAAGGACTGCCCCGAGGTGCCGCTGCCTGCCGACGCGGTGGCCACCCGCAACCGGCCCGAGAACGCCGTCACCGACGCCGCGGGCAACGCCGTCTCCGGCCTCCCCGAGGACGAGAGCTGAGCCGCGCCGCGCGGGGGCCGCGCATCGTCTTCTGGCGGCACGGCCAGACCTCCTGGAACCTGGAGTCCCGATTCCAGGGCAGCACCGACATCCCGCTCACCGAGCAGGGCGTCGAGCAGGCCAGGCGGTCGGCCCGGCTGCTCGCCGGCCTCCAGCCCGACCTGGTGGTCTCCTCCGACCTCCAGCGCGCCCGGCACACGGCGGCGGAGCTGGCCAAGGTCACCGGCCTCGGGGTGGACCACCACGAGGGCCTGCGGGAGACCTACGCGGGCGAGTGGCAGGGGCTGACCAACGCCGAGATCCGGGCCCGGTTCCCGGAGCAGTTCGATGCGTGGGCGCAGGGCGAGCCGGTCCGGCGCGGCGGCGGCGAGCTGGCCACCGAGGTCGCGGACCGTGCCGTCCCGGTGGTGCTGGCGGCGGTCGAGAAGCTGCCGGAGGACGGCACCCTGGTGGTGGTCAGCCACGGCGGCACCATCCGCACCATGCTCGGGCGGCTGCTCGACCTCGACCCGGTGCACTGGGAGCGCTTCGGAGGCCTCTCCAACTGCTGCTGGTCGGTGCTCGGCCGCGGCGCGCGGGGCTGGCGGCTCCTGGAGCACAACGCCGGCACCCTCCCCGAGCCGGTCATCGGGGACGAGACCTGACGGTGAACCGAAGGCGATTTCGCAGTTCCGGCTCTGACCAGCTAGAGTCTTCCTCGTTCGCAGGGAGGAACGCAGACCGAAAGGAAAGCGGGAATCGCGGGAACGCGGGGCTATAGCTCAGTTGGTAGAGCGCCTGCATGGCATGCAGGAGGTCTGGAGTTCGATTCTCCATAGCTCCACTCCGCACCGGTGGTCCGTCAGGGCCGCATGTGTCGCGGGGCTATAGCTCAGTTGGTAGAGCGCCTGCATGGCATGCAGGAGGTCTGGAGTTCGATTCTCCATAGCTCCACAGTGGAGTGAAGGCCGTCACCCGATCCGGGTGGCGGCCTTCTGCGTTTCCCGGAGTCTCATGTCCCGCGGTCGTGGGCGCGGGCGCGGCGGCGGTCGCGGTGGCGCGGGCGCGGGCGATGACGGTGGCGGGGGTGGTGGCGGGGGCGGCGGCCGGCCCGGCCCGCCCGGTGACGTCCCAGGTGGCGGCCGGTGCCGGGGCGCCGGAAAGCGATTAGGGACCCACCCCGGTGACCGTGTATTGTTGGCGATGTCGCCGGGGGAAACGCCGGGGACAACGGCAAGGGGCTATAGCTCAGTTGGTAGAGCGCCTGCATGGCATGCAGGAGGTCTGGAGTTCGATTCTCCATAGCTCCACAGGAACAGAAGGACCGCCTCCCGGTGGGAGGCGGTCCTTCTGGCGTTCCGTCAGCCGGCGCGGCCGCCCCGGGCCCGGCCCCGCGAACCACCAGGGCCCTACCGGCGCGAGCGGTGCGACGGCTACGGTCGTGCCATGGCCGACCTGGCACGCAAACGCAACGAAGAGCTGGCACGGATACTCCACCAGCTCGGCTGGAGCCCCGAGCGGCTCGCCCGCGAGGTGAGCGCGATGCTCCCGCCCGGGCTCGCGATCAGCTCCACCGCGCCGTACAAGTGGCGTGACCGCGGCATGGTGCCGCGCTCCCCGCACGACCAGACCGTCTGCGAGGTGCTCAGCCGCACCGTCGGCATCGCCGTCACCTACGAGCAGCTCTGGGGCCAGATGGGCGGCAGCCGCGGCGCCAAGGTGCTCTCGCCCCGGCTGCTCACCGACCCGTGGACGGCGGACACCGCCCAGACCGCGCTGCGCGAGGCCGGCGCCGACGCGGCACCCGTCCGCCTCACCGACCTGTTCCGCGGCGACGAGCTGGAGCAGGCCGCCCGGCACTGGGCCTCACCGCCACCGGAGGTCACCGGCGGCGAGGGCGCGCTGCGGATCGCCGCCGAGCAGCTCGCCGACCTGCGGCTCTCCTACGAGAGCAAGCAGCGCCTGGAGCGGGCCTACGGCGGTGGCCTGATCCTCGGCCCGGCCAAGGCCGAGCTCGCCATGGTCGGCAAGCTGCTGGAGCTCGGCCGCTACGACGAACCGCTCGGGCGCGAGCTGTACGGCGCGGCCGGGCGGCTGGCCCGGCTGGTCGGCTGGGCCAGCTACGACATGGGCAACGACGCCGCCGCCCAGCGGGCCTTCGTCGCCGCGCTGCGCGCCGCGCACGTCTCCGGGGACCCGCGGCTCGGCGTCAGCGTGGTCGGCTGCCTCGCCGTCCAGGCCACCTACAACTCCGGGGGGCGAGGGCTGGACGCCGTCGCCATGCTCTCCACCGCGCTGCGCGCCGCCGACGAGGTGCTGACCCCCCGTGAGCGGGCCCTGCAGCTCGGCCGGATCGCCCGGGCGCACGGACGCAAGGGCGAGCAGATCAGCGCCGAGGCGGTCGCCGAACGGGCCTTCCAAGCGCTGGACGGCGAGCTGGACCACGTCCAGGAGCGGGCCGACCTGGAGGGCATGGTCGGCGAGGGCCACCTCTTCCTCGGCGAGCACGAACGGGCCCGCGCGCTGCTGACCTCGGCCGTCGGGGCGCTCTCGCCCGAGCGGGCCAGGGCCAGGGCCCTGCTCATGGTGCGGCTGGCCGACTCCTACCGGCGCACCGGCGAGCAGGAGGAGGCGGACCGGATCGCCGAGGAGGCCCGGCTGCTGGCGGCCGGCATGCAGTCGGGGCGGGTGGCCCGTGCGCTGCGGGAGTTCGACGCGGCGGTCCGGGCCGGCCGACCGCTCTGACCCGTGCGGCTGGCCCGTGCGCTGCGGGAGTTCGACCCGGCGGCTCGGGCCGGCCGGCCGTGCGGGGCCGCGCCGGACGGCCGCCCGGGGGCCATGCCCCCTTGCGGTACCCTGACCCCATGCGAACCGTGCGCCTGCTCCTTAGCCGGCCGCGCTGACCAGGACCGGCCGACGCCCCCGGGCGGGGGCCGGAGTCGGCGTGGCGACCCCTCCTGCGAGGGGCCTTTTTGCTTTCCGGACCGGTTGAGGCCTGATGGCCTGCCCGGGGACGCTGCCCGGTTCGCTAACTGATGACGATGGAGCCCGAAGGACCATGAGCGAGACGACCCCTGCTTCCGGCGCGGCCGACGCCGCCACCGAGCCTTTCCGCTACGGCGCCGCGCTGGCCGCCGAGATCGAGTCCCGCTGGCAGGACCTGTGGGAGAAGTCGGGGACCTTCGACGCCCCCAACCCGGTCGGCCCCCTGGCCGAGGCCTCGGCCGGCGAGGTCTCCGCGAAGCCGCACAGCTTCATCATGGACATGTTCCCGTACCCCTCCGGCGCAGGCCTGCACGTCGGCCACCCGCTGGGCTACATCGCGACCGACGTCTACGCCCGCTACCAGCGGATGACCGGCCACAACGTGCTGCACACGCTGGGCTACGACGCCTTCGGCCTGCCCGCCGAGCAGCACGCCGTCGCCACCGGCCAGCACCCCCGGATCACCACCGAGGCGGCCATCGCCAACATGCGCCGCCAGCTGCGCCGGCTGGGTCTGGGCCACGACTCGCGGCGCTCGATCGCCACGATCGACCCGGAGTACTACCGCTGGACGCAGTGGATCTTCCTGCAGATCTTCAACTCCTGGTACGACCAGGAGGCCGGCCGGGCCCGTCCGATCGCCGAGCTGATCGCCGCCTTCGCCGACGGTTCGCGCCCGACGCCGGACGGCCGGGCCTGGTCCGAGCTGTCCGCCGTCGAGCGGGACGAGGTGCTGGGCGAGTACCGGCTGGCGTACTCCAAGGAGGTGCCGGTCAACTGGTGCCCCGGCCTGGGCACCGTGCTGGCCAACGAGGAGGTCACCGCGGACGGCCGCTCCGAGCGCGGCAACTTCCCGGTCTTCAAGTCGAAGCTGCGCCAGTGGATGATGCGGATCACCGCCTACTCCGACCGTCTGATCACCGACCTGGAGCACCTGGACTGGCCCGAGGCCATCAAGCTGCAGCAGCGCAACTGGATCGGCCGCTCCGAGGGCGCCCGGGTCGACTTCGCGGTCGGCGAGGGCGCGATCACGGTCTTCACCACCCGTCCTGACACCCTGTTCGGCGCCACCTACATGGTGCTGGCGCCCGAGCACGACCTGGTCGACTCGATCGTGCCCGCCGAGTGGCCCGCCGGTGTCCCGGCCGAGTGGACCGGCGCAGCTGCCACCCCGGCCGAGGCCGTGGCCGCGTACCGGGCGGCGGCCGCCGCCAAGTCCGACGTCGAGCGGCAGGTCGAGGCGAAGGTCAAGACCGGCGTGTTCACCGGCGCGTACGCCGTGAACCCGGTCAGCGGCGAGCAGGTCCCGGTGTTCATCGCCGACTACGTGCTGATGGGCTACGGCACCGGCGCGATCATGGCCGTCCCGGCCCACGACCACCGCGACTTCGCCTTCGCCCGCGCCTTCGGGCTGCCGATGCGCTGCGTGGTCGAGCCGACCGACGGCCGCGGCCAGGACCCGGCCGGGTGGGACGACGCCTTCGACACCTACGACTCGGTCATCGTCAACTCCGCCCACGACGACCTGTCCCTGGACGGTCTGGGCGTGGTCGACGCCAAGGCCGCCGCCACCGCCTGGCTGGCCGCGCGCGGCCTGGGCGAGGGCACGGTCAACTTCCGCCTGCGCGACTGGCTGTTCAGCCGCCAGCGGTACTGGGGCGAGCCGTTCCCGATCGTCTACGACGAGGACGGCGCGATGCACGCGCTGCCCGAGTCGATGCTGCCGGTCGAGGTGCCCGTGGTGGAGGACTACTCGCCGCACACCTACGACCCGTACGACGCCACCTCCTCGCCGAAGACCCCGCTGTCGCGCAACGAGGACTGGGTCACCGTCGAGCTGGACCTGGGCGACGGGGTCAGGACCTACCGCCGCGAGACCAACACCATGCCCAACTGGGCCGGTTCCTGCTGGTACGAGCTGCGCTACATCGACCCGGCCAACCGCGAGAAGGTCGTCGACCCCGCCAACGAGGCCTACTGGATGGGCCCGACGGCCGACAAGCCGGCCGGCGGCGTCGACCTGTACGTCGGCGGTGCCGAGCACGCGGTGCTGCACCTGCTGTACGCCCGCTTCTGGCACAAGGTGCTGCACGACCTGGGCCACGTGTCCTCGGTCGAGCCGTTCCACAAGCTGTTCAACCAGGGCATGATCACCGCCGACGTCTACCGCGACGAGCGCGGCTTCCCGGTGCCCGCCGCCGAGGTCGAGGAGCGCGACGGCCAGTACGTCTGGCAGGGCGAGCCGGTCAAGCGCGAGGCCGGCAAGATGGGCAAGTCCCTGAAGAACGCCGTCGCCCCGGACGAGATCGCCGACGAGTACGGCGCGGACACCCTGCGCCTGTACGAGATGTCGATGGGCCCGCTGGACGTCTCGCGCCCGTGGGACACCCGCGCCGTGGTCGGCTCGTACCGCTTCCTGCAGCGCCTGTGGCGCAACGTCGTCTCCGAGACCACCGGCGAGCTGGTGGTGACGGACGAGGAGCCGGACGAGGCCACCCTGCGCGCCCTGCACAAGGCCATCGACGGCATCCGCGGCGACATGGCCGGCCTGCGCTTCAACACCGCCGTCGCCAAGGCCATCGAGCTGAACAACTTCCTGGTCAAGCGGGGCTCCACGCCGCGTCCGGTGGCCGAGCAGATCGTCCTGCTGGTCGCGCCGCTGGCCCCGCACATCGCCGAGGAGCTGTGGCGCCGGCTGGGCCACGACGAGTCGCTGGCCTTCGCCGACTACCCGGTCGCCGACCCCGCCTACGTGGTCGACGAGACGGTCACCTGCGTGGTGCAGATCAAGGGCAAGGTCAAGGCCCGGCTGGAGGTCGCGCCGTCGATCTCCGACGCCGAGCTGGAGGCGCTGGCCCTGGCCGACCCGGCCGTGGTCGCCGCGATCGGCGACGCCCCGGTCCGCAAGGTCATCGCGCGGGCGCCGAAGCTGGTGAACATCGTCACCGGCTGACCGCCGCGGCGCACGGACGCCGGCCGCTCCCTCAGGGGGCGGCCGGCTTTCGCGTGCTACGCGGCCCGCTTCCGCGCCGTCCGGGGGGCGGGGGCCGGTCCTATCCGGGGGAGGGCGCGGCATCCTCGGGGGAGGAAGCGGCGGCCCGCAGCCGGTCGGACATCAGCCGGACGTGCTCGACCAGCTCCGGCGGCTCGTGGACGGTGAAGTCGAAGCCGAGCACGCTGACGTACACGGCCAGGCCGCTGAGCGAGTGGGAGCCGGCCCGCAGGGTGCAACTGTGCTCGTCCAACGGCTCGACCAGGCCCGCGGTGGGTTTGACCTGCTGCGCGACGACGTGCGCGGGCGCCCGGACGGTGAACCGCGCCTGGTAGCGGTACTGGCCGAGGGCCACCTCCCAGGAGAGGTAGTCCCGGATGTCCACCTCGGGTGGCCGCCGGGGCGCGAACCGCGGGCCGGCCGGCGGCCTCAGCGACATCCGGTCCACCCGGAAGTTCCGCCAGTCCGCCCGGGCGGTGTCCCAGGCGACCAGGTACCAGCGCACGCCGGTGTGCACCAGCCGGTGCGGTTCGGCGTCGCGCTGGCTCTCGCTGCCGTCGTACGCGCGGTAGTCGAACCGCAGCCGCTCGTGCGCCCGGCAGGCGCCGGCGATCGCGGTCAGCGCGGCGGCGTCCACGACCGGGCCGTTCGAGGCCAGGGTGACCGTCGCGGACGCCAGCGCGTCCACCCGGTGCCGCAGCCGCGACGGCATCACGTGCAGCAACTTGGCCAGGGCCCGGACCGAGGACTCCTCGATCCCGGACACCGTGCCGCCCGCCGCCGTCCCCAGCCCGACGGCCACCGCGACGGCCTCGTCGTCGTCCAGCAACAGCGGCGGCATCTCCGCGCCCGCACCCAGCCGGTAGCCGCCGGCCACGCCCGGGGCGGACTCCACCGGGTACCCGAGGCTGCGCAGCTTGTCGACGTCCCGGCGGACCGTGCGGACATCGACACCGAGGCGGTTCGCCAGGTTCGCACCGGGCCAGTCACGACGGACCTGGAGGAGCGAGAGCAGACGCAGCAGACGGGCGGAGGTCTCCAGCATGGCGGCCAGTGTGGCACCGATCGTGGCGGGGGGAGGTTCGGGACGCGGGATGGTGGGACGCGGGATGGTGGGACGCGGGATGGTGGGGCGGCGCGGGATGGTGGGGCGCGGGGCCCGGGGTGGGCGGGAAGCCCTGAGGGCACCCTGAGCCGGACCTGCGGGACCCCTGAGCCGCCCCTGATCTCTGGGCTCGCGGGCGACCGACGGGTCCACCCGCTACGGCCCGGCCGCTACGGTGGAGACATCGGCAGTCGCGGCAGGCCGCACCCGGGCAGCAGCCCGGCCCGGTGGCAGCGGTGGAAGAAGGTGGGCGCTCCATGGACGCGATCGGTGTGGTGGTGGTGCTGGTTCTGCTCTTCGGGGTGGCGCTGCTGACGATGGCGGTGGTCGGCACCGTGAAGGCGGCCAAGGCCGTCGCGGCCAAGGTCGAGCGGCACGAGGCCCAGGCCCGCCGCACGGTCGAGAACGTCGCCCTCAAGGCGAAGACCTTCACCAAACCCGGGCCGCAGGGACAGCTGGCGGCCGTCCGGCTGGCGCTGCGCACCGCGCTCGACAGCACCCGGCAGGTGCTGGAGAGCGGACTGCCGCAGGACGGCCAGCTCGGTGAGGCCCTCCAACTGCTGACCCGCCTCGACGCGCACGCCGCCGAACTCGACGGCGAGCTGCGGATGCTGGAGCGGGAGCCGGACGGCGCCCGGGTCACGGCCAAGCTCGCCGAACTCCGCGAGCGGGCCGAGCGGATCACCCACTCCGCGGAGTCGCTGCGCTGGGCCGCCCAGGACCGGATGCGGCGCTTCGCCGACGACGAACTGGGCCGGCTGACGGAGGAGTGCACCACCGAGGCGGGGGCGCTGCGGCACTGGGACACCGCCGGGGACGGGGCTCGGGGTGCTGCGTCGGGGCCGGGGGCGGGTCCGGCTGCTGGTGCTGGAACGGGTGCGGGTGCGGCCTCCGGGAGCGACGGTGCGTCAGGGGTGCGGGCGGGCGCGGCCGGTGCGGCGGCGGAGGAGCGGAAGGTGCTCGGGGCGGCCGGGCGGCGGGTGAGTGCCGAGGAGGTCCTCGGGCTCGCCGAGCCACTCGCACGGCTGGCCGACCGGCTGCGGAAGCCGAGCCCCGGCGGGTCGTAGGCGCTGGGGCGGAGCGGGGCGGGCGCTGTCTTCCTGGCCGAACGGGGAGTAACCTCCGGCACATGCCCGGCCACCTCGCTCTCGTCACCGATTCCACCGCCTATCTGCCCCAGGACGTGGTGGACCGCCATCGGATCGAGGTCGTACCGCTCAGCGTCGTCGTGGGCGACGAGGCGCTTGCCGAGGGGGTGGAGATCTCCCCCAAGGACGTGGCCGAGGCGTTGCGCGCCAAGCGCCGGGTGACCACCTCGCGGCCGAGCCCCGAGACCTTCGTCGCGGCCTACCGGGCGGCGGCCGAGGCCGGTGCCGGCGGCATCGTCTCCGTCCACATCTCGGCGGAGCTGTCCGGCACCGCGGAGGCCGCCCGGCTGGCCGCGGCCGAGGTGGGCATCCCGGTGCGGGTGGTGGACAGCCGACTGGTCGGCATGGCCCTCGGCCACTGCGTCCTGGCCGCGGCCGAGGCGGCCGCGGCGGGCCGCGGGATCGAGGAGACCGCGGCCGCGGCGGGTCGGCGGGCCGAGCAGACCCGCGGGTTCTTCTACGTCGACACCCTGGAGTACCTGCGCCGGGGCGGACGGATCGGGGCGGCCCGCGCGCTGGTCGGCTCCGCGCTGGCCGTGAAGCCGCTGCTGCACCTCGCCGGGGGGCGGATCGAACCCCTGGAGAAGGTCCGGACGGCCTCCCGGGCGATCGCCCGGCTGGAGGAGATCGCGGTGCAGGAGGCGGGGGAGCGGGAGGTCGACATCGCCGTCCACCACCTGGCCGCCGAGGACCGGGCGGAGCCCCTCGCGGAGCGGTTGCGGGAGCGCGTCCCCGGGCTGCGCGAGCTGTACGTGGGGGAGGTCGGCGCCGTGATCGGGGCACACGTCGGGCCGGGGCTGCTGGCCGTGGTGGTTGCGCCGCGGTGACTGCCGCTTTGAGCTGCGCAAACTCACTCGTTCGGGCTACCTGAGTTATCCACAGCCGGGGTTTTTCCACAGGGAATCGAGGACTTCCGCCGGGTCGGGGCGGCTGCGCCTACCGTCCTCGCCATGAGAACGATGCTGCCGGGCAGCGCCCGTCGCCAGGACACCGCCGAAGCCGTCCGCGGGCGGATGGCCAACCTGTTCACGCTCCCGTCGCCCGCATCGGGGGACCGGAGCGGGCCGTCGAGACCGGTCGTCACCGCGAGTCACTCCGTGCCGCCGGGAGCGGCGCCGCCCGGTGCCGCTGCCGACCTCGATCCGGATCTCGATCCGGCCGTTCCCGATCCGGCCGCTCCCGAGCCGTCGATGCCTGAGCCGGTGGAGCCCGATCCACTGACGCCCGATCCGCCGGCCCACGATCCGGTGACGCCCGATCCGGCGCCGCCCGGTCGGCGACGGATGATGCCGGATCTTCCCCCGGGGCTGTCGCTCGACCGGCGTGCGGTGGTGGGGCTGGGCGTCCTGTTGCTGCTCGCCGTCGGCTATGCCGTCCAGCACTTCTGGCTGGGGCGACCGGAGCCGGTGCCCGTCCCCGCCACGACGGTCGCCGAATCACCGGAGCGGCCGGCGGGGGCCGGTCCGCCGGGCACGGGGCCGCCCGGCACGGCCGGGCCGTCGGGCAGTGCGGGGCCGTCCGTCGCGGACGAGTCCGGCGGGCCCACCGGCCCCGGCGTGGTGGTCGACGTGGCAGGCCGGGTGCTGCACCCCGGTCTGCTCAAGCTGCCCGCCGGCGCCCGGGTGGCGGACGCACTCGGTGCGGCGGGTGGCCCGCTTCCGGGCACCGACACCCAAAGCCTCAACCTGGCACGAGTGCTGACGGACGGCGAGCAGATCCTGGTCGGTCTCCCCGGTGCGCAGCCCGCCGCCACGGGGCCGGCCACCCGGGCCGGGCCGCTCAGCCTCAACCGCGCCACCGTCGAGCAGCTCGACGCCCTGCCCGGCGTCGGGCCGACGCTGGCCCAGCGCATCATCCAGTTCCGTCAGGAGCACGGCTCGTTCCGCTCCCTCGACCAGCTCCGCCAGGTCAGCGGGATCGGGGTCCGCAAGTACGAGGAGCTGAAATCGCTGCTGTCGCTCTGATCCGCCGCGCCCTCACCGCCCCGACCGCCCGTGCCCCGGTCACCACCGTCCTGCCCAGGGAGGTGCCACCATCCCGCACCGCTCCGACGCCCCGCCCGGTACGCCGGGACGGCCCGACCTCCGGTTGCTCCTCCCCGCCGTCTCCGCCTGGGCGGTCACCGCAGCCGTCCTCGACAGCGATTCCGAGGACCATCCGCTGGTGCTGCTCACGGCCGGGCTGGCCGCGGCCGCCGCCCTCGTCCTGTTCGCCTTCACCGCCCGCGGCCGACGGTCGGCGCACCTGATGCTCGCGGCAGTCCTGCTCACCGGTGCCGCCGCCGCGACGACCACCGTTCTGCACACCGCGGATCTCCACCGCGGCCCGCTCGCGGCGCCGGCCGAGCCACCTGCCGAACCCGTCCCCGAGCCCACCGGGGGCTCGGTCGCGCCAGCGCCGATGTCAGGCTCCGCGCCGATGTCAGGCTCCGTGCCGACGCCAGGCTCCGCGCCAGCGCCGGCCCCCGCGCTCGCGCCGCGTACGGACGCGACCGTGGAGCTGACGGTGTCGGGGGACCCGAGATCCCACAGCCCGCGGGCGCGCGGTACTGCGGCAGCCCGCCCGATCCTCACCGTGGCCGCGCTGGTCGAGCAGGTCCGCCTCGACGGGCCCGGCCGCCCGCCACCGGTCGCCACCCGGACTCCGGTGACCCTGATGGTCCGCGCCGAGGACGCGGCCGCCTGGCGACAACTGATCCCGTCCACCCGGGTCGGCGCGGACGTCCGGGTGCTGCCCGCGGGCCCGGGGCGGTACGACACGGCCGCCCTGCTCCAGGTCCACGGCCCGCCGAGGCTGCTCGCCCCGCCCAGCCTCCCGCAGCGGGTCGCCGCCCGCCTGCGCGGCGGGCTCCGCGCGGCCTGCGAACACCTTCCACCGGATCCCGGAGGCCTGCTCCCGGGCCTGGTCGTCGGTGACACCTCCCGCCTGCCGGAGGAGCTGGCGGAGGACTTCCGTGCCACCGACCTGGGCCACCTCACCGCGGTCAGCGGCGCGAACCTCGCCATCGTGCTGACCGTCCTGCTCGGCAACCCGGGCCGGGCGGGCACCACCGAGCGGGGCGGACTGGCCCGGCTGCTGGGGTTGTCCCTGCGGACCACCGCCCTCCTCGGGACGGCACTGACCCTCGCCTTCGTCACCGTCTGCCGACCCGATCCGAGCGTCCTGCGGGCGGCCGCCACCGGACTGATCGGGCTGCTCGCGCTCGCCCACGGCCGTCCACGCCAGGCCCTGCCCGCGCTCTCCGGAGCCGTACTGGTGCTGGTTCTCTGGGATCCCTACCTCGCCCGCTCGTTCGGGTTCCTGCTGTCCGTGCTGGCCACCGCGGGCCTGCTCACCCTCGGGCCGCGCTGGACGGCCTCCCTGCTCGCCCGCGGCTGGCCTCGCCACCTGGCGACCGCTGCCGCGGCCACCGCGGCAGCCCAGGCGTTCTGCGCACCCGTCACCATCCTGCTGGCCCCCCGGATCAGCCTGGTCGCCCTCCCGTGCAACCTGCTGGCCGAGGGCGCCGTCGCACCGGCCACCCTGCTCGGATTCGCGGTGCTCGCCGCCGACCCGTTGTCGCACGGCGCCGCGCGTCTGCTCGCCGACCTCGCCGCCGTCCCGGCCGGCTGGCTGGTCCTGGTCGCCCGGCACGGGGCCGACCTGCCGGGCGCCCAACTCGCCTGGCCCGGCGGCCTGCCGGGTGCCGCGCTGCTGGCCGCCACCGTCCTGGCCCTCTGCTGGGCCGTCGCCGCCGGCCCGGCGGGCCGGCCCCTGGGGCACCCGGGCCTCCGGCGGCTGCACCGGATCCTCGTCCTGGTCTGCGCCGTGCTGGTCCCGATCGCGCTGCTGCGCCCGCCCACCCTCACCAGGCTCGCCACCGGCTGGCCGCCGCCCGGCTGGCGGCTGGTCCTGTGCGACATCGGCCAGGGCGACATGACGGTGCTCCCGCTCACCGCCGACACCGCGGTCGTGGTGGACACCGGCCCGGACCCGAAGGCGGCCGACGCCTGCCTGCGCGAGCTCGGGATCACCAGGATCCCGATCCTGATCCTCAGCCACTTCCACGCCGACCACGTCGAGGGCCTGCCCGGGGTGCTGCGCGGCCGCCGGGTCGGCGCCGTGCAGACCACCACGCTGGAGGACCCACCGGGGGAGCGGGCCCGGGTGGTCCGCTGGGCCGCCGACGCCGGGGTGCCGCTGCTGCGCGCGGGGCGCGGCGAACGCCGCACGGCGGGGCCGGGCCTGTCCTGGGAGGTGCTGTGGCCGGACGGCGCCCCCGACCCGGCCGCCCCCGGGGCCAACAACGCCAGTGTGGCGCTCCTCGTCACCGTCGGCCCGGACACGGATGCCCTGCGGATCGCGCTGCTGGGGGACTTGGAGCCCCCGGCGCAGGCGGCCCTGTTCGCCCGTGGCCCGCCCCCGGGCGGGGTCCAGGTGCTCAAGGTCGCCCACCACGGCTCCGCCCACCAGGACTGGGCGCTCGCCGCGGCCCTGCACCCCCGGCTCGCCCTGATCAGCTGCGGCGCGGACAACCCGTACGGCCACCCCTCGGCGCAGACCGTCGACCGGCTCCGGGCGCGGGGCGCCACCGTGCTGCGCACGGACCGGTCGGGGGACATCGCCGTCCTCGGGGCCGGCCGCACGTTGGCGACGGCGGTCCACCCGCACCCGCCACGGGGGTGAGCCGGGTCAGACCCGTTGAGCCGGTGCGTCTGCGGCCTCGAAGCGCTCGTTGCCCACCACCCGGAGCAGCTCCAGGTGGGCGCCGTCGGAGCTGCCAGGCGGCGGGGTGAAGATCAGCAGCCGCTGGTCCTCGGTCGGGGTCAGCAGGGTCTCGCAGTCCAGGTTGACCGGGCCGATCACCGGGTGCACCACGCGCATCCGTCCGGAGCGGCGGACGGCGACCTCGTGCAGGTCCCAGAGGTCGGAGAACTCCGTGCTGGCCGTCCGCAGCCGCTTCACCAGGGCCGCCGAGGGGGCGTCGTTGGCCCGGCGGGCGACGGCCGCGCGCAGGTCGGCGACGTGGACCCGGCTCCAGTGGTCGTGCTCCTCGGCGGGGTAGGCGGCCCGGGTGGCGGCGTCGGTGAACCAGCGCCACACCACGTTGCGGTTGTCCGGGTCCAGCGGGCAGACCCCGCCGAACAGCGCCGTCGCGATGGCGTTCTGCGCGAGCAGGTCGCCGAGGTCGCTGACGATCTGGGCCGGCGTCTCCTTCAGCTGGTCGAGCAGGTACAGCAGCCCGGGCTTGATGTGCTCCCCGGAAGGCCGTCCGGCCGGCGGCCGGTGACCGGCGAGTAGGAAGAGGTGGTCGCGCTCGTCCTCGGTCAGCCGCAGCGCCCGGGCCAGCGCGCCCAGCATCTGCCCGGAGGGCTGCGGACCACGGGCCTGCTCCAGCCGGATGTAGTAGTCCGCGGACATCCCGGCGAGCTGCACCACCTCCTCGCGCCGCAGCCCCGGGGTACGGCGGCGGGGGCCGTCCGGCAGCCCGACGTCCTGCGGACGGAGGCGTTCCCGGGAGCGGCGGAGGAAGTCTGCGAGTTCACGGCGGTCCATCTCCATGGCCCCATCCTGCCTCGGTGTCCCGACGGACAGTCAGGGACCGCCGATCCCTGTCAGGTCGGGCCGCCGGGCCGCCCGTCCGCCGACCCGGCCCCGAGCCCGTCCCCGTCCCCGGCCTCGGCCCCGCCCCTCACGGTGCGCCAGCGGCCGCCCGCACGCGCGTCAGTCCTGCTCGCGCCAGCCCTCGTACTCGGCCGCGAGACCGTCCAGCCGGTCCAGCTGCTCGGCCGGCCAGCCACCGTCCTCCGGTGCCTCCAGCACCACCAGCCACTGGGCGTCCTCGGCGTCGTCCTCCCCGGCCAGGGCGTCCCGGACGAGCTCCGGCCGGCCGAGCCCGGCGAACTCCTCCGCCAGCCGTTCGGCGGCCTCCTCGGCGGCGTCGCGGTCGGGCAGGACGAGCAGTTGGCGGGCGTGGTTCGCGGTCATCGCACCATTGTCCAACCCCGCGGGTAGCGCTCCGCGCGGAGGTGTCGGCGGCTCGTGCGATCCTGGTACACGATGGCCAGGAAGAGTGCACCCGACGACCTGCTCGCCCCGCTGACCCTCGTGGTCGGTCAGGAGGAGCTGCTGCTGGACCGCGCGGTCGCCGAGGTGGTGGCCGCCGCGAAGGCGGCGGATGCGGACACCGACGTCCGTGACCTCGCGCCCGGTGCGCTCCAGCCCGGCAGCCTGGCCGAGTTGACCACCCCGTCGCTCTTCGCCGAGCGCAAGGTGATCGTGGTCCGGGCGGCCCAGGACCTCTCCGCCGACTCCGTCAAGGAGGTCAAGGCGTACTTCGACTTCCCGGTCGAAGAAGTGATCATGGTTCTGGTGCACGCGGGCGGAGCCAAGGGCAAGGGCCTGTTGGACGCGGCGAAGAAGGCCGGGGCCCGTGAGGTGGCGTGCCCCAAGCTGACCAAGGCGAGCGAGCGGCTGGCCTTCGTCCGCAACGAGTTCCGCACGCTCGGCCGCTCCGCCACCCCGGAGGCCGGCCAGGCGTTGCTGGACTCGCTCGGCAGCGACCTGCGCGAGCTGGCCGCGGCCTGCAGTCAGCTCACCGCCGACATCGAGGGCACCATCGACGAGACGGCGGTCGCCAAGTACTACAGTGGCCGGGCCGAGGCCACCGGATTCGAGGTGGCGGACCTCGCCGTCACCGGCCGTGCGGCGGAGGCCCTGGAGCGGCTGCGCTGGGCCCTCGCGGTCGGCCAGCCCCCGACCGGCATCACCTACGCGCTGGCGTCCGGCGTGCGCAGCATCGGCCGGCTGGCCACCGTCGGCCGCAACATGCGCCCCGCCGACCTGGCCCGCGAACTGGGCATGCCGCCGTGGAAGGTGGACCGGGTCCGCCAGCAGATGCGCGGCTGGACGGGTGACGGGGTGGCGGCCGCCCTCACCGCGATCGCCCAGGCGGACGCCGCGGTGAAGGGTGGTTCCGACGACCCGGCGTACGCGCTGGAGCGCGCCGTGGTCGCCGTCGCGCGGGCCTCCCGGATGAGCGCCCGACCGTACTGAGCCGGGCGCCCCGGTGCCGGGCGCGCCGGAGCGGACGCCCGCGCCTCAGATCCGCCCGCCGAGCACCTTCAGCGCGTCCCGGCTGTCGATCAGCAGGGCCTGCCGGATCTCGTCGCGGTCGGGGACGGTCGCCGTCTTCCCCTCCTGGTACGAGCCGGACCAGGAGGCGTAGTAGGTCATCCCGCCCTGCCGCACGTACAGCACCTGGGTGAGGTAGTGCCAGGTCTTGTCCGAGCCGCTGGTGTCGTCGAGGTAGCCGACGTAGGCGTCCTCGCCGAGGTTGGGCACCTCGCTGATCTCGTACTTGCGCTGTTGCAGCCCTGAGCGCTGGGCCTCGAACTCGGTCTTCGGGTCGATCTTCCGGTGCAGCTGGACGTCCAGGTAGAGCGAGACGTAGTCGCTGTCGTTGCTGAGCTTCTTGCGGTACTGGCTGCAGTACATGTCGTCGAGCGCGGCGTGCCGGGTGGTGTAGTGGTACGGCGTTCCGGACTGCGCGGGGTACAGCTGGCTGAACTTCGCCGGCTTGACGGTCTCGCAGAGGTTGTCGACCACCCGGTACGAGCCCACGCTCGCCGGCCTGCCGGTGCCGGGGGACACCAGGTCGGGCACGGTCAGGAGGGCGGCCGTCCAGACCACGGAGGCCAGTACCGCGCCGCCGACGCCCCAGAGCAGCCCGCGCTTCCCGCCGCCGACCGTGCCCGGTGTGCCCGCCCCGGCCTGGGTCGGTCCGTACCCGGGGGAGGCCGGCCGGCCGCCCGGCTGACCGCCTTGCGACCCGATCTGCTGGCCGATCTGCTGGCCGGTCTGGTGACTGCTCTGGTGACCCGGCGCGGTTCCGTAGGGCGAGGAGGGCACGTTCGGTGGTGGTGTCGACATCGACATCGGGGCCCCCAGCTGTCCTGCGCTGCGATCGGCGGTCGCCCCGAACCATACCGGTGGACGGGTCGGCCCAGCGTGGGCCGAATCGCCCGGGAGCGGGTCCGTGGACGGAGCGTCCCCCGTACGGCCCCGCGCGGGCCCGTCCCCGCGAACGGCGACAGGCGCCGCGGCCGCCCGGGGAATGGGCTCGGCTGCGACGCCTGTCGTGATGTTGCTGTGTACCGCACCCGCGTGGCGAACGCAGGCCGCGTGCGGTACGGAGTCCTGTCCACCTCGGGCTTCCGGATAGAGGGCCGGAGTGCCGTCGAGGGGTGGTCGGCGTGGAGCGGGTAGAGGGCCGCCGGTCACGCCGTCCGGTCCGGGCCGGGGCCCGGGGGTGGTGCGTGGGGCGAGAATCAGGCGGCGGCGTTGTTGACGCGCTTGGTGATCGCCGACTTCTTGTTGGCGGCCTGGTTCTTGTGGATGACGCCCTTGCTCACGGCCTTGTCGAGGGCACGGGAGGCGGCGCGCGCCAGCTCGGTGGCCTTCTCGACCTCACCGGCGGCAGCGGCCTCGCGGGCCTTGCGCACGGCGGTCTTCAGCGAGGACTTGACGGCCTTGTTGCGCAGGCGCGCCTTCTCGTTGGTCTTGTTGCGCTTGATCTGGGACTTGATGTTCGCCACGAAGGAGCCTCAGTCTGTGTGAATTCGATGTGGAACGAGTGTTGCACCCGGCGGCCTTCGAGCCAGCCGAGAGGGCATGCCGAGGCCAGGTGCAGCGACCCAGGTTAGCAGGGGCCCGCGCCCCGCCCCAAACCGGCCGGGCCGCGACCGGGCCGGTCGGCGGGGGCGGCCGCCGGACGGGACCTAGCCGCGCAGTACCGGTTCGCCGTAGTGCTCGACCTCGGGAAACGGCGCGTAGAAGCGGTGCAGCAGCTCCCGCCAGCGGCCGTACTCGGCGGAGCGCCGGAAGCCCTCGGTGTGGTCCTCCAGGGTCTCCCAGCCGACCTGGAGCAGGAAACGGGAGCGCCGCCCCTCGTCCAGGCAGCGCCGCAGCTCCAGCGAGCGGAATCCGGGTTGGACCGAGATCAGCGGCCGGGCCTGCGCGAAGGCGGTCAGGAAGGCCTCCTCCTGCCCGGGCCGGACGTCCAGCAGTGCGCTCTCCAGGATCATGGGCCGCCATCCTGCCGCACCCCCGGCCGGTCCGGGAGGTGGCCGGGGAGAGCTGACCGGCGGCGAGGGCCGGGCTCGTGGGAAGATGGGCGGAACCATATCGATCGGACGAGACCGTCCGGTCGCCGGGAACGTGGTCAGAGATGACCCGCAGACCCCGGCCCCCGGACCAACGGAGAATCGGACCAAGGTGCCCGCGACCCCCAGCAACGTGCCAGAGCCCAGCCGGACCGACCCGGCGGTGATCCGCAACTTCTGCATCATCGCCCACATCGACCACGGCAAGTCCACGCTCGCCGACCGGATGCTGCAGATCACCGGTGTGGTCGACCCCCGGCAGATGCGCGCCCAGTACCTCGACCGGATGGACATCGAGCGTGAGCGCGGTATCACCATCAAGTCGCAGGCGGTCCGCCTTCCGTGGGCCCCCCGGGCCGGCGACAAGGCCGGCACCACGCACATCCTGAACATGATCGACACCCCCGGCCACGTGGACTTCACCTACGAGGTGTCGCGCTCCCTGGCTGCCTGCGAGGGCACCATCCTGGTGGTCGACGCCGCGCAGGGCATCGAGGCGCAGACCCTCGCCAACCTGTACCTGGCGCTGGAGAACGACCTCACGATCATCCCGGTGCTCAACAAGATCGACCTGCCGGCCGCGCAGCCCGAGAAGTACGCGGCGGAGCTCGCGCACATCATCGGCTGCGACCCGTCCGACGTGCTCAAGGTCAGCGCCAAGACCGGTCTCGGCGTCGAGGACCTGCTCGACCACGTGGTCGACCGGATCCCGGCCCCGGTCGGCGTCAAGGACGCCCCGGCCCGCGCGATGATCTTCGACTCGGTCTACGACTCCTACCGCGGCGTGGTCACCTACGTCCGGGTCGTCGACGGTCAGCTCACCAAGCGCGAGCGGATCGCGATGATGTCGACCGGCGCGACCCACGAGCTGCTGGAGATCGGCGTCATCTCGCCCGAGCCCAAGGTCGCCGACGGCCTCGGCGTGGGCGAGGTGGGCTACATCATCACCGGTGTGAAGGACGTCCGGCAGTCCAAGGTCGGTGACACCATCACCTCGATGCACAAGGGTGCGACGGAGCCGCTGGGCGGCTACAAGGACCCGCGCCCGATGGTGTTCTCCGGCCTCTACCCGTTGGACGGCAGCGACTACCCGCTGCTGCGCGACGCCCTCGACAAGCTGCGCCTGAACGACGCCGCGCTCGTCTACGAGCCGGAGACCTCGGTCGCGCTCGGCTTCGGCTACCGCTGTGGCTTCCTCGGCCTGCTGCACCTGGAGATCATCCGGGAGCGGCTGGAGCGCGAGTTCAACCTCGACCTGATCTCCACCGCCCCGAACGTGATCTACCGCGTGGGGATGGAGGACGGCACCGAGCACACCGTCACCAACCCCAGTGAGTTCCCGACCGGCAAGATCGCCGAGGTGTTCGAGCCGGTGGTGCGCGGCACCATCCTGGCGCCGAACGAGTTCGTCGGCGCCATCATGGAGCTCTGCCAGGCCCGCCGAGGCAACCTCCAGGGCATGGACTACCTCTCCGAGGACCGGGTCGAGCTGCGCTACACCCTGCCGCTCGCGGAGATCGTCTTCGACTTCTTCGACCAGCTGAAGTCCAAGACCCGCGGCTACGGCTCCTTCGACTACGAGCCCATCGGCGAGCAGAGCGCCAGCCTGGTGAAGGTCGACATCCTGCTGCACGGCGACGCGGTGGACGCCTTCTCCGCGATCGTGCACAAGGACAAGGCCTACAACTACGGCGTGATGATGGCCGGCAAGCTTCAGAAGCTGATCCCGCGCCAGCAGTTCGAGGTGCCGATCCAGGCGGCCATCGGTTCCCGGGTGATCGCCCGTGAGACCGTCCGCGCGATCCGCAAGGACGTCCTCGCCAAGTGCTACGGCGGCGACATCTCGCGCAAGCGCAAGCTGCTGGAGAAGCAGAAGGAGGGCAAGAAGCGGATGAAGATGGTCGGCCGCGTGGAGGTCCCGCAGGAGGCCTTCATCGCCGCGCTGTCCACCGACGCGGACGCTCCCAAGGAGAAGAAGTAGCACTCCCTCCCGAGCGCACCCGGGGCCGCCCACCGTCGCAGGACGGTGGGCGGCCCCGGCCGTTCCGGGACGGTCCTCCCGTCGTCGGACCGCCCGGCCGTTCCGGGCCACCCCTGTCGCCCCGGCGGCCGCCCCGGTGGCCGCACCCCGGTCCGCCCTCCCGGCTCAGCGCAGCGCCAGCACCACGCCCTTGACGATGGCGGCCTTGGTCAGCCGGGCGGCCGCCCCGGTGAGGGCGCCCGGCCGCATCGAGTCGTCGCCGTGGATCAGCTGGACCAGCCCGTCCCCGCGCCCGAGGCTCAGGCACTGCACGGCGTACCGGAAGGCGAACGGCGCCGACGTTCCCCGGGCCAGCCGCCTGCCCAGGTAGCGGCCCATCGGCTGGGCGGTGGCGCAGCCCATCCGCAGGGTGCCGGTGCCGGGGACGGTGACCGCCGCGGCGTCGCCGATCACGTACACCTCGGGGTGCGAGACGGAGCGCAGGTAGGCGTCGACCACGGCCCGGCCGGCGGGGTCCACGGTCAGCCCGGCCTCGGCCGCCAGCGGGTGCGGTTCCATCGAGGCGGCCCAGGCGACCACGTCCGCCGGTACGGTGCCGGCGGTGGTGCTCAGCCCGTGCGCGGTGACGGCGGTGACCCCGGTGTGCTCGCGCACCCGGACGCCGAGCCGGGCGAACACCCGCAGCACGTGGTCGCGGCCCTTCGCGGAGAACCATCCGCCGACCTGCCCGGCCGCGACGATCTCCACCCGCCAGGCCGGGTGGGCCTCGGCCAGTTCCGCGGCCAGTTCGATGCCGGTGGCGCCGCCGCCGACCACGGCGACGGTGCCGGGCGCGGGCGCCCCGGCGATCCGGCGGCGGATCTCGGACGCCCGCTCGGCGGTCAGCGCGTGCTCGGTGACCCCGGGGACGGACCCGCCGGCGGTGCGGCTGCCCAGCGCGTACACCAGGGTGTCGTAGGGGACGGCCTCGCCGTTGTCCAGCAGCACCGTGCGGGCCGCCAGGTCCAGCCCGGTGGCCCGGGCCCGGACGTGGGTCACCCGGCGTCCGCGGATCACCCGGTCGAGGGCGGGCCGGTGCTCCGGCCGTCCGGCGGCCGTCTCGTGCGCGCGGACCCGGTTCAGGAAGCGGGACTCGGGGGCGATCAGGGTGACCCGGTGGCGGCGCCCCGCCCGGGTCGCCGCGCTCAGCCCCGCGTAGCCCGCGCCGATCACCACGATGTGCTGCTGCCCGGCCATGTCGTCCTCCTCCGTCGGTGCGCGGTGCGCCGCGCGTTCGGGAAGGGGACGACGCAGCCCGCCGCGGTGTGACACCGGGCCGGGCGTGACCTGCGTCACGCCACGTGGGTGAGCTTCTCCGGGTTGACCACGATGTGGGCCTCGGTGATCCGGCCGTCCCGGACGGAGAGCGCGAGCACCCCGCCGACCCGGCCCGGCGCCTCGTGGAAGACCATGCCCGGCTCGCCGTTGACCCGGGCGAACGTGAAGGAGGCGGTCGAGCCGGGCCCGAAGGCCCGGGCGATCAGGCCGAGGATCAGGCGGGCGACCTTGTCCGCGCCGTACACCGGGCGGGCACCGGCGCTGACCACGCCGCCGCCGTCCGAGTGCCAGACCACCTCGGGGTCGAGCACGGCGAGCAGTCCCTCCAGGTCGCCGCTGGTGGTGGCGGCGGCGAAGGCGTGCACGACCTGCCGGTGCTCCGCCGGGTCCACCGCGGTGTGCCGGCCGCCGTCGCGGACCCGGCGGCGGGCCCGGGAGGCCAGCTGACGGGCGGCGTCGGGGCTGCGGTCGAGCGAGGCCGCGATCTCCTCGAAGCCGACCGCGAAGACGTCGTGCAGCACGAAGGCGGCCCGCTCGGCCGGGGTGAGCTGTTCCATCACGGCGAGCATCGCCAGCGACACCGACTCGCCCAGTTCGGCGCGGTGCGCGGGGGAGTCCTCCTCGGCGACCGCGGGCTCGGGCAGCCACTCGCCGAAGTAGGCCTCCCGGCGGGCCCGGGCGGAGCCCAGCTGGTCGTAGCAGAGCCGGGTGACCACGGTGGTGAGGTACGCGCGGGGATCGGCGACCTGCTGCCGGTCGACGGCGCGCCAGCGCAGCCAGGCCTCCTGCAGCACGTCCTCGGCGTCGGTCAGGGAGCCGAGCAGCCGGTAGGCCACCGAGCCGAGGTAGCGGCGGTTCGCCTCGAAGGCGTCCGGGGCGGCCGGTGCTTCGTCCATCACCCGCCCACGGTAGCGCGAGGGGGAGGCCGCTGCCGTGGGCCTCCCCCTCGCGTCGTGACGGGCCCCGCTCAGTCGACCTCGGCGACCGCCTGGGCGAACTGGGCCTGGTAGAGCCGGTGGTACGCCCCCTGGGCGGCGATCAGCTCGTCGTGCGAACCCTGCTCGACGATCGAGCCGTTCTCCATCACCAGGATCACGTCGGCGTCCCGGATGGTGGAGAGCCGGTGGGCGATCACGAAGCTGGTCCGGCCGCTGCGCAGCCGGGCCATCGCGCGCTGGATCAGGACCTCGGTGCGGGTGTCCACCGAGCTGGTGGCCTCGTCAAGCACCAGGATGCCGGGCTGGGCGAGGAAGGCCCGGGCGATCGTGATCAGCTGCTTCTCGCCGGCGCTGACGTTGGTGCCCTCGTCGTCGATGACGGTGTCGTAGCCGTCGGCGAGGGTCCGCACGAAGCGGTCCACGTGGGCCGCCTTCGCCGCCTCGACGACCTGCTCGCGGGTGGCGCCGTCGGCGCCGTACGCGATGTTGTCGGCGATGGAGCCGCCGAACAGCCAGGTGTCCTGGAGCACCATGCCGATGCCGGCGCGCAGTTCCTCGCGGGACATCGCGGCGATGTCCACCCCGTCCAGGGTGATCCGGCCGCCGCTGACCTCGTAGAACCGCATCAGCAGGTTGACCATGGTGGTCTTGCCGGCGCCGGTCGGGCCGACGATGGCCACCGTGTGGCCGGGTTCGACCTTCAGGGACAGACCGTCGATCAGGGGCTTGTCCGGGTCGTACCGGAAGGAGACGTCCTCGAAGGCGACCCGGCCGTTCAGCTCCGCCGGGCGCTGCGGTACGGCCGGCTCGGGGCTCTGCTCGGGGGCGTCGAGCAGTTCGAAGACCCGTTCGGCGGAGGCGACGCCGGACTGCACCAGGTTGGCCATCGAGGCGACCTGGGTGAGCGGCTGGCTGAACTGCCGGGAGTACTGGATGAAGGCCTGCACGTCGCCGACGGTGAGCGCGCCGCTGGCGACCCGCAGTCCGCCGACGACCGCGACCAGCACGTAGTTCAGGTTGCCGATCAGCATCATCGCGGGCTGGATGATCCCGGAGATGAACTGGGCGCGGAAGCTGGACTCGTAGAGGTCCTCGTTCTCCTTGCGGAAGGTCTCGGCTGCCTCCTGCTGGCGGCCGAACACCTTGACCAGGGCGTGCCCGGTGTACATCTCCTCGATGTGCGCGTTCAGCCTGCCGGTGGTCCGCCACTGGGCGACGAACTGCGGCTGCGCCCGCTTGCCGACCCGGGTCGCCACGACGACCGAGAGCGGTACCGAGATCAGCGCGATCAGAGCCAGCAGCCAGGAGATCCAGAACATCATCGCCAGCACGCCGACGATGGTCAGCAGCGAGTTCACCACCTGGCCCATGGTCTGCTGCATGGACTGGCCGATGTTGTCGATGTCGTTGGTGGCGCGGCTGAGCACCTCGCCGCGGGACTGCTTGTCGAAGTAGCTCAGCGGCAGCCGGGAGATCTTCGTCTCGACGTCCTGGCGGAGCCGGTAGACGGTGCGCTGGATGGCGGTGGTGGCCAGCCGGCCCTGGACGACGCCGAACACCGCCGAGGCGACGTAGATCGCCAGCACCCAGAGCAGCACGGTGCCGATCGCGTCGAAGTCCATCCCGTGGCCGGGGGTGAAGTCGACGGTGGAGAGCACGTCGGCGACCTTGGTGTTGCCCGCCGCGCGCTGCGCGTCGACCACCTGGTCGTGGGTCAGCCCGGCCGGGTAGGCCCGCCCGGCCACGCCCGCGGTGATCAGGTCGGTGGCCCGGCCGAGGATCTTCGGGCCGACCACGGCGCAGCCGATGCTGAGCGTGCCGAGCGCCAGGACGCCGTAGAGCAGCGCCCGTTGGGGGCGGAGCAGGGTGAGCAGGCGACGGCCGGAGCCCTTGAAGTCCATCGACTTCTCGGTGCCCTGGGCGCCCATGAACCGGGCCGGTCCGGGGCCGCCGCGCCGGGCGGCCGCCTCCTGGGAGCCGCCGACCGCGCCGCCGCTGGCGGGCTTGTGGTGCGCGGGGCCGCCGGTTTCGGGGCCCTGCTTCGGGGTGGTCACGCCGCCTCCTGCTCGGTGAGCTGGGAGAGCACGATCTCCCGGTACGTCGGGTTGTCGGCCATCAGTTCGTGGTGGGTGCCGCTGCCGACCACCGCGCCCTCGTCGAGCACGATGATCCGGTCGGCGTCGCGGATGGTGGAGACCCGCTGGGCGACGATCACCACGGTGGCCTCCGCGGTGTCGGCGGCCAGGGCCCGGCGCAGCTCGGCGTCGGTGGTGTAGTCGAGGGCCGAGAAGGAGTCGTCGAACAGGTAGATCTCCGGGCGCCGGACCAGGGCCCGGGCGATCGCGAGGCGCTGGCGCTGCCCGCCGGAGACGTTGGTGCCGCCCTGCGAGACCGGCGCGTCCAGGCCGCCCTCCAGGCGTTCGACGAAGTCCCTGGCCTGCGCGGTCTCCAGGGCCTGCCAGAGTTCCTCGTCGGTGGCGTCGGGCCGGCCGTAGCGGAGGTTGGAGGCGATCGTGCCGGTGAACAGGTACGGCTTCTGCGGGACCAGGCCGATCACCTCGGCCAGCCGCTCGGGGGCGATCTCGCGGACGTCCACGCCGTTGACCAGCACGGTGCCGCCGGTGGCGTCGAACAGCCGGGGGACCAGGCCGAGCAGGGTGGACTTGCCGCTGCCGGTGGAGCCGATGACCGCGGTGGTCTCGCCGGGCCGGGCCGTGATGTCGATCCCGCGCAGCACCGAGGCCTCGGCGCCGGGGAAGCGGAAGTCGACGCCGCGCAGTTCGAGGTGGCCGTGCGAGCGCAGTTCGGTGACCGGGGCGGTGGGCGCGACGACGCTGGACTCGGTGTCCAGCACCTCCTGGATCCGCTCGGCGCAGACCTCGGCGCGCGGCACCATCATGAACATGAAGGTGGCCATCATCACGCTCATCAGGATCTGCATCAGGTAGGACAGGAAGGCGCCCAGCGCGCCGATCTGCATCGCGCCGCTGTCGATCCGGTGCGCGCCGAACCACAGCACCGCGACGCTGGAGATGTTCACCACGGCCATCACGGCCGGGAACATCAGGGCCAGCAGCCGGCCGACCTTCAGCGAGACGTCGGCGAGTTCCTCGTTGGCGGCGCCGAACCGCCGCTGCTCGTGGCCGTCCTTGACGAAGGCCCGGATGACCCGGATGCCGGTGATCTGCTCGCGCAGGATCCGGTTGACCCCGTCGATCCGGGTCTGCATGCCGCGGAACTGCGGGCGCAGCCGGCGGATCAGGACCAGGACGACGGCGCCGAGCAGCGGGATGACCAGCAGCAGCAGGCCGGAGAGCGGCACGTCGAGGCTGAGCGCCATGACGACGCCGCCGACGCACATGATCGGCGCGGCCACCATCAGGGTGAAGGCCAGCATGGTGAGCATCTGGACCTGCTGGACGTCGTTGGTGGTGCGGGTGATCAGCGAGGGGGCGCCGAACTGGCCGAGCTCGCGGGACGAGAAGCCCTGCACCCGGTCGAAGACGGCGGCGCGGATGTCCCGGCCGACCGCCATCGCGGTGCGGGCCGCGTAGTAGACGGCGCCGATCGAGCAGACCACCTGGGCCAGCGAGACGGCGATCATCACCCCGCCGATCCGCAGGATGTAGCCGGTGTCGCCCTTGAGCACGCCGTCGTCGATGATGTCGGCGTTCAGCGCGGGCAGGTACAGCATGCCGATGGTGGAGACGAGTTGGAGCAGGACCAGGAGGAGGATGGGTCGGGAGTAGGGCCTCAGATGGGCCCGGAGCAGTCTGATGAGCACCGTGACACTCTCGTCGTCGCCGGGATGCCGTGCATCCCCGTTTTTTGATTCCGAACTGCAAGGGTCCGGCCTCTTCGGCACCGAACCTGCTGGCTTGTACAGTCCTTTGCACTGCCGGACCGCAGGCGTGCCACCCGTCGTGACCCCCTTACGGAACGGCTCCGTACCCCCTAGGCTGCTGATTGCCGTCTTGTTACTCGCTGGTTAAGAAGTCGGCCGGACGCGGCTGCCCCCCACGGTCGCTGTCACTACCACCCTTGGCCACCCGCCCCCCGGAGGTCCCCGTTGAGCAGCGTGCAGTCCATGATCGAGCGGCGTCCGCCCTCCGTGGCACACCTCTTCCTCAGCAGGGTAGAGGCCACTCCCGGCCATGAGGCGTACCGGTATCCCGCACCGGTCGACGAGCACGCGGCGGACGGGGCTCCCGGCGCCGAGCAGTGGCGCTCGCTGACCTGGGCGCAGACCGCGGAGCGGGTGAAGGCGGCCGCCGCCGGTCTGATGTCGCTCGGCATCGTGTCGGAGGACCGGGTCGCGATCTCCTCCTCCACCCGGATCGAGTGGATCATCGCGGACCTGGGCAACATGTGCGCGGGCGCGGCCACCACGACCGTCTACCCGAGCACCAACGCCGACGAGTCGGCCTTCATCCTCGCCAACGCCCAGTGCAAGGCGATGTTCGCCGAGAACGAGGCGCAGCTCGCCAAGACCGTCGCCGAGAAGGACAAGCTCCCCGCGCTCGAGTACGTGGTGCTGTTCGACGCCCCGGCCGGCCCGGTCGAGACCGGCGGACTGACCGTGCTCACGCTGGCCGAGCTGGAGGAGCGCGGCGCCGCCCACCTGGCCGAGCACCCGGACGCGGTCGACAAGGCCGTCGAGGCGATCGACAAGGAGCAGCTGGCCACCCTGATCTACACCTCGGGCACCACCGGCCGCCCCAAGGGCGTGCGCCTGGTGCACGACTGCTGGGCGTACGAGGGCCTGGCGCAGCAGGAGAGCGGGCTGCTGCGCGCCGAGGACGTCCAGTTCATGTGGCTGCCGCTGTCCCACGTCTTCGGCAAGACCCTGATCTCCGGCCAGATCGCCACCGGCCACGTGATGGCGCTGGACGGCCGGGTGGACCGGATCATCCACAACCTGCCGGTGATCCGTCCGACCCTGATGGCCTCCGCGCCCCGGATCTTCGAGAAGGTCTACAACGGGATCGCCGGCCGGGCCCGGGCCGAGGGCGGCGCCAAGTACAGGATCTTCATGTGGGCGGCGGGCGTCGCCCGCGAGTACGCCCGGGTCACCCAGGAGAGCCGGGTCGCGACCGGTCAGGACACCGCGCCGCTGGGTCTGCGGGTCCAGCACGCGATCGCCGACCGGCTGGTCTACGCGAAGATCCGCGCGGCCTTCGGCGGGCGGCTGCGCGGCGCGGTCTCCGGCAGCGCGGCGCTCGCACCCGAGATCGGCTTCTTCTTCAAGGGCGCGGGCGTACCGGTGCTGGAGGGCTACGGCCTGACCGAGACCTCGGCCGGCTCGACCGTCAACCGCTCCGAGGACTACCGGGTCGGCACGGTCGGCACCGCGCTGCCCGGCACCGAGGTCCGGATCGCCGAGGACGGTGAGATCCTGCTGCGCGGCCCCGGGGTGATGCGCGGCTACCACAACCTGCCCGAGCAGACCGCCGAGGTGCTGGAGCCGGACGGCTGGTTCCACACCGGCGACATCGGCGAGCTCGACAAGGACGGCTACCTGCGGATCACCGACCGCAAGAAGGACATGTTCAAGACCTCCGGCGGCAAGTACGTCGCGCCCAGCGAGGTCGAGGGCAAGTTCAAGGCGATCTGTCCGTTCGTCAGCAACATCCTGGTGATCGGCAACGGCCGCAACTACTGCACCGCGCTGATCGGCCTCGACGAGGCGGTGATCATGCCGTGGGCCGCCGAGCACGGCCTGGCGGGCCGGACCTACGCCGAGGTGGTCGCCGATCCGTCGGTGCACACCCTGATCGAGGGCTTCGTCCAGCGGCTCAACACCGAGCTGCAGCGCTGGCAGACGATCAAGAAGTTCTCGTTGCTGCCGCGCGACCTGGACATCGAGCACGGTGAGCTCACCCCGAGCCTGAAGATCAAGCGCCCGGTGGTCGAGAAGACCTATGCCGACGCCGTCGCCGAGATGTACGCGGGCACCGTCGAGGCGTGAGCCCACCCCGTCCCGTACGGCCCGGGACCGCTGCCGCCGAGCAGTGCGGGCCGTACGGGACAATGGAGCAATGCCCTCCGCACTCCCCGACGGCGAACCCGTGCCGTCCGACGGTTCCCTGCCCGCCCACGCCCTGACCGGGTTGGGGGAGCGGCCCTTCGGCTTCTACGTGCACGTGCCGTACTGCGCCACCCGCTGCGGCTACTGCGACTTCAACACCTACACCGCGACCGAGCTGCGCTCGTCCGGCACGGTGGCCTCGCAGGAGACCTATGCGGACAACCTGGTGGCGGAGGTGCGGCTGGCCCGCCGGGTGCTGGGCCACGCCGAGCTGCCGGTCCGGACGGTCTTCCTCGGCGGCGGCACCCCGACCCTGCTGCCCGCCCGCGACCTGGTGCGGATGCTGGCCGCGATCCGGGACGAGTTCGGCCTGGCGCCGGACGCCGAGGTCACCACCGAGGCCAACCCCGAGTCGGTCGACCCCGCCTACCTGGCCGAGTTGCGCGAGGGCGGCTTCAACCGGATCTCCTTCGGCATGCAGAGCGCCCGGCCGCACGTGCTGCGGCTGCTCGACCGGCACCACACCCCCGGCCGGCCCCAGGCCTGTGTGGCCGAGGCGCGGGCGGCCGGCTTCGAGCACGTCAACCTGGACCTGATCTACGGCACCCCCGGCGAGTCCGACGACGACTGGCGGGCCTCCCTGGACGCCGCGATCGGCGCCGGCCCGGACCACGTCTCCGCGTACTCGCTGATCGTCGAGGACGGCACCAAGCTGGCCGCCCGGGTCCGGCGAGGCGAGCTTCCCATGATCGACGACGACGTGCACGCCGACCGCTACCTGATCGCCGAGCAGGCGCTCGCCGCGGCCGGGTACGCCTGGTACGAGGTCTCCAACTGGGCCACCACCCCGGAGGGCCGCTGCCGCCACAACGAGCTCTACTGGACCGGCGGCGACTGGTGGGGCGCCGGCCCCGGCGCGCACAGCCACGTCGGCGGGGTCCGCTGGTGGAACGCCAAGCACCCCGCCGCGTACGCGCAGGCGCTGGCCGAGGGCCGCACCCCGGCCCAGGGCCGGGAACTGCTGGCCGGCGAGGACCGCCGGGTCGAGCGGATCCTGCTGGAGCTGCGGCTGGTCGACGGCTGCCCGCTGACCCTGCTCACCCCGGACGGCCTGCGGGCCGCCGACCGCGCGCTGGCCGACGGCCTGCTGGACCCGGCCGCCCACGCGGACGGCCGGGCCGCCCTCACCCTGCGCGGCCGCCTGCTGGCCGACGGGGTGGTGCGGGACCTGGTGGACTGAGCCGCGGCTCCGTCCGGGCGGGCCCGGGGCTCAGCAGTTGGTGTCGTTGACGATCATCGTCGCGGTGCCGATCGCGCCGAACCAGTCGATGCAGTGGCCCTTGCCGTAGACGTACACCGGCCCGGCGTAGCCGCCGAAGTAGCCCTCGTCGGTGCTTGCCCAGCCCGGGTCCTCGCCCTGGGAGATCTTGACCGACATCCAGGGCTTGGTCCCGTCGTTCCTGCGGACCGTCACGGCACAGTTGTAGCCGTTGGAGCTGTTGTAGGTCAGGTAGATCGTGCCCTCGCCGACCGGCGCGGAGTTGACCACCCCGTAGCCGGACCCGCAGGCGCCGTTGTAGGGCGCCGAGAGGATCTGCTGCTCGGCGGCGCCGGCCGGGACGGTCGCCAGCGCGGTCAGCGCGGCCGCCCCGAGCATCGCCTTCGCCACCAGGCCGCCGGGGCGTCGGGTACGGCTGTCCGTGCGTGCGGTCATGTCGGTTCTCCCTGTCGAGTCCGTGGTCCGTGGATGTGCGGGCCTCGTGGCCCGGACCAAGACTCGTCTCACCGCCCGTGCGAGGTCTTGTACGAAGGCGAAAGCAGCCGGTCGGGCAGCACCGCGCTGGTGATCCGGTCCGCCAGCCGGTCGGCCGGCTCGGCCCCCGTCAGGGCGGCCCGGTGGCCGAAGAACGTGCCGGGGGAGCAGCCGACCATCGAGCGGAAGGTGCGGTCCAGGTGCGCCTGGTCGTAGTAGCCGCACAGGGCCGCGACCTCGGCCCCGGTCAGCTCGGGGCGCCTGACGAACGCCGCCAGGGTCCGTTGCAGGCGCAGGATCTGGGCCACCTGCTTGGGCGGCAGGCCGACCTGCGCGCGGAACCGGGTCTGGAGCGTGCGCAGGCTCCAGTCGCTCCGTGCGGCGAGCCGGCCGACCGGGACGGTGCCGGCCGACCGGCGCAGCCCGTCCCAGGCCAGCTGGACCTCCCGGTCCCAGCCGTGGCCTGCGGTGAGCCGGGCGGTGAAGAAGGCGTCCAGCAGCGCGAACCGCAGGGTCCACCCGGGGGCCTCGGCCAGTCGGTCCACCAGTTCTCGGGCCGGCCGGCCGAGCACCTCGCCCAGGTCGGCCCACCGGGACGCCAGCTCGGCGGCCACCGGCCCGAGGACGGCGTAGGCGCCCTGCGGCGTCAGCGAGACCGCCACGCCGTGCATCCGCCCGCCGTGCTCGCCGATGGACGCCGTGCGGTGCAGGCCGGCCACCGACGAGACGAGCGACCCGCGCGAGCGGCCCGTGACCGCGTCGAACAGCCGCATCGGGGCCTCGAACCCGATGATCAGCGTCAGGACGTCGGTCGGCACCTCGAGCCGCCGGCGGGGTTGGCGCAGATCCTGCCGGAAGCCGCGATAGCCCAGGATGTGCTCCCGCAGCCGGGGCTCCGGCCGCCCCACGACCAGCTCCCACACGCCCCCGGCTCCGGTCGATCCCTGTTCTGTTCGCATGTCGTACCCCCACTGTCGAAGCGGACAGGTTTGGCATGCTCACGCTCTCAAGAGGGAGGGGTCGGTGCCTGCCCGAACGCCCGCCTTGGCCGGAGCCGGACCCCCGGCGCAGGGCCGTTCGTGGACATCCGTCCGAAAACCCACCCGCCGGTTGCGGGGCCGGACGCCCGTCGGAAGGGCGCCGGGGCCGCCCCGGGCGGCATCCGGGCGGTCAGTCCTCCTCGTGGCCGCCCCGGGGCCGCTCGCCCCAGGCGGTGATCATGCCGGGGGAGAGGTCCGCGAACTCCGGCGAGGCGAGGTCGCGCTCGGCCGCCGCCAGGGTCCTCTCGTCGACCAGGCCGGTGGCGAGCATCGGCCCGCGCATCCGCCGCCAGGTGTCCAGCCAGAAGGCGGTGATCGGCGCGCCCGGCGTCAGCGGCGGGACGTGCACCTCGGCACCCACCCCGGTCAGCCCCGCCCCGCGCAGCCGCGCGGGGTACTCGGGCGTCCACCCCACGTCCGTACCGATGGACTCCCGCAGGCCGCGCCACATCGCCCGCATCGCCAGGCGGTACGGGCTGTCCGGCGCCCCGGCGGTGGTGAGGTCGACCGCGTCGCCGAGGACGAGCCGCCCGCCGGGGACCAGCAGCCGGGCGAGGCGGGCGATCGTGCGGCGGCTGTCGGGCAGGTGCATCAGCAGGAACCGGGCGTGCACCAGGTCGAAGCGGCCGGGGTCGAAGTCCGCCGAGGTGACGTCGGCGGCCAGGGTGCGCAGCCGGGGCCCGGCGTACGGCTCGACGAAGCGCGGGTCCCGGTCGACGGCCAGCACCTCGGCGCCGACCTGCTCGGCCAGCCAGCGCGACACCGTGCCCGTGCCGGCGCCCACGTCCAGGCAGCGCAGCCCCGGGCGGGCGCCGAGGGCCAGCAGCCGGGCCCTGGTGAAGGCGTCGTAGGCGATGGCGCCGTAGTCGATCCGCTCGGCCTCGCCCGGGGCGCCGGGCTCGAAGAGCTCCCGGCCGTACGCTCCGGGCGGCGCGGGGTGTCCGGGCGGCGCGGGGGGTGCGTACGGTGCGGGGTTCGGCCGGTCGGTGGCCATCGGTCCTCCCGTCCGCCCCGGGGAGCCCGGTGCGCGCAGACTGCGGGACACCACCAGCGTATGCGGCGGTCCGCCGCCGCGCCCCGGACGGCGGCCGGCGGCCGCTGGGCCGAGCCGGGTCGGGCCGGGTCGGGCGGGGCCGGTTCAGGCCGGCTGGGTCACGAAGTCGATCAGCTCCTCGACCCGGCCCAGCAGGGCGGGGTCGAGGTCCTTGTAGGAGTTCACCGAGGCGAGGATCCGCTTCCATGCCGCCGGGGTGTCCACCGGCCAGCCGAGGCGGCGGCAGACGCCCTCCTTCCACCCCTCCCCGCGCGGGACCTCGGGCCAGCCCGGGATGCCCATGCTGGAGGCCTTGACCGCCTGCCAGACGTCGACGTACGGGTGCCCGACGACCAGCACCGCGTCGCCGCTCACCTGCCCGGCGATCCGGTGCTCCTTGGTGCCGGGCAGCAGGTGGTCCACCAGCACGCCGAGCCGCCGGCCGGGACCGGGCCGGAAGGCGGCGACGATCGCCGGCAGGTCGTCCACGCCCTCCAGGTACTCCACCACCACGCCCTCGATCCGCAGGTCGTCGCCCCAGACCCGCTCGACCAGTTCGGCGTCGTGCCGCCCCTCGACGTAGATCCGCGACTCACGCGCCACCCGTGCCCGGACGCCCGGCACCGCGACCGACCCGGAGGCCGTCACCCCGGGCCCGCGGGCGGGGGCCGGACCGGCCGGCCGCACCAGGGTGACCACCCGGCCCTCCAGCAGGAAGCCGCGCGGCGTCAGCGGGAAGACCCGGTGCCTGCCGAACCGGTCCTCCAGGGTGACGGTCACCCCCTCCGCGGTCTTCTCGCACCGCACCACGGCCCCGCAGAACCCGGTCGCGGCCTCCTCGACCACCAGGTCGCGATCGGCCGCCACCTCGGGGGCGGGTTGCTGCCGCTTCCACGGCGGGGTCAGGTCCGGTCCGTACTCCCTGCTGCGCATGCCGGGACTATACGGAATCCGACGCGCCGTCACCCCGCGGCCCGGCCGGGCGCGGCCCGGTCACAGGCCGGGGGCGCCCCAGACCGGGAACCAGCGGCTCAGGTCCTGCTCCAGCCGCAGGTCGTTGCCGAGCGCCGCCTTCACCTGGAGCTCCAGCGGGGAGTTGCGCTTCTCGCCGCCGCCCGGCATCGGGGCGAACGGATAGAACGAACCGCGCTTGTACAGGTACACCAGCGCCAGCGGCTGCCCGGCGGCGTTGCGGAAGCCCACCAGCGAGCAGAGCAGCTGCGGGCCGAACCCGTTGGCCTCCAGCTCGCTGTTGACCGCGTGCAGGTCGTTCACCAGCTCGGGCAGCTGCTCGGGGGAGTGCCGGGCGAGCAGCCAGGAGTAGCCGTAGTCGTCCTGGGAGGCCTCCACCGGCACCCCGCCGTTCGGGGTGTCGGCGTCGAGCAGCGCCCTGACCTGCTGCTCCACCTCGGCGAAGGCGCCGCCCTCGACGGCGGCGAAGCAGACCGAGCCCAGGCCGGTCGGTCGGAAGGCGGCGGCCGCCTCCAGGGTCAGCGCGGCCGAGGGCACCCCGAAGAGCTGGTCGAGGTCGGGTCTGACGGGCTTGCTGCGGCCGAACAGCGCGTCCAGGAATCCCACGTGCGGCTCCTCTGCTGGATGGTCCCCGCCGGCCGGGCCCGGCGGGTCACCGGCCGAGCTCGGCGGAGATCTTCGCCAGCTGCGCCAGCCGCTGCTCCAGCGACGGGTGGGTGGACAGCAGCTGGGTGGCGGCGTCCCGGGCGCTGAGCGCCGGTGCGAAGTAGAAGGCGTTGTAGGCCTGCGCCTGGCGCAGGTCCCGGGTGGGGATCGCGGCGATCTGGCCGGTCACCTTGGTGAGGGCGGAGGCGAGCGCGCTCGGCCGGCCGGTGAGCTGGGCGGCGGCGCGGTCGGCGGCCAGCTCCCGGTAGCGCGAGAGCAGCCGGGTGAGCAGGAAGCTGAGGGCGTAGACCACCATGCTGACCAGCGGAATGATGATCATCGCGATGGCGGTGTTGCTGTCGTTGCTGTTGCGGTTGCCGCCCATCATGCCGCTGTAGAAGGCGATCCTGGTCATCGCGCCGGCCAGGACGCCGAGGAAGCCCGCGATGGTCATCACCGCCACGTCCCGGTGCGCGACGTGCGAGAGCTCGTGCGCGAGGACGCCCTCCAGTTCCTCCGGCTCCAGCCGGCGCAGCAGCCCGGTGGTGACGCAGACCACGGACTTCTCCGGCTTGCGGCCGGTGGCGAAGGCGTTCGGCATGGGGTTGTCGGCCACCGCGACCCGGGGCTTGGGCATGTCGGCCAGGGCGCAGAGCCGGTCGACGGTTCCGTGCAGCTGGGGGTACTGCTCGGGGCTCACCTCGTGGGCGCCCATCGCCCGCTCGGTGATCTTGTCGCTGAACCAGAACTGGGCCACGAACAGTCCGCCGGAGACCAGGACGACCAGCGGCCAGGCCCCTCGGAACAGGACGATCAGCAGGCCGGTGAAGCCCACGTACACCAGGCCGATCAGGAACATCGTGGTGACCATCCGGCCGGTCAGGCCCCGGTCCGGGGCGAACCGGGAGTGCTGCCCTGAAGTCGACATCGCCGCTCCTTCGCTCGCGCGCTCGCCTCCGATGCTGCCACTCGGGGCGCCCCCGGGCACCACACGCAGGTGCCTGCCGCCCCGGCAATGCGGGCAGGATCACCGGGGCGGCCCGTTCCTGCCGTCGGACCCGGGCCTTACACTGGCAGGTAAGGTTCTGGCACTCTGCCTGCCGGAGTGCCAGATATCGGACACTCAACAGCTCAACGGACGAAGACGGAGGTGCGTGCCCATGGTCGACGAGCCCCGTTCCGTCGATCCTGCCCGCGCGGTGGAGCACCGCCCCGTCAGCCGCCCGCTGGACGACCGCAGGCTGGCGGTGCTCAGGGCGATCGTCCAGGACTACGTCGGGACCGAGGAGCCGGTCGGCTCCAAGGCGCTGGTCGAGCGGCACAGCCTGGGGGTCTCCCCGGCCACCGTGCGCAACGACATGGCGGCGCTGGAGGAGGAGGGCTTCATCCAGCAGCCGCACACCAGCGCCGGGCGGATCCCCACCGACAAGGGCTACCGGCTGTTCGTCGACCGGCTGGCCGAGGTCAAGCCGATGACCAGCCCGGAGCGCCGGGCGATCCGGCACTTCCTGGAGGGCGCGGTCGACCTGGACGACGTGGTGGCCCGCACGGTGCGGCTGCTCGCGCAGCTCACCCGGCAGGTCGCGGTGGTCCAGTACCCCTCGCTGACCCGCTCCACCGTCCGGCACATCGAACTGGTCCAGCTGACCCCGGCCAAGGTGATGCTGGTCCTGATCACCAACACCGGCCGGGTCGAGCAGCGGATCGTCGACTGCCCCGGCTCGGTCGGCGACACCGTCCTGGCGGACCTGCGGACCAAGCTGAACGCGAAGGCCGTGGGCCGACCGCTGCCCGAGGTGCCGACGGCGCTGGAGGACCTCCCGGCCGCCTTCGAGGCGGGGGACCGGCCGGCCGTCAGTACGGTGCTGGCCACCCTGTTCGAGACGCTGGCCGAGCAGAACGAGGAGCGGATCATGCTGGCGGGCACCGCCAACCTGACCCGCTTCGGACACGACTTCCCGCTGACCATCCGGCCGGTGCTGGAGGCACTGGAGGAACAGGTGGTGCTGTTGCGCCTGCTGGGTGAGACGGCGGACGCCACGATGACGGTCCGGATCGGCCACGAGAACGCGTACGAGGGGCTCAATTCCACCTCCGTCGTCTCGGTCGGTTACGGTTCGGGCGACCAGAGCGTGGCAAAGCTCGGGGTGATCGGTCCGACCCGGATGGATTACCCGGGCACAATGGGGGCGGTGCGAGCGGTGGCACGGTACGTGGGCCAGATCCTGGCCGAGTCGTAGGAACAACGCGCCGCAGGACGGCGCGCAGCAGTCGCAAGCACTTCTAGAGGCGGAACAAACCGGAGCATTTGGTGGCCACGGACTACTACGCGGTACTCGGCGTCCGACGTGACGCGGGTCAGGACGAGATCAAGAAGGCGTTCCGACGCCTCGCGCGCGAACTGCACCCGGACGTCAACCCGGACCCGAAGACGCAGGAGCGGTTCAAGGAGATCAACGCCGCCTACGAGGTGCTCTCCGACCCCGCGAAGCGTCAGGTCTACGACCTCGGCGGGGACCCGCTGTCGCCCAACGGCGGCGGTGGCGGCGGCGCGGGCGGCTTCGGGGCGGCCGGGTTCGGCTTCTCCGACATCATGGACGCCTTCTTCGGCGCCGCCGGCGGCCAGCGCGGACCGCGCTCGCGCACCCGGCGCGGCCAGGACGCCATGATCCGGCTGGAGATCACCCTGGAGGAGGCCGCGTTCGGCACCACCAAGGAGCTCCAGGTCGACACGGCCGTCACCTGCACCACCTGCAGCGGCGAGGGCGCGGCCCCCGGCACGTCCGCGCAGACCTGTGACATGTGCCGCGGCAAGGGCGAGGTCTCCCAGGTCACCCGGTCCTTCCTGGGCCAGGTCATGACCTCCCGCCCCTGCCCGCAGTGCCAGGGCTTCGGCACCGTGGTGCCGACCCCGTGCCCGGAGTGCGCCGGCGACGGCCGGGTCCGCGCCCGCCGCACCCTCACCGTCAAGATCCCGGCGGGTGTCGACAACGGCACCCGGATCCAGCTGGCGGGCGAGGGCGAGGTCGGCCCCGGCGGCGGCCCCGCCGGCGACCTGTACGTGGAGATCGCCGAGACCACCCACCCGACGTTCCAGCGCCGCGGCGACGACCTGCACTGCACGGTCACCATCCCGATGACGGCGGCCTCGCTCGGCACCCAGGTGCCGCTGCAGACCCTGGACGGGCTGGAGGAGGTCGACATCCGGCCCGGCACCCAGTCCGGCCAGTCGATCCCGCTGCACGGGCGGGGCATCACGCACCTGCGCGGCGGCGGCCGGGGCGACCTGATAGTGCATGTCGAGGTGCAGACGCCCACCAAGCTCGACCCCGAGCAGGAGGACCTGCTGCGCCGGCTGGCGGTGCTGCGCGGCGAGGAGCGCCCGGCCGGGCACTTCGCCCCCGGGCAGCAGGGGCTGTTCTCCCGCCTGAAGGACGCGTTCAACGGTCGCTGACCGAGGGCTCACCGCCTCCGGGGGCGTCGGGGTCACCCCGGCGCCCCTCACGCGTGGCCGCGGTCGCCCGCGCCCGACCCGGCCGCCGGCGCAGGCCGCCGGGCACCGACAGATCTACCGGAGGTTTGGTTCATGACCGCGCCCGTGTTCGTCGTCGAGACCGCGGTGCTGGACGCCGCCGGACCCGGCTCGGTGGTCCGGCTGGACGGCCCGGAGGGGCGGCACGCGGCGGCGGTCAAGCGGCTGGAGCCCGGCGAGGCCGTCACCCTGGCGGACGGCCTGGGCCTCGGCGTGGACGGCACGGTCACGGCCGTGCACGGCAAGGACGCGCTGGACGTGACGGTGGACGCCGTGCGGCGGGAGCCGGAGCCCAGCCCGCGGATCGTGGTGGTCCAGGCGCTGCCCAAAGGCGACCGGGGCGAGCTCGCGGTGGAGACCATGACCGAGGTCGGCGTCGACGTGGTGATCCCGTGGGCGGCGAACCGCTGCATCACCCAGTGGAAGGGCGAGCGTGGCGCCAAGGCCCTCGCCAAGTGGCGGGCCACCGCCCGGGAGGCCGGCAAGCAGTCCCGCCGGCTGCGCTTCCCCGAGGTGCGCGACCTGGTGACCACGCGTCAGCTCGTCCCGCTGCTCGGGCGGGCCGAGCTCGCCGCGGTGCTGCACGAGGACGGCGCCGAGCCGCTGGCCACCGCCGCGCTGCCGGGCGGCGGGGACATCCTGCTGGTGGTCGGTCCGGAGGGCGGGGTCGCCCCCGAGGAGCTGGCCGCCTTCGCCGAGGCCGGCGCCCGGCCGCACCGGCTGGGCAGCTCCGTGCTGCGGACCTCGACCGCCGGGGTCGCCGCCGGGGCCCTGCTGCTCGGCCGCACCGGCCGCTGGGCCTGACAACGCCCCCTGGGCCTGACAACGGCCGGCTGGGCCTGACACCGGCCGCCGGCCCGGCGCCGGCCGGGGAACCGGGACCGGACGCCGGGGGTTCGCCCTCGAAGAAACCCTTGGCCGCCCCCCTGGGCCGTGCCTAGGGTGGCTGTCGTGACCGAACCAGAGAGCACCCCCGCGAGCGCCTACCTGCGCCACCCGCACCTCCACGGTGACCTCGTCACCTTCGTCGCCGAGGACGACATCTGGCTTGCCCCGGTCGAGGGCGGCCGGGCCTGGCGGCTGACCGCCGATCAGGTGCCGGTGCGGCGCCCCCGGTTCTCGCCGGACGGCCGGCTGGTGGCCTGGACCTCGACCCGGGACGGCGCCCCGGAGATCCACGTGGCCCCGGTGGACGGCGGCCCGGCCCGGCGGCTCACCCACTGGGGCAACCCGTACACCATGCTGCGCGGCTGGACGGCGGACGGCCGCCCGATCGCCACCACCACCGCCGGGCAGGCCACCATCCGGCGGTCCTGGGCCTTCGCCGTGCCGCTCGACGGCGGCGAACCCACCCGGCTCCCGTACGGCCCGATCGGCGGGCTGGCCTTCGAGCCGGACGGGGACCGCACGCTGCTGCTCTCCGCGATCAGCCGCGAGCCGGCCTGGTGGAAGCGCTACCGGGGCGGCACCGCGGGCAAACTCTGGATCGGCTCCCAGGAGTTCGAGCGGCTGCACCGGGAGCTGGACGGCAACATCGAGTCCCCGCTCTGGGTGGGCTCCGGGCCGGCGTCCCGGGTCGCGTTCATCTCCGACCACGAGGGCACCGGGCAGCTGTACTCCAGCCTGCCGGACGGCTCCGATCTGCGCCGCCACAGCGACAACGCGTTCTACGCCCGCAACGCGACCACCGACGGCACCCGGGTGATCTGGCACAGCGGCGGCGACCTCTGGCTGCTGGACGACCTGGACGGCGCCGAACCGCGCCGGCTGGACGTCCGCCCGGCCGGACCGCGGACCGACCGCCAGCCCCACCCCACCCCGGCCGCCGGGCAGTTGGAGACGGTGGCCCCGGACCGCACCGGGCGGGCCAGCGCCGTGGTCGTGCGCGGCAGCGTGCACTGGCTCACCCACCGGGAGGGCCCGGCCCGGCTGCTGGAGCAGACCCCGGGCGCCCGCGCCCGGCTCGCCCGGGTCGTCCCGGGCGCGGACGGCGAGCAGGGCGCGGTCTGGGTGACCGACGCCGAGGGCGACGACGCGATCGAGTTCGCGCCCGCCGTGCTGGGCACCGAGCGCCGCCGGTTCGCCGCCGGACGGCTCGGCCGGGTGCTCGACCTGGCGGTGTCGCCCGACGGGAAGCTCCTGGCCGCCGCCTCGCACGACGGCCGGCTGCTGCTGGTCTCGCTCGCCGACGGCGAGGTGCACGAGCTGGTCCGCAGCGGCGACGGCGAGGTCAGCGGCCTGGTGTTCAGCCCGGACTCGGGCTGGCTGGCCTGGTCGCAGCCGGTGCTCGGCCCGTGGAGCCTGCGCCAGATCATGCTGGCCGACCTGTCGGACCGCACGGTCGCCGAGGCCACCCCGCAGCGGTTCGCCGACTACTCGCCGGCCTTCACCGCGGACGGCAAGCACCTGGCCTTCCTGTCGGTCCGCAACTTCGACCCGGTCTACGACTCGCACGTCTTCGACCTGTCCTTCCCGACCGGCACCCGGCCCTACCTGCTGACGCTGGCGGCCGACACCCCGTCACCGTTCGGTCCGCAGCGGGCCGGCCGGCCGGTCGGCGGGGAGGCCGAGGACGCCCGCGGCGCCAAGGCCGGTGCCGAGGGCAAGGACGGCGAGAAGAACGAGGACGCGGCCCCGGTCACCCGGGTCGACCTGGAGGGCATCGCCGACCGGATCATCCCGTTCCCGGTGGAGGGCGGCCAGTTCGGCAGCCTGCACGCCACCAAGGACGGGGTGCTGTGGACGAGGGTGCCGCTGCTCGGCGAGCTGGGCGACAACGCCGCCTCGCTGGAGGACGTCCACCCCCGCCCGGCCCTGGAGCGCTTCGACTTCGCCAAGCGCCGTGCCGAGGAGCTCGTCGCCGGTGTCGACGGGTACGCCGTGAGCGGCGACGGCACCCGGCTCGCGGTGCTGGACGAGGGCCGGCTGCGGGTGCTCCCGGCCGACAGCAAGGCCGGCGAGGACGACGACCTGGACGTCGACCTCGCCCGGGTGCGCGTCACCGTCGACCCGGCCGCCGAGTGGCGCCAGATGTTCGACGAGAACGGCCGCCTGATGCGGGACAACTTCTGGCGCGCCGACATGAACGGCGTCGACTGGACCGGCGTGCTGGCCCGCTACCGGCCGCTGGTCGAGCGGGTCGGCACCCACGACGACCTGGAGGACCTGCTCTGGGAGACGGTCGGCGAGCTCGGCACCTCGCACGCCTACGTGCGCGGCCCGGGCCCGGGTGCCGAGGAGGCCCGCCTGCAGGGCCTGCTCGGCGCGGACCTGGTCCGGGACGGGGACGTCTGGCGGGTCGCCCGGATCCTGCCCGGCGAGTCCTCCGACCCGCGGGCCCGCTCCCCGCTGACGGCGCCCGGCGCGGCCGTCCGCCCCGGGGACGCGGTGGTGGCCGTGAACGGCCGCCCGGTCGACCCGGTGACCGGCCCGGCGCCGCTGCTGGCCGGCACCGCGGGCCAGCCGGTCGAGCTGACCGTCACCGGCAAGGACGGCACCGGTGAGCGCCACCCCGTGGTGGTGCCGCTGGCCGACGAGGAGGCGCTGCGCTACCACGACTGGGTGGCCGGCCGCCGCGCCGCGACCAGGGAGCTGTCCGGCGGCCGGCTCGGCTACCTGCACGTCCCGGACATGGCCAGCCCCGGCTGGGCGCAGCTGCACCGCGACCTGAAGGTGGAGATGTCCAAGGAGGGCGTCGTGGTGGACCTGCGGGAGAACCGCGGCGGCCACACCTCGCAGCTGATCATCGAGAAGCTCAACCGGCGGATCATCGGCTGGGCGCCGGCCCGCGACCTGGCGAACCCGGGCTCGTACCCGGACGACGCCCCGCGCGGCCCGGTGGTCGCGGTCGCGGACGAGTTCTCCGGTTCCGACGGTGACATCGTCAACGCCGCCATCCAGGCGCTCGGCATCGGCCCGGTGGTCGGCGCCCGCACCTGGGGCGGGGTGATCGGCATCGACAGCAAGTACACCCTGGTCGACGGGACCGGGGTGACCCAGCCCAAGTACGCCTTCTGGCTGGAGGGTTACGGCTGGGGCGTGGAGAACCACGGGGTGGACCCGGACGTCGAGGTCCCGATCGCGCCGCACCAGTGGGCGGCGGGCGAGGACCCGCAGCTGGCCGAGGCCGTCCGGATCGCGCTGGCCTCGCTGGCCGAGACCCCGGCCCGCAGGCCGCCGGCGCTGCCGGAGCTGTGATCCGTGCCCCGGGGGCGGACGGCACCTCGCCGTCCGCCCCCGGGGCCGGTCGGGGCCGGCTCAGACCTCGTCGACGTAGCGTCGCTCCTCGACCACCGCGTCGCCGCGCAGCCGGCCGGCCCGGCGGCGCCGGAACACGTTGACGTAGGTGACCAGCCCGAGCAGTCCGGCGAGCATCAGGATCACGCCCACCGTGTGCAGGTTCACCCCCGAGACGTGCCAGTCGACGGCGAAGGCGAGGATCGCCCCGAGCGCGAACACGATGACGCAACCGCCGATTCCCATGGTGTCGACCTCCAGCCCGTGGTGCGGCCCGTTCGGACCGGCGCTCGCCTACCCCGGGCGGGGCCCCGCATGCGGCGGGCTGCCCTGCGGACTCAGCCCGCGGACTCCGGCGTACCCGGGACGTGGACCTCGGCCCAGACCGTCTTGCCGGTGTCGTGGACGGCCACGCCCCACTCGTCCGCGAGCCGTTGGATGATGTGCAGGCCGTGGCCGCCGGGCAGGCCGGGGCGGTGGGGGAGGCTGGGTACCGGGGGTGTCCGGGCGGCGTCCGCGACCTCGATCCGCAGCCGGTCCTGCGTCAGGTGCAGGCTGAGCTGGAGTGCGCCGCCGGCGTGCAGGCGGGCGTTGGCGACCAGTTCGGAGACGACCAGGAGCAGGTCCTCCACCGCCTCCTCGCCGGGCCAGGCCCAGTCGGTGAGGGCCGTGCGGGCGAACTCCCGCCCGAGCACGACCTGCCGGGGCAGCCCGGCGAGCCGGACGGTCCGCCGCTGCCCGGCGGCGGGCAGGTCCGGTCGGGGCCGCTCGACGGCCTCAGCACCTCTCTGACCGCTGGTCATCTGTTCACCCCGGCATGGTCGTTCATGATTGGTCGGTGGGGGGCGCGGGTCGCGCCCCGGGTCCGTCGGCGCTCACGCGTCGGCGAGGGCGTCCGGGAGCGAGGCGTGCAGGGAGAACACGGCCCCGGCCCCGGTCAGTTCCAGCAGCCGGCCGAACTGGCCGTCGGGCGCGGCGGCGAGCCGCAGTTCGACCTCCGCCTCCTGGGCGGCGAGCCTGGTGCGCAGCAGCAGGTTGAGGCCGGAGGAGTCGCAGAAGCTGACCTCCGCCAGGTCCACCACCACGCGGGCCGGCCCGGTCGCGAGCGCCTGTCCCAGCGCTTCGTCGGCCGGGGCCAGCGTGTCCAGGTCGAGCTCGCCGGCCAGGGCGACCAGCACGGTGGTGCCGCGCCGCTCCTGGCGTGCGGTCAACCGGCCGGCCGGGACGGTCGCCCCGTGGCGCTCCGCCTCGATTCCTTCGTCAGACATCCGTTCCTCCGTGCAGCCCTGGATCACTGCCGACGATAGGCGGGGAGAGGGGGGAAACGGAAGTGCGCTGCTGCCCGGAGGCCGACGCGCCACCGGTGCGGATCAGTGCCCCCGGCGGGACCAGGCGGGGCTGACCAGGCCGATCAGCAGCGCGGCGGCGCCGACCTGGAGCAGATGGCGGACCCAGTCGACGCCACCGGTGTCCCGCACGCCGAGCGCGGCGGCCAGGCTGTTGCCGATCAGGCCGCCGACGATGCCCAGCAGCACCGTCAGCCAGAGCGGGATCGCCTGGCGGCCGGGCAGGACCAGTTTGGCGAGCAGGCCGATCACGAGGCCGGCGAGGATGGCCCACAGGATGCTCACGGGGGACTCCTTTCATCCTTGGTTTCGTCCGTTGCGTCGCGTCCGTCGCGTCCGTCGCGTCCCCGGCTGTCCGGGGGCATCCGTCGCATGCCCGCGTTCCGCCGCCGCATGCACGCCGCACGCACGTCGTGTGTACGGCGTCCGCCGGCGGGTGAATGTGCCGGTCGGACGGCTGATATGTTCGATTGCGCCGGAAGTCGTGAAGGTCGCGTGTGGACTGGGTCCTTCGCGCATGACCGGGGTACACGCCGTGGGTCAGAGCGCGGACGAACCACGCAAGAGGCCGGAAGAGGGAGAGCCATGGCCGTCCTGAATCCCACGATGTCGATCACCACCGCGATGTCGCCGAGTGCGATCCCGGCGGGCCCCGCCCCGCTGCCCAGGATCGACGACCCGTCGGCGGTGTCGCCCGCCGATGCCCGCGCGCTCTCCAAGACGCTGTTCCAGCGGCTCGGAGAACTGGAGGAGGGCACCCCGGAGTTCTCCTACGTCCGGGGCACCCTGGTCGAGCTGAACATGGCGCTGGTCAAGTTCGTCGCGGGCCGGTACCGCACCCGCAGCGAGCCGATGGAGGACATCCTCCAGGTCGGCACGGTGGGCCTGATCAAGGCCATCGACCGGTTCGACCCGGATCAGGGCGTGGAGTTCACCACCTTCGCCATCCCCACCATCGCGGGCGAGATCAAGCGGTTCTTCCGGGACACCGGCTGGATGGTGCACGTGCCCCGCCGCCTCCAGGAGCTGCGGATCGCCCTCGCCAAGGCCACCGACGAGCTCCAGCAGCTGCACGACCGGGCCCCGACCACCGCCGAGCTCGCCGAGCACCTCTCGCTGAGCGAGGCGGAGATCCGCGAGGGCATCGTCGCCAGCCGGGCGCAGACCGCCGGCTCGCTGGACATCGGGGCGGGCTCCGACACCGACGACGGCCCGAGCCTCGGCGACCGGATCGCCTTCGAGGAGCGGGACTACGAGTTGGTGCTGAGCCGCGAAGCGCTCAAGCCCGCCATCGCCGCGCTGTCGGAGCGCGACCGCGAGGTGCTCTCGCTGCGCTTCGGCTCGGAGCTGACCCAGGCGGAGATCGGCGAGCTGCTCGGCTTCTCGCAGATGCACATCTCCCGTGTGCTCAAGCGGGTGCTCGGCGAACTGCGCACCGCGCTGCTGGCCGAGGGCTGAGTCGTACGGCTGGGTCCTGAGTCGGTACGGCCGGGGCCCGCCGACCGGTACGGCTGGGGGCGCCCACACCCGCGGGTGTGGGCGCCCCCAGCCGTACCGGTCGGCGGGCCGGCGCTCGCTCAGGCGGCCACGGTGACCGTCACCGTGCCGAAACCGGCCGAGCGCAGCAGGCCCTCCAGCATGGTGCGGGTGCTCTGTTCGGCGCGCTGGGTGAGCTCGGTGTCCTTGGCGGCCTGCTCGATCTTCTGGGTGGCGAGCACCTCGACCTTCTGCTGGTTGCCCGGGTTGCCGCTGAAGAACTCCCCGATCCGGTCGAAGAAGCCGCGCTGCTGGAGGTAGACGTAGGAGCGGCGGACGTCGAGCGCGGCCGGGGCGAGCTGGGCGTGCGGGACGACCACGGTGACGGTGGAACGGTCGGCCGAGACGGTCACCGCGCCCTGGTCGAGGGTGCTGAGGTCGGTGTAGGCGTCCACGGTGCCGGCCGCCACGTACAGGGTGCGGTTGCCGAGCAGGGCCGACGGCAGGAAGGCGGCCTCGTGGTCGAGGTCGACGATGACCTGGAAGTTGCCCTGGGCGCCGGTGAAGCGCTTCATCTCCTGGATCGACTTCAGCAGCACCGGCTGGCTGCGGTCCACGGTGCGGCGCTCGAACGGGTTCGGCAGTGTGGGGAACAGCCCCAGGTGCGCCCCGGCGAGGAAGACCGCGAGGATGGCGGCGAGGGTGACGGGCAGAGCGACGTACCAGGGGGTGCGGCGGCGGGGTGGGCGCGGCGCGGCCCCGGCCCCGGCCTCCTTCCCGGTCTCTGTCGTCGCCCCGGACCCGGCGGGCCGGTCGCGTCTCAGGAGTGCCATCGGTGTCCCTTCTCTCTTCATCTGCCGGATCCCGTGGTGGGTCCGGTCGGAGCGGTACGGGTCAGGCGTGGCGGGCGTGCAGGGCCCGCCCGAGGCGCCGCCCGAGCAGCAGGCAACTGAGCAGGGCGCCGGTGGTGTTGAGGATGACGTCGTCCACGTCGAAGGCCCGGCCGACCACCAGCGCGGCCTGGGCGACCTCCACGGTCACCATCACCAGGGCGGTCAGCGCGGTGACCGCGAGCGCACCGCGCAGCCGCTGGAACAGCACCGGCAGCAGCAGCCCGAACGGGACGCCCAGCAGCAGGTTCCCGCCGACCTGCTGGGCGGCCGCGCGGACCGCGGGCTGGTCCAGGTAGGCCCGCAGCGAGGCGCCCGGGCGCAGGTTGGCGTGCACCAGATCGCGGGAGGCCGGCGACGGGACCAGCGTCACCCGGGCCAGCGCGACCGCGAAGGTCACCGTCGCGGCCAGGGCGACCAGCAGCACCGCCGACCGGACCAGGCCGGGCAGCAGGCCGCGGCGGCGCAGGAACGGCTCCCGCGCCCCGGTCGGGGCGTCCGGTCCGGCCGTCGCCCGCGGCCCGTCCGCCGGGGCCGTCGTCGTTCTCGCCATGGTGTCCGCTCCCCTCGCCGCGGTCGTCCGCCGCCGGCACCTGGCGGGTACCCCGCGGCGGCGGCGCCAAGCGGACCGGTGGCGCCGAGGTGGTGGTCAACTGTTCTTCCTCCTAGGTGAGTTGATCCATCGTGGACGATCCGGTCCGGCGCTGCGTGGCGCGGCCGCGGGCGGGCAGACGAGCCGCGACACGTCCAGCGGAAGGAGAGACCATGTCCCGGATCGAGGAGTCGGTCGAGGTGGCGGTGCCGGTGGAGGCCGCCTACGAGCAGTGGTGCGGGATCTCGGCGTTCCCGCGCTTCATGGCGGGGGTGGAGGGGGTGGCGCCGGGCCCGGACGGGACGGTGCACTGGGTGGCCCGGGTGGACGGGATCCAGCGCGAGTTCGACGCCGAGGTCACCGAGCGGATCGCCGGCGAGCGGATCGCCTGGCGCGCGGTGGACGGCGCGGAGCACTCCGGCGTGGTCACCTTCCACGCGCTGGCCGCCGATCGGACCAGGATCATGCTGCAGCTCGACCACACCCCGCACGGCGTCGTCGACGTGATCGGCGACCGGCTCGGCTTCGTCGCCCACCAGGTGCACCGCTCCCTTCAGGACTTCAAGCGGTACGTCGAGGAGCCCGGGGCACGGGCCTGAGACCCCGCCCCGAGCCCGGGGCACGGGCCTGAGACCCCGCCCCACCACCGGCCGTACCATCACCACCGGCCGCCTCGCCGCCACCGCACCGCCACCGCACCACCGCCACCGCACCACCGTCACCGCACCGCCGGCGCCCCGCCGCCGCGCCCCACCGCCGAGGAGAGACCCATGTCGGTCACCGCCCCCCGCCTGCGGGCCGTGTTCCGGCGCACCGGACGCGAGCTGCTCGGCGACGAGCTGTTCGACCGGGCGGCCGCGCTCACCTACTACGGGGTGCTGGCCCTCTTCCCCGGTCTGCTGCTGCTGACCGGCCTGCTCGGGGCCGCCGGACCGTCCCCCGCCGGGCAGGTGACGGACGGTCTGCGCCGACTCGCCCCCGGGCCGGCCGGCGAGGTCCTGCGGGAGGGGGTCGGGCAGGTGCAGCAGAACGCCGGTGCGGGCGGCCTGTTCGCGGTGCTGGGCGCGGCCGGCGCGCTCTGGTCCGCCTCCGGCTACGTCGGGGCGTTCATCCGCTCGGCGAACGCGGTGTACGGCGTCGAGGAGGACCGCCCGCTGTGGCGGCTGGCTCCCGTACGGCTGGCGCTGACGGGGGTGCTGGTGGTCCTGCTGGCGGCCGGCGTGACGATCGTGGTCCTCACCGGCCCGCTCGCCGAGCAGGCCGGCCGGGCCCTGGGGATAGGGGACTTCGGCCTCACCCTGTGGTCGGTCGCCAAGTGGCCGGTCCTGCTGCTGCTGGTCACCCTGCTGGTCACGGTGCTGTACTGGGCCGCCCCGAGCGTCCGGTCCCGCGGCTTCCGCTGGATCTCCCCGGGCAGCGCGCTCGCCGTCGCGCTCTGGCTGGCCGCCTCGGGCGGCTTCGCGCTGTACGCCGCGTTCGTGGACACCTACAACCGGATGTACGGCGCACTGGCCGGGGTGATGGTGTTCCTGGTCTGGCTCTGGCTGACGAACCTGGCCGTCCTGCTGGGCCTGGAGTTCGACGCCGAGCTCGCCCGGACCAGGGTCGCCGACCCCACCGACCCCGTCCGGTCCACCGACCCCGTCCGGTCCAGCGACCCCGCCCGCTCCACCGACCCGGCCCGCTCGGCCCGCTCGGCCGGCTACCGCGTGCCGCGGGCGGCCCGGTCGCGGCCGGCGGACTCCTCGGAGACCGGGTGAGGAAGCGCGGCCCGGGCCCCCGGCTCCGCGGCGGGCTCCGCGTACGGCTCCGGGGCCGGCCGTACCGGCTCGGCGGGCCCGCCGACCGTGACCCTGGGCAGCGCGGCCGGGTGCCGGTCGCGCAGGTAGGCGACCAGGTGCTCGCGCACCGCGCAGCGCAGCTCGAAGGCCTGCTCGGCGTCGGCCGCGGTCATCAGGGCCCGGACCACGATCGTGCTGGGGGTGGTGTCGACCACCTGGAGGGCCCGGCCGGTGCCGTCCCAGCGCTCGTCGTCGGCGAGCAGCCGCTCGAACTCGGCGCGCAGTTCGTCGACGGGCGTGCGGTGGTCGAGGTGCAGCAGCACGGTGCCGGTGATGCCCGGATCCCGGCGGGACCAGTTCTCGAAGGGCTTCCCGGCGAAGTAGGAGACCGGCATCACGATCCGCCGCTGGTCCCAGGTGGCGATCACCACGGCGGTGAGGGTGATCTCCTCGACCGTGCCCCACTCGCCGGCCACCACCACGACGTCGCCGATCCGCACCATGTCGCCGAAGGCCAGCTGGATCCCGGCGAACAGGTTGGCCAGCGAGGACTGCGCCGCGACGCCCGCCACCAGCCCCAGCAGGCCCGCCGAGGCCAGCAGGCTGGCCCCGACCGCGCGGACCGCCGGGAAGGTCATCAGCGCCGCGGCGAGCGTCAGCACCGCGATCGCGACGTCGCTGATCCGGCCGACCAGCTCCGCCTGGGTCCTGGCCCGGCGGACCCGGCCGGGATCGCGCCGCCCGGCCGCGTACCTGGTCAGGGCGGACTCGATGAACAGCGAGACCGTCCGGGCGGCCAGCCAGCCGGCGCTGACCAGCAGGGCCAGCAGCAGTCCGTGCCGCAGCAGCGGCCGGACCCCGCCGCCCAGGCCCATGGCCGGCTCGGCGCCGAGCAGCAGCGCCGTCAGCGTGGCCACCAGGGCGGGGATCCGGCAGTGCCGCAGCATCTGCCACCGCCGGGCCCCCGGCCGCCCGGCGGACAGCCGGCCGACGGCCAGCGTGAGCAGGCGGTCGACCACGAGGACGGCGCCGGCGACGGCGGCCACCACCAGCAGCGGGCGCAGGACGGTCCAGATCGGCATGCGGGTTTCCTCCCGGAGGGTCGGTGCCGGGGACGCGCCGGGGACCCCGGGAGGGGGAGAGGACCGGGGGCCCCGGGCGCGGGCGCCGCCGGGACGGGGCGGCGCCGACCGGTCGCCTGCCCGCTGAGTGGTCTTCAAACACAGCGGTCCGGGCGGACGCCGGTGGGCCGTCCCCCGGCTCGGCTAGGCTGCCGCCGACAGTCACGCCAGGTCCGTCACGTCACTCCCGTGACGGCCGATCAGCACGAGGAGACCGAGATGGCCGGCGAGCCGCAGTCCGACTGCCTGTTCTGCAAGATCGTGGCGGGCGAGATCCCGGCCACCGTGGTCCGCAAGACCGAGGACACGATCGCCTTCCGCGACATCCATCCGCAGGCCCCCACGCACGTGCTGGTCATCCCGCGGGTGCACTACCCGAACGCCGCCGCGCTCGCCGCCGCCGACCCGGCCGTCGCCGCCGAACTGCTCACCGAGGCGGGTGAGGTCGCCGCGGGCGAGGGCATCGCCGACTACCGCCTGATCTTCAACACCGGTGCCGGCGCCGGCCAGACGGTCTTCCACGCCCACGTGCACGTGCTCGGCGGCGAGCCGCTCCGCGAGGGCCTGGTCTGATCCGGTGTCACAGCGCGAACTCGTCGTCCTCGGCACCGCCAGCCAGGTGCCCACCCGGCACCGCAACCACAACGGCTACCTGCTCCGCTGGGACGGCGAGGGCCTGCTGTTCGATCCGGGCGAGGGCACCCAGCGGCAGATGCTGCACGCCGGGGTCTCGGCCACCGGCATCACCCGGATCGCCGTCACCCACTTCCACGGTGACCACTCGCTGGGGCTGGCCGGGGTGATCCAGCGGATCAACCTGGACCGGGTGCCGCACCCGGTCGACGCCTACTACCCGGCCAGCGGCCAGGCCTTCTTCGACCGGCTGCGGTACGCCACCGCCTTCCACGAGACCGCACAGCTGCGCCCGCGCCCGGTCGCGGAGCCCGGCCCGCTGCCGGCCCCCGGCGCGCCGTTCGAGTTCTCCGCCGTACGGCTCTCCCACCCGGTCGACTCCTTCGGCTACCGGCTCACCGAGCCGGACGGCCGCCGGATCCTGCCCGAGCGGCTCGCCGCGCTCGGCCTGCGCGGTCCGCAGGTGGGCCGGCTCCAGCAGCAGGGCGCGGTCGAGCTGGCGGACGGCCGGACGGTCACCCTGGACGAGGTCAGCGAGGTCCGGGCGGGCCAGCGGTTTGCGTTCGTGATGGACACCCGGCTCTGTCCGGGCGTCGAGGAGCTCGCGGAGGGCGCCGACCTGCTGGTGATCGAGGCGACCTTCCTGGACACGGACGCGCGGCTGGCCGAGGACCACGGCCACCTCACCGCCGCCCAGGCCGCCAGGGTGGCCGCCGAGGCGGGGGTGCGGACCCTGGTGCTGACCCACTTCTCGCAGCGCTACCCGGACCTGGACGGCCATCTCGCGGAGGCCCGCAGGCACTTCGACGGCGAGCTGGTGGTCGCCGAGGACCTCGTCCGGGTGCCCGTCCCGCCGCGGGCATGACCGGAAAACCATTCGCATCGGCCGCCCCGCGGGTCCAGCATCGAATGCGCCGCCCGGGGTGCCGCACCGCCGCAGCGAACATCGGCGCGGCGTACCCTGGTGACCCGGAGAGCCCGCGCGGCAACACGACTCGACAGATGGGATGAGCAGGCCTCAGCGCCGACCCATGAGTGACACACCGCAGACCCGAACCAACGGTCATCAGCGCCCCGACGCGGCCACCACCCGGATCGTCATTCCGGAGAAGCACCCGATGGTCACCCTGCTGGGGGCGGCCGACTCGCTCCTGCGGGTGATCGAGAGCGGCTTCCCCGACGCCGACATCCACGTCCGCGGCAACGAGGTCACCGCCACCGGCGACCGCGCCGAGATCAAGCTCGTCGAGCAGCTCTTCAGCGAGATGATGCTGGTGCTGCGCACCGGCCAACCCCTGACGGAGGACGCCGTGGAGCGTTCCATCGCCATGCTCCGGAAGGCCGCCGAGGACCCGGCCCACCCGGCCCCGTCCGAGGTCTTCACGGCGAACATCCTGTCCAACCGGGGCCGCACGATCCGCCCCAAGACGCTGAACCAGCAGCGCTACGTCGAGGCGATCGACAAGCACACCATCGTCTTCGGACTCGGCCCCGCGGGCACCGGCAAGACCTACCTGGCGATGGCCAAGGCGGTCCAGGCCCTCCAGGCCAAGGAGGTCAACCGGATCATCCTGACCCGGCCGGCCGTCGAGGCGGGGGAGCGGCTGGGATTCCTGCCCGGCACCCTCTACGAGAAGATCGACCCGTACCTGCGCCCGCTCTACGACGCGCTGCACGACATGATGGACCCGGACTCCATCCCGCGGCTGATGGCGGCCGGCACCATCGAGGTCGCCCCGCTCGCGTACATGCGCGGCCGCACCCTCAACGACGCCTTCATCATCCTGGACGAGGCCCAGAACACCTCGCCCGAGCAGATGAAGATGTTCCTCACCCGCCTGGGATTCAACTCCCGGGTGGTGGTCACCGGCGACACCAGCCAGATCGACCTCCCCGGCGGCACCCGCAGCGGTCTCAAGGTCGTCCAGGAGATCCTGGCCGACGTCCAGGACATCCACTTCTCGGTGCTGACCAGCACCGACGTCGTCCGGCACAAGCTGGTCGGCCGGATCGTGGACGCCTACGAGCGCTGGGACGCCCTCCAGGAGGCCGACGAGGCCGGCACCGCCCGCACCAAACCAGTCCAGCGTCGGGGCGCGCGTGCGCCCCGGCAGTCCCATCGCGCCGAAAGCTGAGTACCGAACCCTCCATGTCGATCGACATCGCCAACGAGTCCGGGTGGGACGCAGACGAGGAAGCCATCCTCGACGTCGCCCGCTACGCCCTCGACAAGATGCGGATCCACCCGCAGTCCGAGCTCTCCGTCATCCTGGTCGACAGCGAGGCCATGACGGAACTGCACGTCAAGTGGATGGACCTGCCAGGCCCCACGGACGTGATGTCCTTCCCGATGGACGAGCTGCGTCCCGGCAAGGAGGGCGAGGAGCTGCCGCAGGGCCTGCTCGGCGACATCGTGCTCTGCCCCGAGGTGGCCGAGCAGCAGGGACTGGCCGCCCCGACCAAGCACGGCATGGACGACGAGCTGCAGCTGCTCACCGTCCACGGCGTGCTGCACGTCCTCGGCTACGACCACGAGGAGCCCGAGGAGGAGCGGGAGATGTTCGCGCTCCAGAAGCGGATCCTGGACGGCTGGCGGGCCGGCCGCGGACTGTCGGGGATCTCCCCGGCGCCGACCGTCCACTGAGGGCCGGCCGTCTGTGAGCGGTGAGAGTACGAGCTTCCTGATCGGAGCTCTGCTGCTGGTGGTGCTCGGCTGGCTGGCGGCCTGCGCCGAGGCCGGGATCTCGCGGATCTCACGGTTCCGCGCCGAGGAGGCCCACCGGGCCGGCCGGCGCGGCGCGGACCGGCTGCTGGTGCTGACCTCCGACACCATCCGCTACCTGAACCTGGCCACGCTGATCCGGGTGGCGGCCGAGATGGCGGCCGCCGTCCTGGTCACGGTGGTCTGCGTGCGGTCCCTCGACAGCACCTGGCAGGCCGTGCTGCTGGCGTTCGGCGTGATGGTGCTGGTGTCCTTCGTCGCGGTCGGCGTCTCGCCCCGCACGATCGGCCGCCAGCACCCGCTGACCACGGCCACGGCGGCGTCCTTCGTGCTGCTGCCGCTGGCCCGGATCCTCGGCCCGATCCCCAAGCTGCTGATCCTGCTGGGCAACGCGCTGACACCGGGCAAGGGGTACCGGGAGGGCCCGTTCGCCTCCGAGGCCGAACTGCGCGCCCTGGTGGACCTGGCCGAGCAGGACGACCTGATCGAGGACGAGGAGCGCCGGATGGTGCACTCGGTCTTCGAGCTGGGCGACACCATCGTCCGCGAGGTCATGGTGCCGCGCACCGACCTGGTGATGATCGAGCGGCACAAGACCGTCCGGCAGACCCTGACGCTGGCGCTGCGGTCCGGCTTCTCCCGGATCCCGGTGGTCGGCGACAACGAGGACGACGTGGTCGGCATCGTCTACCTCAAGGACCTGGTCCGGCGCACCCACATCAACCGGGAGTCCGAGTCGGAGCCGGTCGGCTCGGTGATGCGTCCGGCGGTCTTCGTCCCGGACTCCAAGCCCGCGGCCGACCTGCTGCGCGAGATGCAGCAGATGCGCTCGCACGTGGCGATCGTGATCGACGAGTACGGCGGCACCGCCGGCCTGGTCACCATCGAGGACATCCTGGAGGAGATCGTCGGCGAGATCACCGACGAGTACGACCGGGAGATCGCCCCGGTCGAGGACCTCGGTGACGGCTCCTACCGGATCACCGCCCGGCTGCTGGTCGAGGACCTGGGCGAGCTGTTCGGCATCGAGCTGGCGGACGAGGACGTGGAGACCGTCGGCGGCCTGCTGGGCAAGCACCTGGGCCGGGTGCCGATCCCCGGCTCGTCCTGCGAGATCCCCGTCCCGGACGAGAGCGTGACCGACCTGGTCGCCATCCGGCTGACCGCCGAGAGCTCGGCCGGCCGGCGCAACCGGATCGGGACGGTGGTCGCCACACCGCTGCGCAAGACCGACGAGGACGAGGAAGCGGACGCCGAGTAACCGGGCGAACCGGACGCGACGGCCCGCGGGGTGCGCCCCCGCGGGCCGTTTCGTCCTCGTACGAAGGCACGGTCCGTTTGACCAGTCCTTCGAAGCGTCCCGACGATGAAGGCATGGCACATCAGTTGCGAGCGCAGTACGGCCCCCAGGGTCCGTCCGGGGCCGTGGCCAAGTGGCACGTCGTGCGGACCGGCGAACCGGACATGGCGATGTGCGGCGCCCCGATCGACGAGGGCGCCGAGAGCAAGCCGGAGTCGGCCTGGGGGAGCGGGCTGCGGATCTGTCAGCAGTGCGGGTCGCTGTACCTGCACGAGGTTCCGTTCCACGGCGCCGAACACGGTTAGACCCCAGGCCAGGAGGTCTCCATGAAACTGCAGGACGAACTGCCCGTCGACCACAGGCTCGCCCAGGTCTACCGGATCGGCGCGGGCCTGGGGGGCGTGTTCCTGATCGTCTTCGGCATCCTCGGGCTGCTGGACCACCCGAGCTTCCTCGACACCCAGGGCAAGGAGGTCATCGGCCTGTCCAGCAACGGCACGCTGAGCGTGATCTCCCTGATCGCCGGCGCGGTCCTGATCGCCGGGGCCGTCATCGGCGGGAACATCGCCTCCAACATCAACATGATCATGGGAGTGATCTTCATCCTGGCCGGTTTCGTCGGCCTGATGGTGCTCGACAGCAGCGCCAACCGGCTGGCGTTCCGGATCCCCAACGTGCTGTTCAGCTTCATCTTCGGCTTCGTGGTGCTGACCTTCGGCATGTACGGCAGGGTCAGCAGCCACCTGCCGCAGGACAACCCCTACTGGAAGAAGCGCCACGCCACGGACGACCTGCCCTCCGGGCCGCCGGCCCTGGTCAAGGTCCTCAAGCCGGGCGCACCGCACCCCACCGGCCACTGACCGGCCGGCCGCCCCCGGGCCGCCGACGCGACCGCCCCCCCCGCCACGGAGGGGCGGTCGCGCGAACGTGTCGCGGCCGTCGCGCGGAGCCGGACCCCGGTCCACGTCGTGGAGGACCACGCCGCCGCCCGGGTCGGGCCGGGGCCCCGGCGGGCGGCGCGCCCACCCCTCGGACGCGTCCGTGGACGCCCGCGACCCGGTGGCGGCCCGGCGCCTATGCTCTGGCCTCATGAGTGAGCTGACCGAGCTGGACCCCGAGGACAAGAAGATCATCACGCTGGCCCGCTCCGCCCGCGCCCGCAACGGCGTGGCGGAGGGGGCGGCGGTGCGCGACGAGACCGGGCGCACCTACGTGGCCGGCACCGTCGCCCTGGAGTCGCTGCGGCTGAGCGCCCTGCAGACCGCCGTCGCGATGGCCGTCGCGAGCGGCGCCAAGGGCCTGGAGGCGGCGGCCGTGGTGACCGGGGCCGAGGAGCCGGCCGAGGCCGATCTGGCGGCCGTCCGGGACCTCGGCGGGGCGGGCACCCCGGTGCTGCTGGCCGGCCCCGACGGCGCGCTGCGGGTATGGGCCGAGGCCCGCTGAGCCGGCTGCCCGGGTGCCCCGGGCGGGGGCGCCCGGCCCGGCCGGGCCGATAGTCTGACCGCAAACGTTCCGGGGGAGGGAACCGATGGGGGTACTGGCGTTCTTCGCCGGTCTGCTGCTGACCGTGATGGGGCTCGGCCGCTGGAGGGAGACCGGCTCGCCGTACTGGCTGATCGGGTCCCTGGTGCTGCTGGTGCTCGTCCTGATCGGGGCGCTGACCTCGTCCGGAGGGGGAAAGAAGGCCGGCTGAGCCGGGCCGGTCCGTCCGGGCCGTCGTGATCAGGGAGAATGGTCGGCATGAGTGCCCCTTCATCCCCGTACCGCTCCGGGTTCGCGTGCTTCGTCGGCCGTCCCAACGCGGGAAAGTCGACCCTGACCAACGCGCTGGTCGGGACGAAGGTCGCGATCACCTCCGACCGACCGCAGACCACCCGCCACACCGTGCGCGGCATCGTGCACCGCCCCGACTCGCAGCTGGTCCTGGTCGACACGCCAGGTCTGCACAAGCCCCGGACCCTGCTCGGCGAGCGGCTCAACGACCTGGTCCGCTCCACCTGGGCGGAGGTCGACGTGATCGGTTTCTGCCTGCCCGCCGACCAGAAGCTCGGCCCCGGTGACAAGTTCATCGCCAAGGAGCTCGCCGAGGTCCGCAAGACCCCCAAGGTGGCGATCGTCACCAAGACCGACCTGGTCGACTCCAAGAAGCTGGCCGAACAGCTGATCGCGATCCACCAGCTGGGCCTGGAGCTCGGCATCGAGTGGGCCGAGATCATCCCGGTCTCCGCCGTCGGCGACCAGCAGGTCGAGCTGGTGGGCGAGCTGCTCACCAAGCTGCTGCCGGCCGGCCCGCCGCTCTACCCGGACGGCGACCTGACCGACGAGCCCGAGCAGATCATGGTCGCCGAGCTGATCCGCGAGGCCGCCCTCGAAGGCGTCCGGGACGAGCTGCCGCACTCGCTCGCCGTCGTGGTCGAGGAGATGATCCCGCGCGAGGGCCGCCCCGCGGACCGTCCGCTGCTGGACATCCACGCCAACGTCTACATCGAGCGCCAGAGCCAGAAGGCGATCGTGATCGGCGCCAAGGGGTCCCGCCTCAAGCACGTCGGCACCACCGCCCGCAAGCACATCGAGGCCCTGCTCGGCACGCCGGTCTACCTGGACCTGCACGTCAAGGTCGCCAAGGACTGGCAGCGGGACCCGAAGCAGCTGCGCAAGCTCGGCTTCTAGACCGCCCAGGACCTGGGGTGCCCGGACCGGTTCCGCCCCCGCCCCGCCACGACGGCCCGTCGAACGCCTCCGGAGACCCCGGGCGATCGGCGGGCCGTCGGCGTTCCCGGGGGGCCTCGGCGCCGGCCCGCCCCAACGGCGGGCAAAGGCCCGTCCCACGGTCCGGACCCCCCGGGCGGGCCCGCCGGACCTCGCCCGACCCGCAGTGGACGCACCCGGCGCGGCCCGGCGCGGTGCGGCCGATCGCCCACTGACGGCCCCCGGGGGGAGTGTCCGCGGCGCCTGAGGTATCGTCATATTCGTACGGGCGGTGCGCAACTTGTGGAGGAGTGGCGCGCCGCCCGTTCACGCTTTCCGTGTCCGGCGTTCATGCCTCGGCATCCGTTCATCCCCTCGGGGTCGAGACGGTCTCTTCCAGCCAATGAGCGCTTCGGAAGGCGACACCGGGCATGGGACAGCCGAGATTCCTCCTCGTCAGCAGACCGGCGCACCCGCACGGGGTGCGGGCCGGTGACGCCGTCGTCTGGCGCCTGCTCGGGGCCAACAACCGGCACCTCGGGCAGAGCGAGGAGACCTTCCGCGACGCGGCGGCCTGCCTGGCCGCGATCGCCCGGCTGCAGCAGCGGGTGGACCGCCTCAGGTCCACCGTCGGGACCGTCGACCACGGTCAACTGTGGCGCTGGCGGCTGGACTTCGAGTCCGCCCCGGTGGCCTGCTCGACCCGGTCCTTCCGCCGCCAGCGGGAGTGTCAGTACAACCTCGGCCTGTTCCTGACCGCGGTGCTCGACGCGGGCGCCGCCGCCCGTCCGCTGTCGCTGCCGCCGCTGCCGCACCCGCCCGTCCCGCGGTCGTTCGGCCCGCAGTCCCGCCGGAGCCCGGTGTGAACGCGCCGGCCGCGGACGGCCCCCGCCCGCCGGCCGCGGACGGCCCCCGGGCGCTGACCGTCAACCCCGGCCTGTCCGACCGGCTGTTCCTCGCCTGGGCCCGCGGCAGCGGCACCCTGGTGCTGCTGGTGATGCTGGCCGTCGGCGGCTACCTCGCGGTCCGCTCCGCCGACGCGCTGAGCACCGCCGGCTGGTCCTTCCTGACCACCGAGAACTGGAACCCGGACGGTGGCCGCGGCCAGTTCGGCGTCGCCGCGGTGCTCACCGGCACGGTACTGATCGGCGGCATCGCGGTCGTCCTGGCGATGCCGCTGGCACTCGGCTGCGCGCTGTACATCAGCGAGTACGCGCCCCGGCGGCTCAAGCGCCTGCTGGTCGGCCTGGTCGACCTGATGGCCGCGGTACCCAGCGTCGTCTACGGGGTCTGGGGCTTCGTCCTGCTCCAGTACGAACTGGCCGGGGTGGCCCGCTGGCTGGCCACCTACGCCGGCTGGTTCCCGCCGTTCCGGACCACCGGGATCGACCTCGACAACCCGCTCAACCCGCCGGTGATCTACACCGCCTCCAGCCTGATGGCCGGGATCGTGGTGGCCTTCATGATCACGCCGATCATGTGCTCCATCATGCGCGAGGTCTTCGACCAGGCCCCGGCCGGCGAGCGCGAGGGCGCCTACGCGCTGGGCTCCACCCGCTGGGGCATGATCCGCTCGGTGGTCCTGCCGTTCGGCCGCGGCGGCATCATCGGCGGCACCATGCTCGGCCTCGGCCGGGCGCTGGGCGAGACCATCTCGGTCTACCTGATCCTCTCCATGCAGTTCGAGATCCAGCCGCACGTCCTGCAGACCGGTGGCAGCGCCGTCGCGCCGATGATCGCCCTGCGCTACGGCGACTCCTCCCCGTTCGCCGTCTCCGCGCTGATGGCGGCCGGGCTCACCCTCTTCCTGCTCACCCTGGCGGTGAACTTCGCCGCGGCCGCGGTGGTCGCCCGCAGCCGTTCCGGAGCCAGCTCATGACCGCTCACCCGCCCGCCACCACCGTCGTGGTGCTCCCGCCGGCCACGGCGCCCGAACCGCCCAGGCGGCGCACCGGCGCCCGCCGCGGCACCGACCACTGGGCGCTGTGGGGCAGCCTGGCCGGCGCCCTCGCGCTCACCGCGCTGCTGTTCCAGCGGATCGCCCCGCTCAGCGGTGGGATCGGGTTCGTGCTCTGCGCCTGGCTGTCCTTCCTCGGGCTGTACGCCCTGGTCTCCCGGGACGAGGGCGGCACGGCGGTGCGCGACCGGCTGGCCTCGGTGGTGGTGCACAGCATCGCCGTGCTGCTGCTGGGCGTCCTGGTCTGGACGGTCGCCTACGTGTTCTGGGAGGGGCGGGACGCGCTCGGGCACCTCAACTTCTTCACCCAGGACCTGTCCGCCGCCGGCCCGGCCGACCCGCTCGACAAGGGCGGCGCCCTGCACGCCGTCGTCGGCACCCTGACCCAGATCACCATCGCCCTGGCCATCACCATCCCGCTCGGCCTGAGCTGCGCCGTCTTCCTGGGCGAGGTGCCCGGCCGGTTCAGCCGCCTGGTGCGGACCCTGGTGGAGGCGATGACCGCGCTGCCCTCGATCCTGGCGGGCCTGTTCGTCTACGCGGTGCTCATCATCACCCTGCACGGGGACAAGTCCGGCTTCGCCGCCGCCGTGGCGCTCTCGGTGATGATGCTGCCGATCCTGATCCGCGCCGCGGACGTGGTGCTCCGACTCGTGCCCGGCTCGCTGAAGGAGGCCTCGTACGCGCTCGGGGCCGGCCGCTGGCGGACGGTGTGGACGGTCACCCTGCCCAGTGCCCGCTCCGGGCTCTCCACCGCCGTGATCCTGGCCGCCGCGCGCGGCATCGGGGAGACCTCGCCGGTGCTGCTCTGCTCGGGCTACACCAAGATCCTCAACCTCGACCCGTTCGGCTCGCCGCAGGCCTCGCTGCCGCTGATGGCCTTCACCCTGGTCAAGTTCCCCTCCCAGCTGCACGTCGCCCGGGCCTTCGGCGCGGCCGCCGTGCTGCTCGCCCTGGTGCTGCTGCTCTTCCTGCTGGCACGCGCCGTCGGTGGTCGGGGCCCGGGCGAGCTGACCAGGCGCCAGCAGGAACGCCGGGCGGTCCGTTCCGCCGCGGACCTGCGCCGGATGCAGCGGCCCGCCCCCGTCCCGACCCAGAACCAACTCGCCCGGAAGGCCACCGTGTTGAGCCGAGTGCTCGCCCGTACCCTCACCCTGTTCGCGGCCTTCGCGCTGCTCGGCTCCTCGCTGCTGGCCGGTGCGCCGCGGGCCGCGGCCGAGGACTACCACCGGATCGGCGGCGCCGGCTCCACCTGGAGCTTCAACGCGGTGGACGACTGGATCAGCAACGTCAAGCAGTACGGCATGACGATCGACTTCAACCCGGGCGGATCCTCCTACGGCCGCAGCCAGTTCAAGAACGGCAGCACCGACTTCGCGGTCACCGAGATCCCGTACGGCCTGACCGACAACGGGCAGGTGGACGCGCCGCCGCCGTGGCCGATGGCGTACCTGCCGATCGTGGCCGGCGGCACCTCGTTCATGTACAACCTCAAGATCGGCGGGACCAGGGTCACCAACCTGCGGCTCTCCGGCGAGACCGTGGCCAAGCTCTTCACCGGCCAGATCACCAAGTGGAACGACCCGGCGGTGCAGGCCGAGAACCCGAGCCTGAAGCTGCCGGAGACCGACGTGCGGCCGGTGGTCCGCTCGGACGGCTCGGGCACCACCGCCCAGCTCACCACCTGGCTCAGCAAGCGCTACCCGCAGATCTGGGACGCCTACTGCACCAAGACCCCGCGCGGCGGCCCCTGCGGCATGACCTCCTTCTTCCCGCTGATCGGCGGGAAGAACTGGCCGGCGCTGGGCAGCTCGGACGGCGTCGCCAAGACCGTCGCCAACGACCGCAACGACGGCACCATCACCTACGTCGAGTACTCCTACGCGCTCAACAGCCGCTTCCCGGTGGTCAAGCTGCTGAACGCGGCCGGGTACTACGTCGAACCGAACGGCAAGGACGTCTCCACCGCCCTCAAGCACGTCCAGATCAACCCCACCGACCTGACCCAGCAGCTCGACGGGGTCTACGACGCCCCCGAACCCGCCGCCTACCCGCTCTCCAGCTACAGCTACATGGCGGTGCACACCACCGAGGTCGGCGACTTCAAACCGGACAAGGGCCACACCCTGGCCGCCTTCGGCTACTACTTCCTCTGCGAGGGCCAGCAGAAGGCCGACCAGCTGGGGTACTCGCCGCTCACCGAGGACCTGGTGAAGTCCGGCTTCCAGCAGCTCGCCAAGATCCCCGGCAGCGAGCGCCGCGCCTTCGACGCCGCCAAGTGCAACAACCCGACCTTCGGGCCGGGCGGCTCCAACCCGTACGCGGAGAGCGCCGACAAGCCGCAGGACTGCGACAAGAAGGGCTCGACCGTCCAGTGCGCCACCGGCACCGGGGGCAACAAGGCCACCACGCCGGTCAGCAAGGGCGGCGGGAAGACCGCCACCGCCCAGGGCGCCGGCGGCGCCACCGGCACCCCGGGCGCGGGCACGGCGGGTGCCGGTACGGCCGCGGGCGGGGCCGGACCGGCGGCGGGCGGAGCGGACGGCGGCCAGGGCGCCGCGGCCGGTGACCCCGCGGCCCAGGAGGGCGACCCGGGCGGGTCGGGCGGCTTCGGCGGCCAGCAGTACGCCGCCGACGCGGTGGCCCTCTCGCAGGCCTCGGGCACCGGACTGCGGCACACGCTCATGCTGGTCGCGGGCCTGCTGCTGGGTGCGGTGATCGTGCTGCCCCCCGTGGTCGCGGGCCGCTCGGCCCGCCGGGCACGGGCGCTCGACGGCGGCGAGGGGGAGCAGCGATGACCGGCCCAGACACCGTCGGCGGCGTGGGACGTACCGGCGGCGCGGGCCGTACCGGCGGGTCCCGCCGGGCGGCCGCCCACCGGGCGCTGCGGACCGCCGCCGCGCTCACCCTGATCCTCGCCACCGCGGCCGGGGCGGGGCTGTCCGCCGGTCCGGGCCCGGTCCGGGCCGGGGTGTCGGCCGCGCAGAGCGCCAGCCCGCAGATCCCGGTCGACCCGCTCGGCGCGCCGGTCGCGATCGACCAGGCCGCCGGCGCCGCCGCCGGTACGCCGGCGGGGAGCACCCCGTCCGCCGCCCCGTCCGCCACCGGCCCGTCCGCCGCGGCCGCGACCGCCACGGGCCGGGCCGCCGCCGCCCCGGCGGACGGCCCCAGCGCCGTCACGGTCGGCGGGACGGGCGAGTTCGCCGGGCTGGAGGTGACGGTCGGCCAGACCACCCACCTGGTCAACCAGGTGGTCACGGTGGTGTGGAAGGGCGGCCGCCCCACCCAGCCCAGCCCGATGGTCTTCGGGCAGAACTACCTGACCTTCATGCAGTGCTGGGGCGACGACGACAGCGGTCCCGACCGCGAGCAGTGCCAGTACGGCGCGTCGAAGGGCGACAACCGCGGCGGCGACTTCGTACCCAGCCGCCAGCTGAACCCGGGCCGCACCCTGGTCGACCCGGCCGAGCCGATCAAGCCGACCCAGCCCAACCAGAACGTCTTCGCGCCGTTCCGGTCCTTCGACGGCAGCCCGGCCGAGACCGGCGGCAGCAGCCAGTTCTTCGGTCCGCAGTCCACCAACGAGGTGCCGTACGCACCGACCCGGGCGGACGGCACCGGGCAGGTCTTCTTCGAGATCCAGACCGGCAGCGAGGCGGCCGGCCTGGGCTGCGGCAACACGCCCAAGGGCGAGAGCGGCCCGTTCACCGAGGGCCGGCGCTGCTGGCTGGTGATCGTGCCGCGCGGCTCCACCGAGGTGGACGGCAGCACGCTGACCAACCCGGCCGCCCGGCTGCAGTCCTCGCCGCTGTCCGCGAGCAACTGGGCGCACCGGCTGGTGGTGCCGCTGCGGTTCGAGCCGGTCGGCCTGTCCTGCCCGCTCGGCAGCTCCGAACTGGTCACCAGCGGAACGGAGTTCGCTGCCGAGATGATCTGGCGCTGGCAGCCCGCGATCTGCCGCCGGGCCGGGCGGATCTTCAACTTCGGGCAGGCCACCGACGACATGGCGCGGCTGCGGCTGACCAGGGACCGCCCCGGCCTGCTCTTCCTCGGTGCGCCGCTGAACCCGGCCGACCAGGCCGAGGGCCGGACACCGGTCTACGCCCCGCTCGCCGTCTCCGGGCTCACCCTGGCCTTCGACATCGAGAGCCAGTCCAACTCGCTCACCCCGCCGGAGACCGCCAAGCGGGACGGTCAGCGGATCCAGGAGATGAACCTGACCCCGCGGCTGGTCGCCAAACTGCTCACCCAGAGCTACCGGTTCGCGGTCAACCCCGGCGACCCCAGGGTCCCGGCCGGCAACCCCCGGGACCTGGTCACCGACCCGGAGTTCCTGGACGTCAACCCGCAGTTCCGCAGCCTCGCCTTCCCGTCCGGCATCGCCGACCTGCTGGTGCCCTCCGCCGACGGCGACCTGGCCCTGGCGGTGTGGAAGTGGGTGCTCGCGGACCCGGACGCCAAGGCCTTCGTCACCGGACAGGTCAGCCCGGTGTGGCACGACTCCGTCAACACCGCCTTCCTCGCGGACGGCACGGTGCAGCCGCCGGTCCCGCCGCAGGAGCTGCCCGTCCCCGGCTACCCCAAGCCGGACGGCTACTGCAAGCAGTTCGACGCGGAGCTCCAGCGCCCGGAGTGGTGCAACCTCGACGGCCATCCGTACGCCAACAACATGGCCGAGGCCGCCCGCGCGGCCGCCCGCGGCGACACCCTGGCCCGCTCCGAGTGGGACCCCTCCACCATCCCCGGCAGCCTCAAGAAGGCGAACCCGCAGGCCCAGGGCCTGCGCGGGGTGCTGGCCCTGACCACCACCGCGCAGGCCGCCCGGTACGGGCTGTCCACCGCGAAACTGCGCAACGGCGCCGGCGAGTTCGTCGCCCCCACCGACCCGTCGATGCTGGCCGCGGCCGGCGCGGCGGTGCCGGGCGCCGTCCCCGGCGTGCCGGTGGTCGACCCGGCCGGCCGGACGGCCGGCGGCTACCCGCTGACCACCATCACCTACGCGGCGACCGTCCCCTCCGCGATCAGCGCGGCGGACGGCAAGGCCTACGCCGAACTGCTGCGCTACGCCGTCGCCGACGGCCAGAAGCCCGGCATCGCGGTCGGCGAGCTCCCGGCCGGCTACGTCCCGCTGACCGAGGCCATGCGGGCCAGGGCCACGGCCGTCGCGCAGACCGTCGAGGAGCGGGCCGGCAAGCCGGAGTCCTCGCCCGAGGAGCCCGCGGCCGAGCCCGGGACGACCCCCCGGGCCGTCCCGCGCGCCGCCGCGCCCCCCGCCGGCGGCGGAGGCGGCGCACCGGAACCGGACGCCCCGCCGGCGCCGTCGCCCGCCCACAGCCTCGTCACCCTCGCCCCGGGCCCGCCCGCCGCGCCGGTGGCCCGGACCGCCCGCACGGACGTCGGCGGCCTGCGCTACCTGCTGCTCGGCGCGCTGATCGCCGGCCTGCTGGCCGGTGCGGCCGGGGTCGTCGTACCCCGGCTGCTGCGCCGCCGGCGCCCCTGACCACCGCTCACCCACCAACGGCCCTCCGACGCACCTGTGCCACCGGTCGAAGGCCTCCTTCGGCCGTGCCCGAAAACCGTTCACCCGTCCGTCAAACCGCCTCGTCCCAAGGGGAATCGACCAGATGAAGCTCATCGCCAAGCGCCAGCTCGCCAAGTGCGTCACCGTCGTGGCCGGCCTCGGCCTGCTGGTGGCCGGCACCGGCACCGCCCAGGCCGACCCGGGCGGTTTCCGCCCGCTGGCCGGCGTCGGCTCGGACACCACCCAGGGCGTGATGAACGCGCTGGCCAACGCCGTCACCGTGAACGGCCAGAAGGTCATCGGCTCGTACGACGCCGTCGGCTCGTCGACCATCACCACCAAGGCCGCTACGGCCTGCCAGAACCTGGCCCGCCCGAACGGCTCCGGCGCCGGCCGCACCGCCCTGCTGAACGAGCTCAACAAGGGCAACGGCTGCCTGGACTTCAGCCGCTCCTCCAGCCTCAACCTGGCCGCCTCCACGCCGGGCCTGACCTACATCCCGTTCGCGGTGGACGGCGTCACCTACGCCGTCAGCGCGGGCAGCTCCGTCCCGCTCGACCTCTCCGTCGCCGACCTGCACGCGATCTACAGCTGTGACCCCGGCTACGTCGGCACCGCCCCGAACTACTCGATCCGCCCGTTGCTGCCGCAGGCCGGTTCCGGCACCCGCAGCTTCTGGGAGTCCACCGTCGGCATCACCGAGGCCGACGTCGCGGCCGGCCGCTACCCCTGCATCTCGGACACCAAGGGCGGCAAGAAGATCGAGGAGCACGACGGCCGGGTGCTGGACACCGCCTCACTGGTGCCGTTCTCGATCGCCCAGTACATCGCACAGAGCTCCGGAACCCTCGCCGACATCCGCGGCACCGCCCAGCTCGGCAACGTCAACGGCGTCCCGTCGGTGCTGCTGAACACCGGTGCGGCGGCCGTCCGCGACGTCTACAACGTGATCCCCACCAGCAAGGTCGGCGTCAGCCCGTGGAGCGACGCCTTCGTCGGCGGCACCTCCGGCATCTGCCAGCAGACCGCGCTGATCAAGCAGTACGGCTTCGGCGCCAACGCCAACTGCGGCGACACCTCGCGCACCACCGGCTGACCGCACCACCGGCACCCCGCACCACCGGCTGACCGCACCACCCGTACCTCGCACCACCCGTACCTCCGCACGTACCTGACCCTGCATCACCGAACAGCCCCAGAAAGGCGATTCACACCGTGAGCAGCAGCTACCGCATTCCGCGTGCCGTCGCGCTCGGCGCGGCCACCGTCCTGGCCGCGGGCAGCATCACCATGCTCGGGTCCGTCTCGGCGTACGCCGACTCGCCCAGCCCGACGATCGGCACCCTGACGGTCAACCCGGCCACCGGCGCCGACGACGAGCTGATGAACGTCGTGTCCTCCGGCACCTGCACCGGCGGCACCAACATCCAGCTGCTGGTCTTCGGCCAGGGCTTCCCGGCCGACGGCTACGGCGTCACCCCCAACGTGGCGCAGAGCGTCTACTCCCCGGACGCCCAGGGCCGGCTCTCCGTGCCGCTGAGCGACACCATGCGCAGCTTCGCGCAGAAGAACGGCTTCTCGGCGCTGAGCGGCCAGTACGAGTTCCACCTGCGCTGCCGCGCGAAGATCGGCGCCACCTACTTCGGCGACTTCGTCGGCTCGGTCTGGTTCACCAGCCCCACCGCCTACACCTCCACCGACCCCAACGCCCCGGTCGCCCAGGCCACCACGACCACGCTCTCGGTCACCCCGAGCGGCTCCGCCACCGTCGGCAGCGCCGTCACCCTGACCGCGAACGTCGCCCCGGCCGCGGCGGGCACCGTGCAGTTCCTCGACGGCGCCACCCCGATCGGCGCCCCGGCCGCGGTCTCCGCCGGCCAGGCCTCGGCCTCCGTCAGCACCCTGGCGGAGGGCGCGCACAGCCTCAAGGCCGTGTTCACCTCCACCGACAGCCACTTCCTCGGCTCCACCTCCGCGGTCGTCGCCTACACTGTCAGCCCGGCGGGCGCGGCGGCCACCACCACCGCGCTGGCCGTCCTGCCGGCCGGCTCCGCGGCCAAGGGCACCGAGGTCAGGCTGAGCGCCAGCGTCAGCCCGGCCGCGGCCGGCACCGTCCAGTTCAAGGACAACGGCGCGGTCATCGGCACCCAGACGGTCGCCGGCGGCACCGCCGAGTTCAGCACCACCGGCCTGACCGAGGGCGACCACGCGCTGACCGCCGCCTTCACCCCGGCCGACGCCACCCGGTTCGCGGCCTCGGCCTCCACCGCCGTTCCGTTCACCGTGACCCCGCAGGTCACCCCGCCGAACCCCGGCGGCCCGACCCCGCCCGCCCCGGTCTCCGAGACCATCACCACCACCGTCGCCCCCGGCGCCCTGGTGATCAGCGTGGCCGGCAGCAACGTCACCCTGCCGCCGCTCACCCTGAACAACGACTCCACCCGGTTCGCCACCGCGGGCCCGATCCAGACCGTCACCGTGACCGACACCCGGGCCGGCGCGCCGGGCTGGTCGGTCAGCGGCCAGGTCGCCCAGTTCAACTCCGGCACCAGCACGATCAACGCGCAGAACCTGGGCTGGGCCCCGAACCTGGTCTCCAAGGGCGACGGCCTCAAGGTCACCCTCGGCGGCTCGGTGGCCCCGGCCAACGCCGTCGAGGCGGCCGACGCCGGTGCGCTCGGCCTGAAGTCCGCCCGCACCCTGGCCACCGCCACCGGCCTCGGCACCGCCAAGGTCGGCGCCGACCTCACCCTGCTCGCGCCGACCTCCACCCAGGCCGGCACCTACCAGGGCGTGCTGACCCTCACCGCGATCTGACGGCCGCTCTTCACCCGAGCGCGGCCTCGTCGCAACCCGGCGGTCGGACCGCCCCGGCCTGATGGCCGTGCACCCCGGTGCGCGGCCCGTACGGCCCGGGCGGTCCGGCCGCCCCACCCTCCCGCTCCCGCTCCCTAGGATGACGACGCCGATGCGCCGATGGCTCCTGGCCCTTGTCCCCGTCCTGATGCTGCTCCTGCTGCCGGGTGCCCGCGCCGCGTACGGTGCGCAGCGGGCGGCGCCGGCCGAAGGCCCGCAGGCGCAGACCTTCGGCATCCAGCCGGCCGGCACCACCGAGCCGGACTCCCGGGGCACCTTCTCCTACGCGGCCACGCCCGGGGCCCTGGTCAAGGACCACGTCGCGGTCTGGAACTACAGCGACCAGCCGCTCACCCTGCGGCTGTACCCGGCCGACGCGTTCAACACCGACTCCGGTGGCTACGACGTGCTGCCCGAGGGCCGGCCGTCCAGCGCGGCCGGCACCTGGCTGAAGGCCGCCGCCGACTCGCTCACGCTGCCCGCCCGCAGCCGGCAGATCGTCCCGTTCACGCTGGCGGTCCCCGCCGACGCCACGCCGGGCGACCACCCGGCGGGCATCGTCGCGGCGCTGCGGCAGGAGAGCAAGGACGCCCAGGGCAACGCCGTCACCGTCGACCAGCGGGTCGGCGCCCGGGTCAACATCCGGGTGGCGGGGGCGCTGCGGTCCGAGCTGAAGGTCGAGGACACCCGGGTCGCCTACCACCCCAGCGCCAACCCGCTCGGCACCGGCCGGACCACGGTCAGCTACACCGTCCGCAACACCGGCAACGTCCGCCTCGGCGGCAAGCAGGCCGTGCGGGTGACCAACCTGTTCGGTTCGGTCGCCACCGGCTCGGCCCCGGCCGACCTCCAGGAACTGCTGCCCGGCAACGCGGTCTCCTACCGGGTCGAGGTCTCCGGCGCGTACCCGACGTTCCTCGGGACGGCCGGCATCACCGTCGACCCCCTGCCGATCGGCGCCGACCGCGACCCCGGCCTGACCAGCACCGTCCACAAGCAGCGCTACGCCGGCATCCCGTGGTCGCTGCTGGCCGTGCTGCTGCCGCTCGCCCTGGGCGGCAGCTGGTGGTGGCGCCGCCGGCGCCACCGCGCCCGGCTGGCCGCCCTGCCGGTGCCGGGCCCGGCCGCGGCCCCCGTCGCCGTCGGCCTCGTCCTGCTGGCGCTGCTGACGGCCGGCCAGTTCGCCGGCGCGCCGCCCGCCTCCGCCGCCGACGGCGGCACCCTGGTCTTCGACTACCCGGCCGGGCACGACGACGACTCGATCGACCTGCTGACCTCCGGCCCCTGCCCCGAGCCGGCCACCGCCTACCTGAGCATGCGGATCACCGGCGAGGGCTTCCCGCCCGAGGGCGCCCCGCTGGCCGGCACGGTCGCCGCCACCGCCTACCGGCAGGCCGCCAACGGCGGGTACGTGCTGCCGCTCAGCAACACCCTGCGGGTGGTCGCCAACCGCAGCGGCGCGGGCGCCCTGCACGGCGCCTACACCATCACCGCGACCTGCCGGGCGAAGGTGAACCCGGCGGCGCTGCGCGAGTTCAGCGGCGTGCTGACCTTCACCACGCCGACCACCTGGCAGACCGCCGCGGTGGCCCCCGCCGGCGCCGTCCACGAGGTGGCCGCCGACCCCGCCCGCACCGCGCCGGACCAGGGCGCCGCCGGGACACCGGCCGGCGCCCCCACGGCGGCCCGGCAGCGCGCCGAGGGCCTCGGCGCCGGCTCCTGGGCGGCGATCGCCGGCGGCCTGCTGCTGATCGGCTGGGTGGCCGTCCCGCCGCTGCGCCGCCGGCTCGCCCGGCCCGCGGTCGACCCGCAGGGGAGCGCCGAGTGAGCGCCACCGTCGCCCCGGCCCCGCCGGGCCCGCCCGCCGCGCCGCCGGCGCCCGCCCCGGCCCCGCCGCGCCCGGCCCGGCCCCGACTGCTGCCCGACCGGCCGCAGTTGATCGGCGCGGCGCTCGCCATCACCGCGGCCCTGCTGCTCGGCCTGCTGCTGGACCTCGGGCCGCTCGGCGGTCTGCGGCACCTGCGCGACCACGAGTCGGGCTACGCCGAGCTGCGGGCGAGCCTCGCGGCCGGCACCGCGCCGATCGGCCAGCTCGACCGGGACGGCCGGCCGGTCGTGCCCGGCACCCCGGTCGCGCTGCTGGAGATCCCGCAGCTGGGACTGCGCGAGGTGGTCCGGGAGGGCACGTCCGGGGGAGTGCTGGAGTCGGGCCCCGGCCACCGCCGGGACACCCCGATGCCCGGCCAGGCCGGGACCAGCGTGCTGCTGGGCCGGCAGGCCGGTTTCGGCGGCCCGTTCGGCGTGCTGCGCAGCCTCCGGGCCGGTGAGACCTTCACCGTCACCACCGGCCAGGGCCGCCGCGACTTCCGGGTGGTCGCCGTCCGGCGGGCCGGCGACCCGGTGCCCGCACCGCCGCGGACCGGCTGGTCGCGGGTGCAGCTGGTCACCGGTGACGGTCCGCTCTACGCCCCGTCCGGCACCCTGCTGGTCGACGCCGACCTGGTCGACGCGCCCGACACCGAGGACGACGTGCAGCCGGCCAACCGTCGGCCGCTGCCCGCCGCCGCGCTGCCCGCCGCCGAGCGGGCCATGGGCACCGACGGGGCCGCCTGGATCCCGCTGGTGCTCTGGGGCGAGGCGCTGCTGCTGGCCGCGGTCGCACTGGCGCTGGCCTGGGTCCGCTGGGGCCGGGTCCAGGCCTGGACGGTCGGGGTGCCCGTGCTGACCGCCCTGGCCCTCGCGGTGGCCGACCAGGTCGCCCAGCTGCTCCCCAACCTGATCTGACCCACCCCCACAACCCGAGGAGAGCTGGATGACCAGCACCGACGCGGTCGTCGAGACCACGGCCGTCCTGCCCGTCCCCGCCGCGCCGGCCGGTCCGGCCGGCGCCCTGGACGCCCGGTCGGTGTCCGCCTGGTTCGGCCCCCGCAAGGTGCTGGACCGGGTGTCGCTGGCCATGCCGGCCGGCCGGGTCACCGCGCTGATCGGGCCCTCCGGCTGCGGCAAGTCGACGTTCCTGCGGATCCTCAACCGGATGCACGAGCTGATACCCGGCGCCACCCTCGCCGGCGAGGTGCTGCTGGACGGCGCCGACGTCTACGCGCCCGAGCGGCGGCTGACCGCCGCCCGCCGGGACATCGGCATGGTGTTCCAGAAGCCCAACCCCTTCCCGGCGATGTCGATCTACGACAACGTGGTGGCCGGGCTCAAGCTCACCGGGATCCGCGCCTCGCGGGCCGAGAAGGACCACCTGGTCGAGGAGTGCCTGAGCAAGGCGGGGCTGTGGCGGGAGGTCGCGGACCGGCTGCGCCAGCCCGGCGGGGCGCTCTCCGGCGGCCAGCAGCAGCGGCTGTGCATCGCCCGGTCGCTGGCCGTCCGCCCGAAGGTGCTGCTGATGGACGAGCCCTGCTCGGCCCTCGACCCGACCTCCACCCGGCGGATCGAGCAGACCATCCGCGAGCTGGTGCAGGAGGTCACCATCGTGATCGTCACCCACAACATGCAGCAGGCCCAGCGGGTCTCCGACCACTGCGCCTTCTTCCTGGCCGAGCAGGGCACCCCGGGCGGGATCGTCGAGCACGGCCCCACCGACGCGATGTTCACCGCACCGGTGGACACCCGCACCGCCGACTACGTGAACGGCCGGTTCGGCTAGGTCCGCCGTCCTGCGGGCGGATGCCCCGCCTCCGCCGGCCCGGCGCTACTCGCCCTCCCGCAGCACCAGACTGACCAACTCCTGCTGCGAGTCGGTCAGTTTGGGGTCGGCGCAGTACACCGTCCGGCCGTCCACGGTGATCTCGTAGTGGAAGCCGTCCGGAACGCCGTACGAGGGCGCGCGCAGCCCGCCGGCCACCGCCTCGCGCGCGAGGGCGTGGACGTGCGGCGCGTCGCGGCGCTCGGTGGTGTCCAGCTCCGCACGTTGGACGCGACCGGCGAGACCGCCGGTCCGGGTCACCTGGATACGCATGGTCGTCAGTTTGCTACGCAGGGGTGCTTCTTGCCGAGGGTTTTCACAGACTCTGCCCGTTGATGCCCGATGTAAGGTCCGCCCGGCGCCGGTCAGGCGGTGCTGATCCCGACCTCGGACCAGGCGGCCGTCACGGTGTCGGCGGCGGTCGCGTCGAAGCGCCTGCGGGCGGCGGTCACCGTCGCCCGGGCGAAGGTGGCGAAGTCGGCGCCGTGCGCGAGGCCGCCGGCCGTGACGGTGTCGTACCAGATCTGGCCGGCGCACTCCCAGGCCGGGCCGCGCAGCGCGGTGGCCACCAGGTAGAACGCGTGGTTGGGGATGCCGGAGTTGATGTGCACCCCGCCGTTGTCCTGCACGGTGTCCACGTAGTCGTCCATGTGGGCGGGCTGCGGGTCCTTGCCGAGGCGTTCGTCGTCGTACGCGGTGCCCGGGTCCTTCATCGAGCGCAGCGCGACCCCGTGGACGCCCGGGGCGAGCAGGCCGGCGCCGATCAGCCAGTCCGCCTGTTCGGCGTGCTGGCCGAGGGCGTACTGCTTCACCAGGGAGCCGAAGACGTCGGAGAGGGACTCGTTGAGCGCGCCGGACTGTCCCTGGTAGTCCAGGCCGGCGGTGTACTGGGTGACGCCGTGGGCGAGTTCGTGGCCGATCACGTCCACGCAGGAGGTGAAGTCGACGAAGATCACCCCGTCGCCGTCCCCGAAGACCATCCGGCTGCCGTCCCAGAACGCGTTGTCGTAGTCCCGCCCGTAGTGGACGGTGGCGTCCAGCGGCAGCCAGGCGCCGTCGATCGAGTGGCGGCCGTAGACCTCCTCGAAGAGTGCGAAGGTGGCGCCGAGGCCGTCGTAGGCGCGGTTGACCGTGGTGTCGGCCGAGACCGGCCCGCCCTCGGTGCGCACCGTGCGGCCGGGCAGCCGCCGGCTGTGTCGGGCGTCGCCGATGGTGCGGCTCAGCTCGTGTGCCGGGGCGGCGCCCGGCAGCACCGTGGCGAGCCGGCTCTCCCGGTGCAGGGTGTCCAGGGCGAGGGAGCGTCGGGCCGCCTCGTGGCCCTGCTCGGCGAGCCGGTCGAGGACGAAGGGCGGGACGATCGTGCAGTGACGCGGGGCAGCAGTCATGTCGCCTAGGGTGACGCATCCATGACTTCTTGTCACCATCGCGCGCAGCGACGGGGCGTCTCAAGGGGTGGAATCGTGGTGCGGTTCACTTCGTGCGCCCCGCGGGCTGGGTTACGCTGGGCTGCATCATGCGTTACGGGCTGCTTCTTCTTAGCTGCCGCGGCGAGGGCCTCTAGATCACCAGAAGGCCGGCTCCCTCGCCGCGGGGACTGTGCTGTGCCCATGCATCATCCAGTGATGCTGTTCGATGCGGCGCAGTAGTCGGCCCGGTCGGGTGTCCACCGCCCCGACCCAGCCCGCAATCGACATCGGAAGCCGAGAGTCTCTTCATGACTGAGCAGTCCTCCATCGCTCGTGCGTTCATCGACCGTCCCACCCCGGTCACCGCCTCCTCCGTCCAGCAGAAGCCGTCGGGCATGCCGTTCCGGCGGTACGTACCGTTCGGCACCGTCGACCTGCCCGACCGCACCTGGCCGGGCCAGGTGATCACGCAGGCCCCGCGCTGGCTGTCCACCGACCTGCGGGACGGCAACCAGGCGCTGATCGACCCGATGTCCCCGGCCCGCAAGCGCAAGATGTTCGACCTGCTGGTCAAGCTGGGCTACAAGGAGATCGAGGTCGGCTTCCCGTCCTCCGGTGCCACCGACTTCGACTTCGTCCGCTCGATCATCGAGGAGGGGGCGATCCCGGAGGACGTCACCATCTCGGTGCTGACCCAGGCCCGCGAGGACCTGATCGAGCGCACCGTGGAGTCCCTGGTCGGCGCCCACCGGGCGACCGTCCACCTGTACAACGCGACCTCGCCGCTGTTCCGCCGGGTGGTGTTCAAGGGGTCCCGGGAGGACATCCGCAACATCGCCGTGGACGGGACCCGGCTGGTGATGGAGTACGGCGAGAAGCTGCTGAGCGAGGACACCGTCTTCGGCTACGAGTACTCGCCCGAGATCTTCATCGACACCGAGCTGGACTTCGCGCTGGAGGTCTGCGAGGCGGTGATGGACGTCTGGCAGCCGGGCGAGGGCCGCGAGATCATCCTGAACCTGCCGACCACGGTCGAGCGCTCCACCCCGAACGTCTACGCCGACAAGATCGAGTGGATGTCGCGGAACCTGTCCCGCCGCGAGTTCGTCGCCCTGTCCGCGCACCCGCACAACGACCGGGGCACCGGCGTCGCCTCGGCCGAGCTGGCGATCATGGCCGGCGCGGACCGGGTCGAGGGCTGCCTGTTCGGCCAGGGCGAGCGCACCGGCAACCTGGACCTGGTCAACGTCGGGATGAACCTGTTCTCCCAGGGCGTCGACCCGATGATCGACTTCTCCGACATCGACGAGATCCGCCGCACCTACGAGTACTGCAACCAGATGGCCGTCCCCGAGCGCCACCCGTACGCCGGCGACCTGGTCTACACGTCGTTCTCGGGTTCGCACCAGGACGCCATCAAGAAGGGCTTCGACGCGCTGGAGGCCGACGCCGCGGCGGCCGGCGTCCCGGTCTCGGAGTTCACCTGGGGCGTGCCGTACCTGCCGATCGACCCGAAGGACGTCGGCCGCTCGTACGAGGCCGTGATCCGGGTCAACAGCCAGTCCGGCAAGGGCGGCATCGCCTACGTCCTGAAGAACGACCACAAGCTGGACCTGCCGCGCCGGATGCAGATCGAGTTCTCCCGGATCATCCAGGCCAAGACCGACGCGGAGGGCGGCGAGGTCACCCCGGCGGCGATCTGGTCGGTCTTCCAGGACGAGTACCTGCCGACCCCGGCCAACCCCTGGGGCCGGATCGTGCTGAGCGGCTCGCGCAGCCTGACCACCGAGGACGGCCGGGACGCGCTGACCACCGAGGCCGTGGTGGACGGCGCCCCGGTCACCCTGACCGGTACCGGCAACGGCCCGGTCTCCGCCTTCGGTGACGCGCTGGCCCGGATCGGCGTGGACGTGCGGGTGCTGGACTACGCCGAGCACGCGCTGAGCGAGGGTGGCGACGCCCAGGCCGCCGCGTACGTCGAGTGCGCGGTGGACGGCAAGGTGCTGTGGGGCGTCGGGATCGACGCCAACACCGTGCTGGCCTCGCTGAAGGCCATGGTGAGCGCCGTCAACCGGGCGCAGCGCGGATAGTTCGTACGAGGGAAGCCGCGCGTGAACCCCGCGACGGTCGACGCGTGCCACACCCCTCCCGGGTGTGGCACGCGTCACAGATTTTCCCGGCGGCACCCGTTCGGGGTGCTGACACGTGCCGGTAACCGTGGCAACATCGACGCACCGGAAGCGGGGTCGGTGGGACGTCCCCGGTGTCCGGTCGCGTGACCTGCCCACTGATGCGCAGGCCGCCTGCCATGTCTGGGGAGTGGCACCGTGACAGGGTTGTGGGGTGTCCGCCCGCGCTGGCGGACGGACGTTCTCGGTGAGTTCTTCTGCCCGGGCTGCGGCGGGGACCGCAACTACCGCCGACAGCACGGCCGGCGGTGGCTGCGGCTGTTCGGCACCCCGGTGCTGCCGCTCGGCCCGGTGATCGGCAGCGTCCAGTGCACCTCCTGTCACGGGCGGTACGGCACCGAGACGCTGGACCAGCTCACCTGCGTCCGGCTGGCCGCGATGCTGCGGGACGCCCAGTACACCGTCGCCCTGGCCGCGCTCGCGGCCGGCGGCACCGCGGCGAGGGCCGGCCGCGAGGCGGCCTGCTCGGTGATCCGCGACGCCGGCTTCGAGGACTGCGGCGAGGCCCAGGTGCTGGCCGCGCTCGCGGCGCTCTCCGGCCATGCCGGCGGCGAGCCGCTGGACGTGGACGGGGTCGGCAGCGGGCTGGCCGTCGAACTGCACGCCGCGCTGGAGCCGCTCGCCCCGCACCTCGCCCAGCAGGGCCGCGAGCGGCTGCTGCTGCAGGGCGCCTGGATCGCCCTGGCGGACGGCCGCTACCTCCCCGAGGAGCGGGCCGCGCTGGCGGTCGTCGGGCGCTGCCTGAAGCTCTCCCCGACCCGGGTCGGGGAACTCCTCGCGGCGGCCACCCGCGCGTCGCACTGAGCCGCCCCCACCCGTTGCCCCAGGCGCCGCCCGCGTCCGGAAGCACCTCCGCGCTGCGGGACAATGGTGGGATGTCCACACTGTCCGACCGTTCCCGGCGGGGCCCGGCATGAGCCTGTTCCGCGACGACGGCGTGGTGCTGCGCACCCAGAAGCTCGGCGAGGCCGACCGGATCATCACCCTGCTCACCCGCCAGCACGGCAAGGTGCGCGCGGTCGCCCGGGGCGTCCGCAAGACCAAGTCGAAGTTCGGCGCCCGGCTGGAGCCGTTCTCGCACGTGGACGTGCAGTTCTTCAGCCGCGGCAGCGAACTGGTCGGCCGCACCCTCCCGCTGTGCACGCAGGTGGAGACCATCGCGCCGTACGGCGGCCCGATCGTCGGCGACTACGGCCGCTACACGGCCGGTACGGCGATGCTGGAGACGGCGGAACGGTTCGCCGAGAACGAGGGCACCCCGGCCGTCCAGCAGTACCTGCTGCTGGTCGGCGGTCTGCGCACGCTGGCCGCCGGACAGCACCAGTCGCACCTGGTGATGGACGCCTTCCTGCTGCGCTCGCTGGCCGTCAACGGCTACGGCGCCAGCTTCACGGACTGCGCCAAGTGCGGGCTGCCCGGCCCGAACCGGTTCTTCTCGCTCCAGGCGGGCGGGGTGCTGTGCGTGGACTGCCGAGTGCCGGGAAGTGCCGTACCCTCCCCTGAGACACTGGTACTGCTGGGCGCGCTGCTGTCGGGGGACTGGCAGACGGCGGACAACTGCGAACCCCGGTACTGGCGTGAGGGCAGCGGGCTGGTGGCCGCCTATCTGCAGTGGCACCTGGAGCGGGGAATCCGCTCGATGAGATACGTGGAGAAGTGAGCATGGCAGCGCGACGCCTGTTCGGCAGCAAGAAGCGGGACTACATCACCCCGGAGCCGCACCCGAGCGGCGCCCGGCCGCCCAAGCTCCCGGGTGAGCTGGTGCCCAACCACGTCGCCTGCGTGATGGACGGCAACGGCCGGTGGGCCAAGGAACGCGGTCTGCCGCGCACCGAGGGCCACAAGGTCGGCGAGGCGGTCGTCCTGGACGTGCTCAAGGGCTGCCTGGAGATCGGGGTCAAGAACCTCTCGCTGTACGCCTTCTCCACCGAGAACTGGAAGCGCTCCCCGGACGAGGTGAAGTTCCTGATGAACTTCAACCGGGACGTCATCCGCCGCCGCCGCGACGAGATGGACGCGCTCGGCATCCGGATCCGCTGGGCCGGGCGGATGCCGAAGATGTGGAAGAGCGTCGTCCAGGAGCTCCAGGTCGCCCAGGAGCAGACCAAGGACAACGACGCGATGACGCTGTACTTCTGCGTCAACTACGGCGGCCGGGCCGAGATCGCCGACGCCGCGCAGGCCATCGCCCGGGACGTCGCGGCCGGCGTGCTGGACCCGAAGAAGGTCAACGAGAAGACCTTCGCCCGGTACCTCTACTACCCGGACATGCCGGACGTGGACCTCTTCCTGCGGCCCAGCGGCGAGCAGCGCACCTCCAACTTCCTGGCCTGGCAGTCCGCCTACGCCGAGCTGGTGTTCCAGGACGTGCTGTGGCCGGACTTCGACCGCCGCGACCTGTGGCGGGCCTGCGAGCAGTTCGCGCGCCGCGACCGCCGATTCGGCGGGGCGATCCCGAACGCCGTCGAGGACGAGGCGCCGGAGCTGCCGGCCCAGCGCTGAGCGGTGCGGTGACCGAGCGGGGCCCGGGTTCGACGAACCCGGGCCCCGCTCACGTACCGGCCGGTCAGGCCTTCTTGGCGCACTCGGCGCAGGTGCCGAAGATCTCCAGGGTGTGCGCGATGTCGCTGAAGCCGTGCTCGGCGGCGACCGCGTTGGCCCAGCGCTCCACGGCGGGGCCCTCCACCTCGACCGTCGCGCCGCACTGGCGGCAGACCAGGTGGTGGTGGTGCCCGCTGCTGCACCGGCGGTAGACGGCCTCGCCGTCCGCGGTGCGCAGCACGTCCACCTCACCGGCGTCGGCCAGCGACTGCAGGGTGCGGTACACGGTGGTCAACCCCACCGAGTCGCCCCGGTGTTTGAGCATGTCGTGGAGCTCCTGCGCGCTGCGGAAGTCCTCGATCTCGTCCAGGACCGCTGAGACGGCGGCTCGCTGCCGGGTCGATCGCGCGCGCGGCGACGGGCCTGCGGTGGTCACCGTGAGTCCTCCAGGTGGTCGGGTGCTGTCGCACCTCATTGTGCCAGCCCGGTACCGGAGAGCGGGGCGTCCGTACGGCTCCCGTCGTCCTGCCTCGGCAGGGCCACGTCACAGACCGCGGGGGCGTCCTGGGGGGCGGCCCGGTGCCGGCGCCGGGCCAGCGGCGCCGCGGCGGCGCTGAACAGCGCGAAGGCCGCGATGGCGAGCAGCACGATGGCCGGGCCCGACGGCACGTCCGCCTGGTACGAACCGGCGACGCCGAGCACCGCGACGCCGATCCCAAGGCCCACCGCCGCGGCCTGGGTGGCGGCGAAGGACCGGGTGACCTGCTGGGCGGCGGCCACCGGCACCACCATCAGCGCGCTGACCAGCAGCAGGCCGACCACCCGCATGGCCACCGTGACGGTGACCGCGGCGGTGACGGCGAGCAGCAGGTTGAGCAGCCGGACCGGGATGCCGGTGACCCGGGCGAACTCCTCGTCCTGGCAGACGGCGAACAGCTGCCGGCGCAGGCCCACCGTGACGGCCACCACGACGGCGGCCAGACCGCCGATGACCCACAGGTCGCTCGCCGAGACGGTGAGGATCGAGCCCCACAGGTAGCTCTCCAGGCTGCTGCTGCCGGCCTGCGGGCTCATGCTGACGAGCAGCTTGCCGCAGGCCATGCCGCCGTAGAAGAGCATCGCGAGGGCGATGTCGCCGCGCTGGTTGCCGCGCGAGCGGACCAGCTCCATGACGATCGCGCCCAGCACGCAGACCACCACCGCCATCCAGACCGGGCTGGTCTGGAAGACGAAGCCGAGGCCGACGCCGGTGAGCGCGACGTGCCCGATCCCGTCGCCCATCAGGGCCTGGCGGCGCTGCACCAGGTAGATGCCGACGGCGGGGGCGGTCACGCCGACCAGGACGGCCGCGACCAGGGCCCGCTGCATGAAGTCGAACTGGAGCATCTCGGTCATGACAGCAGCCCCTGGGCGCTCAGGTGGTGGTCGTCGGCGTGCGGGTGCACGTGGTCGTGGCCGGGCAGGGCGTGCTGGCCGACCCCGCGCGGCGGCGGGCCGTCGTGGGCGACGCAGCCGTCCCGGAGCACCACGGCCCGGTCGATCAGCGGCTCCAGGGGCCCGAGTTCGTGCAGCACCAGCAGGACGGCGGTGCCGCGCTCGACCTCGCTGCGCAGGGTGTCGGCCAGCACCTGCTGGCTGTCCAGGTCCACGCCGGCCATCGGCTCGTCCATGATCAGCAGATCCGGCTCGCCGACCAGCGCCCGGGCGATCAGCACCCGCTGGTGCTGGCCGCCGGAGAGCCCGGCGACGCCGTCCGAGGCGCGGTCGAGCATGCCGACGGCCGCCAGCGCCCGGTCGACCGCGGCGCGGTCCCGGCGGCGGAACGGCAGCATCCGGTGCTGCGGCAGCCGGCCGGTGGAGACCACCTCGCGGACGGTGGCCGGCACGCCGCCGGCGGCGGTGGTCCGCTGCGGCACGTACCCGATCCGCCGCCAGTCCCGGAACCGGCCCGAGGGGGTGCCGAACAGCTCCAGGCTGCCGCGTTGCAGCGGCACCGAGCCGATCACGGCCTTGACGGTGGTCGACTTGCCGGAGCCGTTGGCGCCGAGCAGGGCGACCACCTCGCCCGGGCGCACGGTGAGGTCGATGCCGCGCAGCACGGGGCGTCCACCGAGGGCGGCGGTGGCCTCGCGGAGGCGGACGGCGTCCGGTGCGGCGTCCGGTGCGGCGTCCGGGCCCGGGGGCGGGAGCGCCGGGCCGGGGCCGACCGCGGGGGAGGTGACGGAGCTCATGGGTGGGTGTCCCCTCAGCTGGTGGCGCCGAGCGCGGCCTTCAGGTTGGTGAGGTTCTGCTTCATGACCGAGAAGTAGTCGGCGGTCGCCGGGTCCTTGACGCCCTCGACCGGGTCGAGCACGGCCGTCCGCAGTCCCAGGTCGTGGGCGACGGTCTGGGCCAGCCGCGGGTCGACCAGGGTCTCGAAGAAGACCGTGCCGACGCCGTGGTCCCGGGCGGCCTGCTGGATGGCGGCGAGGCGGGCCGGGGTGGGCTCGGCCTCCGGGTCGACGCCGTTGATCGCGACCTGCTCCAGGCCGTAGTGGTCGGCGAGGTAGCCGAAGGCGGCGTGGCTGGTGACGAAGGTCTTGGTCTTCGTGCCGGCGAGGCCGTCCCGGAACTCGGTGTCCAGGGCGGTCAGCCGGGCCACCAGCTCGTCGGTGTTGTGCCGGTAGTCGTCGGCGTGCGCGGGGTCGGCCTTCGCGAACTCCGCGCCGACGCTGCGGGCGACCGCGGCGTAGCGGGTCGGGTCGAGCCAGATGTGCGGGTCGCCGGCCGGCCCGGTGTGTTCGTGGCCGGCCTCGCCGCCCTCCTCGGTGCCCTCGTCGAGGTGGTGGTCGACCAGCGGGGACGCGGCGGTGGCGTCGATCACGTGCTGGGAGTGGGTGCCCGCGACGGCCTTGTCGACGCTGGGCTGCAGGCCCTTGAGGTAGACGACGGCGCCGGCGCTCTGGACCGCGCCGACCTGCTTGGCCTTGAGTTCGAGGTCGTGCGGCTCGACGCCGGCCGCGGTGAGGCCGGTGACCTGGACGTGGCTGCCGCCGACCTGCTGGGCGAGGAACTCCATCGGGTAGAAGGACGCCACCACCTTCAGCCTGCCGTCACCGGTCGTGGCGCTGGAACTGCCGCCGCAGGCGGTGAGCAGCAGGGCGCCGACGGCTGCGGTGGCGGCGAGGGCTATCGAGGAGCGTCGGGTCGTCATGACAACCATTCTCATCTTAGGTGGAAATGATTGTCAACTCACCCGATTGGCTGATCGTGGAGCACGAATGTGCGACGTCGGCCGCGCGGGAGCGCCTGGCGCGCCGGGCGCGCGGTGAAACCGGTGTGACAGTGGGGCACGTGCGCCCGGTAACCTGGGGCATTCGGGTGCGTGCAACCAGCCGCGCCTTGACCGTGCCGTCGTACTGAAGAGAGCACTGTGGCCGCCGACAAGATCGACACCATCGTCAGCCTGAGCAAGCGCCGTGGCTTCGTCTATCCCTGCAGCGAGATCTACGGAGGTACGCGCGCCGCCTGGGACTACGGTCCACTCGGTGTCGAGCTCAAGGAGAACATCAAGCGCCAGTGGTGGCGCTCGATGGTCCACGCTCGGGAGGACGTCGTCGGTCTCGACTCCTCGGTGATCCTGGCCCGCGAGGTCTGGGAGGCCTCCGGCCACGTGGCGACCTTCAACGACCCGCTGACCGAGTGCCTCTCCTGTCACAAGCGCTTCCGCGCCGACCACCTGGAAGAGGCCTACGAGGCCAAGCACAACCGGCCGCCGGCCAACGGCCTGGCCGACATCAACTGCCCGAACTGCGGCAACAAGGGCGCCTTCACGGAGCCCAAGGAGTTCTCGGGCATGCTGAAGACGCACCTCGGCGTCACCGAGGACGCGGGCGGCCTGGCCTACCTGCGCCCGGAGACCGCGCAGGGCATCTTCACCAACTTCAAGGCCGTCCAGACCACGTCGCGCCGCAAGCCGCCGTTCGGCATCGCCCAGACCGGCAAGAGCTTCCGCAACGAGATCACCCCCGGCAACTTCATCTTCCGCACCCGCGAGTTCGAGCAGATGGAGATGGAGTTCTTCGTCAAGCCGGGCGAGGACGACCAGTGGCACGAGTACTGGCTCCAGCAGCGCTGGGACTGGTACGTCGACCTCGGCCTGCGGACCGAGAACATGCGCTTCTTCGAGCACCCGAAGGAGAAGCTCTCCCACTACGCCAAGCGCACGGTGGACATCGAGTACCGCTTCAACTTCGGCGGCACCGAGTTCTCCGAGCTGGAGGGCATCGCCAACCGCACCGACTACGACCTCACGGTGCACAGCGAGGCCTCCGGCCAGGACCTCAAGTACTTCGACCAGGAGTCCGGCGAGCGGTACTTCCCGTACGTCATCGAGCCGGCCGCCGGTCTCAACCGCGCCATGCTGGCCTTCCTGCTCGACGCCTACTTCGAGGACGAGGCGCCCAACGCCAAGGGCGTCATGGAGAAGCGCGTCGGCATGCGGCTCGACCCGCGCCTGGCCCCGGTCAAGGTCGCCGTGCTGCCGCTGTCGCGCAACGCCGACCTCTCGCCCAAGGCCCGCGGCCTGGCCGCCGACCTGCGCACCGCGTGGAACGTCGAGTTCGACGACGCCGGCGCGATCGGCAAGCGCTACCGCCGCCAGGACGAGATCGGCACGCCGTTCTGCGTCACCGTCGACTTCGACACCCTTGAGGACAACGCGGTGACCATCCGCGAGCGCGACACCATGGCGCAGGAGCGCGTCTCGCTCGACCAGGTCAAGTCCTACCTCGGCGCCCGCCTGATCGGCTGCTGACCGGGCCACCGCCCAGGTCCTGGACGGCCCCCACCGCCTCGCGCGGCGGGGGCCGTCCGGCGTCTCAGCCCCGGCCCCGGGAGCGCCTGCGGCCCGTGCCCCGGGCGGCCGGCTCGGTCGGCAGCCCGGCCGTGCGCAGCGCCGCCAGCGCCGTCCGGGCGCGGGCCTCGTCCAGCAGGGCGACCGCGGCGAGCAGCCCCTCGTACAGCCGAGGGCGGGGCAGCACCGCCCGCCCGAACTCGCCCAGGCCGCTCGCCGAACGCAGCCGGACCACTTCGCCGACCAGGTCCACCGCGAGCCCGTCGGCCAGCTGCCCGACCACCTCGACCACCTCCGGGATCGGCCGGCCGGCCGCCTGGTGGAGCAGCACGCGACCGTCCCCGGCCCGGCCCGCGGCGGACAACCGCTCGGCCAGTCGCGCCAGTTCGGCCGCCGAGGCGGAACCCCACTCCCACAGCAGGGTCTGTCCGTCGGCGGTCTGCCCGGCCTCTTCCAGGGCGGCCAGCAGCTCGGGCAGCCCGGCGGCGGGCACCGCGCGCAGGAGGTGGAACAGCTGCGCGGCCTCCTCGGCCAGGCCCGCCTCCCGCAGCCCGGCCAGCGTCCCGACCGACTGGGCGGCCGGCCCGCCGGCGGTCGACCGGACCAGGTAGCCGGCCGCACCGGCCGGGCCGGCCGCGCGCAGCCGGACCGCCAGCCGGACCACGTCGGCCGGTGCCAGCGCCAGCGCGGCCCGGGCCGCGAGCGCCGCCGACTCGTCGCCGGAGCCCCGACGGTGCAGGTCGGCGATCATCGCGGCCAGCGCGGTCAGCTCCTCCTCGGAGCGTGTCCGCGGTCCGGGCGAGGGGGCGGGTTCCGGCTCGGGCTCCGGCCGGCCGGCCGCCGGTAACTCGGCGGTCCGCACGTCGTCACCGCGGACCTCGTCGGGTCGCACCCCGCCGAACCGGGCCCCCCGCATCGGCGCCGCCGGTGCCCCGACCGGCGCGGCCGGCGGCGCGCTCGGCGCCGTCTCCCGCGGCCCGGCCTCGTAGCCGCCGGCGAACCTGGCGCCGGTGGGAGCGCGCCGCGGCTGCGCCCCGGCCTCCTGCCGCCGCCCCTCCAGCTCCCGCAGCCTCTCGTCCTGCTGCCGGCAGCGTTCGCTCAGCCCCTCCCGGAGCCTGCGTGCCTGGCCGAGTTGGTGCAGCAGCTCGTCGGGTGGCGCGGAGGGCGGCTGCGCCGCGGCCCGCACGGCCTCGGTCAGCCTCCGCTCGCGCATCGCCGCGTACTGCCGGGCGCGCAGCAGCTCGTCGAGCTCGGCCCGCACCCCCTCGACCTCGTCCGTCGTGGGGCCCAGCTCCTGGACTGTCATCGTGTCGGACCCGACCTCTCCGCCCGAGGACTCCTGCCCCGCCCCAGGCCATGCCTGGCAGCCATCCTGGCCCGCCGATACGGCAGCCATGTTACGGGCACAAGTCGGTGCCCTTACGGCTGGAAGTGGATCAACTGCCGTGCAGGGTAAGGCCGGTGGTCCGGCAGGCTCAGCCCTCCAGCCTGGCCCTGGCCTCCATCAGGGCGAATCCCAGCAGGTTGAGGCCGCGCCACCGGTACGGGTCGGTGGCCCGCTCGTCGTCGGCCGCCAGGCCGATCCCCCAGAGCCGGTCGAGCGGGCTGGCCTCCACCAGCACCCGGCGGGCGGTGCCCAGCAGGTAGGAGCGCAGCTCCTCGCTCGACCCGAACTTGGCGACGTTGCCGCGCACCACCAGCTCGAACCGCTCGGCGGCCCAGCGCCGCTCGTCGAAGCGCGCGACCTGCCGTCCCAGCTTCTTGGCCTCGGCGGGCGACCGGGCCGCCAGGATCCGCGGCACGATCGCCTCGTCCCCGAACAACCGGGCCTTGCCGGCCATCATCCAGTGCTCGGCGGTGGGGTAGCGCGTCCCGTCCACGGTGAACGGGGCCGGCCACCACTGGCTCAGCGAGCCGGGCCCGACGCTGCCGTCCCGCTCCGGCTGGTGGCCCCAGAACAGCAGGTACTTGGGCCGGGCTCCGTGCGCCACCAGGGCGGCGAGCTCGTCGCGGCTGCGGGCGTCGGTGGGAGCGGCGGGCGTCGCGGGTGTGGTGGGTGCGGCGGGCGTCGCGGGTGTGGTGGGCTGCGCGGTGGTCATGGCGCACATCGTCGCACCGCGCGCCGACGGCCGACCATCGCTTTCCGCGGCGCCCCGGAGCGCGCGGGGACGGCGTCCCGGAGTGCCGGGCGGTGGTGCCCCGGAGCACTCCGGCCGGCCGGTGTGCCGGGTGGGGGACAATGGAGAGTCTTGAACCCCTCCCCCTGAGGACTTGCCGCGCATGACCACCACGCCCGCGCCCGCCCCGGCCGCCACCGAGTTCGCGCCGCTGAACATCGGCCCGATGCAGGTCTGGCCCCCCGTCGTGCTGGCCCCGATGGCGGGGATCACCAACGCGCCGTTCCGCACCCTGTGCCGTGAGCAGAGCGGTGGCCGCGGCCTGTTCGTCTCCGAGATGATCACCACCCGGGCACTGGTCGAGCGGAACGCCAAGACCATGCAGCTGATCCACTTCGACCCGAGCGAGAAGCCCCGCTCGATCCAGCTGTACGGCGTGGACCCGGCCACCGTCGGCAAGGCCGTCCGCATGATCGCGGACGAGGACCTGGCCGACCACATCGACCTCAACTTCGGCTGCCCCGTCCCCAAGGTGACCCGCAAGGGCGGCGGCTCGGCGCTGCCGTACAAGCGCAACCTGCTCCGCGAGATCCTCCGGGAGGCGGTCGCGGGGGCCGGCGGCCGTCCGGTGACCATGAAGATGCGCAAGGGCATCGACGACGACCACCTCACCTTCCTGGACGCCGGCCGGATCGGCGCGGAGGAGGGGGTCTCGGCGATCGCCCTGCACGGCCGCACCGCCGCCCAGCACTACGGGGGCACCGCGGACTGGTCGGCGATCGCCCGGCTGCGCGAGGCCGTCCCGGCCGGGATCCCGGTGCTGGGCAACGGCGACATCTGGTCGGCCGACGACGCGCTGCGGATGATGCGCGAGACCGGCTGCGACGGCGTGGTGGTCGGCCGCGGCTGCCTGGGCCGGCCCTGGCTGTTCCGGGACCTGGTCTCGATCTTCGAGGGCGAGGTGGACTACGCCCGCCCGGCCTTCGCCGACGTGGCCCGCTCGATGCTCCGGCACGCCCAGCTGCTCGGTGAGTGGATCGGGGACGAGACCCGCGGTGTGATCGACTTCCGAAAGCACGTCGCCTGGTACACCAAGGGCTTCTCGGTCGGTTCCGAACTGCGGGTCAGGCTCGCCAGCTCCAGCTCCCTGGCCGAGCTCGGCGACACCCTCGCCCAGGTTGACCAGGCACAACGGTGGCCGGCGGGTGCCGACGGCCCGCGCGGGCGGACGAGTGGCAACAACCGCGTCGTCCTCCCCGAGGGGTGGTTGGACGATCCGTACGACTGCGCGGTACCGAGCGTGGACGCCGAACTGGACACCTCTGGCGGCTGACCGCTACGGAGTGGACAAAAGGGCCGCTCCGGCGTGCAGGCCGCCTCGGACGGGCACTCTTGGACAACCTGGCCAAGAGGGCTCCTTTGAGGCAGATTTCAGTCACGGTGGGCTGTTCCCATGTGACGCAATGCCACGATCGGCGGAGGTCGACTACGACCGACGGCTGAGATGCGCCCGTGACGCTGGCCACATATCGTTGCAGTTGACGCCCGGTCAGAGGTCTCTGCGGCGGTGAGCGGGTGTGAATCGCTTCCCGAAGGGGCTTTCCGGTGGATCGGCGCGGCTGGATGCAGGAAATCAAGCCGGGGCAACACAGTGGTTCGCGGGCCACTACGCTCTGTCCGGTTCGTGTGATCTTCAGGTTTCGTTGTGTTCACTACTTGAAGCATCACTAGCGTCAGCCGGACGATTTCACCAACAGAGGTAAACGCCCTGACGGGCATTCGATCTGTCGGGTCTCCGCGGATCCCGAGCCTCGTACGTCATGTCGACGGCGCGGCACCACCTTCGAAATGGGTATGTTCTCCGGCGTCAGGGCAACCGTGTGCGAGGAGACCGACCCGTGCCGTCCGAGCAGAAGTTTGTTTACTCCTTCACCGAAGGAAACAAGGACCTCAAGGACCTTCTTGGCGGCAAGGGTGCGAACCTCGCCGAGATGACCAACCTGGGTCTCCCCGTCCCCCCGGGGTTCACCATCACCACCGAGGCCTGCAAGGTCTTCCTGGAGACCGGCAGCGAGCCGGGATCGCTCAACGACGAGATCAGCCGGCACCTGCTGGCCCTTGAGTCCGAGATGGGCAAGCAGCTCGGCCAGGCCGACGACCCGCTGCTGGTGTCCGTCCGCTCCGGAGCGAAGTTCTCCATGCCGGGCATGATGGACACCGTCCTGAACATCGGCCTCTCCGACGCCTCGGTGACCGGCCTGGTGGCCCAGTCCGGCAACGAGCGGTTCGCCTGGGACTCCTACCGCCGCCTGGTCCAGATGTTCGGCAAGACCGTGCTGGGCGTCGAGGGCGAGCTGTTCGAGGACGCGCTGGACGAGCTCAAGAGCGCCAAGGGCACCGAGAACGACCTCGACCTCACCGCCGAGGACCTCAAGGTGCTGGTGGAGACCTTCAAGGGCATCGTGCGCACCGAGACCGGGCGCGAGTTCCCGCAGGAGCCGCGCGAGCAGCTGGACCTGGCCATCCACGCCGTCTTCCACTCCTGGAACGGCGACCGGGCCCGCCTGTACCGCCGCCAGGAGCGCATCCCGAACAGCCTGGGCACGGCCGTCAACATCTGCAGCATGGTCTTCGGCAACCTCGGCGAGGACTCCGGCACCGGTGTCGCCTTCACCCGCGACCCCTCCACCGGTGCCCAGGGCGTCTACGGCGACTACCTGCAGAACGCGCAGGGCGAGGACGTCGTCGCCGGCATCCGCAACACCCTCCAGCTCGCCGACCTGGAGCAGCTCGACAAGAAGTCGTACGACGAGCTGATGGCGATCATGCACACGCTCGAAACGCACTACCGCGACCTGTGCGACATCGAGTTCACCATCGAGCGCGGCAAGCTCTGGATGCTGCAGACCCGGATCGGCAAGCGCACCGCCGCGGCCGCCTTCCGGATCGCCGTCCAGCTGGTCGACCAGGGCCTGATCGACCTCGACGAGGCGCTGCACCGGGTCACCGGCAGCCAGCTGGCCCAGCTGATGTTCCCGCGCTTCGCGCCCACCTCGGAGACCCGGCCGGTGGCCTACGGCATCGCCGCCTCGCCCGGCGCCGCGGTCGGCCGGGTGGTCTTCGACTCGTACACCGCCGTCAAGTGGTCCCGCTCCGGCGAGAAGGTCATCCTGGTCCGCCGGGAGACCAACCCGGACGACCTGGAAGGCATGATCGCCGCCGAGGGCATCCTGACCTCGCGCGGCGGCAAGACCTCGCACGCGGCCGTGGTCGCCCGCGGCATGGGCAAGACCTGTGTCTGCGGCGCCGAGGAGCTGGAGGTGGACACCAAGAACCGCAAGTTCACCACCTCCGACGGCCAGGTCGTCCACGAGGGCGACGTGGTCTCCATCGACGGTGCGAACGGCAAGGTCTACCTGGGCGAGGTCCCGGTGCTGCCGTCCCCCGTGGTCGAGTACTTCGAGGGCACCCTGCACGCCGGCGCCGACGTCCAGGGCGGCCTGGTCCAGGCCGTGCACCGGCTGATGTCGCACGCCGACGTGCGCCGCCGGCTCGCGGTGCGGGCCAACGCGGACAACGCCGAGGACGCGAACCGCGCCCGCCGCTACGGCGCCCAGGGCATCGGCCTGTGCCGCACCGAGCACATGTTCCTCGGCGAGGAGCGGCGCAAGGAGGTGGAGCACCTGATCCTGGCCGACAACGACAAGGACCGCGAGCAGGCGCTCTCCACCCTGCTGCCGCTGCAGAAGGGCGACTTCCTGGAGCTCTTCCAGTCGATGGACGGACTCCCCGTCACCGTCCGGCTGCTCGACCCGCCGCTTCACGAGTTCCTCCCCGACATCACCGAGCTGTCGGTGCGCGTCGCCCTCGCCGAGGCCCGCAAGGACCCGAACGAGAACGACCTGCGCCTGCTCCAGGCCGTGCACAAGCTGCACGAGCAGAACCCGATGCTGGGTCTGCGCGGCGTGCGCCTCGGCCTGGTCATCCCCGGCCTGTTCGGGATGCAGGTCCGGGCGATCGCGGAGGCCGCGGCCGAGCGCAAGCTGGCCGGCGGCGACCCGCGGCCCGAGGTGATGATCCCGCTGGTCGGCACCGTCCAGGAGCTGGAGCTGGTGCGCGACGAGTGCGAGCGGGTGCTCGCCGAGGTCGTCTCGTCCACCGGGGTGTCGCTGGACATCAAGCTGGGCACCATGATCGAGTTGCCGCGCGCCGCGGTGACCGCCGGTCAGATCGCCGAGGCCGCCGAGTTCTTCTCCTTCGGCACCAACGACCTCACCCAGACGGTCTGGGGCTTCTCCCGGGACGACGTGGAGGCCAGCTTCTTCACCGCGTACCTGGAGAAGGGCATCTTCGGCGTCAGCCCCTTCGAGACCATCGACCGGGACGGCGTCGGCTCGCTGGTCAAGCTGGCCGCCGAGGCCGGCCGGGCCACCCGGCCCGACCTCAAGCTCGGCGTCTGCGGCGAGCACGGCGGCGACCCGGACTCGGTGCACTTCTTCCACGAGGTGGGACTGGACTACGTGTCCTGCTCCCCCTTCCGGATCCCGGTGGCGCGCCTGGAGGCAGGCCGCGCCGCCCTTGAGACGGCGGGCAGCGACTCGCGCTGACGGGCCGGGGACATCCCCCCGTCGACGTGGTCCCATCGCTGACCGCACCCCCTCCAACCGGGGAGGGGCGTACGGCGGAGCTCGGCGCAGGAGAGCCGCCGTACGTGAGCAGTCGGGGCGGGAACGGACAATGGCGTCCGTTCCCGCCCCGGCGGCGTTTCGCGGGGTGAACGGGCCGGCCGTGGGCAAGCTGGGCCCATGCGCAGCCGACCGCTCACCGCCCTCGCCCTCGTCCTCGCCGTCTGCGCCCCGGCCGGCTGCGGCGGCTCCGCGCCGGGCCCCGCCGCGTCCACGGTGTCCGCTGCGGGCTCGCCGGGCGGCTGGGTGCCGGACAGTTCCGCCCTGGCGGACGTCTGCCGCTCCGCGCTGCCGGAGCAGGCCGCCCGGACCCTCGCGCTGATCGCGGCGGGCGGGCCGTACCCGTACCGCACGGACGGGGTCGTCTTCGAGAACCGGGAGAACCGGTTGCCCCGCCGGCGCGGCGGCTACTACCACGAGTACACCGTGACCACCCCGGGCTCGGGCGACCGGGGGGCCCGCCGGGTGGTGACCGGCACGGCGGGGGAGCGCTACTGGACCGCGGACCACTACGAGTCGTTCCGGGAGATCGACGTCAGGTGCTGAACGCGCCGCCGCACCCCGCGGCCGCCACCGGAGCCCGCCCGCCGCGCGGCCGACGGCGCCCCGACCACCGATCACCGACCACCGACCACCGGCCGCCGTGGCCGGTGCCGGCGCCACGCGGGCGGACGTGGCCGGTCCGGCCTCCTTGCGCCGGAGGGGCCGGGTCGCGAGGATCATGACCATGCCCACCTTCACCGCCCCCGACGGGACCACCCTCGCCTACCGCCGGATCGGCCGCGGCGAGCCGCTGATCTGTCTGCCCGGCGGCCCGATGCGCGCCGCCGCGTACCTGGGCGACCTCGGCGGCCTGGCCGCCCACCGCACGCTCGTCCTGCTCGACCTGCGCGGGACCGGCCGCTCCGGGCGCCCGGACGACCCGGCGGGCTACCGCTGCGACCGGCAGGTCGCCGACGTCGAGGCGCTGCGCGCCTACCTCGGCGCGGAGCGGATCGACCTGCTGGCGCACTCCGCGGGGGCGGGCCTGGCCACCCGCTACGCCGCCGAACACCCGGAGCGGATCGGCCGGCTCGCCCTGGTCACCCCGGTCACCGCGGCCGTCGGCATCCCGGTCGACCTCGACGACTTCCGGGAGTCGGTGCGGCTGCGCGGCGACCCCGCCTGGGGCCCGGCCGCACTGGCCGCGATGGAGGCGGCGCTGGCCGGTGCCCTCACCCCCGAGCAGTCCGACGCCATGCAGCCGCTCCTCTACGGCCGCTGGGACGAGGCGGCCCGGGAGCACGCGGCGACCGGCCCGGCCCAGCGCAACCCGGAGGCGGCGCGGGCGTTCTGGGCACCGGGCGCCTTCGACCCGGAGAGCACCAGGGCGGGCCTGGCCGGTCTCAAGGCGCCCGTCCTGGTGCTGTCCGGCGAGCTCGACGGCGGCCCGTCGCCGCGGCGGGCCGAGGAGTTCGCCGAGGCGTTCCCGCAGGGCGTCCACCGGGTGCAGCCGGGCGCGGGCCACTTCCCGTGGCTCGACGACCGGGAGCGGTTCGTGCGCACGGTCGTGGAATTCCTCGGCCGCTGAGGGCGGGAGGTGGGAGGATCACCTCCCGATGACCCAGACCACCGATCCCGCCCTCGACTCCCTGCACGGCCTCTCGGTCGGCGACGCCCTCGGCGCCCAGTTCTTCGTCCCCGACAACCACCACCACCTGGACCTGCGTCCGGCCCCGCCCGGGGTCTGGCCCTGGACCGACGACACCGAGATGGCCTGCTCGGTGCACGCCGCCTTCACCGAGCGGGGCGCGGTCGACACCTTCGACCTCACGCATGCGTTCGCCCGCCGCCACGACTTCGACCGCGGCTACGGCCCGGCCGCCAACCGCCTGCTGCGGCTGGTCCGCGAGGGCGGGGACGCCCCGGCCCTCGCCGCCGCGCTGTTCGACGGCCGGGGCTCGTTCGGGAACGGCGCCGCGATGCGGGTCGCCCCGCTCGGGGCGGCGTTCGCGGCGGACCCGGCGGCCGTGGTCCGGCCGGCCGCCGACACCGCCGTGATCACCCACACCCACCCGCAGGCCGTCGACGGGGCCATCGCCGTCGCGGTGGCCGCCGCCCACGCCGTCCGGGCCCGCACCGAGGCGACCGACCCGGCCGGCTTCCTGCGGGCCGTCGGCGAGCTGACCCCGGACGGCGCCGTCCGGCGGGGCATCGCCGAGGCGGCGCGGCTGCTCGGCGCGGACGCCCGGACGGCCGCGCGGGTGCTCGGCAACGGCAGCCGGGTGAGCGCCGCCGACACCGTTCCGTTCGCCCTGTGGGCCGCCGCCCGCCACCTCGACGACTACCCGACCGCGATCAGGGAGACGCTCTCGGCCGGCGGGGACGTGGACACCACCGCGGCGATCGTCGGCGGCATCGTCGCAGCCCGGACCGGGACCGAGGGCATCCCCGCCGCCTGGCTGGCCGCCCGCGAGCCGCTCCCGGCCTGGGCCCTCCCGGTGCCCGGCAGCGTCGCGGGCCCCGCAGGGGAGCCGCGGACGATCCGGCTGCCCCGCCCCGCGCCCGTCCCGGAGACGGTCTGGAGCGAGGAGCAGTGGCAGCGGACCAGGCAGGGCGTGCTGCCCAACGACCCGGACGGCGTCTGGCGGGCCCACACCCGCGAGGGCGTCCTCCACCTGTACCTCGCGGCCGGCGGGGACGCCCTGGTCGAGATCGCGGTGGAGCCGGTGCCCGGCGGCCACGGCCGCGGCTGGCGCCCGGTCTCGGCGGTCCACGAGGCGCACCCCGCGGCCCACCGGGGCGGCGCGGAGGGCCTGGTGGAGACGCTGCTGCGGCTGCTGTGAGTCCGGCCCGGCCTGATCGGGTGACGCCCGCCGGGAGCGGCCGCGGGCGTCGCGCGGCCGATCTAGGCTGCGGGCATGGCACATCTGCTCTCCGTGAACCTCGCCCGTCCACGCCCGAACCCGGCCAAGCCCGACAGCGGCTCCACCGGCATCGACAAACGCCCGGTGGAGCACGAGGTACGGCTGCGCGCCCCCGGCCCCAAGACCGGGGGCCTGGGCAGCGGCCTGATCGGCGACAGCATCTTCGACTCCCGCAACCACGGCGGCGACGACCAGGCCGTCTACGCCTACTCCCGGGAGAGCCTGGACCACTGGGAACGCGAGCTGGGCCGCGAGCTCACCGGCGGCAGCTTCGGCGAGAACCTCACCACCGCGGGGCTCGACGTCGACCGGGCGCTGATCGGCGAGCGGTGGCGGATCGGCGACCAGGTGGTGCTGGAGGTCTCCTCGCCGCGGATCCCCTGCTCGACCTTCGCCCGCTGGCTGGACGAGCGGGGCTGGGTCAAGCGCTTCGCCCAGGGCGCGCTGCCCGGCGCCTACCTGCGGATCGTCGAACCCGGCGTGATCCGGGCCGGTGACCCCGTCACCGTCGAGCACCGTCCGGACCACGACGTGACCGTCGAGCTCTGCTTCCGCGCGCTGATGACGGAGGCCCGGCTGCTGCACCGGCTGGTGGACGTCGACGCGCTGCCCGAGGAGGTCCGGGAGCTGGCCCGCAAGCGGACCGGTGGCGCCCCGCCGTTCGACCCGCAGGAGTGGGAGACCGACGACTGAACGCCCGGCGCGGGCCCCTGCGCACGGCGCGCGGACAGGACGGCACCCGCACGCACGGCGCCGACCGGCCGCCGCCCCCGGGGCAGCGGCCGGTCGGCGCCGCGGACCGCGGTCAGGCCGCGATCAGTGGGCCGCCGTGTCTAAGACACTCCTGGTTGAGCGCCGGATCCGGCGCGCTCGGCGAGGTCGCGGCGGCGATCCGCAGCTCGATGATGTCGCGGACGGCCTCCCACTCCTCGCTCAGGATCGAGTAGAACGCGGTGCTGCGGACCTCGCCGTCCAGCCCCCGCGAGTGGGCCCGGCGGACGCCCTCGCAGGTGGCACCGAGGCGCTCGATCGCGGCGCGCGAGCGGGTGTTGCGGGCGTCCGCACGCAGCGAGATCCGCTGCACGCCCCAGACCTCGAAGGCGTGCCGGAGCATCAGCAGCTTGGCCTCGGTGTTGATACCGGTGCCCTGGGCACGCGGCGAGAGCCAGGTGTTGCCGATCTCGGCGGCGTCCGGGACGGCCAGCAGCGGGTCGCCGTACGGCACCCCGGGGACCGGGGGCCAGACCAGCGGCCCCTGCCAGTAGTCCAGTTCCAGGAAGCGGGTCGAGCCGACCACCCGGTCGTCGGCGGTGCTCACCGTGGCGAACGGCAGCGACCGTCCCGCGGCCCGGTCGGCCAGCGCGCGGGCGACGTACTCCCGGGCCGCTTCCAGGCCGTGCGGCACGGGGGTGAAGGCGTAGGTCGTACGGTCCTCGGCGCCGGCCTCGGCCAGGGCCGCGGCGTGGTGCTCGGCGAGGGGCTCCAGCCGCACGGTGCGGCCGTAGAGGGTGACGGGTACGGGCACGGATCCTTCGGTCCTTCGGCATTCGGAGGGGCCGTTCGTGCCGGGGTACGGCACGAGGGCTGTGGTCTTTCGCCCCGGCCCCGGAATCGACCGCCGCGGCCCGTCGCGACCCCCGGAACGCGGGCGGTGCGGCGGAGCGGCGGCCCGGAAGCGGGCAGCGCGGTGCCGGAACGGCATCGGGTCGACGGGACCGTACCGGCGGGATGAGCGAGGGGACAGTGTGCGTCCGCGAGATGGCCGAGAGGGGAATGAGAGCGCGAAGGAAGCAGGCGGCCAGGTGAAGGCAAGGTGCGAGAGGAGTGGCTGGCCGCGCAACGGACCGGGTCGTGGCCCGCGCCGTGACAGACGGCGTGGCGACGACGCGACGATGCGAGGCAGCGAGAGGACGATACCCGTCCGAGGGCGGTGCGTCACCTCGCATCGCGCGAACGGGGGCGCGCGCGGCCCGCCGCCCGCCCGGATCCGCCCGGTGCGGACCGATTCGGGGGTTCCCACCAGCGGTTTTCCGGGCAGGTGAGAAGATTTCCGGGACGGGGAGAAGACACCGGGCGCGGCGGGAATGTCGGCGGCCTCCGGCACGCTGGACTGAAGCAGGCGGCCGGGCCGTGACAAGGCACTCCGCCGTGGGCGGGCCCAGCCAGGGCCTGCCCGGTGAGACGACGAGACGGAACGGGGTTGGGTGCACCGTGCGTGATCCCAAGGAGCTGTACCGGTCGGAGCCGCTGGGCGTGGCCGCGCTGGCCGCCGCCCGCGACGCCGCGGCCGAGGCGGACAGCGGCCTGGTACTGCTGTACCACTTCGAGGGCTTCATGGACGCGGGCGAGGCCGGCGGTCAGGTCGTGGCGCACCTGCTGGAGCACGGCAGTCCGCAGGTGGTGGCCAGGTTCGACCACGACCGCCTGGTGGACTACCGGGCCCGCCGCCCGGCGATGACCTTCGACCGCGAGAGCTGGACGGACTACGACCCGCCGGAGATCCTGCTCCAGCTGGTGCACGACTCGGTCGGCGCACCCTTCCTGGTGCTCACCGGCCCCGAGCCGGACACCGAGTGGGAGCTGTTCGCGGCGGCGGTACGCGGCCTGATCGAGGAGTTCGACGTCCGGCTGTCGGTCGACTTCCACGGCATCCCGATGGGCGTGCCGCACACCCGCCCGGTCGGGGTCACCCCGCACGGCAACCGGCTCGACCTGGCGCCGGGCTACCCGAAGTGGTTCGAGCAGGCCCAGGTGCCGGGCAGCGCCCAGGCGCTGCTGGAGTACCGCCTCGCCGAGGCCGACCACGACGTGCTCGGCTTCGCCGTCCACGTGCCGCACTACATCGCCCGCTCGGCCTACCCGGCCGCCGCGGTGGTGATCCTGGAGGCCGTGCAGTCGGCCACCGGCCTGGTGCTGCCCGGCAGCGAGCTGCGGGTGCGGGTCGACGAGGTGTACGCCGAGATCGAGGACCAGCTCACCCAGGGCGACGGCGAGCTGCGCTCGGCGATCCGCGGCATGGAGGGCCAGTACGACGCGGTGGCGGGCGCCGAGGACCGCGAGAGCCTGCTCGCCCAGACGGCCGACCTGCCGTCCGCGGACGAGCTGGGCCGGCGCTTCGAGGAGTTCCTGGCCGAGCACGAGCGCGACGCGGACTGAGCCGCTCCGGCCGGGGCCCGGCCCCCCGGCGGGCCGGTGCGGCCGGGAGGGTGAACACGAGCCGGGGACGGGATCGATTCCCGTCCCCGGCTCGTTCGTCCTCTTCGGACGCCCGGGGGACGGGCCGTCCGCCGTTCACCGATGACGGCCCGACCCCGGGGGAAGCGATGGGCACCACTCTCAGGCGCGCCGGCCTGCTGTCCGGCCTGGCCGGGCTGCTGGCGCTCGCCGGCTGCGGCGGCGGGTCCGCCCCCGCCCCGGCGCCGTCCCCGCCGGCGTCCGCCGTGGCCCCGACGGCGTCCGCCCCGGCCGCCACGACCCCGCCGCCCGTGCGGCCCTACGCGGCGCTCGGCGACTCGTACACCTCGGGCCTGCGGATCCCCCCGCAACAGGGCACCCCGCGGGGCTGCGCCCGCTCGGGGGTGAACTACCCCTCGCTGGTGGCGGCCCGGCTCGGGCTGAGCGGCCAGGACTTCCGGGACGTCAGCTGCAGCGGCGCCCGCACCGGCGACCTGACGGCGCCCCAGCAGGCCGCCGGCGGCGCCAACCCGGCCCAGCTGGAGGCGGTCTCGGACACCACCCGGCTGGTCACCCTCGGGATCGGCGGCAACGACGTCGGCTTCATGGACGTGCTCGGGCGCTGCGCCATGGAGAGCGTCAAGCGGTCGGTGGCCGCGGCGCTGACCGAGCAGCCGGGGGCCGAGGCGCCCTGCCGGGCCCACTACAGCACCGGCGACGGCACGGACGAGGTCGGACGGGCGATCGAGGCGACCGGCCCGAAGGTGGCCGAGGCCGTGCGGGAGATCCGGCGGCGGGCCCCGCTGGCCAGGGTGCTGCTGGTGGGGTACCCGGCGATGCTGCCGGCCGATCCGGCGGCCTGCGCGGCCACCCTGGGCTCCGGCGTGGCCCCGGGCGACCTGGCCTTCCTGGCGGAGAAGCAGCGGCAGCTCGACGCGATGCTGCGGCGCAGCGCCGAGCAGGCCGGTGGCGTCTTCGTGGACACCTCCACCCCGTCGGCCGGGCACGACATGTGCGCGGGCGAGGACGAGCGCTGGGTCGAACCGCCGCTGCCCGCGGCGGGGCTGGCCCCGCTGCACCCGAACGCCAGGGGCGAGCAGGGGATGGCCGCCGCGGTGCTCGCGGCGGTCACCCCCTGACGCCTCCGACCGCCGGGCCCCTCAGGCCGTCCGGACGGGGTGGACCGGGATCCGGACGCCGTCGTCGTCCAGGCACTGGCCGGTCGCCAGCTCGAAGCGCTGCTTGAGCAGCGGTGAGGCGACGTACGCCCGGCCGTCGGCGGTGGTGCCGAGCAGGCCCCGGGAGAGCACGTAGGCGCCGGTGAACGGGTCGCGGTTGGCGATCGCGTACAGGGTGTCCGTGCTGTCCCGGAAGACGGCGGCCTGCCGGCCGTCGGGCAGCAGGACGGCGACGCCGCGGCCGGGGGTGAGCAGGTCCCAGTCGCAGACCGGGGTCCAGGTGCGGTCGGCGAACAGCTCGACGCGGGTGGTGGTGCGGACGGGTGCGGTCATCGGGAGGCCTCCAGGATCGGGGCGCGGTCGGGGTCGAGGGCGGCGAGCAGGTCGGCCTCGGTGGCGAGCAGCGTCAGGTCGGGCTTGACCTGGTCGCGTTCGGCGGTGAAGCGGATGCTGGGGTCGGGCACGCCGGGGGCGTTGACGAAGGAGACGAACCGGGCGAGGCGCGCGGGGTCGGCCAGGGTGGCGGCCCACTCGTCCTCGTAGTCGGTGACGTGGTGGGCCATCATGGCCTCCAGGTCGGCGGCGAGGCCGAGGCTGTCGTCGACCACCACGGCCCGGACGTGGTCCAGGCCGCCCTCGATCCGCTCCAGCCAGGCAGAGGTGCGCTCCAGCCGGTCCGCGGTGCGGATGTAGAACATCAGGAGCCGGTCGATCAGCCGGATCAGGCCCTCGTCGTCGAGGTCCTGGGCGAGCAGGTCGGCGTGCCGGGGCGTGGCGCCGCCGTTGCCGCCGACGTAGAGGTTCCAGCCGTTGGAGGTGGCGATCACCCCGAAGTCCTTGCCGCGGGCCTCGGCGCACTCCCGGGCGCAGCCGGAGACCGCCGACTTGAGCTTGTGCGGGCTGCGCAGGCCGCGGTAGCGCAGCTCCAGCCGGATCGCCATGGCGACCGAGTCCTGCACGCCGTACCGGCACCAGGTGGAGCCCACGCAGGACTTCACCGTGCGCAGCGACTTGCCGTAGGCGTGGCCGGACTCGAATCCGGCCGCGACCAGCCGGTGCCAGATCTGCGGGAGCTGGTCCACCCGGGCCCCGAACAGGTCGATCCGCTGACCGCCGGTGATCTTGGTGTAGAGGCCGAAGTCGCGGGCCACCTCGCCGATCACGATCAGCCTGTCCGGGGTGATCTCGCCGCCGGGGATGCGCGGCACCACCGAGTACGAGCCGTTGCGCTGGAGGTTGGCCAGGAAGTGGTCGTTGGTGTCCTGCAGCGCACTCTGCTCGTCGTCCAGGATGTGCCCGGAGACGGCCAGTTCGGGCGCCAGCGAGGCGATGATCGAGGCGACGGTGGGCTTGCAGACCTCGCAGCCCTCGCCGCCCAGCCGGCCGTGCTCGGCCAGCAGCCGGCGGTGCGTCGGGATCCGCTTGACCCGGACGATCTCGTACAGCTCCGCGCGGGTCTGCCCGAAGCACGGGCACAGGCCCCGGTCGACCTCGACGCCGGAGGCCGCCAGCTCGTCGTCGACGACGGTGCCCAGCAGCTTGAGGCAGGAGCCGCAGCCGGTACCGGCCTTGGTGCACTTCTTGACCTCGGGGACGGTGGTGCAGCTGTGCTCGGTGACGGCGGCCCGCACGGCGCCCTTGGTGACGTTGTGGCAGTTGCACACCACCGCCTCGTCCGGCAGCGCGGAACTGCCCAGCTGGACGGGCGCGCCGAGGTGGGCCGGCAGCACCAGCGACTCGGCCGGGACGGGCAGCGGGGTGCCGGTGCCGGCCAGCGGCCGCAGCGCGGCGTACGCCTCGGCGTCGCCGACCAGGATGCCGCCGAGCAGCGCGCCCTCGGGCGTGACCACCAGCTTCTTGTAGACGCCGGCGCGGGAGTCGGAGTACACCACGTCCAGGGCGCCGGCGGTGGTGCCGAAGGCGTCGCCGAAGCTCGCCACGTCGACGCCGAGCAGCTTGAGCTTGGTCGACAGGTCGGCGCCGGTGAACGGCTGCACGGCCTGCCGGGCCAGCTGCTGGGCGACCGTGCGGGCCATCTCGTAGCCGGGCGCGACCAGGCCGTACACCCGGCCGTCGCAGGCCAGCGCGCACTCGCCGATGGCGAACACGGCCGGGTCGGAGGTGCGGCACAGCTCGTCCACCGCGATGCCGCCGCGCTCGCCGACGGTCAGCCCGCAGTCCCGGCCGAGCTGGTCGCGGGGGCGCACGCCCGCCGAGAAGACCACCAGGCCGGTGTCCAGCCGGGAGCCGTCGGTGAACGCCATGCCGGCCGCCCGGCCCCCGTCCGAGACCTCGACGGCGGTGGTGCCCACTCCCGTGTGCACCACCACGCCCATGCCCTCGATGGTGCGGCGCAGCGCCTCGCCGCCGCCCTCGTCGACCTGGACCGGCATCAGCCGGGGCGCGAACTCGACCACGTGGGTCTCCAGCCCGAGCCCGCGCAGCGCGCCGGCCGCCTCCAGCCCGAGCAGCCCGCCGCCGACCACCGCGCCGACCGTCTGCCCGGCCGCGTACGCCTCGATGGCCTGGAGGTCCTCGATGGTGCGGTAGACGAAGCAGCCCTCGGCGTCCTTGCCCGGCACCGGCGGCACGAACGGGTACGAGCCGGTGGCCAGCACCAGCGTGTCGTAGCGCAGGGTGTGCCCGGCCGCGGTGGTGACCGTCCGGGCGGTCCGGTCCACGGCGGTGACCGGCGAGGACAGGTGGACCTCGTAGCCGTGCCGGTCGGTGAAGCCCTCCTCGGCGAGCAGCAGGTCCTCGGCCGTCCGGCCGGAGAAGTACGAGGTGAGGGCGACCCGGTCGTAGGCGGGCCGCGGTTCCTCGGCGAGCACGACGACCCGGTAGCGGTCGGCGGCACCGGTCTCGGCCAGGGCCTCCAGGAAGCGGTGGCCGACCATGCCGTACCCGACCAGGATCAGCGTGGGCTTGGTGGTGGTCATCAGGAAGTCCCTCCGGTGGTGGTGCTCTGCGTGGTGAGCAGGTGGAGCGGGTGCGCGGGCAGGGCCTCGTCGCCCTCCCAGGCGTTGGCCAGGGTGCCGACCGTGTCGAGGTCGCCGAGCAGGACGCCGCCGACCAGGCGGTCGCCGCCCTGCCCGTCCGGGCGGACGATCACCTTGCGGTAGGTGCCGCGGGCGGCGTCCGCCAGCCGGATCACCCGGTCCTCGGGGTCGGCCTCGGTCGCGCCGAAGGCGGCCAGGTCCAGCGGGGTGCCGCCGGGACCGGCCAGGGTCAGCCGGGTCAGCGGCCGGCTGCCGCGGTAACCGGCCTCCGGGGCGGCGTCCTCGCCGCCGAGCAGCCGGGCCAGCCGGTCGGCCTGGGCCAGCGCGGGGCCGGCCAGGCCGTAGACCACGCCGCGGTGCTCGGCGCAGTCGCCGACCGCGTGGACGTGCGGGTCGTCGGTGCGCAGCCGGTCGTCCACCGTGATGCCGTTGCGGGTGGCGAGCCCGGCGGCCCGGGCCAGGCCGGTCCGCGGCCGGACGCCGACGGCCAGCACCAGCAGCTCGGCCTCCATCCGGAAGCCGTCGGCCAGTTCGATGCCGCGCACCCGGCGGTCCGCGGTGAGCACCGAGCGGACCCGGCACTCGGTGTGCACCTCGACCCCCAGGTCGGTCAGGTGGGCGGCGAGCAGCGCGGCCGCGTCGGCGTCCAGGTGGCGTTCCATCAGGTGCTCGCCCTGGTGGGCCAGCAGCACCGGGACGCCCCGCGCGGCCAGCGCCCGGGCGGCGCTCACCCCGAGCAGACCGCCGCCGACCACCACGGCCCGCCGCACCCGCGGCAGGTAGGCGTCGACGTCGGCGCAGTCCGCCATGGTGCGGAAGGCGAACACCCCGGCCGGCAGTTCGTGCCGCTCCCGGCCGGCCGCCGACTCCTCGAACAGCCCGCGCAGCGGCGGCAGGACGGGGTTGCTCCCGGTGGCGAGCACCAGGTCGCCGTAGCCGACGGCCGAGCCGTCGTCGCACAGCACCCGGCGCTGCGCCCGGTCGATCCGCACCACCCGGGTCCGGCGCCGGACGGCCCGCCCGGGCAGCGGCGCGAGCGCGGCCACCTCGGCCGGGTACCGTCCGGCCAGCACCTCGGCCAGCAGCACCCGGTTGTACGGCGGCCACTCCTCCTCGCCGAGCAGGACGACCTCGCGCCGGCCCTGCCCGGTGAGCTGCTCGGTGAGCCGGTGGCCGGCCATGCCGCCACCGACCACCACCACGCGGCTGTCGCTTGCTGTCATGTCCCAGAGCATCGGCCGCAGGTGTTACCCGTCCGGGGCCGCCCGGTTTCGCGAGCGGAACTTCGGCCTCAGCGCCGCCCCCCGGCGGTTGTGAGCGCGGCGGCCGAGCGGCGCCGCCGCCCCCGGAGGGCGCCCGCTCAGAGCCGTTCCAGCCGGACGGCGCAGGCCTTGAACTCCGGCATCCGGGAGATCGGGTCCAGCACCGGGTTGGTGTGGCGGTTGGCGTTGCCCTCGCCGGCCCAGTGGAACGGCATGAACGCGGTGTCGGGGCGGATCGCCGTGGTCAGCCGGGCGGGGGTGACGGTCCGCCCGCGCCGGCTGACCACGGCGACCCGCTCCCCGTCCGCGATGCCCAGCCGCTCGGCGAGCACCGGGTGGAGCTCGACGTACGGGCCGGGGGCGGCCGCGTTGAGGGCCGGCACCCGCCGGGTCTGGGCACCGGACTGGTACTGGGCCAGCACCCGGCCGGTGGTCAGCCGCACCGGGTACTGCTCGTCCGGCTCCTCGACGGGCGGTCGGTGCCGCACCGGGACGAAGCGGGCCCGGCCGTCGGGGGTGGCGAAGCGGTCCAGGAAGAGCCGGGGGGTGCCGGGGTGGCCTTCGTCCGGGCAGGGCCAGAACACCCCGTCCTCGGCGGCGATCCGCCGGTAGCTGATGCCCGCGTAGTCGGCGGGCCCGCCGGCCGAGGCGCGGCGCAGTTCCTCGAAGACCTGCTCGGGGTCGGTGGGGAAGCGCTCGCCGTGGCCGAGCCGGTCCGCCAGGGCGTGCAGCACCTCCAGGTCGCTGCGCACCCCCGCGGGGGCGTCGACGGCCCGCCGCCGCAGCACCACCCGGCCTTCGAGGTTGGTCAGGGTGCCGGTCTCCTCCGCCCACTGGGTCACCGGCAGCACCACGTCGGCCAGCTCCGCCGTCTCGGACAGCACGACGTCGCTGACCGCCAGGAAGTCCAGTGCGCGCAGCCGCTCGCCGACGTGGGTCGATGCGGGCGCGGAGACCACCGGATTGGATCCCGTCAGCAGCAGCGCCCGCACGTCGGTGCCGAGCGAGTCGAGCAGCTCGTACGCGCTGCGGCCCGGGCCCGGCAGCGAGGCGGGGTCGACGCCCCACACCGCCGCGACGTGCGCCCGCGCGGCCGGGTCGTCGAGCCGGCGGTAGCCGGGCAGCTGGTCGGCCTTCTGGCCGTGCTCCCGGCCGCCCTGGCCGTTGCCCTGGCCGGTGAGGCAGCCGTACCCGGCGTACCGGCGCCCGGCGTTGCCGGTGGCGAGGCAGAGGTTGATCCAGGCGTTGACCGTGTCGGTGCCCTTGGCCTGCTGCTCGGGGCCGCGGGCGGTGAGCACCATCGCCGTCCCGGCGGCGCAGAACAGCCGGGCGGCGGCGCGCAGCCGGGGGAGCGGGACACCGGTGACGGCCTCGACGTGTTCGGGCCACAGGGCCATCGCGGCGGCGCGGGCCTCTGGCCAGCCGGTGGTGCGCGCGGCGATGAAGGCCTCGTCGGTGCGGCCGTCCGCGACCACCAGGTGGAGCAGCCCGAGGGCCAGCGCGAGGTCGGTGCCGGGGCGCGGGGCGAGGTGCAGGTCGGCGAGCTCGGCGGTACGGGTGCGGCGCGGGTCGACGACGATCAGCGTGCCGCCGTTGTCCCGGAGTTCGCGCAGGTACCGGACGAACGGGGGCATCGTCTCGGCCGGGTTGGCGCCGACCAGCACCACGCAGCCGGCCCGCGGGACGTCGTCCAGCGGGAACGGCAGCCCGCGGTCCAGCCCGAACGCGCGGATGCCGGCCGCGGCGGCCGAGGACATGCAGAACCGGCCGTTGTAGTCGATCGCCGAGGTGCCCAGCACCACCCGGGCGAACTTGCCGAGCAGGTAGGCCTTCTCGTTGGTCAGTCCGCCGCCGCCGAACACCCCGACGGCGTCCGGCCCGTGGGCGGCCGCGGTGGCCCGCAGGGCGTCGGTGATCCGGCCCAGCGCCTCGTCCCAGCCGGCCGGCCGCAGCACGCCGCCGTCCCGGACCAGCGGGGTGGTCAGCCGCGCGCCGGGGGCGAGCACGGCGGCCGCGTTGGCCCCCTTGCCGCACAGCGCCCCGCGGTTGACCGGGAAACCGGGCCGCTCGACGACCGAGACCGGCACCGGCCCCTCGGCGGGACTCAGCCCCATCCCGCACTGGAGCGCACAGTACGGGCAGTGGGTCTCGGTCACGTCGCTCATGTCCGCCAGCGTGCCGACGCGCTGTTTCGCCCCGGCGGCCCGCAGGTTACGGCGGCCGCACACCCCGCTCACCGGTGTCCGGGCCTGCTGTGAGGGCCGGGAAACCAGTCGTGACCACGGGGCAACGGCCGGGAAACAGCGTGCGGCGAGGCTTGATCCATGACCGTTGCCTCCGTTCTTCCGCCGAGGGTGCTGCACACCGCCCGCCGCCCGGCCCTGGTGCTCGTCGCCCACGGCTCCCGGGACCCGGCCGCCGCGGCCGAGATCCGCCGGCTCGCGGCGATGGTGGCCGCGGCCCGGCCGGAGCTCGACGTCCGGCTCGCCCACCTCGGCCTGAACGCCCCGCTGCTGCCCGAGGTGCTGGGCGCGCTGGGCGGTTCGGCGGTGCTCGTCCCGCTGCTGCTCGGCCGGGGCCACCACGTGAAGTCCGACCTGCCGACCGCGCTGGCCGGCGCACCGCAGCTCGGCGGGGTGATCGCGGCCCCGCTCGGGCCCGACCCGCTGCTCGCCGAACTGCTGCGGGTCCGGCTGGCGGAGGCGGGCGCGGCGTCCGGGACGGGGTCGGTGGTGCTGGCCGCGGCCGGCTCCCGGGACCCGCAGGCGGCCCTGGACGCCGAGGCGCAGGCCGCCCTGCTCGCCGTGCGGCTGCGGGTGCCGGTGCGGCCCGGGTACGTGACCGGGGCCGGCCCGAGCGTCGCGGAGACGGCCGGACGGCTGGCCGCCGAGCGGCCCGGGCCGGTCGCGGTGGCCGGGTACTTCACGGCGCCGGGGGACTTCGCCCGCCTCGCGGCCGCCGCCTGGGACGGCCCGGCCGCGGCCCCGCTGGGCGCCCACCCGCTGCTGGTCCGGCTGGTGCTGGCCCGCTACGCCTCGGCCGCCGGCCGGCTGCCCGCCGCCGCGGGGGCGCTCCTGCCGTCCGCCACCCGCTGACCCGGACGACCGTCCGGCGCCCGCTGTTCACCGCCCGCACCCCGGCCGGAAAACGCGGCGCACCGGCACGATGTCGGGGGGCGGGCGTACGGTGACTGTCATATGGACGACACCGCGCACCGCACCGCCCCGTACGACCCGCAGGCCCAAGCCCGTTGGGTGCCCGAGCCGGACAAGCGCCCGGGCCGCACCGCCTTCCAGCGCGACCGTGCCCGGGTCCTGCACTCCGCGGCCCTGCGCCGGCTCGCCGGCACCACCCAGGTGGTCGCCCCGATGCACGCCGACTTCTCCCGCACCCGGCTGACCCACTCGCTGGAGTGCGCCCAGGTCGGCCGCGAGCTCGGCGCCGCGCTCGGCTGCGACCCGGACCTGGTGGAGACGGGCTGCCTGGCGCACGACATCGGCCACCCGCCGTTCGGGCACACCGGCGAGGAGGCGCTCGACCAGGCCGCCCGGGCGTGCGGCGGCTTCGAGGGCAACGCCCAGTCGCTGCGCATCCTGACCCGGCTGGAGCCCAAGCGCTTCGCCCCGGTCGACGAGGCCCCGGCCCGGCTCGCCCCCTGGCCCGGCCGCAGCGTCGGCCTCAACCTCAGCCGGGCCGCGCTGGACGCCGCCACCAAGTACCCGTGGGCGCACGGCGGCCACCCGGTCGACCCCGGCTCCACCAAGTACGGCGTCTACGCCGACGACCTGCCGGTCTTCCGCTGGCTGCGGGCCGGCGCCCCCGAGGACCGCAAGTGCTTCGAGGCGACGGTGATGGACTGGTCCGACGACGTCGCCTACTCCACCCACGACGTCGAGGACGCCTTCCAGGCCGGCCACGTCGACCCGGCCGCGCTGCGCTCCGCCGAGGAGCGCGCCGAACTCTTCAAGATCGCCGAGCGGTACGCCCCCGACGCCTCCGCCGAGGAGCTCGCCGAGGCCCTGGACCGCCTGCGGGCCCAGGAGTGGTGGCCCCGGGCGTACGACGGATCGGCCCGCGCCCGCGCCGGGCTCAAGGACCTCACCAGCCAGCTGATCGGCCGCTTCTGCCTGGCCGCCGAGCAGGCCACCCGGGCCCGCTACGGCCCCGGCCCGCTCACCCGGTACGCGGCCGAGCTGGTCGTGCCGGTGGGCGTGCGGCTGGAGTGCGCGGTGCTCAAGGCGGTCGCCGTCCGCTACGTGATGCAGCGCGACGAGCAGGCCCAGCTGCGCTCCCGCCAGCGGATCGTGATCGCGGAGCTCGCCGAGGCCCTGACCCGCAGCGCGCCGTACGGCCTGGACCCGGTGTTCGCCGCGCTCCACGAGGAGGCCGAGGACGACCGGGCCGCCCTGCGCGCGGTGGTCGACCAGATCGCCACCCTCACCGACTCCTCCGCCTTCGCGCTGCACCGGCGGCTGGTCGAGAAGGCGGCGGACTGATCCCGCGCCCCGGGAACGGGCCGCCGGGTGCGTAAACTTCCAGGGTGGCCGGTCGGATCAGGGATGAAGATGTACAGGCGGTGCGCAGCGCGCTCCCGATCGACGCCGTGGTGGGCGACTACGTCCAGCTGACCAGCGGCGGTGGGGCCCAGCTCAAGGGGGTCTGCCCGTTCCACGACGAGAAGTCCGCCTCCTTCTACGTGCACCCGGGCAAGGGCGTCTACCACTGCTTCGGCTGCGGCGAGAGCGGCGACACCATCTCGTTCCTGATGAAGATCGAGCACTGCTCGTTCGCCGAGGCCGTGGAGCGGATGGCCGCCCAGGCGGGCATCACCCTGCGGTACGAGGAGGGCGGCTACTCGCCCCGGCACCAGCAGGGCGAGCGCACCCGGCTGGTCGACGCGCACAAGGTCGCCGCCGCCTGGTTCCAGGAGCAGCTCGGTTCGCCGGAGGCGGAGATCGGCCGGCGCTTCCTGGCCGAGCGCGGCTTCGACGAGGCCGCCGCCCAGCACTTCGGGGTCGGCTACGCCCCGGTGGGGTGGGAGCACCTGGTGCGCTTCCTGCGCGGCAAGGGCTTCACCGACAAGGAGATCCTGCTCGGCGGCCTCGCCTCGCAGGGGCAGCGCGGCGGGCTGATCGACCGCTTCCGGGGCCGGCTGGTCTGGCCGATCCGGGACTCCGGCGGCGAGGTGGTCGGCTTCGGCGCGCGCCGGCTGCGCGAGGACGACAACGGGCCCAAGTACCTGAACACCCCCGAGACCCCGCTCTACAAGAAGTCCCAGGTGCTGTACGGCATCGACCTGGCCCGCAAGGAGATCGCCAAGTCCGGCCGCGCGGTGGTGGTCGAGGGCTACACCGACGTGATGGCCTGCCACCTGGCCGGTGTCACCACGGCGGTGGCCACCTGCGGCACCTCCTTCGGCGAGGAGCACGTCAAGATCATCCGCAGGCTGCTGATGGACACCTCCACCTACCGCGGCGAGACGGTGTTCACCTTCGACGGCGACGCGGCCGGCCAGAAGGCCGCGCTGCGGGCCTTCGAGGACGACCAGAAGTTCGCCGCGCGCACCTCCATCGCGATCACCCCCGGCGGCATGGACCCCTGCGAGCTGCGCCTGGCCAAGGGCGACGACGCCGTCCGCGAGCTGATCGAACACCCCGTCCCGCTCTTCGAGTTCGCCCTCCGCTCGGCGGTCGCCCGGCACCGGGTGGACACCGCGGAGGGCCGCGCGGCCGCGCTGGAGGAGGCCGCCGGGATCATCGTGAAGATCAAGGACCGTTCGATCCAGCACGAGTACGCCGTCCAGCTGGCCGGCATGCTCGGCATCCTGGACGAGCAGTTCGTGGTCCGCCGGATCGGCCAGCTGGCCCGCTGGCAGCGCGAGAACCAGCAGAACGGCGCCCAGCGCCCCACCCGCCGCCCGGACCAGGCCCAGCCCGCGCAGCCCGTCCAGCCGGCCCGGCCGGTCTTCCGGCTCAACCCGCGGGACCCGGCGCAGTTCGTCGAGCGCGAGCTGCTCAAGCTCGCCCTCCAGCACCCGGACCTGGTCAGCCCGGCCTTCGACCAGTACGGCGAGGACGAGTTCCCGACCCCGCCCTACGCCGCGGTGCGCCGCGCGATCGGCACCACCGGCGGCACCGCGTACGGCGCGGGCCTGCCCGACTTCACCGCCGCCGTCCGCGAGGCCAGCCCCGACGACCAGGTCCGCGGCCTGGTCACCGAGCTCACCGTCGAGCCGATCCGCTCCCGCCGCAAGGCCGACGAGATCTACGCCGGCGAGTTCCTGGTCAAGCTGCGGCTGCAGGCCGTGGACCGCCGGGTGAACGAGGCCCGCGCCCATCTCCAGCGGCTCGGCAGTCGGGCCACCGCCGAGGAACTGCACGCCGTGCAGAGCGAGTTGTGGGCCCTTCAGCAGTACGCCCAGCAGCTGCGGTCCCGGGGCTCGGCGGCACTCTGACCCACCTCGGGCCGGGCGCCGTGTGGTCTGTCCCCCGTCACTGGGTATCCCATCCCTTGTGGCGCGGCGTCCCCCCAGCGCCGCCCCGGCCGTGGAGGGATGCCCGTGGAGCTTGCCGCTGTCAGCCGGCCCCAGGCCGTCGTGCGCGAGGACGGCACCGATCCGACGACCACCGGGCCCCCGGCCCGGGTGCCCGCCCAAGGCGGCCGGGCCGGGGCCCGGGAGCCCGGACGCCGGCGGGCCGGCGCACCGGACGAGGCCTCGGGCCCGGCCGCCGACCTGCTGCGCCAGTACCTGCGCGAGATCGGCCGGGTCCGGCTGCTGACCGCCGCCGAGGAGGTCGAGCTGGCCTGCCAGATCGAGGCCGGGCTGTTCGCCGAGGAGGCGCTCGACCGGGCCGCCGCCGAGGGCCCGGCCGCGGACGGCCCCGGGCTCGCCGACGAGCTGGACCGCCTGGTGGTGCTCGGCCGGATAGCCAAGCGCCGGCTGGTCGAGGCCAACCTGCGGCTGGTGGTCTCGGTCGCCAAGCGCTACGTCGGCCGCGGCCTGACCCTGCTGGACCTGATCCAGGAGGGCAACGTCGGCCTGATCCGGGCGGTCGAGAAGTTCGACTACACCCGGGGCTACAAGTTCTCCACCTACGCCACCTGGTGGATCCGGCAGGCGATGAGCCGGGCGCTGGCCGACCAGGCCCGCACCATCCGGGTGCCGGTGCACGTGGTGGAGCTGATCAACCGGGTGCTGCGGGTGCAGCGGACGCTGGTCCAGGAGTGCGGCCGGGAGCCGACCGCCGCCGAGGTGGCCGACGCCCTCCAGCTCTCGCCGGAGCGGGTCAGGGAGGTGCTGCGGCTGGCGCAGGAGCCGGTCTCGCTGCACACCCCGATCGGCGAGGAGGACGACGTCGCCCTGGGCGACCTGATCGAGGACGCCGACGCGGCCTCCCCGGTGGAGAGCGCCGCCTTCCTGCTGCTGCGCGAGCACCTGGACGCGGTGCTGGCCACCCTCGGGGAGCGCGAGCGGCAGGTGGTCCAGCTCCGCTACGGCCTGGGCGACGGCCTGCCGCGCACCCTGGAGGAGATCGGTCACCTCTTCGGGGTGACCAGGGAGCGGATCCGCCAGATCGAGTCCAAGACCCTCGCCAAGCTGCGCGCCCACGCCGGCGCCGACCAGCTGAGGGGATACCTGGACTAAAATGGAATGTGACATTGCACCATAGGGTGACCGCTGGTAACGTCGCCGGCGCGGCGACCGATGGTGGGAGGAGGCCGCCGCACGGCGAGCAGCAGCGGCACGGTGGCCGACAGCAGTGGGGTGCCGCCGGCCGGCCGCCTGCCGCCCGGCGCGGGCAGGTGCGCGCCCCCTGGCGCTGCCCGCGGGCCGGGCCGGGCCCGTGACGGCACCCGCCGGAGCCGTCCGGGCCGGGCCCGGCCGCCGTTCGCCGCACGTCGGCGGCGGAGGTCAGTGGTGGAAGGCCGACCGGGTCTCCACCCCCATGCTGCTCAGCGGCGCCGGCTGGTTGCGCAGCTCGGGCATCAGCCGCCGCAGGTCATCCAGCAGCATGTCGGCGAGGTCCCGGGAGAAGCCGTTGCGGCAGACCACCCGCAGCACCGACAGGTCGGTCCGGTCGTCCGGGAAGGTGTACGCGGGCAGCTGCCAGCCGCGCTCGCGCATCCGGCGCGAGACGTCGAACACGTCGAAGGCCTTCTCGCCGTCGGTGGTGAAGGCGAACACGGGCAGCTGGTCACCCCTGGTCAGGGCCCGGAAGCCGAGCCGCTCGACCTCGTCCGCCAGGTAGGTGGCGACGTCCCGGCAGGCCTGCTGGACGATCCGGTAACCCTCCCGGCCGAGCCGCAGGAAGGTGTAGTACTGCGCGACCACCTCGGAGCCGGGCCGGGAGAAGTTCAGCGCGAAGGTCGGCATGTCGCCGCCGAGGTAGTTGACCTTGAAGACCAGCTCCTCCGGCAGCGCCTCCTTGTCCCGCCACAGCGCCCAGCCGACGCCCGGGTAGACCAGGCCGAACTTGTGCCCCGAGGTGTTGATCGAGGCGACCCTGGGCAGCCGGAAGTCCCAGACCAGGTCGGGGTCGAGGAACGGCGCGATCATGCCGCCGGAGGCCCCGTCCACGTGCACCGGGACGTCCAGGCCGGTGCGCTGCTGGAGCTCGTCCAGGGCGGTGCAGATCTCCGCCACGGGCTCGTAGGAGCCGTCGAAGGTGGAGCCGAGGACGCCGACGACGCCGATGGTGTTCTCGTCGCAGTGCGCGGCGGCCTGTTCGGCGTCCAGGTGGAAGCGGTCGCCGGACATCGGCACCAGCCGGGGCTCGACCTCCCAGAAGTTGCAGAACTTGTCCCAGCAGACCTGCACGTTGATGCCCATCACCAGGTTCGGCCGGGCCCCGGCCGCGTACCGCTCCGCGTTGCGCCGCATCCAGCGCCGCTTGAGCGCGAGGCCGGCCAGCATGCACGCCTCGCTGGAACCGGTGGTGGAGCAGCCGACCGCGCTGTCCGGGTCGGGCGCGTGCCACAGGTCGGCCAGGATCGACACGCAGCGCCGCTCCAGCTCGGCGGTCTGCGGGTACTCGTCCTTGTCGATCATGTTCTTGTCGCGGCACTCCGCCATCAGCCGGTCCGCGAAGTCGTCCATCGACGTGGTCACGAAGGTGGCCAGGTTGAGCTTGGCGTTGCCGTCCAGCATCAGCTCGTCGTGGATCAGCTGGTACGCCACCGGGGGCAGCACCGGGTTGTCGCCCAGCTTGTGCACCGGCGGGGCGACCGCCATCGATCCGAGCGGGTCGAGCAAACCGTGGAGCGGGCTGACGGAGAGTCGGCGACTGCTGCCGTCTCCCTTGTGCAAGGCCATCGGGGTCCCTTTCGCCGGCCGGGCAGGACCTCCCACGCTGCCACCGCCCCGGGCCGGACGCATCCCCGGTGCCCGCCGGGAGTGGCGGTCGGCTCAGCCGGCGGTCTCCGGGTGCACCTGTCCGCGGACGGCGGCGTACTGCTGGCGCACCGCGTTGCCGACCGCCAGGTCGTGCTCCTGGTCGGGCACGGTCGTGGTGGCCTCGGGCAGCTCCCAGTGCGGCGGTTCGCGGGTGCCGGCGAGCGCCCAGGCGGCCTGCCGGGCCGCGCCCCGGGCGCCGTAGTCGCCGGGCGGCGGCACCACCACCGGCACGCCGAAGACCAGCGGTGCGATGTCCCGGACGGCGCCGAGCCGGCCGACCGCGCCCAGCAGGAAGATCCGGCGCACCCCGACCCCGTGCGAGCGCAGCACGTCGACGGCGTCCGCGATGTTGCAGAGCATGCCCTCGACGGCGGCCCGGGCGAAGTGCTGCGGCGCCATCGACTCCATCCGCAGCCCGGTCAGGGTGCCGGCGGCGTGCGGCAGCTTCGGGGTGCGCTCGCCGTCCAGGTAGGGCAGCAGCACCAGCCCGTACGCGCCGGGGGAGGACTGCTGGGCGAGCGCGCTCAGGCCCTCCAGGTCGGTGCCGAGGACGGTGGCGGTCGAGCGCAGCACCTGGGCCGCGTTGAGGGTGCCGACCATCGGCAGGTGGCGGCCGGTCGCGTCGGCGAAGGAGGAGATCAGGCCGGACGGGTCGACCACGGGCTGGTCGTGCACCGCGAAGATGGTGCCGTTGCCGCCGAGTGAGACCACCGCGTCGCCCGGGCCGAGCCCGAGCCCGAGCGCGGCCGCCATGTTGTCGCCGGTGCCGGCCGAGATCAGCAGGCCCTCGGGGGTGTGCCCGGCCGGTTCGGCGGGGGCGAGTACCTCCGGGACCCGCAGCTCGTGGCCGATCGCGAGCTTGATCAGGTCCTGCCGGTACTCGCCGGTGATCGGCGACCAGTAGCCGGTGCCGGAGGCGTCGCCGCGGTCGGTGGTGCGCCGCTTCGGGCTGCCGAGCAGCTGGGAGACCAGCCAGTCGTGCGGCAGCAGCACCTCGGCGATCCGCTTGGCCGAGGCGGGCTCGAACTCGGCCAGCCAGCGCAGTTTGGCGATGGTGTACGTCGGCGCGGGCACCGCGGCGATGGCCTCCACCCACGGGCCGGGGCCGCCGAGCGCGTCCACCAGCGAGGCGGCCGCGCCGGCCGAGCGGGGGTCGTTCCACAGCAGGGCCGGGCGGACCAGCACCCCGCCGGCGTCCAGGCCGATCAGGCCGTGCTGCTGGGCGGAGACGCCGATCGCCCGGACTCCCTCCAGCAGGCCGCCGGCCGCGGCGTCGCCGAGCGAGTGCAGCCAGGTCTGCGGGTCGACCTCGGTGGTCCGGGCGTCGACGCCCTCCGGCAGCGGGTGCGGGGCCCGTCCCTGGCGCAGGACGGCACCGGTGTCGGAGTCACACGCGACGATCCGGGTGCGAGTGGTCGAGCTGTCGATGCCCGCGACGATGGCCATGCGGAGATCATGCCTCAGCCGGTGGTCGCGGTGCTGGCGCCCGCGGCAAGTGTTGCCCAGTCGGTACGGGATCCGGCCGGGCCCCCGGTCACGGCCGGAACGTCCCCCAGTCGTCGGCCGTCTGCCGGCGGGTGAAGTACGGGACTCGGTCGGTCACGGCGTCCGGCAGCTTCTCGCCGACCCGGTCGGCCACCGCGCCGGCGGCCCGGCCCGCGACCGCGCCCGCCTGCTGCTTGGCCTTGCCCGCGGCGTCCTGGACCTTGGGGTTCTGGGAGAACTGTCGGGCCGCGCCGGCGAGCTGCTCGTACCGCTGCCGGCCGGCGCGGGCGCCCAGGACGTATCCGACCCCGACGCCCACGATCAACGTCAGTTTCCACATGCTCGGCTCCACCCTTCGTCGCGGTCTTTGCCGCATTGCCCTACCCGTCGGACCGGGCGGCGAACCACCCGGCCGGTGGCGGGGCCGTCCCCGGCCGTCCGCCACCGTCCCCAGCATCCCCGGCGGGCCGTCGGGGCGCGCGCGGGGCGCGCCGACCGGGCCGCCGCGGCGGGGGCGGCGCGGGTCCCCGGCCGGGGCCGGCGAAAGCGATTGGCGGAACACCCCCCTGAGTGCGCTAATGTATGTCCCGCAGCGAGCGCCGAAGGCCCGGGAGGATCCGGGACGGAGGCAGCAGATCGATCCCCCATAGCTCAATTGGCAGAGCAGCCGACTGTTAATCGGCAGGTTATTGGTTCGAGTCCAATTGGGGGAGCTCGGACAACCCCCTGTGGAGTGTCCCGCTGTGCAATCCCCCATAGCTCAATTGGCAGAGCAGCCGACTGTTAATCGGCAGGTTATTGGTTCGAGTCCAATTGGGGGAGCTCGCCTCCACGGAGACGATCGGTACAGAGCGAAGGCCCCTCGGTCGACCGGGGGGCCTTCGTGTTTCCCGGCCCGGCCCGGCGCCCTTCTGACGGCCCGTCAGCCGGTGGCCCGCCGGTAGAGCTCGGTCACCCGCCCGTCGAACGCGATGCTGTACGAGACGGCGTCGGTGTCCCCGCCCTGCTGGTAGCCGCCGATCACCCCGACCACCCGGCCGTCCTCGGTCAGCCACGGGCTCCCGCTGGTGCCGACGGTGTAGCCGGAGCACTCGAAGCGCTCCTGGGTGGGGCCCTGCGGGCCGGTCCGGCCCGAGCAGGTCACCGGGACGCCGCTGTCGTTGGGGTAGCCGGTCACCGAGACCGGCAGGCCGGTGCCGAGGCCGGTGCCGAGCGGGTTCGCCCCGACCCGGTCCTCGATCCGCAGACCCCGCACCTCGCCCACGGTGAGGAAGGCCACGTCGTACTCCGGGTCCTCGGCCAGGCTCCACCGCTGGTCGACCGTGATCGAGGTCACCGGCCAGACGCCGTACGGGGCGCGGCCGTCGCGGTAGCCGGGCGCGAAGACCAGGTGGTCGTAGCGGCCGCGCTCGGCGGTCTGCACGCAGTGCGCCGCGGTGACCAGCAGGCTGTGCCCGGGGCTGGTGACGACGCTGGCGGTGCACATCCTGGGGCCGTTCACGTCGCCGAGGAAGAGGGCGCCGATCCGGTCGCCGGCGCCGCCGGCGGGGGCCGGCCGGGCGGTGGGCCGGTCGGCGGCCGGGTCGCCGGGGCCGCAGGCGGCGAGCTGGACGGTCAGCAGGAGCGCGAGCGGCCACCGAGCCCGCCGTGCCGCCCGTGCCACCCGTTCCGTCCGGCCCATCCCGCTGGCTCCCCGCACTCGCGCGCCGCGGCCCGCTCGGACGGCGGGCCGGAACGCAAGATCTACCAGCCCGGGCGGGCGTCGCGCCAGGCAGGGCCCACTCCGGGGGGCGTACCCGGTTGCGCCCCCGGCGCGCACCGCGACTGATCGACCGGCTATGCTGCCGGGGACGGCCCTGAGGGGCCGTCTGCTGCTGGAACGGCCGGCCCGCCGGTCACCAGCTGGTCGAATCGGGGGCGGTAGCTCAGCCGGTTAGAGCAGGGGACTCATAATCCCTTGGTCGTGGGTTCGAGTCCCACCCGCCCCACCTCGGCAGACCAGCCCCTGCCTGCGAGAACTCTAGGGCAGCAGGGACCGCGCCCCGGCGCCGACACACCGGGATTCACCCGTCCGGGAGCATCCGCGGAACTCCGCGTTGACGAGCCGGTGCAGTCGCCGCGACCTCCGGCGGGGTGACCCCTGCGGGTGATTGTCCCGGTACGTGCCGTCCGGCCGCGAGAACCCCTCGGATGTGTCAAGTCGGATGCGGAACGGCCCTGTTGACATGTTCTGCTGGTGGAGTAGATTCCGATGGTCCAGCTGGGATGGATGGTGCCTGGCCTGCCGTCAGCTCCACTGGAGCGACGGCCGTCCGGAGGGAGCGCTCCGATGATCTACCGGCTCGATCCCGCGGTCGTCTGGTTCCCCGGGGACGGTGAGGTGCGGCTCTACCACCCGGTGGCGCGCGAGTTCCGCACCCTCGACGGCGCCGCCGCCCGGATCTGGCTGCTGCTCGCCGAGGGCGGCGGCACGGCCGGCATCGCCGAGCAGGCGGCCGTCGAGGTGCGGGCCGTCCAGGAGTTCGTCGACCAGCTGCTCGCGCAGGGGCTGGTCCGGATCGACCACGGGCCGCCGGATCACGGGCCGCCGGACCCCGGCCCGGCCGGGGCCCTGCCCGGACCGGGCCCCCGGGCGGCCGGCGGCTGACCGCCGGCCCCTTCGTATGCTGGCCCGGTGCTCACCCCCGCCGCGCTGCCGACCCCGCTGATCCCGCTGGACGACCCGGGCCTCGCCCGGCTCGGGGTGGAGCTGTGGCTCAAGCGGGACGACCTGGCCCACCCGGCCGTGCCCGGCAACAAGTGGCGCAAGCTGGCGCCCAACCTGGAACGGGCCGTCGCCGAGGGCCGGCGCGGGCTGCTCACGTACGGCGGGGCCTACTCGACGCACATCCGGGCGGTGGCGGCCGCCGCGCACGGGCTCGGGCTGGCGAGCGTCGGGGTGATCCGCGGCGAGGAGCTGGCGGCGGCGCCGCGGAACTGGTCGCTGCGGGCGGCGGAGGCGGCCGGGATGGCGCTGGAGTTCGTCCCGCGCTCGCGGTACCGGGAGCTGGCGGCCCGGGGCGGGGAGCCGCGGGAGGGGTTCCTGGTCCTGCCGGAGGGCGGGTCCAACGCGCTCGCGGTGCGCGGGGCCGCGGTCGTCGCCGAGGAACTGGCCCGCCGGCTCCCGGACCCGGGGGAGCGGGACCTGGTCTGCTGCCCGGTCGGCACCGGCGGGACGCTGGCCGGGATCGCGGCCGGGCTGCCCCCGGGCGCGCGGGCCCTCGGGGTGGCGGTGCTCCGCGGCGAGGGGTACCTGGAGGGGGAGGTCGCCCGGCTGCACCGGGCCGCGTACGGGCGGGAGTTCGCCAACTGGCGGATCCACCACGGCCACCACGGGGGCGGCTACGGCAAGGTGCCGGCCGAGCTGGAGGAGTTCGCCGCCGGCTTCGAGCGGCGGCACGGGGTGGCGGTCGAGCGGCGGTACGTGGCGAAGGCGCTGTCGGCGGTGTACGGCCTGGCGGCGGCGGGGGAGTTGGCCGCCGGCACCAGGGTCACGGTGGTGGTCACCGGGCTGCCCGACCCGGGCGACGGCCTCAGCCGAAGCTGAGGTCGGCGCAGAGGTCGCTGTCGGCGGGCCGGGTGTTCTCGGTGATCCCGGTCGGGATGCCGGTGGGCAGCGCGGTGGGCGCGCCGGCCCCCTCGCCGGGCGTCGTGCCCTCGCCGCTGTGGGCCGAGGCGTAGTCCCTGCCGAGGGTGACGGTGATCCCCTCCGCGCCCGGGTCGACCCGCAGTTCGGCGCCGGGGAAGAGCTGCGCGAGCCGGTTCGCCGCCTCCTGGGCACCGGCGGCGTACCCGATCAGGGTGGTCCGGCGGAACTCCGTGTCGGGGCCGACGGTGATCTGCTGGTAGCCCTGGGCCCTGAGCGCGGTGGCGGCCTGCCCGGCGAGGCCGGAGGCGCGGGAGGCGTTGTGCACGGTCAGCGCGACCTGCTCGGCGGCCGGGGACGAGGCGGCGGCCGACGCCGGGTCGGCGGTGGGGGAGGGCGAGGCCGCGGGGTCGGCGGCGGACTGGCCGGTCAGGGTGCGGTCCTGCTGGAGCAGTCTCCAGAGGGTGTCCACGTCGGGGTGGACCAGGGCCACCCGGTCGCCCTGGTAGCGCCAGGGCACCGTGACGAAGGAGATGTCGGAGAGCTCGATGTCGCGCAGCGACTGGCCGAACTCGGCGAGCTTCACCGCCGAGCCCAGCTCGGGGTCGACGGTCAGCGACTTGGTCGCGGCGTCGGCCAGCGGGAGCAGGGTGGTGGGGTTGAAGCCCTGGCCCCGGATCTTCTTGATCAGGGAGGAGAGGAAGGCCTGCTGGCGTTTCACCCGGCCGATGTCCGAGCCGTCGCCGAAGCCGTGCCGGGCGCGGACGTAGTCCAACGCCTGCTGCCCGGTGACGGTCTGCCGGCCCTTGGCCAGGTGTATGCCGTAGGAGTCGACGTTGTTGGGCACGCAGACGTCGACGCCGTGCACCGCGTCGGTCATCGCGGCGAAGCCCTTGAAGTCGACCACGATGGTGTGGTCGACCCGCAGGCCGGTCAGCGCCTCGACGGTGTTCTGGGTGCAGGCGGGGTTGCCCTGCGGGTACTCGCCGACCGTGAAGGCCGAGTTGAACATCTGGTTGGTCCGCTGCGGGGACCAGTTGCCGCTGGGCAGCCGGCAGGCCGGCACGGTGACCAGGGTGTCCCGGGGTATCGACACCCCGACGGCGTGCTTGTGGTCCGCGTACACGTGCAGCAGGATCGCGGTGTCGGAGTGGCCCACGCCCTCCTCGCCGCCGCCCAGGTCGTTGTTGCCGTTCTGGCGGGTGTCCGAGCCCAGCAGCAGGATGTTGACCGGCCGGCCGCCACCGCTGGCGGTCGGACCGGCCGGCGGGCGGGTGGGGGCGACACCGTCGGCCGAGAAGGTACTGATGTTGTGGTCGAGCCGATGGTAGAACCACGCGCCGGCGCCGGCGGTGCCGACCACCAGGACGGCGGCGGTCGCACCCAGGCCACGGGCTATCCGGGCCCGCCGGGTGCCCTTGGCGGGACGGCTCTTGGAGTCGGTCATCGGTCAGCGCTCTCTGCCGGGTGTGGCAGGCGCCACGGGTACACATACGGTCCAGATGAATAGACGGGCCGGGAGTGCATCCGGTTACACATGCGAGCCGAACTTCTTCCGCCCGGCCTCCCCGCGACCTCCCGGGGAGCGGCCGGCGCGGGCGTCAGCCCGCGGTGTCGGCCCCTTCGAGCATCCTCCGCAGCAGGTCACGCAGTTGGCGCCGCTCGTCCTCGGCCAGCGCGGCCAGCGGCTCGCGGGCGAAGTTCAGCGACTCGCGGAGCTCCTCGGTGGCCCGGCCGCCGGCCTCGGTGGCGGCCACCCGCTTGACCCTGCGGTCCAGCGGGTCGGCCTGGCGGGTCACGAAGCCGCGGGTCTCCAGCCGGTCCACGATGCCGGTGATGTTGGAGGGCTCGCAGGCCAGCGTCTGGGCGATGTGGCGCATCGGCATCGGGCCCCGGCTGAGCAGGGCGAGCACCTTCGCCTGGGCGCCGGTCAGCGAGCGGGCGGCGGCGGCCTCCTCGTACTCGCGGTGGAACAGCGCGACCAGGCTCGCCATGAGGTCCACGACCTCGCGGGTGATCGGGTCGGCGGGCGGCTGCTTCTCCATGGACATCAGTCTAGCTGAACATTTGACAACGTGAACCTTTTATCCGCACGATTGCTTTAGTTGGTCAACCTTTCAGGCAGGCCACCGACAGACGAACCACGCAAGGAGCACGACATGGCAGAGCAGGCGACGCCCACCACCGGACGCGAGTGGCAGCTGGCCGCCCGACCCCAGGGCTGGCCGACCCCCGCGGACTTCACGCTGGTCGAGGCCCCGGTGCAGCAGCCCGGCCCGGGCCAGATCCTGGTCCGCAACGCCTTCCTCTCGGTCGACCCGTACATGCGCGGCCGGATGAACGACGTGAAGTCCTACGTCCCGCCGTTCGCGATCGGCGCGGCGATGGACGGCGGCGCGGTCGGCTACGTGATCGCCTCCGAGGCCGAGGGCTTCGAGGTCGGCGACGCCGTCCTGCACGGGCTCGGCTGGCGCGAGTACGCGACCGTGGACGCGGCCCGCACGGTCAAGGTGGACCCGCAGCTCGCCCCGCTCTCCTTCTACCTGGGCGTGCTCGGCATGCCGGGTCTGACCGCCTACGCGGGCCTGCTGGACGTCGCCTCCTTCAAGGAGGGCGACACCGTCTTCGTGTCCGGCGCGGCCGGTGCGGTCGGCTCCCTGGTCGGGCAGATCGCCCGGCTCAAGGGCGCCAAGCGGGTCATCGGCTCGGCCGGCTCGGCCGACAAGGTCGCCAGGCTGGTGGAGGACTACGGCTTCGACGCGGCCTTCAACTACAAGGACGGCCCGGTCCTGGCGCAGCTCGCCGAGGCCGCGCCGGACGGCATCGACGTCTACTTCGACAACGTCGGCGGCGACCACCTGGAGGCCGCCATCAGCCTCCTCAACGTGAACGGCCGCGCCACCCTGTGCGGCGCCATCGCCCAGTACAACGAGACCAACCCGCCGGTCGGGCCGCGCAACTTGGCGCTGGTGATCGGCAAGCGGCTGCGCCTGCAGGGCATGCTGGTCGGCGACCACGCCGCGCGGCAGCAGCAGTTCGTGGCCGAGATGGCCGGCTGGCTGCGGGACGGCACCCTGACCTACGACGAGACGGTGGTGGAGGGCGTCGAGAACACCGCCGACGCCTTCATCGGCCTGCTGCGCGGGGCCAACACCGGCAAGATGGTCGTCAAGCTCTGACCGACCCGCGGCCGAACCGCCCCGCCGCCCCGCCGCCCCGCCGCTCCGCCGTCCCGTCCCGTCCGGGGTCGGGGCGGCGGGGCGGCGGCGCGAGGCGGTTCGGGTACCGGGCGCTCGGGCGCGCCGCGCCCCGGCCCGTCGGACGGATCGTCACCGGGCCTGCCGCGCCTGCCGATAGCGTGGTGCGGCGCGCACCCGCCGGGCGATAGGTCCGTTCGGGGGAGAGATCCCGGGCAGGGGTGGACCTCCTCGGGGATCCGACTAACATTGGGTGAAAGCTTGTCCGTTTTGCTCAATTTGATGACCTAATGTCGAACAACATGAGCGCCACGGGGTAGTCGGTACCTGCCGGCGATGGGCACGAGGCAGCTGGGGAAGGCGACCCTCGTCCACAGCCTGGAGGTCCCGGTGACGACACGTGGAGTCCTGTACGTCCACTCCGCGCCACGCGCGCTGTGCCCGCATGTCGAGTGGGCGGTCGCGGGCGTGCTCGGGGTGCGAGTCAGCCTCGACTGGATCCGGCAACCCGCCGCGCCCGGTCACTGGCGGGCCGAGCTGTCCTGGCAGGGTGCGCCCGGCACGGCCTCCCGGCTGGCCTCCGCCCTGCGCGGCTGGCAGCTGCTGCGCTACGAGGTCACCAGTGAGCCCTGCGCCACGGCCGAGGGCGAGCGCTACAGCAGCACGCCCAGCCTCGGCATCTTCCACGCCGTCACCGGGATGCACGGCGACATCCTGATCCCGGAGGACCGGCTGCGCGCGGTGCTGCTGCGCTCCCGCAACGAGGGGAGCGACCTGGAGGCCGAGCTCTCCCGGCTGCTCGGCAAGCCCTGGGACGACGAGCTGGAGCCGTTCCGGTACGCGGGCGAGGGCGCCCCGGTGCGCTGGCTGCACCAGGTGGTCTGAGCGGCCGCCGGCGGACGACGGGCCGGGGCCCCGACCACGATTCACTCGTGGTCGGGGCCCCGGCCCGTGCGCCGCTGTGGCGGGTGTCAGACGGTGCGGAAGGCCAGCACCACGTTGTGGCCGCCGAAGCCGAAGGAGTTGTTGAGCGCCGCGACCGGACCCTCGGGCAGCTTGCGGGGCTCGCCGACCACGATGTCCGCGTCGATGTCGTCGTCCAGCTGCTCGACGTTGACGGTCGGCGGGGCCAGGCGGTGGTGCAGGGCCAGCACGGTGGCGACGGTCTCGATGCCGCCGGCGCCGCCCAGCAGGTGGCCGGTCATGGACTTGGTCGCGGAGATCGCCACGTGGTCCAGGTGCTCGCCGAGCTCCTTGCGCAGCGCCTTGATCTCGGCGGTGTCACCCTGCGGGGTCGAGGTGGCGTGCGCGTTGACGTGCACGATCTCGGCCTTGTCCAGCTCGTTGCGCTCGAACAGGTCGGCGATCGCGCGGGCCACGCCGGCGCCGGTGGGCTCCGGCTGGGCGATGTGGTGGGCGTCCGAGGACAGGCCCTGGCCGACGGCCTCGCAGTAGATCCGGGCGCCGCGGGCGGCCGCGTGCTCGGCCGACTCCAGCACGACCACGCCGGCGCCCTCGCCGAGGACGAAGCCGTCACGGGCCTTGTCGTACGGGCGCGAGGCGTGCTCGGGGTCGTCGTTGTTCTTGGACATCGCCATCATGTTCGAGAAGGCGACGATCGGCAGCGGGTGGATCGCGGCCTCGGTGCCGCCGGCCACCACGACGTCGGCGCGGCCGGTGCGGATCATCTCGATCGCGTAGCCGATCGCCTCGGCCCCGGAGGCACAGGCGGAGACGGGGGTGTGCACGCCCGCGCGGGCACCGACCTCCAGGCCGACGTTGGCGGCCGGGGAGTTGGGCATCAGCATCGGGACGGTGTGCGGGGAGACCTTGCGGACGCCGTGCTGCTTGAGCACGTCGTACTGGTCGAGCAGGGTGGTGACGCCGCCGATGCCGGAGGCGATCACGGTGCCCAGGCGCTCGGGGGCGAGCTTGGAGGACAGGTCGGTGGCCGGGGTCTCGAAGCCGGCGTCCGCCCAGGCCTCGCGGGCCGCGATCAGCGCGAACTGCGCGGAGCGGTCCAGCTTGCGGGCCAGCGGGCGGGGCAGGATCTCGCCCGGCTCGACGGCGGTGCGGGCGGCGATCCGGACGGGCAGGTCGGCAGCCCACTCCTCGGTCAGCGCGGCGACCCCGGAACGGCCGGCGAGCAGGCCCTCCCAGAACGAGGCGGCGTCGCCGCCCAGCGGCGTGAAGGCGCCGATACCCGTGACGACCACGGTGCGGTTTTCAGCGGTCACTGGTTTCTTCTTCTCTCACGTGTTCAGGGGAGGGGCGAGCTGGGGAGGGAGGGCGGCCGGGGCGCGGTGAGGCACCCCGGCCGGTCAGCTGGGTCAGCTGTTGTTGACGATGAAGTCGACCGCGTCGCCGACCGTCTTGAGGTTCTTGACCTCGTCGTCCGGGATCTTCGCGCCGAAGCGCTCCTCGGCAGCCACGACGACCTCAACCATCGAAAGCGAGTCGACGTCCAGGTCGTCGGTGAAGGACTTGTCGAGCTCGACGTCCTCGGCCGGGATGCCGGCGATCTCGTTCACGATCTCGGCGAGACCGGCCAGAACCTCGTCCTTGGTAGCCATAGTGGCTGCTCCTCTTCAGTGTGGAAAGCGATCGGTCCGGCGGACCGTCGCAGGTCTTCTTCGTGGGCAGGAATGCCTAGGGGAGAGTAACGACTGCGGCTGCGTAGACCAGACCCGCCCCGAACCCGATGATCAGGGCGAGGTCTCCGCTCTTCGCCTCGCCGCTCTCCAGCATGCGTTCCATCGCCAGCGGGATGGAGGCGGCGGAGGTGTTGCCGGTCTCGACGATGTCCCGGGCGACGGGCACCGAGTCGGGCAGCTTCAGGGCCTTGATCATCGTGTCGGTGATCCGCATGTTGGCCTGGTGCGGGATGAAGGCGCCGAGCTGGTCGGCGGTGATCCCGGCGGCGTCCAGCGCCTGCTGGGCCACCTTCGCCATCTCCCAGACAGCCCAGCGGAAGACGGTCTGACCCTCCATCCGCAGGGCCGGCCACTTGACGGCCTCGCCGGCGCCGTTGACGGCGTCCTCCTTGGCGAAGGCGGTGTCCCAGGCCTGGGTCTGCGAGATGACGTCGCGCTGCGAGCCGTCCGAACCCCAGATCACCTTGCCGATGCCGGGGACGTCCGAGGGGCCGACCACGGCCGCGCCGGCGCCGTCACCGAAGATGAAGGCGGTCGAGCGGTCCGAGGTGTCGGTGAGGTCGCTGAGCCGCTCGACGCCGATCACCAGCACGTACTCGGCGCTGCCGCCGCGCACCATGCCGTCGGCCAGGCCGAGGCCGTAGCCGAAGCCGGCGCAGGCGGCCGAGATGTCGAACGCCGGGGCGGTGCCGCAGCCGAGCCGCTCGGCGATCTCGGTGGCGATCGCCGGGGTCTGCTTGAGGTGCGAGACGGTGGCCACGATCACGCCGCCGATCTGCTCCGGCGCGATGCCGGCCTGGGCGATCGCCTTGCCGGCCGCCTGCACCGACATCTCGGCGACGCTCTCCTCCGGGCCCGCCCACCGGCGCTCGGCGATGCCGCTGCGCGAGCGGATCCACTCGTCCGAGGACTCGATCCAGTTGAGCACCTCGGCGTTGGGGATCACCCGGACCGGACGGTAGCCGCCGACGCCGTGGATCCGCGCGTACTGCGCGCCGCTGCTGGGCCTGATCTGAGGGCTGGTCATGCGTCGTTCTCCTGACCGCCGTGCTCCGCGACGAGCTCCCGGGCCTTGTCGAGATCGGCAGGGGTCTTGAGGGCCAGCGTCGCGACACCCTTGACGTTGCGCTTGACCAGGTTGGTGAGGGTGCCGGCCGGGGACAGCTCGATCACGGCCGTCGCACCCAACTGCTGCAGGGTCTCCATGCAGAGGTCCCAGCGGACCGGGTTGGAGACCTGGGCGACCAGCCGGTCGAGCACCTCGGCGCCGGTCGCGACGGCCTCGCCGTCCCGGTTGGAGACGTAGGTGACCAGCGGGTCGGCCGTGCTCAGGGAGGGCGCCAGCTTGGCCAGGCGCTCCACCCCCGGGGCCATGTGCTCGGTGTGGAAGGCACCCGCCACCTTCAGCGGGATCAGCCGGGCACCGGCCGGCGGGTCGGCCTTGAGGGCCGCCAGCTGGTCCAGCGTGCCGGCGGCGACCAACTGCCCGCCGCCGTTGTTGTTGGCCGCGGTCACGCCGTACTCGGCGAACTTCGCGGCCACCGCCTCCGGGTCGCCGCCGAGCACGGCGGTCATCCCGGTCGCGGTCGCGGCGGCGGCCTCGGCCATGCCCAGGCTGCGCTCGCGGACGAAGGCGAGCGCGTCCTCGGCGGTCAGCACGCCGGCCAGCGCGGCCGCGGTGATCTCGCCGACGCTGTGGCCGGCCACCGCGCCCACCAGCTCGCGCGGCCCGGGACCGTCCGTGAACAGCACACCGGCGGTCAGCAGGCCGGCCGCGACCAGCAGCGGCTGGGCGACCGCGGTGTCCTTGATCTCATCCTCGGAGGCCTCGGTGCCGTAGTGGACCAGGTCGAGGCCGGCCACCGCCGACCACTGACGCAGCCGGTCGGCGGCGCCGTACAGTTCAAGCCAGGGGTTGAGGAAGCCGGGAGTCTGGGCACCCTGTCCAGGGGCGACGATTACGAGCACGGTTCAACCCTCTCTCGCCGGACGCCCGGGGGCGGGTAGGCGACGGTAACGAAGAAAAGCACGTCGGCTTGTGGAGTCTCCACAGTGCCCCTCAGCCGTGGTCGGCCGCCGTACCGAGGCGGCCCAGCGCCAGGGCGATGCGCAGGGTGAAGGCCGAACGTACGTCGGACGGAGCATAACCGGTGACGTCGGTCACACGACGCAGCCGGTAGCGCACGGTATTTGGGTGGACGAAGAGCATCCGGGCGGCGCCCTCCAGCGAGGAGGCCTGCTCCAGGTAGACGCTGAGGGTCTCCAGCAGGGCCGACCCGGCCTCCTCCAGCGGTGTGTAGATCTCCTCCACCAGCTGTTGCCGGGCCACTTCGTCGCCCGCCAGCGCCCGTTCGGGCAGCAGGTCGTCGGCCAGCACCGGGCGCGGGGCGTCCGGCCAGGCCGCGCAGGCGCGCAGCCCGGCGGCGGCGGCGTGCGCGGAACGGGTCGCCGAGAGCAGGTCGCCCACGGTCGGACCGACCACCACCGGGCCCGGCGCGAACTGGCCGATCAGCGCCCGCGCGGCGTGCACCGGCTCCTTGTCGCCGCCGACCACCACCACCAGCCGCCGGCCCAGTACCCCGGTCAGGACGTGCAGCTTGGCGTACCGGGCGGCCCGGCGGATCGCCTCCACCACCAGCTCGCTGTCGCCGTCGGGCGCACTGCCCATCACCACCCGGACCTGCTTCGGCTGGCCCCAGCCGAGCGCCGCCGCCCGCGACAGCACCCCCTCGTCGGCGTCACCGGACAGCAGCGAATTGACGACCAGTGCCTCCAGCCGGGCGTCCCAGGCGCCCCGCGCCTCGGCGGCCTGGGCGTAGACCTGGGCGGTCGCGAAGGCGATCTCCCGGGCGTAGACCAGCACCGACTCCCGCATCCCGGCCTCGTCGCCCGGGGCGGCGACCTCCTCGATCGCCTCCTCCATCACCTCGATGGTGGTGCGGATCAGCTCCACGGTCTGCCGCAGGGTGATCGCCCGGGTCAGCTCGCGTGGCGCGGTGCCGAAGACGTCCGTACTGATCGCCTGCGGCGCCTCGGGGTGCCGGTACCACTCGGTGAACGCGGCGATGCCGGCCTGGGCGACCAGGCCGATCCAGGAACGGTGCTCCGGCGGCATCCGCCGGTACCAGGCCAACTGGTCGTCCATGCGGGCGATCGCGGCCGTCGCCAGCTTGCCGGAGGACTTCTCCAGCCGCTTGAGGGTGGCGATGCGCAGCTCCGCCCGCTCGGCGGCGAGCTTGCGCTCCTGCGCCGTCAGCCGGCCCGGGCGCCCGGTGGAGGGCGGCTTGGCGGCAGCGGGACGGGCGGGCACCGCCTTCTTGGCGGCGGACTTCTTGTCGGGACTCGCTGAAGCGGCTGGCACAGGACAAGACTGCCTCACCGAAGGACATGCTGGTGCACACCCCCACCGGAAGCAGGGGGTGGGGCAGGTCACACCCGTTACGGTAGGCAGCGTGACCGACACCCGACAGCGCCCCCGCGCCGATCAGCGCCGGGCTCCCGAACGCTACCTGTCCACGCCCGCCGAGGGCATCGAGACCAGGCACGCGTTCTCCTTCTCGGCGCACTACGACCCGAAGAACACGCACTTCGGCGCGCTGCTCGCGTGCAACGAGGAGACCTTGGCGCCCGGCGCCGGGTACGAGGAGCACCGTCACCGCGACACCGAGCTGCTCACCTGGGTGGTCTCCGGCGCGCTCGCGCACCGGGACGGCGACGGCCACGCGGGTGTGGTCCGGCCCGGGATGCTCCAGCACCTCAGCGCCGGGCGCGGCATCACCCACACCGAGCGCAACGTGGGCGGCGCCCGGGAACCGGTGCGCTTCGTCCAGTTCTGGCTCCAGCCGGACGAGTTCGGCACCGAACCCGCGTACGGGCTGCGCCGGGTCGAGCCCGCGCCCGGCGGGCTGACGCTGCTCGCCTCCGGCCTCGACCGCGACGCCGACTCGGACGCGCTGCGGCTGCGGCGCAGCGACGCGGTGCTGCACCTGGTCACCGCCGGGCCCTGGCAGACGCTGCCCGAGCTGCCGCAGGCGCCCCACCGCTACGCGCACCTGACGGCGGGTTCGCTCGGCTACCGGACGGTGCCCGGGCCGCAGGGCGGCGGCCGTTCACTGGAGCCGGGCGACAGCGTCCGGATCACCGGAGCGGCCTTCGCCGATCCGGTGGCGGGGCCCGACGGCGCCGAACTGCTGCTGCTGGAGATGCACTCCGGGCTCGTCCTCGGCTGATCCGGACCGGGCTGCGCCGGGATGCTCCGGTCGCCGGTCGGGCCGCCCGGCCGCGCGGTTCAGCCGCGCAGCTCGGCCAGCACGGCGTCGGTGAACGGCGGCCAGACCTCGGCGGCCCAGGGGCCGAAGTCACGGTCGGTCAGGGCGACGCAGGCGACCCCGGCGGCGGGGTCGACCCACAGGAAGGTGCCGGACTGGCCGAAGTGGCCGAAGGTGCCGGCGGAGCTGGTGGTGCCCGTCCAGTGCGGGGCCTTGTCGCCGCGGATCTCGAAGCCGAGGCCCCAGTCGTTCGGGCGGCGGTGGCCGAAGCCCGGGAGCACGCCGCTGGTGCCGGGGAAGGCGACCTCGCGGGTGGCGGTGCGCAGGGTGGAGGCGTCGAGCAGCTTGGGCGACTGCAGCTCGGCGGCGAACAGCGCGAGGTCGCCGACGGTGGACAGGCCGCCCGCGCCGGCCGGGGAGCGGTGGGCAGTGTTGATCATGGTCGACCGCATGCCCAGCGGCTCGAACACCGCCTCGGCCGCGTACCGGCCGAACTCGATGCCGGCGGCCTCGGAGAGCGTCCGCGCCAGCACGTCGAAGCCGGCGTTGGAGTAGAGCCGCCGGTCACCGGGCGGGGCCATCACCCGGTGCTCGTCGAAGGCCAGCCCGGAGGTGTGCGCCAGCAGGTGCCGGACGGTCGAGCCCTCCGGACCGGCCGGGTCGTCGAGCTCGAAGACCCCCTCCTCGACCGCGACCAGTACCGCGTACGAGGTGAGCAGCTTGGTCACCGACGCCAGGGGGAAGAGGTGCTGCTGCGGTCCGTGGCCACCGAGCAGTGCGCCGTCGGCGCCCCGCACCACCGCGGCCGCAGCGTTGGGCACCGGCCAGTCCTCGATCATCCGCAAGCTCTGCATGGGTCGAACTCTAGCCATCCGCCGCCGCCGGCCGCGTGCGAGGCTTGCTTGGAGTGCACTCCAAGTCAGTAGCTTCGTAGTCGTCGCCGATCACCGGGGGTCAGACCATGGCAACGCTCGCACCGATCTCGATCGACCCGCTCACCTGCGGGGAGGCCTACAGCCGGGCCGGCGCGGACGCCGACCGCACGCCGCGGCACGCCATCGGCGAGGTCGCCGAGGCCAGCGGCCTGACCGCGCACACCCTGCGCTGGTACGAGCGGATCGGCCTGCTCGACCCGGTCGACCGCTCCTACTCGGGGCAGCGGCGCTACAGCGACGCAGACCTGTCCCGGCTGGCCTTCCTCGGCCGGCTGCGGCTGACCGGGATGCCGGTCGCCGACATGCTCCGCTACGTGGAGCTGGTCCGGGCCGGCGACCACACCTACGACGACCGGCGCGACCTGCTGGTCGCCCACCGCGAGGAGGTCCGGCAGCGGCTCGCCGACCTGCACGCGACCCTCGCCGTCCTCGACTACAAGATCGACCTGTACTCACGACTCCCCGACGCAGGGGAGCGGAAGGAGAGCGCATGACCCTCCCCACCACCGTGCTCGGCACCGGCGGCCCGACCGTCGGGACCCAGGGTCTGGGCTGCATGGGCATGAGCGAGTTCTACGGCCCGACCGACACCGTCGAGGCGCTCGCCACCCTGGACGCCGCGCTCGACCTGGGCGTCACCCTGTTCGACACCGCCGACGTGTACGGCTCCGGCCACAACGAGGAGCTGGTCGGCCCGTTCGTGCGGGCCAACCGCGACCGGGTGGTGCTGGCCACCAAGTTCGCCATCGAACGCCGGGCCGACGACCCCTCCTACCGGGCCGTGCGCAACGACCCGGAGTACGTCCGCACCGCCGTCGACGCCTCGCTGCGCCGCCTGGGCGTCGACGTGATCGACCTCTACTACATGCACCGCCGCGACCCGCGGGTGCCGCTGGCCGAGTCGGTCGGCGCGATGGCCGAGCTGGTGCAGGCCGGCAAGGTCCGCCACCTCGGGCTCTCCGAGGTGACCGGGGAGGAGCTGCGCGAGGCGTACGCCGTGCACCCGATCGCCGCGCTGCAGTCCGAGTGGTCGGTCTTCTCGCGGGACGTGGAGCGCACGGCGGTGCCCGCGGCGGCCGAGCTCGGGGTGGCCTTCGTGCCGTACTCACCGCTCGGCCGGGGGTTCCTGACCGGCTCGTTCACGGCCGCGGAGCAGCTCAGCGAGGGCGACTTCCGGCGCTCCCACCCGCAGTTCAGCGGGGAGAACGCGGCCCGCAACGCCGCCCTGGTGGCCCCGATCCAGAAGATCGCCGCCGACCGCGGGGTCTCCGCCGCGCAGGTCGCACTGGCCTGGGTGCACCAGCGGGCCGAGGTGCACGGGCTGACCGTGGTGCCGATCCCCGGCACCCGCAAGCGTTCGCGGCTGGCGGAGAACACCGCGGCCGCGGCGCTGCGGCTGACCGCAGCCGAACTGGCCGCGCTGGAGCCGGTCGCCGGCCAGGTCACCGGCAACCGGTACGCCGACATGACGTTCACCTCGGCCGGGCGCGAGTAGTCCGGGAGCGGGCCGGGGCCGGGGCCGTTGCGCACGGCCCCGGCCCCGGCGGTCGGACGGCCGTCAGACCCGGCGCCCCAGCCAGCCCGCGAGCCGGGTGTACGGGTCGGCGTCGGCCGGCACCGGCTGCACCGGCCCGAACGGGAGCTCGCCGCCGCGCGGCTCGGCCGGCAGCACCTGCTCGGCGACGCCCAGCGCACCGAGCGCGAGCTCCTCGTCCAGGGCCGCGGACGGGTCGACCACCTGGGCGATGTCCCAGGTGTGGGTGACGGCCTCCATCACGTAGCCGCCCAGGGCGAACCGGCCGGGCAGCTGCCCCCACGGCACCCACGACAGCCGGTCCAGGACGGCGTCGTCGGCCCAGGCGGCGGCGGCCCGGGCGCGGGCCCGGTCGAGCGCCTCGGCCCACTCGGCGTCCCCGACCTCGCCCACCGTGGCCGCCACGTCCAGGCTGCGGCCGCCCTCGCCGACGTACGCGATGCGGTGGATGCCGCCGACGGTGTGGCCCAGCAGGGTGCGCAGGTCGAACTCGGTGCAGGGGGTGGGGCGGTCCAGCTGCTCCGGGGTGACCTGGGCGACCACCTTGGCCAGCTGGTCGAGGGCGCGCAGGTAGTGCGGGCGGGGGTCGAACGTGGCGTCCATGCGTGGTGCTCCTCAGCGGTTCGGTGCTGTCTTCGGTGCTGCCTTCGGGGCACACTCTGCCCGCGATACCTGACACCTCGTGTCAGGTTTTAGGCTGACTTCCGTGAAGGCCGACCGACTGCTCTCGATCCTGCTGCTGCTCCAGACCAGGGGCATGGTCCCGGCCGGGGAGCTGGCCGCCCGGCTGGAGGTCTCCGTCCGCACCGTCTACCGGGACGTGGAGGCGCTCTCGGCGGCCGGCGTCCCGGTCTGGGCCGAGCGCGGGCGCAACGGCGGGATCAGCCTGCTGCCCGGCTACCGGACCGACGTCACCGGCCTGACCGCCGACGAGTCCCGCGCCCTGTTCGTGCTGGCCACCGCCGGCGCGCACGACGCGCTGGGCCTCGGCGAGGCACTGGCCGCCGCCCTGCGCAAGGTGATGGCCGCGCTCCCCGCGCCGCACCGCCCGGCCGCCGAGCGGACCAGCGAACGGATCCTGGTCGACCCGGAGCGCTGGCTGCGGGTCGGCACCGCGCCGGTCGAGCTGGGCGAGCTCCAGCGGGCGGTCTTCGCCGACCTGCGGCTGGAGCTCAGCTACCGGCACAGCGGCGCCGCACAGCCCAGCGGGTACACCGTCGACCCGTACGGGCTGGTGAGCAAGGCGGGCGTCTGGTACCTGGTGGCGGACCTCGACGGCGCGCCCAGGCTGTTCCGGGCCGACCGGGTGCGGACGGCCCGGGTCGTGCAGGAAGCGGTGCGGCGGCGGCCGGGGCTGGGGCTGCCCGAGGTCTGGGCGGTGCTGCGCGAGCAGGTGGAGGGGCTGCCGGACGTGGTCACGGTGGTGGCCCGGGTGCGGCGGCACCGACTCGACATGTTCACCCGGATCCATGCCGCACTGCTGTCGGCGCCGCCGTCCGGCGAGGACCCCGACTGGGCGGAGGTCCGGCTGGGGCTGCGCGCCGTGGAGGCCGTCCGGGTGCTGCTGGCCTTCGGGGCGGACGTCGAGGTGACGGACCCGCCGCGGGCGCGCCGGGAGCTGGCCCGGGCCGCCGCCGACGTGGTCGCGCTGTACGGAACGGGCGCGGGCCCGGGCCGGCTCTAGGCGACGGTCGGCGGGTGGCTGACGCTGTCGTAGCGGCCGAGCGCGATGGCGCCGAAGTTGTGCAGGCTGGCGGTGCCCGGGGCGAAGTAGCCGTTGTGGCCCTCGGCGCCGGTGGAGGAGACGTCCATCGCGCCGAAGGCGGTGCTGGTCGGGTCGGCGCCGTGGCCGAGCCCGCCGACCTCCAGGTACGGGACGTTGCCGATCCAGTCGGTGCGGTTGCGGGTCGCCCAGACCTCGACGCCGCGGCCCAGCTCGGCGGCGGACTCCACCCCCATGCCGGGGCTGCCGAAGACCACCATGTCGGTGGTGCCGCCCTCGTCGATCCGCGGGGCGGCGGTGCCGCAGACCACCGAGCCGTAGGAGTGGCAGAACAGCGCCGGCGGGCCGTCCGGGTGGCCGGTCTCCTTGAGCCCGGCCAGCAGCCGCAGCAGCCGGGGCGCGGCGACGTCGGCGAGCCGGGCGGTGACCGCGTCGGGGCCGAGACCGGACGGGGTCACGTAGCCCGTCCAGGCGATCACGGCGGTACGGGTGCCGGGGGCCTGGCGGCGCTCCTCGGCGAGCAGGGCGCGGGCCATGCCGGCGGGGGAGCGCAGCGGGTCGACGGCCTGGTCGAAGTGGCCGAGGTCGGCGTCCGAGCCGGGGACCAGGACGGACACCCGCTGGGCGGCCGCCAGGTCGCCGTAGACCTCGCTGACCAGGCCGCGGCCACGGGGGTCGAAGGCGAGGATCTGCCGGCCCTCGGCGAGCAGGTGCTCCGAGTCGTCGGCGCGGGCGGTCGCCAGGGCGCGGGCGGAGGCGTTCAGGTTGTGGTCGGCGGCCCGGGCCCGGGCGCGGTCGCGTTCGGCCGCGATGGAGATCCGGTTGGCGTGGTAGCGCAGGGCGAGCGGGGCGCCGTCCAGGTTGCCGACCACCAGCGGGTAGGCGGCGGTGAGCCGCTCGGTGTCGGCGGGGTCGAGCGCGGCGAAGAAGGCGGCGACGGTGGCGGCGTCGGCGGTCGCCGGGTCGGGCAGCGGGTGGCCCGTGGAGTGGTCGGACACCCAGGCGGCGCTGCCGGTCGGCGGGGTCGCGATGGCGACCTGCTCGTTGGCGGCGGCGGCCTGCGCGGCGGCGGCGCCGGCGTCGACCAGCACGGCACAGCCCGCGAAGGCGCCTATCAGGATGCGCTTGAGCTTCCTGCGCTGCATGGCGTCATCTCCCTCGGGCCGGTCACCGTCACAGCGGGCCGGGCCCGATGGTGCTACGACTGCCAACTACACGTCAGCCAGGTTAAAGGCAGCGGGAAGCCGGGGAGAGCCTTCAAACTGTGTTCTGGCTCACATTCGTCCGTGCGAGTGGCGTAAACCGACCGGTTCCGATCGGTTCACCGCCGGTCCACCCGCCCCGGACGCGGGCCGCTCAGCCGCGGTCGACCTGGGAGTGCAGCCGCCTGGGCGCGATGCTGCGCCAGGCCTCGGTGAGCAGCTCGCCCAGCTCCTCGGCGTCCACCTCGGCGAGGGCCACCAGAACCCAGCCGTGCCGGCCGACGTACGGCGCGAAGGAGTACACCTGAGGAGCGGCCGCGAGCAGTTCGGCCTGGTCCTCCTTGGACGCCTTGACGCAGACCCGCCCCGACCCCGGGCCGCCCATGGCGAAGATCTTCCTGCCGACCCGCAGCGTGATCTGCTCCCAGGTCGGCTCCTCGTGCGCCTCGGGCAGGGCCAGCGCCATCGCCTTGAACTGATCGAACGTCACCATGGCGCCAGGGTAGGGCCCGGCCCCGACATCCGGGGCACTCAGACCACCCCCAGCGCGTACACCGTGAAGGCCGCCGCACCGGCGCCCGCCGCGGCCCGCCACAGCCGGGACGGCCACCGGCCGTCGAACCGCCGCGCGGGCCGGCCGACCGCCGCCAGCACCACTGCGAACACCGGCAGCCAGGCGGCCCGGGCCAGGACCCAGCCGAGCGAGTCGGGGCCCGCGGTCAGCCCGGGGACGTCCGTACCGAGCAGCGACCCCGGCAGCGCCACCGCGAACATCGCCGTCTGGTGCCAGCAGAAGATCGTCATCGCGGACAGGTTGACCACCACCACCGGCAGCCACAGCAGCGGGCGGCGCAGCAGCCGGCCCAGCCGCTCGCGCAGCAGCACCGCGGCCCCGCACTGCACCGAGGCCAGCGCGAGCACCAGCAGCGACGGCGGGTGCGAGTTGGTCCGGGCCGCGCCGGGCACGCCGACCATGCTGGCCGGGTAGTGGAAGACGGTCAGCAGCACCGCGAACAGCGCCGCCCCGCCGAACAGCAGCAGCCGGCCGCCGGCCCGGCCCAGCCGGCCCTGCGCCCAGCTGACCCCGAGCTGGTAGGCGAACAGCCAGCCGGGCAGCAGGTTCACCAGGGCCAGCCAGGACGGCACCGCCCCGGCCCACGGCCCGTACCGCAGCAGGTCGACCACGGCCACCACGGCGAGCAGCGGGGCCGCCGCCCGGGCGCCGAGCCGCCGGCCGGCCGCCAGGCAGTACGGGGTGAGCGCGGTGAGCACCAGGTAGATCCCGATGTACCAGAGCGGCTGGACGACCAGGACCGCGCCGGTGCGCACCGTCTCGGCGGGCACCCCGGCCGCGTGCAGCAGCGGGACCAGCAGCGCCCAGACGGCGGCCACCCCGAGCACCGGGCGCAGCAGCCGGACGGCCCGTCCGCGCAGCCAGCCCGCCAGGTCCGTGCCGCGCTCCCGGGCCCGGGCCAGGGACTTCGCCGCCGCGTACCCGCCGACCAGGAAGAACAGCCCGAGCAGCTGGAGCCCCCAGCTGAACGGGGCCAGGAAGCCGAGCCGGGCGAGCGGGCTGGCGTTGTGCAGGACACCGTCCCCGGGGGTGACGGTGAAGCCGCCGAGCAGCCAGTGGCCGGTCGGCACGGCGAGCAGGGCGAGGGCGCGCAGCCCGTCCAGGGCGCGGTCGCGGCTCGCGGGGGTGCGGGCGTCCACCGTGGCGGCGGCCCTGCGCAGCAGGTCAGTTCGCATCGTGGCACTCCGGGGCGCGGTCGGCGCAGCGGACCGCGGCGGTGTCGCCGAGGGCCAGCGCGGTGAAGTTGGCGAGGGAGGCGGTACCGGGCGCGAAGTAGCCGGTGTGGCCGTGCGAGCCGGCGGAGGAGACCAGCCGGGCGCCGAACCCCGGCGCGGTCGGGTCGGCGCCGTGGCCGAGGCCGAACACGGAGACGTGCGGGACGTCGCCGATCCAGTCGGTGTCGTTGCGCTCGGCGGCCCAGACCGGCACCCGCAGGTCGGCGGCGCGGTCGGTGTCGGTGCCCGGGGAGCCGAGCAGGACCAGGCCGGCGGCCAGCCCGGGGCCGAGGCCGGCACGGGCGCAGACCACCGAGCCGTAGCTGTGGCAGAAGACGGTGACCGGCCCGGCCTGCGGGGCGAGGCCGGCCAGCAGGCGGTGCAGCCGGGGGCCGCCGGCTGCGGCGAGATCGGAGGCGGCGGCGTCCAGGCCGACCCCGACGGGGGTGGTGTACCCGGCCCAGGCCACGACGGCGAGCTGCTCCCCGGCGGCCGCCCGCAGCTCCCGGGCCATGCCGGCGGGGGTGCCGTACGGGTCCCGGGCGCGGTCGAAGCTCATCAGGTCGACGTCGGAGCCGGGGACGACGACGGCGGTGCGGCGGGCGGTGGCGAGGTCCCCGTAGACCTCGGCGACCTGGCCGCGGCCGCGCGGGTCGAAGGCCAGGACCTGCCGGCCGGCCAGGGCCGCGTACCGCTCGGCCCGGGTGCGGGCGGCGGCGCGGCGGGGGCCGCTCAGCGCCGGGTCGTCCGCCCGGGCCTGCTCGGTGCGTCGCTCCCCGGCCAGTGCCAGGGCGTTGGCCCGGTAGCGGAGCCGGAACGGAACGCCGTCGAGGTTGCCGACCACCAGCGGGTGCCGGACGGCCAACGCCTCCTGCTGGGCGGGGTCCAGCCCGGCGAAGAACGCGGCCACCTCGTCGGGGGCGGCGCCGCCCGGGTCCGGCAGCCGTACGCCCAGCCCGGTGTCGGCCCGCCAGGCGGCGGTGCCCGGCGGCGGGCCGGTGACCGGGGTCTGGCCGTCGGCCGCGGCCCAGCCGCCCACCCCCACCACGGCGGTCGCGGCCAGCACGGCGGCCACCAGGGTGCGCCTGAATCGCAGCAGCATCGCGTTCTTCCTCTCGTCCGTGCACGCGTTCGTGAACGGGAGGAAGGTAGGAGCGCGAAGGCCCCGTGGGCGTCGGTCCACGGGGCCAACCGGCTCCTGCCACCCGGGTACCACCCGGGCGTCGCGGTACTACTGACCGGGCGTCACCAGGCCCGACTCGTAGGCCAGGACGACCGCCTGGGCCCGGTCGCGCAGGTCCAGCTTGGCGAGCACCCGGCCGATGTGGGTCTTGACGGTCTGCTCGGCGACCACCAGCCGGCCGGCGATCTCCTGGTTGGACAGGCCGCGGGCGATCAGCTCCAGCACCTCGGTCTCCCGGGGCGTCAGCCCGTTCAGCCGCAGGGCGGGGTCGCGGCGCGGTGCCGGTCGGGTCCGGGCGAAGTCCTCGATCAGGCGGCGGGTGACGGACGGGGCCAGCAGCGCCTCGCCCGCCGCGACCACCCGGACGGCGGCGATCAGGTCGGCCGGCGGGGCGTCCTTGAGCAGGAAGCCGCTGGCGCCGGCGCGCAGCGCCTCGTAGACGTAGTCGTCCACGTCGAAGGTGGTGAGCATCAGCACCCGGGGCCGGTGCACCACCCCCGGCGGAGGATCGAGGAGGCGCCGGGCGGCCTCCAGGCCGTCCATCTCGGGCATCCGGACGTCCATCAGCACCACGTCGGGGTGGGTGCGCCCGCTGACCTCCAGGGCCTGCCGGCCGTCGGCGGCGTCGCCGACCACGTCGATGTCGCTCTGTGCGCTCAGCAGGGCGGCGAAGCCGGCCCGGACCATCGCCTGGTCGTCGACGATGAGTACGCGGATGGTCATGGAGCGGTCTCCCCCGGGGTGGTGACGGGCAGTTCGGCGGCGACCCGGAAGCCGCCCTCCGGCAGCGGGCCGGTGTCCAGCCTGCCATCCAGCAGCCGGACGCGTTCGCGCATCCCCACCAGGCCGTGCCCGGTGCCCCCAGCGGCCTCGACCGGGGTGCCGCCGGATCGGGGGGCGTCGTTCACCACGGTGACCCGCAGGGTGCCGTCCTGCGCGGAGAGCGAGACCCGGGTCCGCGCGCCCGGGGCGTGCCGGACCACGTTGGCCAGGGCCTCCTGCACGATCCGGTACACCGACAGGTCGGTGGCGTCGGGCAGCGGCAGCAGCGCGTCGACCTCCGGGCCCACCGACAGCTGGGCCTCGACCCCGGCCGCGGCGACCGTCCGGACCAGTCGGCCGAGGTCGGCGACGCCGGGCTGGGGGCTCCGGTCGGGGCCGTCCTGCCCGCTGCGCAGGACGCCCAGCAGGCGCCGCATCTCGGCCAGCGAGCTGCGCGCGGCGGTGGCGATGCCGGCGAACTCCTCGACGGCCTCGGGCGGCAGCCCGCCGATCCGGTAGGGCGCGCTGTCGGCCTGCACGGTGATCACCGACATGTGGTGGGCGACCACGTCGTGCAGCTCGCGGGCGATCCGGGTGCGCTCCTCCAGGAGGGTGCGCAGCGCCCGTTCCTCCTCGCTGATCTGCTCCTGCTCGGCCAGCCGGCGGCGGGCCTCGCCGCGCCCGCGCAGGCTCCAGCCCAGCAGCAGCACCGCTCCGGCGAGCACCACGGCGAGGGCGGGGGTGCCGCCGGCCCGGTGCGGGAAGGCGGCGGCCGCGCCGACCGTGCCGACCAGGGTGACCAGCCAGACCGCCAGCAGGGTTCGGCCGCTCTCGCGCGGCGCGAGTGCGGCCAGCAGGAACAGGTAGCCGATCAGGGTGGCGGCGGGCCAGGGCCAGGGTCCGGCCGACGGCGCGCTGGCGAGGGTGACGGCGGCGGTCGCGGCGGTGGCGGCGGTGACCACCCACCAGACCGGCAGCGGCCGCCGGACGGCCGCCAGCAGCGGCACCGTCTGGGCGATCGAGAGCACCGTGGCCGGATAGCCGTCCAGCCCGTACGAGCCGGTGAGCACCACGATGTCGATCGGGAGCAGGGTGGGGACCAGGATCACGGCGAGGGCGTACGGCAGGGCGCGCAGCCAGGGGCTGGGCGCGTCGGCCAGCAGCGGCCGGCGGTCGGGGGAGGGGCGGGTCAGGCTGAGCGCGAGCTCGTGCAGCGGGCCCCGGACGGTGGCTCTGTTCACCCGGCCCGAGCGTAGGGGCCCGGCGGCCGGATGTCGTCCCACCTGCGGGGTGGGTCCGGTGTCATACCCCGGTACGACACCGGGGTCGCCCGGGTGCCGCCGGTCGCCTCACTCCCGCCAGGAGCCGGCCAGGGCCGGGCCGAGCTGGTCGAAGTGGCGCTCGATCAGCTCGATCATGCCGTCGGGGCCGGCGTCGTTGGCGGCGCCGTCCGCCCCCCAGGAGAGGTGGGAGATCCGGACCACGCTGCCGAGGACGGCGGCCAGCAGCCGCGGCCGCAGGTCGGTGGCCGGGTCCAGGCCCTCGCGGTCGGCGAGCACCCGGGCGACCACGCCCTCCTGCTCGGTGGCGCGGCGCAGGTGGGCGGCGAGCAGGGTGGGGGTGTTCTCGATCAGTTCGAACAGCTCCAGCGCGGCGGTGACGCTGCCGGGCCCGCTGCTGCGGCCGCTGCCGAGGGTGCGCCAGGCCTCGGTGATCGAGGCGCGCATGGCCTGCAGCGGGTTCTCCTCGGCGGGGCGCTCGCGCAGGCAGGCGATGAAGAAGTCCTCCGCGTCGGCCATGACGGCCAGCGCGACCTCCTCCTTGTTGGCGAAGTACCGGAAGAACGTGCGCTGCGAGACGTCCACGGCGGCCGCGATCTCGTCGATGGTGGTGTCGCCGTAGCCCCGGTCGAGGAAGAGCGCGTGGGCGGCGGCGACGAGGGAGTCGCGGGTGCGCTGCTTCTTCCGCTCGCGCAACCCGAGCACCCGGCAGCCGGGGTCGGTCTCGGGTGCGGCGGGCTGCGAGGCCATGACGTGCGCCTTTCGACTGCGTGGGGTGGTGCGGCGGGGCCGGTGCCCGGGGGTGTCCGGCAGATCAACCATAGCGCTCTGCCATATGTCAGCGTGAGTCACAAGTCACAGTTTGCCGAATGTCAGCGGCTGACATAATGTTCCCGAGTGGCGCCCGTCAGGTCCGACAGCTCGTGGGGACGGGTGGACCCGGGCGCCACCTCCTGTCCCACCGAGCCCTCGGAAGGCGCGTTCGCATGAGCCAGTCCGTCGTCAACACCGGCAAGGCGGACGTACCGCCCCGGAGCAACGCCGCGCCGTCGACCGGACGGAGCCGGCAGGGCCACCCCTGGCTGACCCTGCTCACGGTGGCCGTCGGCGTCATGATGGTCGCCCTCGACGGCACCGTCGTGGCCATCGCCAACCCGGCCATCCAGGCCGACCTCGGTGCCTCGCCCGCCGACATCCAGTGGGTCACCAGCGGCTACCTGCTCGCCCTCGCGGTCTTCCTGATCACCGCGGGCAAGATCGGCGACCGGTTCGGCCACAAGACCACCTTCCTGGTCGGCGCGACCGGCTTCGCCGCCACCTCGGCCGCGATCGGCTTCGCCGGCTCGATCCAGATGGTGATCCTCTTCCGGGTGCTCCAGGGCCTGTTCGGCGCACTGCTCCAGCCCGCCGCGCTGGGCCTGCTGCGCGGCGCCTTCCCGGCCGAGAAGCTCAACATGGCGATCGGCATCTGGGGCGGGGTGATCGGCGCCTCCACCGCGGCCGGCCCGATCGTCGGCGGCCTGCTGGTCGAGCACGTCAACTGGGAGTCGGTGTTCTTCATCAACATCCCGGTCGGCCTGATCGCCCTGGCACTCGGCCTGTGGATCCTGCGCGACGTCCGCAGCGAGAACGCCGCCAAGTCCTTCGACATCCCGGGCATCGTGCTGCTGTCGGGCGCGATGTTCATGCTGGTCTGGGGCATCATCAAGGCCCCGACCTGGGGCTGGGGCTCCGCCACCACCTGGGCCTTCCTGGGCGGCGCGATCGTCGCGATGGTGGTCTTCGCGTTCTGGCAGACCAGGGCCGAGGAACCGCTCATCCCGCTCAGCCTGTTCCGCTCGGTCTCGCTGTCGGCCGGCACCCTGCTGATGGTGCTGATGGCGTTCGCGTTCTTCGGCGGCGTCTTCTTCGTCACCTTCTACCTGCAGAACGTGCACGGCATGACCCCGGTCCAGGCCGGCGTCCACCTGCTGCCGATGACCGCCATGATGATCGTCGGCGCCCCGCTGGCCGGCGCGGCGATCGGCAAGGTCGGCCCGCGGATCCCGATCGTCGCGGGCATGCTCTTCACCACCGCCGCCATGCTCGGCATGTCCACCCTGGACGTCGACTCCGGCACCGGCGTGATGTCGCGCTGGTTCGTGCTGATGGGGCTCGGGCTCAGCCCGGTCATGGTCGGTGCCACCGAGGTCATCGTCGGCAACGCCCCGCTGGAGCTGTCCGGCGTGGCCGGCGGGCTCCAGCAGGCCGCCATGCAGGTCGGCGGCGGCCTCGGCACCGCCGTGCTGGGCGCCGTGATGGCCTCCAAGGTCACCGACGTGCTGCCGGGCAAGTGGGCGGGCGCCGGGCTCCCGGCGCCCCAGGGGGCGGACGCGGAGGGCCTGAAGCAGGCCGCCCAGCTCGGCATCGCGCCGCCGGCCCCGGCCGGCACCCCGCAGCAGGTGGTCGACGCGATGGCCGGCGCCGTCCACTCCTCGTTCGTCAGCGGCATGTCGGTGGCCTTCGTGGTCGCCGCCGTGGTCGCGGCCTGCGCCGCCGGGCTCGGCCTGCTCACCAGGCGCGGCGCCACCGACGCCGGGCCGGCCGTGCACATCTGACGTCCCCCGTCGACGACGACGGCGGCCCCGGGCACCCGCTGCCCGGGGCCGCCGCCGTGCCGGGCCCCGGGCGCCGTGTCAGGACCCGCCCGGGTCGGCCGGCCGTCCGCCGGGCCGACGGCCGGGCCGATCGCCGGGGGCGTCCCCCGCCGACAGGCGCGCCTCGCGGACGTACCGGATCCGCTCCTCCCGCTCCAGGTCGGGGAACCAGTCGGCGAGCCGCCGCTGCGCCTCCTCCGGGCTCAGTCGCAGTTCGCGCAGCAGGAATCCGGCCCTGGCGACGACGTCCTCGTGCATCGCGACCCTTCCGGTGCGAACGGCCCCCACACCCCCGAGTCTGCCCCGTCCGGGAGGCCGGGGCGCTACCGGCAGCCGTGCCACCGGCCGCTGCGCGCCACCGGCCACCGTCCGCCACCATCCACCACGGCCCGTCACCGTCCGCTACCGGCCGCGGCCCTGCTGGAAGCGGCCCTCGTCCAGACCGATGATCGGCGCGGGGTAGTCCACCGGCTCGCGCAGCAGCCACGGTCGGTGCACCGCCGCGCCCGCGACGCCCGCCAGCTCCGGCACCCAGCGCCGCACGTACGCGCCCTGCGGGTCGAACCGCTTGGCCTGGGTGAGCGGGTTGAGCACCCGGTTCGGCCGGGTGTCCGTGCCGGTGCCGGCCACCCACTGCCAGTTCAGCTGGTTGTTGGCGACGTCCCCGTCCACCAGCAGCGACAGGAAGTGCGCCGCGCCCGCCCGCCAGTCCTGGTAGAGCGTCTTGACCAGGAAGGACGCGGTCAGCAGCCGGGCCCGGTTGTGCATCCAGCCCTCCGCGGCGAGCTGCCGCATCCCGGCGTCCACGATCGGGTAGCCGGTGCGACCCTCGCGCCAGGCGGTCAGCTCGCCCTCGTCGCGGTGCCACCGGTCCTCCCGGGGCCGGTAGTCGGCCCGGGCCGCGTCCGGACGGGCCGCCAGCACCTGGTGGTGGAAGTCGCGCCACACCAGCTGCCGGACGAAGGCCTCCGCCCCCGGCCCGCCGCGCCGCTCGGCGAGCGCCACCAGCTCGGTCGCCGAGAGGCAGCCGAAGTGCAGGTACGGGGAGAGCCGCGACGTCCCGTCGCCCGCCAGGTCGTCGTGCTGCTCCTCGTACGCGGCCGAGGCCCAGCGCGACCAGCGCCGCCGTCCGGCGCTCTCGCCGCCCTCCGGCAGCCCCGGGGAGTCGGGCCGCACCTCGGGCACCGCGACCCCCCGGACGGCCTCGGGCACCCGCACCTCGCGCGGCGCGGCCAGCGGGGCCCGCCGCTCGGCCTGCCGCCAGGCCCGGGAGTAGGGGGTGAAGACGGCGTAGTGGTCCTTGCCGGCCGGGGTGACCGCGCCCGGGGCGAGGGCGTTCAGGACCGAGTCGTGCACCCGCAGCCGCCCGCCCAGGGCCTCCCGCAGCCGGCCCTCCCGGTGCTGGGCGAAGGCGCTGACCCCGGCGGCCACGTGCACCCCGGTCGCGCCGGTCTCCCCGGCCAGCCGGACGGTCTCGGCCACCGCGTCCCCGCGCCGCACCACCAGCCGGCCGCCCCGGGCGGCGAGCCCCCGGTCGAGGTCGGCGAGGCAGGCGGCGAGGAAGGCGGCCCGGTTGGGGACCGCGAACCCGGTCGCCCCGATCCGCTCGTCGAGCACGAACAGCGGCACCACCACGGAGGACTGGGCGAGTGCGGCGCGCAGGACGGGGTTGTCGTGGAGCCGCAGGTCCTGGGTGAACAGTGCGATGGAGACGGACACCCGCCCTGTCTACTCCTTCCGGGCGGCGGGCGTCCCGGGACGCGCCGAGCCGGGCCCGGCGCGAGACTGGGAGGGCAGCTCGGGGCCGCCTTCCGGACACGCACGGGACACGCACAGTGGGGTCGCCATGAGTTCTCAGGACGACGGGGCGCCCGGCAGCGGCCGGCTGGTCGCCGGGCGCTACCTGCTGGGGGAGCGCCTCGGCCGCGGGGGGATGGGCACCGTCTGGGTGGCCCGGGACACCGAGCTCGACCGCGAGGTCGCGGTGAAGGAACTGAGCGTCGGGGGCGTCCCGCAGGACGAGCTCGCGACCCTCAACTCCCGGATGAAGCAGGAGGCCAGGGCGGCGGCGAAGATCAAGCACCCGAGCGTGATCACGGTCTACGACGTGCTGGAGCAGGACGGCCGGCCGTGGATCGTGATGGAGCTGATCGACGGCCGCTCGCTCGCCGACGTGATCGACTCCGAGGGCATCCTGCTCCCGCGCGACGCCGCCCGGGTCGGTGAACAGGTGCTCGCCGCCCTCGACCAGGCGCACCGGCACGGCGTCCTGCACCGGGACGTGAAACCCGCCAACGTCCTGCTGGAGCGCGGCGGACGCGCGGTGCTCACCGACTTCGGGATCGCACTGCTGGAGGGCGCGCCCGGGCTGACCCGGACCGGCGACATCGTCGGATCGCCGGACTACGTGGCCCCCGAGCGGGTCAGCGGCCACCGTCCCGGGCCGGAGTCCGACCTGTGGTCGCTGGGGGCCACGCTGTACGCCGCGGTGGAGGGACAGTCGCCGTTCCACCGCACCACGACCATGGGCACCCTCCAGGCGGTGCTCGCCGACCCGCTCCCGGAACCCCGCCACGCCGGCGCGCTCGCCCCGGTGATCGAGGCCCTGCTGCGCAAGGACCCGGCCGAGCGCCCGACGGCGGACCGGGCCCTGCGGATGCTCGCGGAGGCGGCGGCCGACACCGGCAGTACGGTCGGCGCGACGGGTGCGGACGGCCGTGCGGAGCACCCGCCGACCGCGCAGGTCCCCGCGACCGGGCCGACCGCGCCCACCGAGCAGGCCCCGCCGGCCGGACCCTCCCGGACGCGGCCCGCCCCGCCGACCCCGGCCGCCCCGCCGGTCCGGAGCTCGCCCGCGCACCCGGGCGGCCGGCGGACCCTGCTGGCCGTCGCGGGCGCGGTGCTGGCGGCGATGCTGATCGGCGGCGTGGCCTTCGCCGTGGTCAACAGCAACAGCAACAGCGACGGCACCGGCGGCGGGACGGCGGTGGTCACCACCTCGCAGCCCACCCCCAACACCACCACCCCCGAGCCGAGCACCGCCGGTGCCACCACCCCCGGGCCCACCACCCCGGAGCCCACCACCCCCGAGCCCACCACCCCCGAGCCGAGCACCGCCGGACCCACCACGGAGGGGCCGACCAGCCCGGAGGCGAGCAGCCCGGAGGCGACGGCGAGCCCGGCCCCGGCCGGCTACCACTGGGTGGACGACCCGGCCGGCTTCCGGATGGCGGTGCCGGACGGCTGGACCCGCAGCGTGAACGCCGGCCAGATCGACTACTCGCCGGACGGCGGGACCCACCTGATCCGGGTCGGCATCACCCCGGGCGCGGCCCAGAGCGCCGAGTCGCACCTGCTGGAGCTGGAACGGAGCGTCGGCAGGTCGGCCGACTACCACCGGATCCTGCTCCGGGCCAACACCTTCCAGGGCAACGACGCCGCGCAGTGGGAGTACACCTGGACGGCCTCCGACGGGACGCCGTGGCACGCGGCCGACCAGGCGTTCGTGACCTCGGCCGGCACCGAGTACGCGGTCTTCGCGGACGCCCCCGAGGCGGACTGGGCCGCCGTCGAGGAGCAGTACACCACCGCGCTGAACACCTTCGAGGTCCGGTGAGCCGGCCGGTTCCCGGCCCGGGAACGGCCGAGGGCCGGACCCCTCGGTGGGAGTCCGGCCCTCGGCCGTTCGGCTGGTGCCACGGATCAGGCGTCGCCGCCGGCCGCGCCCGGGTCGGCCGCCGCCACGTCGAGCAGCTGGTAGCGGTCGATGGCCTCCTTCAGCAGGCCGCGGTCGACCTTGCCCTGCTTGGCCAGCTCGGTGAGCACGCCCAGGACCACCGACTGCGGGTCGATGTGGAAGAAGCGGCGCGCCGCGCCACGGGTGTCGGCGAAGCCGAAGCCGTCGGCGCCCAGCGACTGGTACTGGCCCGGCACCCAGCGCGAGATCTGGTCCGGCACCGCGCGCATCCAGTCGGACACGGCGACGAACGGGCCCTCGGCGCCCTGGAGCTTCTGCGTCACGTACGGGACGCGCTGCGGCTCCTCGGGGTGCAGCAGGTTGAACTCCTCGGCCTCCACCGCGTCGCGGCGCAGCTCGTTCCAGGAGGTCGCGGACCAGACGTCGGCCTTGACGTTCCACTCCTCGGCGAGGATGCGCTGGGCCTCCAGGGCCCACGGCACGGCCACGCCGGAGGCGAGGATCTGGGCCGGGATCTGGCCGGCGGTGGCCGGAGCGTACCGGTGCAGACCCTTGAGGATGCCCTCGACGTCGACGTTCTCCGGCTCGGCCGGCATCTTGATCGGCTCGTTGTAGACCGTCATGTAGTAGAAGACGTCCTCGCCGTGCGGGAACTCCGCCGACGAGCCGTACATCCGCCGCAGGCCGTCCTGGACGATGTGCGCGATCTCGAAGCCGTACGCGGGGTCGTACGCGACGACGCCCGGGTTGGTCGAGGCCAGCAGGTGCGAGTGGCCGTCGGCGTGCTGCAGGCCCTCACCGGTCAGGGTGGTGCGGCCGGCGGTGGCGCCGATCACGAAGCCGCGGGCCAGCTGGTCGGCCATCTGCCAGAACTGGTCGCCGGTGCGCTGGAACCCGAACATCGAGTAGAAGACGTAGACCGGGATCAGCGGCTCGCCGTGCGTCGCGTACGACGAACCGGCGGCGATCAGCGACGCGGTGCAGCCCGCCTCGGAGATGCCGTCGTGCAGCATCTGGCCGGTCGGGGACTCCTTGTACGCCAGCAGCAGCTCGCGGTCGACCGACTCGTAGGTCTGGCCGAGCGGGTTGTAGATCTTGGCGGACGGGAAGAGCGAGTCCATGCCGAAGGTGCGGTACTCGTCCGGCGCGATCGGCACGAAGCGGTTGCCGATGCCCTTGTCCCGCATCAGGTCCTTGAGCACCCGTACGAACGCCATGGTGGTGGCGATGGTCTGGTTGCCCGAACCCTTCTTGACCGCCTTGTACGCGTCGTCGCCGGGGAGCTCCAGCTTGCGCGGCCGCACCTTGCGGGTCGGCACGTAACCGCCGAGCTCGCGCCGGCGGTCGTGCATGTACTGGATCTCCTCCGAGTCCTTGCCCGGGTGGTAGTAGGGCGGGTAGCCCTCGTCCAGCTGCTTGTCGGTGATCGGCAGGTGCAGCCGGTCGCGGAAGCGCTTGAGGTCCTCGACCGTCAGCTTCTTCATCTGGTGGGTCGCGTTGCGGCCCTCGAAGTTCGGGCCGAGCGTCCAGCCCTTGACGGTCTGGGCGAGGATGACCGTCGGCTGGCCCTTGTGCTCGCGGGCCGCCTTGTACGCCGCGTAGACCTTGGCGTGGTCGTGGCCGCCGCGACCCAGGTGCTGGATCTGCTGGTCGGACATGTTCTCGACCATCGCGCGCAGCCGCAGGTCGCCGCCGAAGAAGTGCTCGCGGATGTACGCGCCGGTCTCGGTCGCGTAGGTCTGGAACTGGCCGTCCACCGTGGTGTTCAGCTTGTTGACCAGGACGCCGTCGCGGTCCTGCGCCAGCAGCGGGTCCCAGCTGCGGTCCCAGATCAGCTTGATGACGTTCCAGCCGGCGCCGCGGAACTGCGACTCCAGCTCCTGGATGATCTTGCCGTTGCCGCGGACCGGGCCGTCGAGGCGCTGCAGGTTGCAGTTGACCACGAAGGTCAGGTTGTCCAGGCCCTCACGGGCGGCCAGCGAGAGCTGGCCGAGCGACTCGGGCTCGTCCATCTCGCCGTCGCCGAGGAAGGCGTACACCTGCGAGTCGGAGGTGTCCTTGATGCCGCGGTGCTCCAGGTAGCGGTTCATCCGCGCCTGGTAGATCGCACCGAGCGGGCCGAGGCCCATCGAGACGGTCGGGAACTCCCAGAAGTCCGGCATCAGCCGCGGGTGCGGGTAGCTGGAGAGGCCGTACGGCGCCTTGGACTTCTCCTGGCGGAAGGCGTCGAGCTGCTGCTCGGAGAGCCGGTCCAGCAGGAAGGCTCGGGCGTAGATGCCGGGAGAGGCGTGCCCCTGGAAGAAGATCTGGTCGCCGGACTCGCCCTCGGCGTCCTTGCCCCGGAAGAAGTAGTTGAAGCCCACGTCGTACAGCGACGCGGAGGAGGCGAAGGTGGCGATGTGCCCGCCGACGCCGATGCCGGGGCGCTGCGCCCGGGAGACCATCACGGCCGCGTTCCAGCGGGTCGCGTTGAGGACCTTGCGCTCGATCTCCTCGTTGCCGGGGAAGAACGGCTCGTCCTTGGTGGCGATGGTGTTGACGTAGTCCGTGCTGCGCATCTCGGGCACGGCGACACGCTTCTCGCGGGCGCGCTCGATCAGCCGCAGCATCAGGTAGCGGGCACGCTCGCGCCCCCGCTCGTCGATGGCGGCGTCAAGCGACTCCAGCCATTCCGCGGTCTCCTCGGGATCGAAGTCCGGGACCTGACTCGGAAGGCCGCCAATGATGATCGGGTTGCGATCGGATCCGGAAGCCACGCTGTTCCTTCACTGTCGGTCGAAACTGAGGTGTGTCGCGCCGCCTCCATCGTGTACCGCGACTCGGAGATCCGTCATCTCTACCGATCGGTAACCGTTCCGCCTGGTGGGCGGCCCGGTCGGGAGGCGTGCGGCGAGCGGCTTCTTTGCCTTCGCCGCGCACCCCCGGGGGTTACGAAGAGGTGGTCCGACCTGGTTACCCGGCCGCCCGATGGCGGGCGGTCAGGGTGAGGGCCAACAGGAGACTCTACGCCCGCGTGGGCGAGTACCCCGAATGCCGTTCGCATCTCGGTCAGCTGTACGGCATGTGACCCAGGACCGGGGGAAGCATCCTCGGCCCGGATGGAAAAGGGCAAATCGGTGTGATTCCCGCCACCCCGAGCGGCGTGTCCCCCCCGCGACACGTCAACCTTTGGGTGGGATCGACGGTCGGGTACTTGCGCGAACCGCCGGTCCCGTGTGGACTACGGCCACAGCCTCGGCATTGATGCCGAGCCGAATACTGGAGGTTATTCCCGTGAGCGCGACCGCGGACCCCGCGGACAAGTCCAACCCGGCACTGCGTTTCGGCTTCGAAGAGGGCCAGATCGTCCAGGAGCTCGGGTTCGACGATGACAGTGACCAGGAGCTCCGCGAGGGCATCGAGGACATCACTGGTACGGAGCTCGTCGACGAGGACTACGACGACGTCGCAGACGCCGTCCTGCTGTGGCACCGCGAGGAGGACGGGGATCTCACCGACGCCCTGGTCGATGCGCTGGAGTACCTGGCGGAGGGCGGCCTGGTCTGGCTGCTGACCCCGAAGACCGGCCGTGACGGCCACATCGAGGCCTCCGACATCGCCGACGCCGCCCGCACCGCCGGTCTCTCCCAGACCAGCTCGGTGTCGGTCGCCAAGGACTGGGCCGGCACCCGGCTGGCGACCCCGAAGGCCTCGCGCACCGGCAAGCGCTAGGGCCCGTCAGGGCCGACCGCCCCCGAACAGACCCCGACCGGGCCCCGCTGGAGCTTCCTCCAGCGGGGCCCGGCCGCATCGGCGGGCCGGTTGGAGGAGCCGCCGGGGAGCGTGTTCACCCAGGGCGAAACCGGGCCCCCACCAGCCGGAAGCTCTCACCCGTTCGGCCTAACGGCCCGGATCGGATGCGAGGATGCCCCTGTCCGCGCGGCGCACCGAGGGCCGCGGCACCCCAGAGGAAGGTCCCACCATGGCCATCGAGGTCGGCACCCAGGCTCCGGACTTCGAGCTGAAGAACCAGCACGGCGAGCTCGTGAAGCTCTCCGACTTCCGGGGCGAGAAGAACGTCGTCCTGGTCTTCTACCCGTTCGCCTTCACCGGCGTCTGCACCGGCGAGGTGTGCGCGATCCAGAAGGAGCTGCCGCGCCTGCAGAACGACGAGGTCCAGGTGCTCGCGGTCTCCAACGACTCGCCGTTCACCCTGCGCGTCTTCGCCGAGCAGGAGGGCCTGGAGTACCCGCTGCTGTCCGACTTCTGGCCGCACGGCGAGGTCTCCCGCGCCTACGGCGTCTTCAACGAGGAGAAGGGCTGCGCCGTGCGCGGCACCTTCGTGATCGACAAGAGCGGCGCCGTCCGCTGGTCGATCGTGAACGGCCTCCCGGACGCCCGGGACGAGCAGGAGTACCTGAAGGCCCTCGGCGCGCTCTGAGCCCGCCCCGGAGCCCGCTCCGGCAGGTCGGGCGGGGCGGCCCGGCGGGCGCGGTTCGAGGCGCGCCGGGCCGACTCGCCCCCCGGTGGGGAACCCGGCACTACGATCGGGCCGTTGGCAGGACGGACGCACCGTGCCGAACGGCCGGCGTCCGGAACCGCACCACCGGGGGCACCGCCCGTGCCTCCCGATTCCTGGAGGCAGCACGTGGGTGTCAGTCTGAGCAAGGGTGGCAACGTCTCGCTCACCAAGGAGGCGCCCGGCCTGACGGCTGTGGTCGTGGGCCTCGGCTGGGACGTCCGCACCACCACCGGCAGCGGTTTCGACCTGGACGCCAGCGCACTGCTCTGCGACGAGCAGGGCAAGGTCCGCTCCGACGCCGACTTCATCTTCTTCAACAACCTCAAGAGCGCCGACGGCTCGGTCGAGCACACCGGCGACAACCTCACCGGTGAGGGCGAGGGCGACGACGAGCAGATCAAGGTCGACCTGGCCGGCGTCCCGGCCGAGATCGCCAAGATCGTCTTCCCGGTGTCGATCTACGACGCGGAGAACCGCCAGCAGAGCTTCGGCCAGGTCCGCAACGCCTTCATCCGGGTGCTCAACCAGGCCGGCGGCGCGGAGATCGCCCGCTACGACCTGAGCGAGGACGCCTCCACCGAGACCGCGATGGTCTTCGGCGAGCTGTACCGCAACGGCGCGGAGTGGAAGTTCCGCGCGATCGGTCAGGGGTACGCCTCCGGCCTGCGCGGCATCGCGCAGGACTTCGGGGTGAATGTCTGACCGCGGTGGCGGTTGGCTAAGCTGCACGGCCGGGGCCGGCGGGAGCGATCAGCGCTCCCGCCGGCCCCGCGCGTTGCCCCGGCGCGCCGCAGGGCCGGGGGAGTTCAGGAAGTTCAGGCGGTAGTGCAGCACTGCGCGGGCCGCGGTGGGCGTAGACCTTTGGGGTGCGCCGCTCGCACCGACGTGCGGCGGCAGGGCTGTACCCCGCGGACACGGAGCCCCGAAGTGCGGGGGGACTAGGGAGGAAGTACATGAGCGTCACGCTCGCCAAGGGCGGCAACGTCTCGCTGACCAAGGCCGCGCCGAACCTGACGCAGGTGCAGATCGGTCTCGGCTGGGACGCCCGGTCGACCACCGGCGCGTCGTTCGACCTCGATGCGAGTGCACTGCTCTGCTCCGGCGGCAAGGTGCTCGGCGACGAGTACTTCGTCTTCTACAACAACCTGAAGAGCCCCGAGGGCTCGGTCGAGCACCAGGGCGACAACCTCACCGGCGACGGGGACGGCGACGACGAGGTCGTGCAGGTCCACCTGGACCTGGTGCCGGCCCAGGTCGACAAGGTGGTCTTCGCGGTGTCGATCTACGACGCCGAGTCCCGGCAGCAGAGCTTCGGTCAGGTCGCCAACGCCTACATCCGCGTGGTGAACACGGCCGACGACTCGGAGATCGCCCGCTACGACCTGAGCGAGGACGCCTCCACCGAGACCGCCATGATCTTCGGCGAGATCTACCGCTACCAGGGCGAGTGGAAGTTCCGCGCGGTCGGCCAGGGCTACGCCTCCGGCCTGCGGGGCATCGTCCAGGACTTCGGCGTGAACGTATCGTAAAGCGCGGTTCAAGGGCCGCGCAGCGGCGCCGGGCGGGCCGTCCGGGAGTCGGTCCCGGCCGGTCCGCCCTCGCCTGAACCCAACGAATTCGAAAGGTAACTGACTCCGTGTTCCTCCGCACATTCGGATGGTCCTTCGCCATCACGATCGCCGGCCTGATCGCAGCCGGCCTGATCTGGGGGGCCGAAGGATTCGGCGTGGTGCTGATCCTCTCGGTCCTCGAGATCTCCCTCTCGTTCGACAACGCGGTCGTCAATGCCACCGTCCTGAAGCGGATGAACCCCTTCTGGCAGAAGATCTTCCTCACCGTCGGCGTGCTGATCGCCGTCTTCGGCATGCGGCTGATCTTCCCGCTGCTGGTGGTCGGCCTGACGGCGCACCTGAGCCCCGGTACGGTCATCGAGCTGGCGCTGGACTCCAGCAAGACCTACAACGGCAGCACCTACGCGCAGTACCTGGAGGCCGCCAACCCGGCGATCGCCGCCTTCGGTGGCATCTTCCTGTTGATGATCTTCCTCGACTTCATCTTCGAGGAGAAGGACTTCAACTGGCTGCGCTGGCTTGAGAAGCCGCTGGAGAAGATCGGCAAGCTGGACGCGCTCTCCTCGGTGATCGCCCTCGTGGTGCTGGCCGTCTCCTCGCGGCTGTTCGCCGCCGAGCACGCCGAGACCGTGCTGCTGGCCGGCCTGATGGGCCTGGCCACCTACCTCGCGGTCAACGGCCTGTCCGGGGTCTTCGAGTCCGGTCTGGAGGCGCAGGAGGAGGCCGAGGAGGAGGCCGAGCGCAGCGGCAAGTCGATCGTCCAGGTCGGCGGCAAGGCCGCGTTCTTCCTCTTCCTCTACCTGGAGGTCCTCGACGCGTCGTTCTCCTTCGACGGCGTGGTCGGCGCGTTCGCCATCTCCCAGGACATCTTCATGATCACCCTGGGCCTGGGCATCGGCGCGATGTACATCCGTTCGCTGACCGTCTTCCTGGTCCGCAAGGGCACCCTGGACGACTACGTCTACCTGGAGCACGGCGCCCACTACGCGATCGGCGCGCTGGCGCTGATCCTGCTGGCGAGCATCGAGTACCACATCCCGGAGATCGTCACCGGGCTGATCGGCGTCGCCTTCATCGGTGCGGCGCTGGCCTCCTCGATGGTCCGCAACAAGCGGGAGCAGGCACCGGCGGTCAGCTCCTCGGAGGGCTGAGCCCCGGCGGCCCGAGCGCCGTCCGCCGACACGTGAACGGGCCCCCGCACACACCGTGCGGGGGCCCGTTCACGTGCCGGGGCGGGATCAGCCGAGCTGCTGCTCGATGGCCCGCAGCTTGCGCTCCAGCGAGTCCAGTTTCGGCATCGCCAGGGTGTCGTCGTCGGCCGTCAGGTCGATCGAGCCGTACGAGGACGAGCCGAGGTAGGAGTCCGAGGAGTACGGGTTGTCCCCGAGCACCGAGGAGGTGGCGGAACCGACCGCGGCCACCGGCCGGCGGCCGGCGGACAGGGCGGCGGGCTCCAGCGCGGAGGGACCGGTGCGGTCGGCGGCCTCCTCGGCTAGGGCAGGCTCCGAAGCGGGCTGCCCGTCGCCGCCCGCCGTCAGCGCCGGCACCTGGCGGCCGCCGCGGGCCCGGGCCAGCATGCCGCCCTGGCGGGCGATCGCCTTCAGCTCGGCCCGCTCGCGGCGGTCGGCGCTGCGGGCCCGCGCCTTGGCGTCCAGCTTCGCCTGGCGCTCCTCGCGCACCTCGTCGACCGCCTCGTCCAGGCTGCGGACGTTCTCCAGCAGCATCAGCGACCAGGCCGCGTACGTCTCGCGGGGCGCGCGCAGCCAGCGCACGATCCGGATCTGCGGCAGCGGGCGGGGGATCAGGCCCTGCTCGCGCAGCGCCGCCCGGCGGGTCTGCTTGAGCGCCCGGTCGAAGAGCACGGCCGCCGAGATGGACATGCCGGCGAAGAACTGCGGGGCGCCGTCGTGCATCCCGCCGCGCGGGGCGTGCACCCAGTTGAACCAGGCCGAGGCGACGGCGAACAGCCAGACCAGCAGCCGGGAACCGAGCGCCGCGTCACCGTGGCTGGCCTCGCGGACGGCGAGCACCGAGCAGAACATCGCCGCGCCGTCCAGGCCGAACGGCACCAGGTACTCCCAGCCGCCGGAGAGGTTCAGGTTCTGCTGACCGAAGCCGACCAGGCCGTGGAAGGAGAGCGCGGCCGCCACACCGGCGCAGCAGAACAGCAGCACGTAGGACGCACCGCCGTAGATCGCCTCCTTGCGGCGGCGGCGCTCCTCGCTGCGCTCCCAGGAGTCGGTGTTCTCGTCGGCGCCGTTGTTCTTGAAGCGCAGGAAGGCCACCAGGATGGCGGTGAACAGCAGGGCCGCGCCGCCGACGACGGCCCAGACCAGCTGTATGGAGGAGAAGTTCATTGCGGGGAGGGCCTCGGCTTTCCGCAGGGCAGGAGAGATCTTCGCGGTCGGGCACAGGCGGGGGGTGCCGGTCGGATCCCGCCGCTGGGGGAGGGTCTGACGGCCCGTCGCGGACGCCGGGGGACAAGGCGAACGGGACACCTGTGCGGCTAGACGATATCGCGTCCGAGGGAGCGGCATGTTACGGGAGTGGGGATCCTTCTGCCACCAAGCACTCACCGGCGCGCTGACGTTGACTCAGCGACCGGGAATGGGTATGGCTCTGACTGCCCGGTACGGGCACGACGCGACGGCCGGCTGCGGGATCATGGACCGGTCGGATCGGACTGGCTCTGGGGGAGGACGCAATGGTCTCGGTGTGGGAGTTCCTGAAGGGCGAACGCAACAGCGTGGACGCCGGGGGGCAGTTCAAGATCACGTTGACCAAGGCGCGGCCGCAGCACGCGATCACCGGCTCCGCGGCCACCACCGGCTACCTCTACGTCAACCTGCACTGGGCCGCCCGCACGGCCGACGGCCCGGCCGGCGGCTCCTCGCTGCGCCGGCTCTTCGACCCGCGCATCCTGCGGCCGCTGGCGCCGGACTCCTTCAACCGCCCGCAGCTCAACGTCGACCTCGACCTGGCCTGCCTGTACGAACTGACCGACGGCACCCGGGGCGTGGTGCAGCCGCTCGGCCAGCTCTTCGGCGACCTGAACCGGCCGCCGTACATCAAGCTGAGCGGCGACGACGTCTACGGCGCCCCCTCGGGCGAGACGATGTACATCAACCTGGAGAAGAAGGACCAGTTCAAGCGCTTACTGATCTTCGTCTACATCTACGACGACACCCCGGCCTTCGACCGCACGCACGCCACGGTGACCATCGTGCCGCAGAGCGGTCCCCGGCTGGAGATCAAGCTGGACGAGCGGGCACCGGCGGCCCGTTCCTGCGCGGTGGTCCTGATCGAGAACTCCGGGGACGGCCAGCTCACCGTCCGCCGCGAGGTGCGGTACGTGCACGGCTTCCAGTCCGACCTGGACCGGCTGTACGGCTTCGGCATGCAGTGGCAGCGCGGCTACAAGGCCGGCCCGACCGCGCCCGGTACGGCCTGAACCGCGGGCCCGGCCCGGACCGCGGGGGCCGGTCGGGGTCGGGCCGGCCGGTCAGCGGGGCTGGAACTGCGGGCCCTGCGGCGGCAGCGCGAAGGTGCCCTGCGGCTGCTGCCGGGCGGGCTGCGGGGGCGGCTGCGGGGGCGCGACCGGCTGGTGCTGCTGCGGGTAGCCGTACCCGGTGGGCTGTTGCTGTTGCTGTTGCTGCGGCTGGTGGGGCGGCGGGTAGCCGTATCCGGCGTAGCCGGTCGGTTGCGGTTGCTGCTGGGGCTGCTGGGGCTGGTGCGGCGGGGGGTAGCCGTAGCCGGTCGGCGGGCTGGTCGGCGGCGGCGGGGTGCTCGGCGGGAGCGGCGGGGCGAGCGGGGCCGCGGGAGTGGCCGGCGCCAGCGTGTAGGTGTCGGGCTCCTCGGACGCGTGGGCCGGGTGCTGGTCCTCCGGGAGACGCTGCAGCTGCGCGCCGCCGGTGGAGTCGGGGCCGTCCGTGCCGTCCGCGCCCTCGTCCTCGACCGCGATGCCGTAGTCGGTGGCGAGGCCGCTCAGGCCGGTCGCGTATCCCTGGCCGACCGCGCGGAACTTCCAGCCGCCGTCGCGCCGGTACAGCTCGGCCGCCACCAGCGCGGTCACCTCGCCGGTGTCGGCCACGGCGAACTCGGCCAGCGGGTCGGACGGCTCGCCCGCGCCGGCGTCGTACAGCAGCACCCGCAGCCCGGACACGGCCGGGAAGGCACCGCCCTCCGCGGAGCCGGCCAGCACCACCCGGTCGACCTCGGGCGGCAGCTTGGCGAGGTCCACCTCGACGGCGTCCCAGACCTCGGAACCGGAGTCGGACCCCTGCTTGGGCAGGTGGCGCACCAGGCCGGACGGGTGCCGGGGCTGGTTGTAGAAGACGAAGTCGGCGTCCGACCGGACCTTGCCGCCGGCGCCGACCAGCAGTGCGGAGGCGTCGACGTCGGGGGAGCCGGGCGAACCGGTCCAGCGCAGCACGGCGCGGACCGCGGCGGCCGTCAGCGGGATGTTGGCGCCCTTCGCCATCACATGCGTCATAGCGCACCATCCTGCCCGTTCGCGACCGGTTCGGACAACGCACCTCCCCCCGGGTGACACCGTCCCCCGGAGGGTCACCGGGCGGGCGTTGTGTGAAGCGGATGGCAACCTTCCGAGAATTCGATGTTTCACGTCTCCACGTGGCCGAATCTGTCCGTACCATTGGCGGCCAACGGCCCCGGCCTCCCACCCCTTCCCGAGAACGCCCCAGGCACGGGCGCGCACCGACCACGGGCTGCGGCGGAGAACGGGCGAACCATTCGTCCGGCTCAACCGTCCAACTGGTGAGTGCCGGCCACCCCGCCACCGGCGGGCCGCATCCGATCCCAGGGGAGGGCACTTTGCGCCACTTCGGTCATCTCGCGGAGGACATCCGCAGCCGGCTCTTCCTCCGGGAGCCCGCCGCGTTCGACCAGGACAGCGACGCCGCGGTGCTCGCCACCGCGCTCGGCGCCACGCTCTACAGCCCCGCCACCCGGGCCAGCCTCGCCGCGGACATCCGCAAGCAGGCGGCCCGCGGCGTGGTCTCGATGGTGCTGTGCCTGGAGGACGCCATAGCCGACCACGAGGTCCCGGCCGCGGAGGCCAACCTGGTGGTCCAGCTCGGCGAGCTCGCCGCCGCCCCCCAGGGCCTCCCCCTGCTCTTCGTCCGGGTCCGCGCCGCCGGGCAGATCACCGACCTGGTCGAACGGCTCGGCCCCGCCGTCGCCCTGCTCACCGGCTTCGTGGTGCCCAAGTTCACCGAGGACAGCGGCGCCGCCTTCCTGGAGGCGCTCACCGCCGCCGAGCAGTCCTGCGGACGGCGGCTGTTCGCCATGCCGGTACTGGAGTCCCCGGAGCTGGCCTACCTGGAGAGCCGCCGCGACACGCTCTTCGGCGTCGCCCGGCTGCTGGAGAAGTACCGGGACCGCATCCTCGCCGTCCGGCTCGGGGTGACCGACCTGTGCTCCGCGTACGGGCTGCGCCGCTCGCCCGACCTGACCGCCTACGACGTCGCCCTGGTCGCCGGCGTGATCGGCGACGTGGTGAACGTGCTCGGCCGGGCCGACGGCAGCGGCTACACGGTCACCGGACCGGTCTGGGAGTACTTCCCGGTCCAGGAGCGGATCTTCAAGCCGCAGCTGCGCCGCACCCCGTTCGCGGAGGCCCACCCGCCCGCCGAGGGGCTGCGCCAGCAGATCATCGAGCACGACCTGGACGGCCTGATCCGCGAGATCGAGCTCGACCGGGCCAACGGACTGCTCGGCAAGACCTGCATCCACCCCAGCCACGTCCCGGCCGTGCACGCGCTGTCCGTGGTCACCCACGAGGAGTTCTCGGACGCCCAGGACATCCTGCAGCAGAGCCTGGGCGGCGGCGGGGTGCTGCGTTCGGCGTACACCAACAAGATGAACGAGGCCAAGCCGCACCGGGCCTGGGCCGAGCGGGTGCTGCTGCGGGCGGAGGTGTTCGGCGTGGCACGCGAGGACGTGAGCTTCGCCGAGCTGCTGAGCGCCTGCTTGTGCCCCTGAGCACCCGGCCGCACGCCGGGGCCCGTCCGGAACCCGTACGCTCGTTCGAGCGAACGTTCGAGCCGCACCCGATGCGCACCCGCACCGCACCACCGAAAGCAGGAGCCTTGACAGCACAGCACGCCGAACCGGCGCCCTGGACCGGCCAGTGGGTCACCGACCGGCTCGACCTGCGGCTCACCGGCTCGCCCGAGCTGCCCGGACTGATCGGGCTCGCGCTGCGGCGCAACCCCCGGCGGGCCCACCTGCTGGTCTCCGGGGTGCTCGGCAAGCACGTCCCGCAGCTCCCCGCCGTGGTGCACGGCGCCGGCCTGGAGCTCGGCCGCCGGGTCCGTGACCTGCTCGGCCCCGGGGCCGCCGCCCGGGCCGTGGTGCTCGGCTACGCCGAGACCGCCACCGCGCTCGGCCACAGCGTCGCCGACGGCCTGGACGCCCCCTACCTGCACTCCACCCGCCGCCCGGTGACCGGGATCGACCCGGTGGGCGGCTTCGAGGAGGAGCACTCGCACGCCACCTCCCACCTGCTGCTGCCGGAGGACCCGCGGCTGCTGGCCGGCGACGGCCCGCTGGTCCTGGTCGACGACGAGTTCTCCACCGGCACCACCGTGCTCAACACCGTTCGTGCCCTGCACGCCACCCACCCGCGCGAGCACTACGTCGTGGTCGCCCTGGTCGACCTGCGCACCGCCGACGACCGGGCACGCCTGACCGCCGCGGCCGCCGAACTCGGCGCCCGGGTCGACCTGGTGGCCACCGCCGACGGCGGCGTCCTGCTGCCGCCCGACGTGCTGACCCGCGCCCGGGCCCTGATCGACGCCGCCGGCCCCGAGGCCCCCCTGCCCGAAGCCGGGCCCGCCCCCGTCGAGCGGATCGACCTGGACTGGCCCGCCGACCTCCCGGACGGCGGCCGGCACGGCTTCACCCCCGGCCACCGGGCCCGGCTGGAGCGGCTCCTGCCCGGCCTCGCCGCCGACCTCGCCGCCCGGATCACCGGCGAGCGGGTGCTCGTCCTCGGCTTCGAGGAGCTGATGTACGCGCCGCTGCGCCTCGCCGGCGCCCTGGCCGACCTGCTCGGCGAGCAGCGGGTCCGGTTCTCCACCACGACCCGCTCCCCGGTGCTGGCCGTGGACGACCCCGGCTACGCCATCCGCACCCGGCTCGCCTTCGCCTCCCACGACGACCCGGCCGACGGGCCGGGCGAGCGCTACGCGTACAACGTCGCCCCCGGCGGCGACGCCTCCCGCCGCTTCGACAGCGTGGTCCTGGTGGTGGACGACCCGGCCGACACCCCCGCCCTGCACCACGGCGAGCAGGCCCTGCTGGGGCAGTTGCGGCAGGTCACCGACCAGGTGGTGCTCGCCGTTCTCCCCTCGTACCGTCCGAAGACACCCCGCTGACGCCTCGCTGCACCACCATGCAAGCTGAGCACCCCCACCGAAGGCCGGCATGATCACCCAGACCAACCTGACCAGCTCGCCGCCCCTGCACGGACCGGCGTTCTCCTCGTACCCGCCGCAGGACGTCACCTGGCTGCTCAAGGACCTCTCCGAGGTCCCGCTGGAGGCCCCGACCGAGGAGCGCGAGGAGGCCGTCCAGTCGGGCGGCGCCCACTACGCCGAGTCCCTCCCGGTCGAGTACCAGCCCAGCCCCGAGTACCAGGAGCTGTTCCAGCAGGCGCTGACCGCCTCGGCCGAGCGGATCGCGCTGGCCGTCGGCACGGTCGCCGAGACGCTGCTGCGCGAGCGCGGCCGCACCCTGGTGCTGGCCTCGCTGGCCCGGGCCGGCACGCCGGTCGGCATCCTGATCCGCCGCTGGCTGGAGTTCGCCCACGGCATCGACGCCCCGCACTACACCGTCTCCATCGTCCGCGGTCGCGGCATCGACCAGGTCGCCCTGCGGTACCTGGCCGCCCACCACGACGCCGGCACGGTCGTCTTCGTCGACGGCTGGACGGGCAAGGGCGCGATCACCCGCGAGCTCGCCGAGGCCCTGCACGGCACCGGTTTCGACCCGGACCTCGCCGTCCTCGCCGACCCGGGCGGCTGCGTGCGCACCTACGGCACCCGGGACGACTTCCTTATCCCCTCGGCCTGCCTCAACTCCACGGTCTCCGGCCTGATCTCGCGCACCGTGCTGCGGGACGACCTGATCGGCCCGAACGAGTTCCACGGCGCCAAGTACTACCGCGAGCTGGGCGGCGCCGACGTCTCCCGGGCGTTCGTGGCCGCCGTCGTCGAGCGGTTCGCCGCCGTCCGCGAGGCCGCCGAGACCGCCGCCGAGCGGCTCGCCGCCGAGGACCGCACCCCCACCTGGGAGGGCTGGGCCGCGGTCGAGCGGATCAGCGCCGAGTACGGCATCGACAACGTCAACCTGGTCAAGCCCGGCGTCGGCGAGACCACCCGGGTCATGCTGCGGCGGGTGCCCTGGCGGGTGCTGGCCCGGCGCGGCGCCGGCGCCGACCTGGACCACGTCCGGCTGCTGGCCGACCAGCGGGGCGTACCGGTGGAGGAGGTGGACGGGCTGCCGTACTCCTGCGTGGGCCTGATCCACCCCCGCTACACCCGGGGCGCCACCGGCGCCGACGGGACGGCAGTGCGAGCGGAGGACAACTGATGGACAGCCGGTTCCTGGTGGCGAGCGACCTCGACCGCACCCTGATCTACTCCAACCGGGCGCTGGCCCTGGAGATGCCCGACCGGCTGGCCCCCCGGCTGCTCGCTGTCGAGGTGCACGACGGCCGGGCGCTCTCCTTCATGACCGAGCGGGCCGCCGAGATGCTGGTCGAACTCACCGCGCTGGCCGCCTTCGTCCCCGCCACCACCCGCACCCGCGCGCAGTACGAGCGGGTCCACCTGCCCGGCCCGACGCCCGGCTGGATCCCCCAGTACGCGATCTGCGCCAACGGCGGCCACCTGCTGGTCGACGGCGTGCCGGACCAGGACTGGCAGGCCGAGGTGGGCGCCCGGCTGGCCGCCTCCTGCGCCCCGCTGGCCGAGGTGGTCGAGCACCTGGCGATCACCGCCGACCCGGAGTGGACCCACAAGCGCCGGGTCGCCGAGGACCTCTTCGCCTACCTCGTCGTCGAACGCGCCGACCTGCCCGAGGGCTGGCTGACCGAGCTGACCGGCTGGTGCGGCGAGCGCGGCTGGACGGTCTCGCTCCAGGGCCGCAAGGTGTACGCCGTGCCGGCCCCGCTCACCAAGAGCGCGGCGCTGGCCGAGGTCGAGCGCCGGACGGGCGCCGCCACCGTGCTCTCCGCCGGTGACTCGCTGCTCGACGCCGAGCTGCTGCTCGCCGCCGACCACGGCTGGCGTCCCGGCCACGGCGAACTCGCCGAGACCGACTGGACGGCGCCCGGCGTCACGGCGCTCGACCGGGTCGGCGTCTCGGCTGGCGAGGAGATCGTCCGCCAGATCCTCGCCAGGGTCAGAGCCGCTGCCTCCGTCCGGGTCTGACGCCGTGTGAGCCCGGTGGGGTGGGCGACGGCCCGCCCTTCACCAGTACGGCAAGCCGAAAAGACGATCTATCCTGTGAGGGTTCACGAACCTCTCACGAAAACCAGGTTTGCCGATGAAGCTGGTCCGGGTCTCCGCGATCCTCGCCGCGGTGGCGATCGCCCCGGCCGTCCTGCTCCCCTCGGCGGCCCACGCCGCCGGGAACGCCCAGCCCGCCGGCGCCGCGGCTCCGGACACGGCCTCCGAGCCCGCGGCCGGGGCCGAGCCCGCGACCGCCGCCCCGACCCAGGAGGAGCAGGACCGGGCCGCGGTCCGGGCGATCCTGGACGACGCGGCGACCGGCCGCGGGGTGCGGGAGGCCGCCGAGAAGGCGCTCGCCGGTAGCGCCCAGGACGTCCGGCACTTCCTCGACGTCGACCTGGAGCGTGCGCGCAGGGACGACAACCAGGTGCGGGCCACGCAGATCATGTCGGCGGGCGGCCCGGCCGTGCGCAAGGCCGCGAACGAGGCGTTCAACGGCACCTACGAGGACGTGCTGCGGTTCCTGGAGGTCGGCCAGTTCGTCGCCCGGGCCCAGGACGACCGGGTGCAGCTGGTCCAGATCATCAGCGCCGGCGGCCCCGAGGTGAAGCGGGCCGGGCAGATCGCGTTCGGATCGGACGACCCGGGCGTCCTGCGGAAGTTCATCGAGACCGGCCAGTTCGAGGCCGCCGCGAAGGATGCCGCGAACGAGGCGGCGAACGAGGCGGCGAAGGCTGCCGCGGAGGCCGCGAAGGGCACCGCCGGGGCCACGGCCGGGGCCACCGCCGCCCAGGACGCCGGCACCGGGGTCCACGCCGTGACACCCGCGGCCGTCCGCACGGAGGTCAACACCGCCGCGGACACCTCCGAGCTGGCCTCCACCGGCGGCGGCGACGGGCTCGGGTGGGAGCTCGGCGGCTCCGCCACGGCCCTCGCCCTCGGTGCGGGCCTGCTCCTGGCCGCGCGCCGGCGCACCGCCGACGAGCGCTGATCGGTCGTCGATCCGTCACCGCCCCCGGCAGGAGAGCCTGCCGGGGGCGGTGCCGTGCGTGGGCCGGGTGGCCGCCGGCTCAGCCGCAGCAGCCGCCCCCGCAGCAGCCGCCGCCGCTCGGGGCCGCCTGGGCGCCGGAGGACGCGGCGCCGCCGGTCACGGCCACCGTGGAGAGCAGCTTCGTGGTGTCGGTGTGGCCCTCGGGGCAGACCGCCGGGTCGTTGGCCTGGGCCATGGTGCGGCGGAGTTCGAAGGTGGCTCCGCAGGAGCGGCAGCGGAAGTCGTAACGAGGCATACCCGCAGGGTACCCAGGTTCAGCCGGCGGAAGGCTCGGGGCGCCGCTTCTCCCGGACGTAGATCTGCTTGCGGACCCGCGCCACCACCGTGCCGTCCGACCCGAGCACCTCGGTGTCGAACCAGACCAGGGCCTTCTTGCCCTCGGCGGTCAGTTCCCGGATCTCGGCCAGCCGGTCGTCGGTGAGGTGGAAGTCGGCGAAGACGTCGCCCCGGCCGGGCGAGACGAACTCGATCTCGGCGGCGCTGTCCCAGACCAGGTAGTCCGGGCCGAGGTTCTGCATCACCAGCAGCATCCAGAACGGGTCGGTCATCGCGAAGATCGAGCCGCCGAAGTGGGTGCCGACGTAGTTCCGGTTGAGCCGCCCCAGCCGCAGCCGGACCCTCGCCGTCCGGAAGTCGGGGCTGACCGCGAGGACCCGGATTCCGGCGAACAGGAACGGCGGCCAGATGGTGAGCACGCGCCTGAAGGTGGACGCGGTGATCTTTCGCTTTCGTGCCATGGGGTAACTCTAGCAACTAAGTTACTGGCGGGTAGGGGTGGATCGGTGCGGATTCCCGGCCCCGGAGGACAGGCGGATCAGTGGCTGCCCCGGATCATCGCGACCACCTCGGACGCCGTCTCCCGCACCGCCGCCAGCTCGGTCAGGAAGTGCCAGTAGTCCGGGTGCCGGCCCGCCTCCTCCAACTGCGCCACCGCCCGGTCCAGCCGCCCCACCGCGGCGTCCAGCGGCGCCGCGTGCCGCGGGTCCGGCGTCTGCCGCCCCGACATCGCCAGCCGCTGGGCGTCGCGCAGCGCGAACCGGGCCCGGTCGATCTCCTGCCGGGGGTTGTACTCCACGTCGTTCAGCTGCCGGAGGCGGTCGGTCACGGCCGAGACCGAGCCCTCCGCGGTGTCCAGCAGCGCCCGTACCGTCCCGATCGCCGCCGTCGCGTCCGGCCAGCGCTGCTCGTCCCGGGCCCGGACCGCCTCCGCCAGCTTGTCCCGCGCCGTCCGCACCGCCTCCGGGATCTGCGCCGGGACGTGCTGCAGATCCTGCCAGCAGGCCAGGCTGAAGCGGCGCCGCAGCTCGCTCAGCGCCGGCTCCACCGCCTCCGACCTGGTCTCCAGCGCCTGGATCCGGGTCCGCAGACTGCCCACCCGGCGGTCGATCTCCCGCGCCCGCTCCGGCAAGTGCTCGGCGGCCGTCCGGACCGCCTCCGCCCGCCGCTGCACGTCCTCGGCCCGCCGCAGGGTGTCCGGCACCCCGTGCTTCCCGGCGCCCTCGTTCAGCCGGGTCAGCTCCGGGGCCAGCTCCGCCAGCCGGGCCGCCAGGTCGTCCGCCCGCATGCCCGCCGCACGGACCGCCTCCAACGCCGTCGTCGCGCCCAGCAGTGCCCGCTTCGCCTGCTCGACCGCCGGGGTCACCTTCATCAACTGGGCCTCGGCCCGGTCCACCAGCGGCTGCAGCCTGGTCAGGAAACCCGACAGCTCCGACCGCGCGGCCTGCAGCTGACGCTCCGCCTGCTCCAGCCCCTGCCGGGCGCGGGCGGCGGCCGAGGACTCCAGCTCCTCGGCCTCCAGGTCCTGGGCGTCCAGCGCGGCCAGGTAGCCGACGGTCACCTCGTCCACCCGGGCCGCGATCTGCTGGTAGTCCGCCACCGTCCGGCGCACGGTCTGCTCGTCCTCGACGGCACGGACGGTCTCCACCGCGAGCTGCACCTCGCGCTGTGTGGAGTCCAGCTCGTAGAAGGCCTCCTGCGCGGCGTCCCGGGCGGCCTTCGCGTCCGCCCGCTGGCCCTCGCCCCGGCGCCACCAGCCGCCCCGCCCGCCGCCACCGCCGGCCACCCTCACACCGCGCTCCCTCTTCGGCCCCGCACGCCTGATCCACTGCCCATTCTTCCCGATCTCCACCCCCGACCGGCACCCCCGGGTCCCCACCCGCGACGAAGGGGGCGGCGAGCCGGGCACCGGACCAGGTACTCTTGGCTCTCGTCGTGCCGCCGGACCCCGGTGGACGTGACGCACGGGCGCATAGCTCAGCGGTAGAGCGCCGCCCTTACAAGGCGGATGTCGGCGGTTCGAAACCGTCTGCGCCCACAGCGTGCGAGCAGTGCCGAAGCCCCGGACCGAACGCGGTCCGGGGCTTCCGGCTTGTCCGGGCCCGGGCCCGCCGTCGAGGCCGGTGCGCTCGGCTTCCCGGGGTTCGGCGGGAGGTCTCGTCCGGCGAGGTCGGGCGGCGGTGGTGGGCATCGGACGGGCAGGCGTGTTGATGATTCGGCTTCGGACGGCGGCAGTGCGGACGCGCCGATGGTGTCAGGGGTTCGGACCGGCCGTCAGAACTGCTCGAAGTGCACCGGACCTCCGGGACCGGGAGCTCGTCACCGAGGAGGAGTTCCAGGCCCGCCGGCAGGAGATCATCCGCGGCGTCCGACCCCCCGGGGCGGGTCAGGAGGAGGGGCGGGTGCGGCCGGCGAGGAGTTGGAGCAGGCCGCTGACCGCGACGCCGGTGACGATCTCGCGGCGGTCGATCATGTCCTGGAGGCGGGTGACCGGGATCCACTCGATGCGGTCCGCCTCGTGGGTGTCGACGGGCGGGCCGATGTGGACGGGGTCGCGGGCGAGGAAGGTGTGGTGCTCGGCGTTCGACATGCCGACGACCGGCTGGATGTAGGCCAGGGGTTCGAGGGCGGTGACCCGCCAGCCGGTCTCCTCCTCGACCTCGCGGGCGGCGGCGGCCTCGACGCTCTCGCCGTCCTCGACGATGCCGGCCGGGATCTCCCAGCTCCAGGTGTCGGTGGTGAAGCGGTGCCGCCACATCAGCAGGACCTCGTCCCGGTCGTTGAGGACGACCGCGGCGGCGACCGGCGCCCAGGACACCACGTGGTGCCCGTAGCGGGAGTGGCCGGGGGGTTCGACGTCCACCAGGTGGAGGCCGACCCAGGGGCTGGTGTAGATCGGCCGGCTGCCGTGCACGGTCCACTCGCTCATCTCGTGCCCTCTCCTCGGCTGCGGCCCCCGCGATCCTGCCACACCGGCCGGGGGTTACCCCCACCCCCGGGACGCCAGCCGCCCGCATGGTTGCGGCGGGGTCCGATCCCTAGCGTGGACAGGGTCGTTGACCAGCGCAGGAAGGGACACCATGCAACTGCGGCGCAGCCCCCGCCCCCACCCCGAGCCCGAGCGGCGGCCGGCCTCCCGCCCCGCCGTGGAACTGCGCCAGGTCCGGCGCTGCTACGGCCGCGGGCCGGGTGCCGTGCAGGCGCTGCGCGGGATCGACCTGGTGCTGGCGTCGGGCAGTTTCACCGCCGTGATGGGTCCGTCCGGTTCGGGCAAGAGCACCTTCCTGCAGTGCGCGGCCGGGCTGGACCGGCCGACCGGCGGCCAGGTGCTGCTGGGCGGCGAGGAGATCACCCGGCTGAACGAGAACCAGCTGACCAGGCTCCGCCGCAGCCGGATCGGATTCGTCTTCCAGTCGTTCAACCTGCTGCCGTCGCTGACCGTCCAGGAGAACGTGCTGCTGCCCCAGCGCCTCGCGGGCGTGCGCAGGGACCGCCGGCAGGCGCAGGAGTTGCTGGCCAGGGTGGGGCTGCCCGAGCACGGCCGCCGGCGGCCGGGGCAGCTGTCCGGCGGGCAGCAGCAGCGGGTGGCGATCGCCCGGGCGCTGATCACCCGCCCGGAGGTGGTGTTCGCGGACGAGCCGACGGGCGCGCTGGACACCACCAGCGCCCGGGAGGTGCTCGGCCTGCTGAGGGGTGTGGTCGACTCGATGGGGGCGACCGTCGTGATGGTCACCCACGACCCGGTGGCGGCCTCGCACGCGGACCGGGTGCTCTTCCTCGCCGACGGCTCGCTCGCCGGTGAGCTGTGGCGGCCGGACCCGCAGACCGTCGCGGACCGGATGGCCGCGCTGACGTCCGCCGGCCGGTACGCCACCGGAGCGGCGGCATGACGAACGGTCTGGCACGGGCCTCCGTGCGCTTTCGGCCCGCGTCCTTCGCGGGCGGTTTCGTCGCCCTGCTGTTCGCCGTCGCGGTGATGACCGCCTGCGGCACGCTGCTGCAGACCGGGATCACCGCGCACGTCGCCCCGGTACGGTACGCGGCCGCTCCGGTGGTGGTCGCCGCGGACCCGTACGCGCGGATCAGCGTCGACCGCGGGGAGGACACCGAGGAGGTGAGCTCCGCGCTGCCCGAACGGGCCCGGGTGGACGGCGGGTTGGCGGCCCGCATCGCGGCCCGGCCGGGGGTGGCCGCGGCCCTGCCCGACCTGTCCTTCCCGGTGCTCTCCGACCTGCGGCCGCTGACCGGCCGCAACCTCGCGGACACCGAGGTCGGCGCGGGCCGCGCGCCCGGCGCGGGCGAGGTGCTGGTGGACGCCGGCACCGCCGCCGCGGCGCACCTGGCGCCCGGTGACGCCCTCACCCTGACGGCGCCCGGCGGCTCGGCCGCGTACCGGATCTCCGGCGTGGCGGCGGCCCCGGACACCGCACGGTCCCCCGGCACGGTCTGGTTCGCGGACGGCGCCGCCGACCTGCTGTCCGGCCACCCCGGCCGGGCGGACGCCATCACCGTGCAGCCGCGCGAGGGCGTCGCCACCGCCGTCCTGGCGGCCGAGGTGCGGCAGGCCGTGGCCGGGGAGGCCCGGGTGCTGACCGGGGACGCGCGGGGCGAGGCGGAGGAGCAGGGCCTCGCGCCCGGCAAGGAGGTCCTGACCGGTCTCGGCGGCTCGTTCGGCGGGACGGCCGCGATCACGGCGGTGTTCGTGGTGATGGGGACGGTCGCCCTGGCGGTCGGCCAGCGTGCCCGCGAGATGGCGCTGCTGCGGGCGATCGGTGCGACGCCGCGGCAGATCCGCCGGACGGTCGCCACCGAGGCCGTCCTGGTGGCGCCGGTGGCGGGTGCGATCGGCGTCCTGCCCGGACTGGCGCTGGCCCGCTGGTGGTTCGGGCAGCTGGTGGAGCGCGGCGCCGTTCCGGCGGGGGTGTCGCTGGACGTCGGGGTGATCCCGATGGCGGCGGCCGTCGGGCTGGGACTGCTGGCCGCGCTGACCGCCGGTCACCTGGCCTCCCGCCGGCCGGCCCGGGCCAGGCCGGCCCTGGCGCTCGGCGACGCCGCGGTGGAGCGCCCCGGCCCCGGCCCGGTCCGGACCGTGTTCGGGGTGTCGGTCCTGGTCGGCGGTGTGGTCCTGGCCGCGCTGGCGGCCGGACAGAGCGGGACCAGGGCGGCGAACCTCGCCCTCGGCGTGGTGATGTGCTTCCTGGTCGCCGTCGCGCTGCTCGGGCCGCTGCTGGCCCGGCTGGCCACGACCCTGATCGGCGGTCCGCTGCGGGCGGGCGCGGCGGGCGCACCCGGTGCGCTGGCCGCGGCCAACGCCCGGTCGAACGCCCGCCGGCTGGCATCCGCGATCACCCCGATCGTGATGGTGACGGCGTTCTGCGGGACGCTGCTGTTCCTGCAGTCCACCCTCGCCGACGCCACGGGGCGGCAGATCAGGGACGGTGTGGTGGCCGACCGGGTGGTGTCCTCCACCGGCCCCGGACTGCCGTCGACGGCCGTCGGGCAGGCGGCCCGGCTGCCGGGTGTGGACGCGGCGGTCGGTCTGCTGCGCACCGGGGTGCTCCAGCGCTCCGGCGACGCGCTCGACCCGGTGACGGCGCTCGGCGTCTCCGGCGATCCGGCGGCCCTGCCCCGGGTGCTCGATCTCGGGGTCGGGGAGGGCTCGTTGGGCGATCTCGGACGGTCGCCCGACACCGTCGCCGTGGACGCGATGCTGGCCGACGGCGCCGGTGTCCGGGTCGGCGACCGCCTCCCGCTGTGGCTGGGGGACGGGACCGAGGTGCGCCCGACGGTGGTCGCGACCTACCGGCGCGGGCTGGGGTTCGGCCAGGTGCTGCTGCCGCGGGCGGCCGTGGCCGGGCACGTCGCCGGGGGCTTCGACTCCCAACTGCTGGTCAGGGAGCGGCCGGACGCGGACCGGGCGGCTGTGGCCGCCGGGCTGGAGCGGCTCGGGATCCCGGGGCTCGCGGTGACCGACCGCGCCGGGTACACCGCGCAGGCGGACCGGGACCTGGAGCTCGGCGCCTGGGCGAACCGGGTGATGGCCGCCGTCCTCGGCGGGTTCGCGGCGGTCTCGGCCGCCAACACCCTGGTGATGACGGTGCTGGACCGCCGCCGTGAGGTGGCGCTGCTCCGGCTGGCCGGAACCACCCGGCGCCAGGTCCGCGGCATGCTCCGCTGGGAGGCGCTGCTGGTGGCCGCCGCCGGTCTGCTGATGGGGGCCGCCATCGCCTGGACGACGCTGGTGCCGATCGCCCGCGGTCTCACCGGCGGTGCGCCGTACGTGCCGGTGGGCACGGCCCTGCCGCTGGCCGCGGCGGCGGTGGGGCTGGCCCTGGTGGCCACCGGCCTGCCGGCGAGGCTGCTGCTGCGGGCCCGTCCCGCGGAGGCGGCCGCGGGACGGGAGTAGGCCGCGGGCCGGGAGTGGGACGGGGGCGTGCCTGGGGCCCGGACGGTCGCCCCCATGGCGGGGAGCGGCCGTCCGGTGCTGCCGGGTGTCAGCGGGGCGGCTGGCCGCCGCCGGTGCGGCGGGCGGTGCCGGTCCGGGCGCCGGAGGAGCCGCCGGGGGTGCCCGCGGCGGTGCGGCCGGGGTGGGCCGGGCGGCCGCGGCGGTTGCGGTTGGCGGCCGCCGAACGGCGGGGCCGCTCGATCACCGGGTCGGGGATGACCACCGGGACGCCGCTGGGCTCCCGGGCGCCGGTGATCCTGGCCAGCTCGGCGTCGGTGGAGTGCACCCGTGCGGAGTTGGGGGTGATGCCCGCGGTCGCCATCAGCCGGGCGACCTCGCGCCGCTGGTTGGGCAGGACCAGGGTCACCACGGTGCCGGACTCGCCGGCGCGGGCGGTGCGGCCGCCGCGGTGCAGGTAGTCCTTGTGGTCGCCCGGGGGGTCGATGTTGACGACCAGGTCGAGGCCGTCCACGTGGATGCCGCGGGCGGCGACGTTGGTGGCGACCAGCGCGGTCACGGTGCCGGTGCGGAACTGCTCCAGGGTGCGGGTGCGCTGCGGCTGGGACTTGCCGCCGTGCAGGGCGGCGGCCCGTACGCCGCTGGCGAGCAGGTCCTGCACCAGGCGGTCGGCGCCGTGCTTGGTGTCGGTGAACATGATCACGCCGCCCTCGCGGGCGGCGATGTTGGTGATGGCCGCGCTCTTGTCGGAGCTCTGCACGTGCAGGACGTGGTGCTCCATGGTGCTGACGGCGGCGGCGGACGGGTCCACCGAGTGGGTGACCGGGTCCTTCAGGAAGCGCCGGACCAGCCGGTCCACGTTGCGGTCCAGGGTCGCGGAGAACAGCATCGTCTGCCCGTCCGCGGCGACCTGCTCCAGCAGCTCGGTGACCTGCGGCAGGAAGCCCATGTCCGCCATCTGGTCGGCCTCGTCGAGGACGGTGACGGTCACCTCGTCGAGCCGGCAGTCGCCCCGCTCGATGAGGTCCTTGAGCCGGCCGGGCGTGGCCACGACGACCTCGGCGCCACGGCGCAGCGCCTGGGCCTGGCGGCTGATCGACATGCCGCCGACCACGGTCGCGAGCCGCAGCCGCACGGTGTGCGCGTACGGCGTGAGCGCCTCGGTGACCTGCTGGGCGAGCTCGCGGGTGGGGACCAGGACCAGGGCCAGCGGGCGGCACGGCTCGGCGCGGTGGCCGGCGGTGCGGGCCAGCAGCGCGAGGCCGAAGGCGAGGGTCTTGCCGGAACCGGTCCGGCCGCGGCCCAGCACGTCGCGCCCGGCCAGCGAGTTCGGCAGGGTGGCGGCCTGGATCGGGAACGGCGCGGTCACGCCCTGCCGGGTCAGCGTGGTGAGCAGCGCCTGCGGCATGTCCAGCTCGTCGAAGGACTCGACGGCGGGCAGGGCGGGGGTGGTGCTGACCGGCAGCGCGAACTCCGTCTGACCGGAGCTGCGGGGCCGGTGGCCCGAGCCGCCTGCGGAGCGCGCTCCGGGGCGCGAGCCGCTCCGGGCGCCGGCGCGCGAGCCGGTGCCGGAACTCCGGTAGGACGGACGGTTGGAACTGACCATACGAGAGCCTTCCTTGGGGCGGCGCGTCTCCCGGGAAGGCTCCGCGGCGCGACAACGCGCCGGGACATCGCAAGAACGGGCCGAAAACGGGCGGCGGCGGGGCGGCGTCGAGCGCAGCGCCCCGCGACATGCCAAAGGGCCCACACCGTGCAAGTACGCGGTGCGGGCCCCGGCTGCGCGGGCGGGTGCCGGTGCAGCGGCAAGAATTAGAGGGGGCGAATGTTCTCCGCCTGCGGGCCCTTCTGGCCCTGCGTGACGTCGAACTCGACCTTCTGGCCCTCGAGCAGCTCACGGAAACCGCTGGCGTTGATGTTCGAGTAGTGGGCGAACACGTCCGGGCCGCCACCCTCCTGCTCAATGAAGCCGAAGCCCTTTTCCGAGTTGAACCACTTCACGGTGCCATTAGCCATTTAAAGAATCTCCTTCAGGGACTGTCGAAACCCGCACTGCGCTGGTTTCGCGTCGCCGTGATGATGACCCGCCCGGGAGAACAAAGACCGGGAAACAAAAATGCGCCTGTCGGTCACAAGCCAACAGGCGCACACAAAGTTCATGGGAACCAAAACTGCAACTGGTACCGACTGTAGCAGGCCGGGGGCCGGATCGGGTGATCGCGGGCCCACCAGTTTGCCGGGCGCCCGCGCGGCCCCGTGCGCGGCCCCGTACGCGGGGCCGCCCGCGCGCCCGGACGCGGCGGTCCGCCCGGACGGGTGAGCGGGCGGCGGGCCCGCGAGGACGGACCTGACGGTACGTCAGCGATCATCGGCGGCGTCCGAGGTTCACCCCGACGGCTTCAAGATCCGGATAACTATTCAACTCCGATGCCCGCGCACATGGCGCGGCGGCATTCCCAGGGGCGCATACTGGCGAAGATGACGAATTCAGCCGCAGCCCGGCGACACCTGCCCACCAGTCCCTTCAAGGCTCCTGTCCAGCCGGTCCCCAAGCGGTTCGCCGTGGGTGACCGGGTCTCGCACGACCGTTACGGACTCGGTCGGGCCATCGCGGTCGAGGGTGACGGCGAGATCGCCGTGCTGGTCGACTTCGGCTCGCGCCAGGAGCGGCTGGTCCAGCCGTTCTCCCAGCTCTTCAAGCTCTGACGGCACCGCTCGGCGGTCCGGGCCGCTCCGGCGGGCCGGGCCGTTCGGGTGCGTGCGTCCGCTGCCGGGCTCCTGCCTGTCCGCCGGCGGTTTCCTGCCGGCCTCCTGCCCGTCTCCGCGCGGACGCCCGGGTGTGCGGCCCCGGGATACCGTCGCGCGACGGCGGCGATACGCCGGTCCTCCACTATGGGTACCGGCGGCGCTGCGACCGATCGGCACGGGGCGATCCGGCAGCACGTCGCCAGTACGGGGCGGCTTGGCCGGACCGGTCGGTGACCGGTGCGGCCGGTACGGGGGAACGGACAGGTCAGAGAGGACGGGGAGCCCGGCTGCGGGCTCCCGGCGGGTACGACCGGATCGAGGACGGTGTCCTCGGAGGTCGTGGCCGCGACTGATCGGCCGTCCGGACAAAGGGTGCGCCGGTGGGACAATGTCCCACCGGCGCACCCTTGTCGTTTCCCGCCGCAGACGTTCTGGGGGTGGGTCAGGTACCGGCCGGTGCACGGAAGCTGACGGGGAGACTTGTAGGTTGCCCTCGTCAGGTTGCGCCGTGCGGTCGGGCATCCCCGACTGTCCTACCGCTGCGGCGAGTTCGAGTAGAGGCTAGGAGACGCGTTGGCTCGCAAGCCCCGCCCCATCGATCCGACCGAAGGCCCACTGCAGGCGTTCGCCTACGACCTGAGAGAGGTGCGCGAGGAGGCGGGCAGCCCCACCTACCGCGCCCTGGCCGGACGGGCCGGTTTCAGCGCCACCACCCTGAGCGACGCGGCCGGCGGCGTGCGCCAGCCGAGCCTGGAGGTCACGCTGGCCTACGTGGGCGCCTGCGGCGGCGACGTCGACCGCTGGGAACAGCGTTGGCATGAGCTCGACCGGGAGCTGGCCGCCGCGCGCGGTGAACCCCCGGCCCGCCCGGAGCCGGAGCCCGCCGCCGAGGCGATACCGGAGCCGGCCCCGGCACCGAGCCCGGGACCGGCGCAGGACGCACCGCAGGCACAGCCCGCACAGCCCGTACCGGCCGCCTCGTCGGTACCGGTCACCCCGTCGGCGCAGGACGCGCTGGAGAACGGCGAGGAGGCGGAGCTCGGATCCCCCTCGGACGGTGCGGGCGACCCGGCCGAGCCCGGCCGCTCGCGCCGCTGGCCCGCCGTGCTCGCCGCGGTGGTGCTGGCGGTGGCCATCGGCGTCTCCGCGCTGGTGCTGCCCAGGCTGACCGGTGGCAGCTCCGCCCCGGCCGCCTCGATGGTGGTGCCGCCGTGCGCCGAGTACTCCGGTCCGGTCGCCTTCACCGGGCGGACCTACGGCACGGTCACCCGGGTCCGGCAGGGGCCGAGCCTGAACGCCGACTCGATCGCGGAGTACCCGCCCGGGTGCGCGGTCTCGTTCAGCGGTTTCTGTCTGGGGGACGTGATCAAGGACATGACCTCGAACACGCCGGACATGCGCTGGTTCAAGGTGAGCGGTGGCGGGGTGATCTCCTCCGGTGTCATTCACGGAAATCCCCCCAAGGGTATGCAGCCGGAAATGTGCCAGGGCGGTTCGCCAGTGCCCTCCTCCATTTCGATGACCGCCTCGCAGCCGGGTTCCGGTTCGGACACGATCGATCTCGGGGCGACCGGGACGGACCTGGGGATCGTCGGCTTCGCGGGGTTCTTCACCCCGGCGGGTGCGGCCGCCCCGGGCCCGAAGTGGCAGCAGATCGGGTTCGTCGCCAAGTCCGACTCCGGCTTCTCCTCGCCGTGGCGGCTCGGGCCGGTGCGCAGCGAGCTCGCCGAGCGCGGCGGGATCCCGGTGATGGCGGTCGCCTGCCTCGGGGGCGAGGGCCCGACCGACACCGTCGACGTCCGGCTCTACCGGCCCGGCACGGTCGGGGAACTGGCCCGGGTGGAGCTCGGCGCCGCCGAGCTGGCCGTCGCGGCCCGGGCGGCGTGCGCCTTCCCGCGCGAGAACTGAGCGGGTATCCCGGCCGTTCCGGATCCGCGCAAACCCGACACTTCGGGGCACTGATTGTCCGTCATTGATTGACCGGCGGGCCGGCCCCCGCTGGACAACCCGTCAGCCGGATACAACGGAGGTGATGATCGACTAACGGTGGTCCGCGCCCGCCCCTGCGGGCGGACGGACCCCGGAGGGGGAACGGGTTGATGGAGTTCTGCGTCCTTGGTCCGCTGCTGGTCCGGGACGGCGGCCGTGTGCGCGCCGTCCCGGCCGCGAAGCAGCGAGTGCTGCTCGCGGCCCTGCTGCTGAGGCCGGGTCAGGTGGTTCCGGCGGATGTCCTGGCCGACACCATCTGGAACTTCTCGCCGCCGCCGAGCGCCTCCACCACGTTGCGCAACTACGTGATGCGGCTGCGCCGCGGCCTGGGGGAGGCCGGCGAGCGGATCGAGACCAGGGAGGGTGGTTACCTGATCGAGGTGGCGCCGGGCGAGCTGGACGCGAGCCGGTTCGAGGTGCTGCGTGCGAAGGGCGAGGCCGCCCTGCGCGAGGGCGCCCACGAGCGGGCGGCCGAACTGCTGCGGGCCGCGCTCGGCCTGTGGCGCGGTCCGGCCCTGGCGGACGTGCCCTCCGACGCGCTGCACCAGGTCGAGGCGGGCCGGCTGAACGAGGGCCGGCTGGACGCCGTGGAGGCGCGGGTCGAGGCCGAACTGCGGCTGGACCGGCACCCGGCGGTCGTCGCCGAGCTGCGCGCGCTCACCGTCGAGCACCCCGAACGGGAGCGGTTCTGGGCGCAGCTGATGGCCGCGCTGCACCGCAGCGGCCGCCGCACCGAGGCGCTCGGCGTCTACCAGGAGGTCCGCCGGACCCTGCTGGACGAGATCGGTGTCGAGCCGGGCGCGGATATCCGGGAAATGCACCGGGTCATTCTCCGGGACGAGCCGGTCGTGGTCGAATCACCGGACGAGGAATTCACCGTCACCCCGCACCAGCTGCCGCCGGACGTCGCCGATTTCACCGGTCGTGCGGCGGAGCTCGGGGAGGTTTCGGGATTTCTGCGGGCACCGCGCAGCTGCCCCGCGGTGGTCGCGGTGTCCGGGCAGCCGGGCATCGGGAAGAGCGCCCTGGCGGTGCACGCGGGGCAAGCCGTCCGTGCGGACTTCCCGGACGGGGTGCTCTACGCCGAGCTCGGCGGCACCGACCCGGTGCCGGCCGAGCCCGCGGCGGTGCTGCGGTCCTTCCTGCTCGCCCTGGGCGTCGCGCGCGACGCGGTGCCGGCGGGGCTGGGGGCGCGCGCCGCGCTCTACCGCTCGGTGCTGTCGGGGCGCCGGGTTCTGGTGGTGCTGGACGACGCCCGTGACAGCGCCCAGGTCCGCCCGCTGCTGCCGGCCGACCCGGCCGCCGGGGCGCTGGTCACCAGCCGTGGGGTGCTCGCCGACCTGCCCGGTGCCCGCCACGTGGGCGTCGGGGTGCCGGCGGAGGGCGAGGCGGGGCTGCTGTTCGGACGGATCGTGGGCGCCGAGCGGGCGGCGGCGGACCCGCGGGCGGTCGCGGACGTGGTGACGCTCTGCGGCCGGGTGCCGCTGGCCGTCCGGGCCGCCGCCGCGCGCCTGGTGGCCCGGCCGGCCTGGAGCGTACGGGCGCTCGCCGACCGGCTGGCCGTGCGCGGGCGCCTCTTCGACGAGCTGCGGATCGGCGCGCTGGACGTGCGGAGCAGCATCGCCCTGAGCCATGACGCGCTGGACGAGGCCACCGCCCGGGCGTTCCGGGTGCTGGCCTGGTCGGAGCGGCGGACGGTCGGGCTGGCGGACGCCGCCGAGCTGCTGGAGGAGTCGCCGGGCGCCGTCGAGCCGCTGCTCGACCGGCTGGTCGACGCCCACCTGCTGGCCGCGCCCGCGCCGGGCCGCTACGCGTACGACGACCTGCTGCGGGCCTTCGCCCGTGAGCGGAGCCTGCTGCTGGACCCGGAGTGGCTGCGCTCGCGTGCGGTGGGGTGCGCCGTGGGCGCGGGGGACGGCGTGGTGGGGCGGCCGGTCGGGATGGTGCGGGTTCCCGCGCAGCGGCACTCGGTCGAGCAGCACGGCGGGTGCACCACCTGCCGTTCGTCGGACGCGCAGGTGGCCTGAGCCTCAGCGGTAGTCGCTCTCCTGGACGGGCCGGCCTTCGGGGACCGGCCGCCGGCGCCAGGCGCCGAGCAGGACGGCCGCCGCGCGGCGGGCCGCCCGCCGGCGTCCGTGCGGCGGCTCGGCGCCGGGCCGGGTGGTGGACCCGGCCGGGGTGCCGGTCTCGGGGTCGGTCGGGCGTATCCCTACCTCGGTCATCTGCGGGCTCCCCCTCGGTGCGGCCACGGCGCGCGTCGGGTGCCGTGGGCGAAGAGATGATGATGTGTCAGCTCTTTCGATCCTCGTCGAATTCTACGTGCCGCGTCCAGGGCGGCCCCGGGCCCGCCGGTCGCGGGGCTACTCGTCGTGGTGGACGGAGACCAGGGCGAGGGTGATGTTGTCCGGCCCGCCCGCGTCGATCGCGGCTTTCCAGAGCTCGAAGGCGGCGGTGCTGTCGGAGTGCCGGGCCAGGATGCCGGAGATCTCCTCGTCCGGCAGCGGGTCGGTGAGGCCGTCGCTGCAGACCAGGTAGCGGGCACCGGCGGCGGGCAGCGGGTGGACCACGAGGTGCGGCTCGACCGTGCGGGGGGAGACCGAGCCGCCCAGCGTCTGGGTGACGATGTTGGTGGTGCGCCGCCCGGGCGGCGGTGGCGGGCTGTCGTCGGTGCTCAGCCGCCGCAGCTCGCCACCGGTGGCGTCGAGCACCCGGCTGTCGCCGACGTTGAACACGATCACCTCCGTCGCGGTCACCACCAGGCCGGCCACCGTGGTGCCCATACCGGTCAGTTCCGGCGACCGCTCGGTGGCCTCGAAGACCTCCCGGTTGCAGGCCAGCAGGGCCTCCCGGACGGCGTCCGGGTCACCGAGTCCCGGTGCGAGGGCGGCCAGCCGGCGGGCCACCAGGGCGCTCGCGACCTCGCCGCCGGGGTGCCCGCCGAGCCCGTCGGCGACCGCGACCAGGCAGGGCGTGCCGAGCGGGAAGAGCATCGTCTGCGGGCTCTCGGTGACCGTCGCGCAGAGCGTCCACGGGCCGATGGCCAGGCTGTCCTCGTTGTGTTCGCGCACCAGTCCTTCGTGGCTCAGTGCGCTCACGGCGATGTGGGCCATGGTGTCCTCGTCCCCGTTCGGCGGCACCCCCTGCACCCATTGTGGCCGTCCCGGACCGGCAGGTGTGACGGGTGGGCCCCGCCCGTCCGGTACGTGTACGTCCCGCCCGCCCCCGCCAAGGCCGGGCGCCGGGTCGGCGGCCGTGGTGCGACCCGACCCCCCTTGACGGCCGTGCGGGCAGCTGCTTACTTTGCTTTCGCATACCAAAACTATTCTTCCGCATCGTGGAAACGTCAGGGTTGACGGTCCGCCGGACGGAAGAGCCCCCGACCACCTCGGGCCGGACGCAGGAGAAACCCGATGCCTCGTATGACAGCCGCCCGCGCGGCAGTGGAGATCCTCAAGCGCGAAGGCGTGGAGGTCGCGTTCGGCGTGCCGGGCGCCGCGATCAACCCGTTCTACGCGGCCCTCAAGGCCTCGGGGGAGATCCGCCACACGCTCGCCCGCCACGTCGAGGGCGCCTCGCACATGGCCGAGGGCTACACCCGGGCCAAGGCCGGCAACATCGGCGTCTGCATCGGCACCTCGGGCCCGGCCGGCACCGACATGATCACCGGCCTGTACTCGGCGATCGCGGACTCGATCCCGATCCTGTGCATCACCGGCCAGGCGCCCACCGCCGTGCTCCACAAGGAGGACTTCCAGGCCGTCGACATCGCGTCGATCGCCAAGCCGGTCACCAAGGCGGCGACCACCGTCCTGGAGGCCGCGCAGGTCCCCGGTGTCTTCCAGCAGGCCTTCCACCTGATGCGCTCCGGCCGTCCCGGCCCGGTCCTGATCGACCTGCCGATCGACGTCCAGCTGACCGAGATCGAGTTCGACCCGGAGACCTACGCGCCGCTGCCGGTCTACAAGCCGGCCGCGACCCGTGCCCAGATCGAGAAGGCGATCGGCTTCCTGCTCGCCTCCGAGCGTCCGCTGATCGTCGCCGGCGGCGGCGTCATCAACGCCGACGCCGCCGACCTGCTGGTCGAGTTCGCCGAGCTCACCGACACGCCGGTCATCCCCACCCTGATGGGCTGGGGCGTCATCGCCGACGACCACGAGCTGAACGCCGGCATGGTCGGCCTGCAGACCTCGCACCGCTACGGCAACGCCAACCTGCTGGAGTCGGACTTCGTCCTCGGCATCGGCAACCGCTGGGCCAACCGCCACACCGGCGCCCTGGACGTCTACCGCAAGGGCCGCACCTTCGTCCACGTCGACATCGAGCCGACCCAGCTCGGCAGGATCTTCGCCCCGGACCTCGGCATCGCCTCGGACGCCAAGGCCGCCCTGGAGCTGTTCGTCGAGGTGGCCGGGGAGCTCAAGGCCGAGGGCCGGCTGCCCGACCGCACCGCGTGGGCCGCATCCACCCAGGAGCGCAAGGCCGCCCTGCAGCGCCGCACCCACTTCGACGACGTGCCGCTCAAGCCGCAGCGCGTGTACGAGGAGATGAACCGGGCCTTCGGTCCGGAGACCCGCTACGTCACCACCATCGGCCTGTCCCAGATCGCCGGCGCGCAGATGCTGCACGTCTACCGGCCGCGGCACTGGATCAACTGCGGCCAGGCCGGCCCGCTGGGCTGGACCATCCCCGCCGCGCTCGGGGTCGCCACCGCGGACCCGCAGACCCCGGTCGTCGCCCTCTCCGGCGACTACGACTTCCAGTTCATGCTGGAGGAGCTGGCGGTCGGCGCCCAGCACCGGATCCCCTACGTCCACGTCCTGGTGAACAACGCCTACCTGGGCCTGATCCGCCAGGCGCAGCGCAACCTGGACATCAACTTCCAGGTCAACCTGGAGTTCGAGAACATCAACTCCCCGGAGCTGGGCGTCTACGGCGTCGACCACGTCAAGGTCGTCGAGGGCCTGGGCTGCAAGGCGATCCGGGTCACCGAGCCGGACCAGCTGCTGCCCGCCTTCGAGGAGGCTAGGAAGCTGGCCGCCGAACACCGCGTCCCGGTCGTGGTCGAGGCCATCCTGGAGCGCGTCACCAACATCTCGATGGGCGGCGCCGGCATCGACGCGATCAATGAGTGGGAGGAGCTGGCCACCGAGCCCGGCCACGCCCCCACCGCGATCCGGCCGCTGACGGTCTGACCGGTCGGGCCCCGCGGGCCGGGGCCGTCCGGGCTGACCGGTGCGAACCTCTCCGAACTGTCGTCCCGTCACCTCCCGAACGAGCACCCCGGGAAGCGCTCCGGGCTCTGCGTTCGGACAGTGGCGACGGCGCGGACGGCACCGTGCGCGCCCTCGGCAAGCGCCTGGACGCCACCGGGAACAGCTCCGCCAACGGCGCCAGGGCCCGGATCTGGACCTGCACCGGCGCGGCCGACCAGAAGTGGGCGGCGCCCACCGGCGGAGCCGGACCGCCGTGGATCAGCCGCCGAACTGGAGCAGCATCCCGTGGCCGGCCACCACCGACACCGCCAGCAGGACGAGGTCGGTCACTCCGAGGGCGAGCCCGAGCAGGGCTCGCCCCCGGCGTGCCGTACCGCGCAGCAGGGCGAGGGTGGCGAGGGTGATGGCGATCGGGCCCAGCACCAGGTTGAGGACCAGCAGACCCGGCAGCCCGAGGACGAAGGAGGCGACGGCCATCTGGTCGGCCTCGCCCCGGCTGCGGCGGGCGGTGGGGGTGGCGTCGACGGCGTGTGCGGCGTGCGTGGCGTTCACGGCGTGCATGGCGTTCATGGCGGGACTCTCCTCGGTGGTCGGTCAGTGCCGGTGGGAGCGGGGCAGGTGCTCGCGGGCGCCGAACAGCAGCAGCCAGGCGGCGATGGCACCGGCGGCGGCGAGGAAGGCCGGGAGGGGGAGGCGGGCGGCGGATCCGGCGAGGATGCCGACGGCGGCAAGGGCGACGAGAAGCATGACGAGCCTTTCGGCGACAGTTCAGCTAACAGTTGTTCGCTGACTTCTCCACTCTACGCTTCCCAGGCTCGGCAAACAGTTGTTTACTGAATGATGTGAGTCACAGTGAGAGCGGTGTGGGGGTCCGTCAGGCCCAGAAGCAGCAGAGCCGGCGCGCCCTGCTGGACGCGGGCCTGCACCTGCTGGAGCGGCAGAACCTCAGCGGGCTCGGGGTCCGCGAGGTCACCCGGGAGGCCGGAATGTCCCCGGCCGGCTTCTACCGGCACTTCCCGGGCCTGGCCGAGCTCGGCGTCGCCCTGGTGGAGGAGTCGCTGGCCAGCCTGCACGGCATGATCCGCGGCGTGTTCGCGGAGCAGGGCGGGCGGGACGGCGATCCGGAGGCGCTGATCGACCGGGCGGTGGAGGTGGTCGCGGCCCACGTCCGGGAGCACCGTGCGCACGTCCGCTTCCTGGCCCGTGAGCGGCATGGCGGGGTGCGGGCGGTGCGGGAGGCGATCGCGGCCGAACTGCGCCGCTTCGCCGACGAGGTGGCGGAGGCGCTGGCCGCCCAGCCGGTCTCCGCCGGGTGGCCCGTGGCGGACGTCCGGATGCTGGCCGAACTCTACGTCGACCTGCTGGTGTCCACGGCGACGGCCTTCCTGGAGGCCGGGCCGGAGGGGGAGGAGGCGGTGGCCGCCACCATCCGGACCAGGCTGCTGCTGATCGGCGTCGGTCGCCGGCACTGGCGCCGCGGCTGACGGCCGGTCGGGCCTCGGGGTGTTCGCGGGTCGTGCCGTGCGACGGTCTTGACACATCGTCATGCCCGCGTCAAATTACGAGGACCCCCACACCGAGAGGCCCTCCCATGAAGAAGCCGCTCATCGGCGCGTCCTGCGCTGCCCTGGTGCTCTCCGGCGCCACCGCCCTGGCCGGTGCCGCCCCCGCGTCGGCCAGCGCCTCCGTCGCCGTCAACTTCGCCGGTACGGTGGCGCTCAGCAACTGCTCCGGCTCCCTGGTGCGGCTCCCCAACTCCACCGCCTCGGACCCGGCCCTGATCCTGTCCAACGGGCACTGCCTCGAAACCGGCATGCCCGCCCCGGGCCAGGTGATCGTGAACCGCTCCTCCTCCCGGAGCTTCACCCTGCTGAGCTCCTCCGGGAGCAGCCTCGGCACCGTCCGCGCCAACAGGATCGTCTATGGCACGATGACCGACACCGACGTGTCGATCTACCAGCTGACCAGCACCTACGCGAGCATCCAGTCCCGGTACGGGATCAGCCCGCTGACCATCTCGCCGAACCACCCCACCCAGGGCGCCTCGATCAAGGTGGTCTCCGGCTACTGGAAGAAGATCTACTCCTGCAACGCCGACGGCTTCGTCTACCGGCTCAAGGAGGGCGGCTGGACCTGGAAGGACTCGGTCCGCTACACCTCCAGCTGCAACACCATAGGCGGCACCTCCGGCTCGCCCGTCGTCGACACCGCCACCGGCATGGTCACCGCCGTGAACAACACCGGCAACGAGGACGGCGAGCGCTGCACCGAGAACAACCCGTGCGAGGTCGACCAGAGCGGCGCGGTGACCGTCCGCAAGGGCATCAACTACGCCCAGGAGACCTACGGCATCCCGGCCTGCTTCGCGCCCGGCAACCGGCTCGACCTCACCCTCGCGGGCTGCGTGCTGCCCCGGCCGTAACCGGCCCCACCGCGGCCAGGGCCACCCGCACCCCTCCGGCGGGTGGCCCTCGGCACGCCCGGGGACGCCCGCGGGGGACGCCCGGGGGTGCGCCCTGTCGAAAGAACTGAATCAATGGTTCAATTCTTACGTGGCATACCGACGAACCCCCGCCGTCCAGGCCAGGCTGGACGCCCAGCGCCAGGCCGTGCTGCTGGCCGCCGTGGAGCTGCTGTCCGAACGCGGCTACGGCGGCTGCTCGATGGCCGCCGTCGCGCACCGGGCCGGGATCGCGACCGGCTCCATGTACCAGCACTTCGCCGGCAAGGCCGAGCTCTCCGTGGAGCTCTTCCGCCTCACGGTCGGCCGCGAACTGGCCGCCGTCACCGAGGCCGTCGGCCGCGAGAGCACCCCGCACCGCCGGATGGCCGCCATCGTGGAGACCTTCGCCGCCCGGGCGCTCAGGGCGCCGCGGCTCGCCTACGCGCTGCTCGCCGAACCGGCCGACGCCGTGGTCGACGCCGAGCGGCTGGTCTTCCGCCAGGCCTTCCGCGACCTGTTCGCCGCGCAGATCTCCGAGGCGCTGGCCGACGGCCAACTCCCCCCGCAGGAGGCGGCGCTGACCGCCGCCGCGCTGGTCGGTGCGGTCGGCGAGGCACTGGTGGGGCCGCTCGCCGCCGGCGGCAGCCGACCGGACGACGTCATCCCCGCCCTGGTCTCCTTCACCCTCCGCGCCCTCGGGGAACCCGACCGGGACCGGGCCGGCTGAGGCCCGCCCCGCCCCCCCGGGCACCCCATCCCGCTGCACCTCCCGCCGAACCGAGGAGAACAGGCTGATGCCCGCCACCCACGAGGTCACCAACCAGGTGCCCGCGCCGTACGGCCACGACGTCGCCGCCGACCCGACCCTGCTCGCCGCCCTGCACCGGGCCGGCGCCGGCTGGGCCGAACCCGAGCTGCACGAGCTCGGCGTGCTGGCCGGCTCCGAGCAGGCCGCCGAATGGGGCCGGCTGGCGAACGAGAACCCGCCGGTGCTGCGCACCCACGACCGCTACGGCCACCGGATCGACGAGGTGGAGTTCCACCCCCACTGGCACGAGCTGATGGGCGTCGCCGTCGGCCACGGCCTGCACGCGGCCCCCTGGCGCGACGACCGCCCCGGCGCCCACACCGCGCGGGCGGCCAAGTTCCACGTCTGGAGCCAGGTCGAGGCCGGCCACACCTGCCCGATCTCCATGACCTACGCCGCCGTCCCCGCCCTGCGGGCCACCCCGGAGCTGGCCGCGTGGCTGGAGCCGCTGCTCGCCGCCCGCAGCTACGACTTCGGGCTGCGCGAGCCGCACGGCAAGCGCGGACTGATCGCCGGCATGTCGATGACCGAGAAGCAGGGCGGCTCCGACGTCCGGGCCAACACCACCACCGCCGTCCCGCAGGCCGACGGCACGTACCGGCTCACCGGGCACAAGTGGTTCACCTCGGCCCCGATGTCCGACCTCTTCCTCACCCTGGCCCAGGCACCCGGCGGCCTCAGCTGTTTCATGCTGCCGCGGGTGCTGCCGGACGGCAGCCGCAACCGGCTGCTGCTCCAGCGGCTCAAGGACAAGCTCGGCAACAAGTCCAACGCCTCCGCGGAGATCGAGTACGACGGCGCGACCGGCTGGTTGGTCGGCGAGGAGGGCCGCGGGGTGCCGACCATCATCGAGATGGTCAACATGACCCGGCTGGACTGCACCATCGGCGCCGCCGCCGGCATGCGCTACGGCGCGGTGCGGGCGATCCAGCACGCCACCCACCGGCGGGCGTTCGGCGCCGCCCTGATCGACCAGCCGCTGATGCGCAACGTCCTGGCCGACCTGGTGGTGGAGTCCGAGGCGGCCACCGCCGTCGCGATGCGGCTGGCCGAGGCCACCGACCGGGCGCTCGGCGGTGACGCCGGCGAGGTGCTGGTGCGGCGGCTCGGCCTGGCCGTCGCCAAGTACTGGGTCTGCAAGCGCGGCCCCGGCCACGCGGCCGAGGCCCTGGAGTGCCTGGGCGGCAACGGCTACGTCGAGGAGTCGGGCATGCCGCGGCTCTACCGGGAGGCGCCGCTGGTCTCCATCTGGGAGGGCTCCGGCAACGTGGCCGCGCTCGACGCGCTGCGCGCCATGGCCCGGCGCCCCGAGACGGTCGAGGCGTTCCTCGGCGAGCTCGACCTCGCCGCCGGCGCCGACCGCCGGCTCGACGCCGCCGTCACGGCGCTGCGCAAGCAGCTCGGGGACACCGCCGAGGTCGAGTACCGCACCCGGCGCCTGGTGGAGTCGATGGCCCTCGCCTTCCAGGGCGCCCTCCTGGTCCGCCACGGCGACCCCGCGGTGGCCGACGCCTTCTGCGCCTCCCGGCTCGGCGGCGACCACGGCGGGGCCTTCGGCACCCTGCCCACCGGGGTCGACACCGGGGCCGTGATCGGCCGTGCCCGCCCGTGACCGGCACCGACGTGCGCGTCGCGGCCGGCAGCGAGGCTGCCGAAGTCCGTTCGTTCTGGACGCAGCTGGGCCTGCCCGGCCTGATCGACGTGCACACCCACTTCATGCCGGAACGGGTGCTGGCCAAGGTCTGGGCGTACTTCGACGCGGCCGGTCCGCTGACCGGCCGGCCGTGGCCGATCGCCTACCGGCACGACGAGCAGCAACGGGTGGACACCCTGCGGGAGTTCGGCGTCCGGGCGTTCACCTCGATGCTCTACCCGCACAAGCCGGAGATGGCCGCCTGGCTGAACGGCTGGGCCGCCGGGTTCGCCGACCGCACGCCCGACTGCCTGCACACCGCCACCTTCTTCCCCGAGCCCGGTGCGGGGCGGTACGCGGCGGCGGCGCTGGAGCGGGGCGCCCGGGTGTTCAAGGCGCACGTCCAGGTCGGCGGGTACGACCCCAACGACCCGCTGCTGGACCCGGTCTGGGGGCTGCTGGCCGAGTCCGGCACGCCGGTGGTGGTGCACTGCGGCTCCGGTCCGGCGCCCGGCAAGCACACCGGACCGGGCCCGATCGGCGCACTGCTGGGCCGCCATCCGCGGCTGCGGCTGATCGTCGCGCACCTGGGGCTGCCGGAGTACACCGACTTCCTCGACCTGGCCGAACGCCACCCGTCCGTCCACCTGGACACCACCATGGTGTTCACCGACTTCACCGAGCGCACCACCCCCTTCCCGCCCGCCGAACTGCCGCGTCTGGCCGCGCTCCGGGACCGCGTGCTGTTCGGCAGCGACTTCCCGAACATCCCGTACGGCTACCCGCACGCGCTGCACGCACTGGCGCGGCTCGACCTGGGCGAGGACTGGCTGCGCGCGGTCTGCCACCACAACGCCGCCGGGCTGTTCGGCCTCACGCCACCCGGCTGAGGGCGTCCAGCAGGTCCCGGTGCAGGGACGGCGCGGCGGCGACGAAGCCGTCCGCGCCGGGCGTCCACGGCCGACCTCGGGCGTCGGTCACCACGGCGCCCGCCTCTCGCGCGACCAGCGCGCCGGGGAGCAGATTGGTGGCGTCCCGGCCGTACTCCCAGAACGCGCCGAGGTGGCCCGACCCGACGTGGGCGACCTGGAGCGCGGTCGGCCCCAGGTTCCGTACGGCCAGTACCCGGGGGAGCACCGCGGACAGCGACTCGCCGGCCCGGCGCAGCGCCACCGGGTCGCCCGCCACCAGCGGCGGCTGGGCGGTCGCGGCGACCGAGGCGGCGAGCGTCCGGGGGAGCGGTGCCACCGGGCGGCCGTTCAGCCGGGCGCCGCCACCGCGTACGGCGTCGTAGGTGAGCCCCTGCAGGGGGCCGTGCACCACGGACAGCACCGGTTCGCCGTCCGCCAGCAGGGTGGCGGTGACCGCCCAGTGCGGCAGCCCGCTGAGGTACTGGACGGCTCCGTCGGTGGCGTCGCAGACCCACCACTCGCCCCGTACCGGGACGTCGTCCGCCAGTTCGTCCTCCCACCACCGTGCCGTGGGCCGCAGGCCGGTCAGCCGCTCGCGCAGCAGTCCGGCGGCCGGGCCGTCGACGGCGCCGAACGCCGCCATCGCCTCGGCGACCGTGGCGGCGCTCACCGGTTCGGGACCCTGGCCCGCCACCAGGTGCCGCCCGACGGCGTGCAGCGCCTCGACGGTCTCGGTGCGGATCGTCATGTCCGTTCTCCTTCGCGGTGGGGTCGGCGGTCGTGCTCCCGACCGGACAAGAAGTACCGTGACCGTGCCCGAGTGAGCCGCTCGGTGGGCCGGATACTGCGGAGATCGGACACCATGGACAGTGGGACGGCGGATACCGCCACCGTGCTCGACGGGCTGGACCGGCGGCTGGTCTGCGCCCTCCAGGTCGACGGCCGGGCCGAGCCGGGCCGGATCGCGGAGGTGCTGGGGGTCTCGGCCCGTACCGTCACCCGCCGCCTGGCCCGGCTGACCGGGTCGGGGCTGGTCCGGGTGGTGCTGATGCCGGACGCCCGACAGGCGGCGATCGGCGCGGTGCTGCTGCGGGTACGGGTGCTCAAGGGCAAGGTCGACACCATCGCGCACGCGTTGGCGGCCCGGCCCGAGGTGCCGTTCGTCGACGTGATGCTCGGCGGCCAGGAGGTCGGCGCCGTGGTGCTGGCCGGGGACGGCGCCCGGGACCGCCTGCTGCACAGCCAACTGCCCGCCACCGGCGCCGTGGTGGAGACCTCCGCGCACGCGGTGCTGCACCTGTTCGCGGACGCCGGCCGGTGGCGGGCCGGCGGGCTGACGCCCGCCCAGGAGGCCGCGCTCGCCCCGCCGCCCCCGAGCACGCCGGCACCGCAGCCCGACGGGCTCGACCTTCGGCTGCTCGCCGCGCTCGCCGTCGACGCCCGGCAGTCCCACGCGGCGCTGGCCGCGGCGGCCGGGGCACCCGAATCGACCGTCCGGCGGCGGCTGCACCGGCTGGCGGCCGGCGGCCTGCTGCGGACGCACGCCACCGTCGACCCGCGGCTGCTCGGCATGGCGGTCGACGCCAACCTCTGGCTGGGCGTCCCGCCGGGGCGGCTGGCCGCGGTGGGCGAGGCGCTGGCCGGGCACCCGCAGGTGCACGGCGTGCTGGCGACGAGCGGCCCGGCCAACCTGATGGCGGCGGTCTTCTGCCCCGACCACGGCGGGCTCTACCGGTTCACCACCGAGACGCTCGGGCCGCTCGGGGTCGACCGGGTGGAGACGGCGATCGTCGCGCGGGCGGTGAAACGGGCCGGGGTCGTGCTGCCCCGCCGGGCGTGAAGCGCGGGGCCGCGCGGCAGACTGGGGGTATGTGCCGCAGCATCAGGACCCTCAGGCCGCCGATGGCCCTCGACGTCAGCGACGAGGACATCCGGGCCGCCGCGCTCCAGTACGTCCGCAAGATCTCGGGCTTCCGCGCTCCCGCCGCGCACAACCGGGAGGTCTTCGAGGAGGCGGTGCAGGCCGTCGCCGAGGCGACCGCCCGGCTGCTCGACGGCCTGGAGGTGCGGGGCGCCACCGACCGGGCGGTCGCCGGGTAGCCGCGGCCCGCCGAGCCGAGCCGAGCCGAGCCGGCGACCGCCCGGTCGGTGGCGCCGCGCCGAGCCCCGCCGCGGCCCGCGCTGTCGCGAGGGAGCGGGAGGGGGCCGGCGTCAGGTGGTCGGGTGCGACTGGATCACGGCGTGGTGTCCGCCGGTGCGCCAGGTCGGGTCGGTGCGGTCGAGGCGGGCCGCCAGCGGGGCGGGGAGGCCCACGGCGACCTCGGACTTGAGGGTGCGCAGGGCCGTCACGGGGGACGGGAAGTGCGCGGCGGTGTCGGCGAAGGGGGTGGTGGCCGGCCAGTGCCGGTCACCCACCAGCCGTCGGTAGTTCAGGTCGCCCTTGAGGATCGTCATGGCGGCGCCCGCGAACTCGGCCCGCAGGTCGGCGGGCAGGTCGTGGTACGGCAGCGGGGCGCAGAAGAACGGGTGGGTGCGCACCTCCAGGGTGCCGTCAGCGAGCGCCCGCCGAAGCCGTGCGCCGGTCGGTCCCGGTGCGGCGCGCAGCCGTTCGAGGGTGGCCAGTACGTCGGCCATGGTGGCGTCGGAGACGAAGTACGGCTGGGGCTTCACGAAGAGGACCGCGGAGCCCACCGACCCGTGGGCCAGCAGGTGGTCGATCAGCAGCAGGTCCGGCAGCAGTTCCGGTCCGGCGTTGTCGGCGACCACGCAGACCCGGCCGCCGGCGGCGGCCGCCAGCGCGTCCCACAGCACGGCTCGGTCGTCGACCAGCAGGCCGCCGGTGGTCGGGCCGTCGTCCGTACCGGCCGTGATCCGGAAGCTCAGGTCCGCGCGGTTGCCCCAGAGGGCGGAGGTCAGCAGGGCGTCCGCGCGGCCGTCCTCGGGCAGGGTGGCGAGCGCGGCCAGCTCCGCGTCCACCGCCGGGCCCGCCAGTTCGGCGCTCTTGAACGGGGCGAACGGGTCCACCCCCTGCCAGGCGCCCGGCCGGAAGTACCCGGTGGCGTCCAGCAGCCGCCGGTAGAACCAGCTCTCGGCCCACAGGAACGGCGCCTCGCCCCACGGCCGCCCCCACATGCCGGCGCCCCAGGCCAGCCAGCGGGCGTGGTCCGGCCAGTGCGGGTCCGGCGGGGTCAGCTCCCCGGAGGTGCTCTCGGCGAGCAGCCGCCGCAGGGCCGCCCGCTGGGCGGGCCCGTAGGGCAGCGCCGCCAGGACCTGCCGCAGGAGGGCGGGGTGGCGTTCGTGGAAGACGGCCCGGGCGAAGGACCCGGGGACGTCGCAGCGGATCACGGGAGCGTTCGGGGTGGGCGGCACGGCGGGTCCGTCGGGGTCGGGGAGGGGCCTACGCGCCGGTCGTCGAACCGGGGCGGATCACCATCATGACCACCACGACGGCCCACAGCAGGTTGAACACCCCGGCCGTCATCGGCAGCAGCCGCAGGGAGCGCTCGGCCCGGGCGTGGTCCTCGCCGGCCGGGTCGGCGGCGTCCAGGGCGTCCACGGTGGCCTGCTGCGCGGGCACCACGAAGAGCAGCAGCGTGCCGGCGGACAGCGCAGTGAGCACGATGGAGACGATCAGCCAGGGCTGGCCGATGACGCCCATCACCTGGGCCGTGCCCACCCCGAGGACCGGGACGGCGACCCCGAGCAGGGCGTAGACGTTGGTGATCCGGTGCAGCAGCCGCACCGAGGCGGCCGCGGTGGCCTGCTCGGGGCCGGCGGCGAGCGCGGCCCGGGCCCGGGGCGGGAACATGCTGACCGCGACCGCGACCGGGCCGATGAACAGGACCGAGACCAGGACGTGCAGGCTCAGCAGGAGCTTGGCCATGGGGCGGGGATTCCTTACGCGCGAAAGAGCCGCCGCGGGGGCGGTGGGACACAGGGGCGGCAGCACGCTAACACCCGCTTATCCGGCGGCCGCGGGCCGGGCGGCGCCCCGTCAGGCCGTCCCGACCACCGCCGGAACCGCGCTGACGACGGCGGCGACGGCGCCGCGCAGCCGGTCGGTGCGGTCCAGGACGTACAGGTCCTCGAAGGGGTGGACGGCGTCGGCCGGGCCGTCCGTCCCGCTCAACGGCATTGCGGAGAGGTCGAGTTCGGCCAGGCTGTCGAGGGTGGTCCGGCCGACCTTGATCAGCGCCTCCTTGCGCACCCACTGCCGCAGGAAGGCGTGGTCCGGCTCGGGGTGCCGGGCCACCTGGGCCCGTTCGGCCGCGGTGAGCACCCGGGCGAGCAGGCCCGGGTCGGGGGCGGGACGCGTGAGCACCTCCACGTCGACGCCGACCGGCACCCGGCCGGCCGCGGCCGCGACCACGCCCTCGGTGTGCGAGAGGCTGAGCCAGACGTCCGGCCGGTCGGCCAGCCGCGGCCGGCCGTGGCCGAGCAGGCCGCAGCCGGGGCAGTGCTGCTCGAAGGCGAGTTCACCGGGCCGCAGGCCCAGCAGCCGGGCGGCGCAGAGCCGGACCAGGATGTGCGCGGCGATGAAGTCCCGCCGGCTGGACTCCAGCCGGAACCGGTCGGCCCGGTCCCGCTCGACCTGGTTCAGCAGGCTCCGGTGGGCGTCCGGATGGCCGAGCACCTCCGCGGTGGTGGCCACGATCGCCAGTGGCGCCCGTTCCTCGGTCCCGTTCGGCATGCCGCTCCCTCCCCAGTCCTCCCCCGGCCGTCCTCGGCGGAACCAACCTACCCGCCCGTGCCCACGCGTCCCCGGCCGCATCGGGCAGTGGCATCACCTGCCCGTACGTCCGTTCGGTAGGTCCCGGCCGGTCGAAGATTGGTGCGGCCGGGCGGCTGAATCCGGCGGGCGCCCGGGGCGTGGCACCCGCCGGTGCGGGGGCGCGGCGGCATGTGGTGGGGACGACCGTGGACACCCCCGCACCCGAACGGAGACACCCCTTGCCAGCACGGACCCGCCCGCCCGCCCGACCGCGGCGCCGGCCGACTACGACCCTGCGCCGGGTCGCGGTGGTGACCGGGCTGACCGCCCCGCTGATCGGGGTCGCCGCCCTGATCGGCGCCGCACCGCTGCCGCCCCCGCTCGGCGCGTGCACCGGCTCGGCCTGCCCCGACCCCTTCCCGGGACACAACAACGGGCCCTTCGCCGGCCGGGACGCCTCGATCAGCGTCTTCACCGGCGGCGACTTCAGCGTCCGGGGGCGCGCGGCCGAGGCCGAGGGCAGGATCGTCGTGCTCGGCGACATCAGCGTCGACAAGACCGGCGGCGGCTCGTACAACATGGGCGTCGCCGGGGTCGGCTCCCGGGTCCCCCCGCCGGACGGCACCGACTTCGTCACCACCGGCGGCAACCTCACCGTGGCCACCGGGACCACCCTGCTGGTCGGCGAGGGCGACCCGGCGTTCCCCGCCGCCCCGTCCGCCTGGGGCAACGTGCGCCACCGAGGCACCAGCACCGGCACCGTGGGCATCGCCCCGAACGGGCGCTCGCTCCAGGACGACACGGCGGGCGACGCGTACACGGCGCTGCGCCCGTACCTCACCGCGCTGTCGACCTGCATCGCGAGGGCCACCACCACCGGGACGGTCCGCTCGGACGGCTTCACCGTGACCTTCGCCGGTGACGGCACCAGCGCCCGGCAGGTCTTCGACGTGCCGGGCGACATCGGCACCGCCGGCCGGGCCGTGGACCTGGTCCTCACCGGCATCCCGGCCGGGGCGACCGTGCTGGTCAACCTGGCGGCGGCGGACGTGCTGATCAACACCAACACCGGGTCCGCCCTGCCCGGGGACCAGCTCACCGCGCTCGGCCCGAAGCTGATGTGGAACTTCCCGGCCGCCGCCACGGCGAGGATCACCGGCGGTGCCCAGTTCCAGGGCTCGGTGCTCGGCGGGAACCCGGCCGGCACCACCACGCTGTCCACGCCCGGGCTGGACGGCCGGGTCTACCTGGCGGGCAACCTCGTCCACGACTCCGCGCGGAGCGGGGTCGAGGTGCACGACTACCCCTTCAACGGGGACCTGCCGGACTTCCCGAGCCCGTCGCCGTCGCCGTCCAACAGCCCGTCCGACTCGGCCAGCCCGAGTCCGTCGCCGAGCCCGTCGGACTCGCCGAGTCCGACGCCGTCGCCGAGCCCGTCCGAGCCGACGTCCGGCACTCCGCACCCGAGCCACAGCAGTGGCCGGCCGGTGGTGAGCCCGTCCGCGAGCCGGACGCACCACCCGCTCCCGTCCACCGGCAGCGGCCCGCTGCTGCCGGCCGGGGCGGCCGCGGGCGGCCTGCTGGTCGCGGGCGGTACGGCGCTCTGGGCCGCCCGGCGCCGCAGGGGCCGGCACAGCTGACCGCGGGCCGGCGCCGGTGGGGCCGGCGCCGGCCGTCAGTGCTGGAGGACCTTCGAGAGGAACTCGGCGGCCCGTTCGGTCTGCGGGTGGGCGAAGAACCGCTCGGGGGGCGCGGTCTCGACGATCCGTCCGTCGGCCATGAACACCACCCGGTCGGCGGCCCGCCGCGCGAAGCCCATCTCGTGCGTCACCACCAGCATGGTCATGCCCTCGTCGGCGAGCGAGACCATGACGTCCAGCACCTCGTTGATCATCTCGGGGTCCAGCGCCGAGGTCGGCTCGTCGAACAGCAGCGCCGTGGGGCCCATCGCCAGCGCCCGGGCGATGGCCACCCGCTGCTGCTGGCCGCCGGAGAGTTCGTCGGGCCGGGCCCCGGCCTTCCCGGCCAGGCCGACCCGGGCCAGCAGCCCGCGGGCGCGCTCCTCGGCCTCCCGGCGGGACAGGCCGCGCACCGTGACCGGGCCGAGCGTGACGTTGTCCAGCACGGTGCGGTGCGCGAACAGGTTGAACGACTGGAAGACCATCCCCACGTCCGCCCGCAGCCGGGCCAGCGCCCGGCCCTCGGCCGGCAGCGGGGTGCCGCCGACCGTGATCGTCCCGGCGTCCAGGGTCTCCAGCCGGTTGACGCACCGGCAGAGCGTGGTCTTGCCGGACCCGGACGGGCCGAGCAGCACGACCACCTCACCGCGGTGCACGTCCAGGTCGACATCGTGCAGGACCGGGACCGCTCCGAAACGCTTGGACACCCCGCGGATGCTGATCAGCGGCTCGGCGGGTGGGCGGCCGGCGGCCAGGGATTCGGTCGTCATGTCAGCAGCCCCCGGGGCCGTCGTAGATGTTCCAGGGCAGCGGGCGGTACGGCGTGCCGCACGGGAGACCCGCCGCGACGTGGTACTCGCCGGTGGTCAGGTCGACGATGTTGGACGCGATGGTGCTGGTCTGCAGCAGGGGGTCGGTGTGCGGGTCGGGGTGGTTGCAGACCGAGTGCGGCAGGCCGAAGTGGTCGCCGAGGGCCTGCTCGATCACGCCCCGGACGTCCTCCGGCTCGCGGAGGTCGCGGGCCCGCCGGAGCGCCGCCTCGATCAGCGGCACCCGGTAGAGCGAGTCCACCGCGAACGGGCGGTAGCTGCCGGCCAACTGCGCCGGCACGCCCGCCTGGTAGTGGTTGCCGTGGACCAGCAGGCCCTGCTCCGGGTAGAGCCACCGGTGGCGGCCGGGCGTGGTCTCCAGGTCGATCGAGACGCCGTCGCGGTGGGTGAACAGCAGGTTGGTGGGGATCTGCTGGTGGACGGAGAACGGCACCTGCAGGGCGTCCTTGAAGTTCGCCCGGTCCAGGATCCGCCGCCGGATGAAGGTCTGCGGGACGCCGATCTCGTCGCCGAAGCGGCCGCCGAGCCCGTTGGCGTTCAGCGCGATGCCCGCGGAGTTGGCACCGTGCCGGCCGATCTGCCCGGCCTCGACCACCATCACCACGGTGGGGTGCGGCGGCTGCACCACGCGCAGGGCGACCAGGGTCCGACCGGCGCCGGTGCGCCAGTCCCAGTTCTGGCCGGCCCAGACGTGCCCGTCGCCGGCGGCGGGGGGCAGCAGGGCGAACGAGGAGCAGCCGTCGGCGGCTCCGGAGTCGGAGTCGGACTCGGCGTCGGCGTCGGGGCCGGGGGTGGGGGTGGGGTCGGGGTCGGCCCCGGATTCGCTCCCGGGGGCCTGCGGCGGCCGGCCCATCCGGGCGAAGGTGCGGTCGTAGACGATCTCGCCGCGGGCGTTGAGGGCCATCAGGTCGAGCAGGCCCGTACCGGCGCCCTCCGCGACGCCGCGCAGTTCCTCCAGCAGGTCGGGCGCGAAGGCCTCGACCAGCGGTACCCACAGCCGGGCCCGGTCGGTGACCTGGCGCCAGTCGAGCCGGCTGCCGCGGGCGAAGGACTCACCGTAGAAGGCCAGCGCCGCCTCGATCTGCGGGCGGGCGGCCTCCCCGTACGTGCGGCCGCGCTCCCGCGGGGGCCCGGAGATCTCGATCACGGGGATGGGCGGTGTGTGCATGGGCTTCCCTCGGGTGCTGAGCGAGCCGCTCTGTAGCATCGACTACAAGCGCGACACATTTCGTAGCTGTAGTGGTGCCAGATCGTAGCCGAAACTACAATGGAGTCAAGTGCTGTCATGAGGACTACTTCCACCGGTGACCAGGCCGGCGCGGCCGGGTTCCACGCCCGGGTCGCCGAGCAGCTGGCCACCCTCTCCCCGGCCGAGCGGCGGGTCGCCGAGTACCTGCGCAACCACGTCCAGGACGTGCCGTTCGCCACCGCGGAGCAGCTCGCCCGCGCCTCCGGCACCAGTGACGCCACCGTCGTGCGTACCGCCAAGGCCCTCGGCTACAGCGGGCTGCCCGACCTCAAGCGGGAGCTCGGACGGCACTTCGTGGACAGCAGCCGGCCGTCCTCGGTGCGCCGCCGCCCGGTCGACGGGGACGCCGGGACGGTGATCGACCAGGTCTTCGACGAGGCCGTGGACCGCCTCCAGCAGACCCGCCACCGGCTCGACCCGGCGGCCTTCCGGCGGGCGGTCGAGCTGCTCTCCGGCGCGCACGAGGTGATGGCCTTCGGGGTCGGCGCCTCCGAACTGGTCGCCCGCCACCTCGCGCTGCGGCTGGGCCGGCTGGGGCGGCGGACCAGGGTCGCCGCGTCCACCGGGTTCCACCTCGCGGACGCGCTGCTGCCGCTGTCCGCGCAGGACGTCCTGGTGGTCTACGCGCCCGGCCGGCTGCTGGACGACCTGGAGGTGGTGCTGGACCGCGCCGCGCAGGTGGGGGCCGCCCGGATCCTGGTCACCGACTCGCTCGGCCCGGTCCTCCAGGACCGGGTCGACGTGGTGCTGACGGCGCTGTTCTCCAGTGGCGGCCTGGCCGGCGAGGAGCTGGCCTCGATCGCGCTCAACGACGCCCTCCTGCTGGCCGTGCAGGCGGAGGACACCGGCCGGGCGGCCGCCGCGGGCGAGACGCTGAACCGGCTGCGCGAGGCGCTGACCGGCCGCGATCCGGCGGTCTACGTCCCGCGCCGGGCGGCCCAGCGCCGTGGGTCCGCGGGCGCGGAGGGCTGAGTCGGGCGGGGTGGAGGGCCGAGTCGGGCGGGTGCGGGGGCGGGGTCGGGCGGGCGCGGCGGGGTGGGCGGGGACGTGTGGGGGCGGGCGGCCGGTGCGGGAGGGGCGAACGGGCAGAGCCGGTGGAACGGCCCTTGACAGGCGGCCGGGGACGGCTAGGGTGAGCGCCTACTACCGGTTCGAGTAATCCTGTAGTCCGTACGACAGAACGGCCGCCGCGGCGACTGACCGCGGCAGGCCGGACCCCCGCCCCGCCCTGTCGGCACCACCCACCGCCGCGCCCCTCCGCGGCCAGCGAAAGGACCAGGTCATGACCGTCAGGAGAGTCGTCGCCCTCGCGGCCGCGGTCGTCTGCGCCACCACGGTGACCACCGCCTGCAGCTCCGGCTCCGCCCCGCTGCCCTCCGACACCGGCTCGGCCGGCTCGCTGCTCTCCAAGGCGCCGGTCGGCAAGGACCTGCCGCCCAGCCCGACGCTGGACCGCATCCGCCGCAACGGCCACCTGACCGCCGGAGCCTCCGACACCAACCCCGGCTTCTCCGAGAAGAACCCGCTGACCGACGACTACCAGGGCTTCGAGAGCGACCTCACCCAGATGCTCGCCAAGTACCTGCTCGGCAAGCCCGCCGTCGAACACGTCGGGGTGACCGCCGACACCCGCGAGGCGCTGATCCAGAACAACACCGTCGACGTCGTCATCTCCACCTACCTGATCACCCCCGAGCGGCTCAAGAAGGTCTCCTTCGCCGGCCCCTACATGAACCTCGGCCAGGCCCTCCTGGTCCGCAAGGGCACCACCGGCCTCACCGGCGTCGCCGACCTCAACGGCCGCAAGGTGATCACCACCGCGGGCCCCGCCGTGGAGGCCCTGAAGAAGGCGGCGCCCACCGCCGAACCGGTGGTCTTCCAGACCGTCAGCCAGTGCCTCCAGGCGCTGCACGACGGCCGCGGCGACGCCTTCGTCAACAACCAGGCCGTCGCCATCGCCCAGGCCAAGAAGGACCCGGCGCTGGAGATGCTCCCCTTCACCTACGGCGCCTCGATGTACGGGGTCGGCCTGCCGAAGGACGACCCCGCGTTCACCCGGATCGTCAACGACTTCTTCACGGAGGTCGAGAAGGACGGGCTGTGGAAGCAGGCCTGGGAGGACAACGTCACGCCGCTCACCAAGGCGCCGGCGCCCGCGCCCCCCGCCGTCGGCGACCTGGGCATCACCCCGGCCCCCGCCCCCTCCGCATCCTCCTGAACGGAACGCCGCCGTGAACGTCGTCGCCGACCACTTCGGTGAGATCCTGGCCGGCTTCGGCCGGACCGTCCTGCTCACCGTCACCGGCTACGCCGCCGCGCTCCTGCTCGGCGCCGTGCTCGGCCTGTGCCGGGTCGCCCCGCTGCGCGTCCTGCGCGCGGTGGGGGCGGTCTACGTCCACACCTTCCGCAACCTGCCGCTGCTGCTGGTCGTGGTGGTGTCGGTGTTCGTCCTGCCGCAGCTCGGCCTCACCCTGCCGCTCGGGCCCTCGCTGGTCGTCGGCCTCTCGCTGTACGTGGCCGGGTACGTCTGCGAGATCCTGCGCTCCGGCCTGGAGACCGTCCCGGTCGGGCAGATCGAGGCGGGCCGGGCGCTGGGTCTCACCACCGGGCAGTGCCTGCGGCTGATCGTGCTCCCGCAGGCACTGCGCGCCATGATCCAGCCGCTGGGCAACATGTTCATCGCCTGTGCCCTGGGCAGCGCGGTCGGCTCGGTCGCCGGTGTCAACGAACTCTCCGGCGTGATCCGGCAGTTGAACGTCCAGTACGTCGAACCACTGGCGCTCTTCGGCACCGCCACCCTGCTCTACGTCGCGCTCACCATGGCCGCCGGCACGGCCACCGGCGCGCTGGAACGACGCTTCCGGATCCACCGATGACCAACGCCGCACGCGTGACCAACGCCGAAGTGACCGACGCCGCACGAGGTGAAGCCGTGATCGACACCCTCCGGCCGGCCGCGCCGGTCCCGACGGCCGGACGCCGCCGGGCCGTCGCCCCGGCGACGCTCCAGGGAGCCGCGGGCGTCCTGTTCGAACCACCCGGCCCGCGCGGCCGACGGCAGCGCCGGATCGCCTCCGCCGGCGCCTGCGCGCTGATCGCACTGCTGCTCGGCGCGCTGCTCGCCCAACTCGGCGCGCACGGCCAGCTCGACGCGGCCAAGTGGCAACCGCTGCTGACCCTCCCGGCCCAGCGGTTCCTGTTCAGCGCCCTCGGCAACACGATCCTGGCCGGCCTGGTGTCGATCGCCATCGGCCTGCCCGCCGGGGCGCTGCTCGGCCTGCTGCGGCTCTCCCGGCGACGCGCCGTCGCGCTGCCCGCGGCGGCGGTGGTGGAAGTGCTGCGGTCGCTGCCGTTGCTGTTCCTGGTCTACTTCTTCCTGCTCGGGCTGCCCGCGCTGGGCGTGCGGATGTCGCCGTTCTGGCAGCTGGTCGTGCCCATCGTGCTGCACGGCGCGGGCAACTTCGCGGAGATCTTCCGGGCCGGGGTGCTGGCGCTTCCGCGGGGCCAGAGCGAGGCCGGCTACGCGGTCGGCCTGCGGCACGGGCAGGTCATGCGGCTGATCGTGCTGCCGCAGGCCGTCCGGGCCCTGCTGCCGACGATCATCGGGCAGGCGGTGCGGGCCCTCAAGGAGACCACCCTCGGCTACGTGGTCAGCTACCCCGAACTGATGCACCAGGGCAACGTTCTGGCCTCCTACCTCGGCCACGACTTCCTCCAGGTGTACTTCGAGATCGCGTTGGTGTTCGTGGCGCTCAACTGGCTGCTCTCCCGCTGCGCGGAGTGGCTGGAGACCCGCACACGGGGCGGCGGCGCCCCGGCGAAGGCGTAGCGGGGCGGGATGCCCGCGCCCCGGCGGCGGGCGGGAGGTGGCATGGTGCGGGTGGTGGGTGCTGGCTTACTGTCATGTCCCGTGAACCGTCCGGGGGACAGCTCACACCGCGATCGGGTTTGACCGCTGCCCGGCGGGTGCAGGCTCTGCAACGACCGCCCGGGGCCGGATCGCCACCACACATGTCTTTGGGGGGAGTGCCGTGCCGGACTACATCGAGTTCCTGACCGACGAGGGCGCCGTGGTCCGCGTCGAGACCGCCGCCGCCGTGGACGGCCACCTCGGTGCGGACGACGGGCCGTACGGCATGCAGCCGGTCGGCCGCGCTCCGGGCGGGCAGGTCCGGCAGGCCGTCGCCGGGTTCGAGGAGGCGCTGGGCGGGGTCCGGGCCGCGGCCGAGTCCGCGCTCGCGGTGTTCCGGGACGGCCGGCTGCACCCCGACGGCGTGGAGATCGAGTTCGGGGTCAAGCTCACCGCGGAGGCCGGCGCGCTGATCGCCCGGACCGGTGGCGAGGCGCACCTGACCGTCAGACTCTCCTGGGGGAGGGATGGTTCTGCCGGTGCGGACCGGACCTGAGCCCGCCGATGCAGGAGGCTCGCTGGCTGGCCAGGATCGACACCGAGGAGGCCGTCCCGACGGTCGGGGCCGGGATGCTGATCTCCGAGCGGGAGGTGCTCACCTGCGCCCACGTCGTCCAGGGCGCGCGGCGGGCCACCGTCCGGCTGGTCAACCGCCCCGACCACCCCGGGCTGCCCGCCGGGGTGGTGCTGCGCGGGCCGTGGCCCGGGCGCCCGGCCGGCGGCGGCGACGTGGCCGTGCTGCTGCTCGACCGCCCGGTGCCGCCGGAGGTCGCCGGGCCGGCGGTGTTCGCCGCGCCGCACCGCTGGGCCCGGCGGCCCGCGCCGCTCGCCGCGTACGGCTTCCCGATCGGCCACGACAGCGGTCTGAGCAGCGAGGTCCGGCTCACCCGGGGGGCCTTCCGGATCGGCGGCGAGCAGCTCCAGCTGGAGCACGAGGGCACCGGGATGCCGCTCTCGCCGGGCTTCAGCGGCGGGCCGGTGGTGCTCGCCGACACGGGGGAGGTGGTGGGCATGGTGACGGCGGCCCAGGACACCGTCGGCATCCCGCGCAGTCCGGGGGACCGCGGCCGGCCGACCGTCCGGCTCGGCCGGATGCTGCCCGGCGAGGTGATCGCCGGGTACGTCCCGCAGCTCGCCGACCGGTTGCCGGACCTGCCCCTGCCGCCGCCCGCGGTACGGGAGTTGCGGCTGCTGCTGGCCGGTGCCGTGCCGCCGGCGGACCCGCTGGAGCTGTACCGGGCGGCGGTCGGGCCGCTCGGCTGCCAGGAGCCGGCCAGCCGCCCGGCCGGGCTCTGGGAGGCCTGCTGGTACCTGCTCACCGAGACGATGGCGCCGCCCGGCCGGGCCCATCCGGTGCTGGCGTTCGCGGACCGGACCGCGCGGGCCGCCGAGGCCGCCGGCGCCGGACCGCTCGGCGACGGCTTACGGCGCTGGCTGGAGGAGTGGTCCCCGGACCACCAGGACCACCAAACCCACCCGGAACACCCGTTGCGCCCGTCACATCCCGCGCACCCGCTGCACCCGTCACACCCCACCCGCCCGCCGCACCGGCCCCCCGCCGACCCGCCGCCCGGCGCACCCCCGCCGGCCGCCCGCCGGGCCGAGCGCTGGCGCCCGATCCTGGTGGAGCTCAGCCCCAGCGGCGCCGGCCGGGACCTCTTCCAGGTCACCGTCTCCGCGGTCCGGGCCGGCCGGCCGGTCGACCCGCACAGCAGCGCGGCCCTCGGGCTGGGCGAGGGCATGCGGACCTTCGTCAGGGAACGGATCGACCACGAGCTCGGCCGGCTGGAGAGCGACGGCGCCGAGCTGGTGGTCTTCTCGCTGCCCCGCAGGCTGCTCACCGAACCCGTGCACGGCTGGGCGCGGGACCAGGACTACGGGCCCCTCGGCGCGGACCACGCCGTCGTGGTGGTCGACGAGCAGCGCCGCTCGGACCCGGCCGACCGGCTCCACCTGGAACGCAAGTGGGCGCCGATGCGCGGGCACCGGTCCACCCGGCTGCACTCCGTCGGCTGCACCGACCCGCCGGACCACAAGAAGCTCTACCACCACCTGCGCCCGCCCGAGCGGCCCGAGGTGCCGGCCTTCCCGGGCCCGCCGCAGGGCGCGCCGTACGACCGCCTGCTGGCCGCCGCGCTCAAGGCCGGGGCGCCGGCGGTGCTGTGGGCCCGGTGCCCCTGCACCACCGAGCACGCGCCCGAGCGCGCCTGTCGCGGGGGTCGGTTCCTCGCCAGACTGGCGGACGAACTGGTCGATGTTTCCCCGCTCGATCTCCCGCGCAGGGTCAAGGAGTTGCGGCACCGGGCGGAGGAGAGTGACGATCCTCGGGGGCACTGGGCGGCGGACCTGGTGCTGCTCTGGGAGGACCCGGCGGTCGTGCCGAGCCCGGCGCGTCCGTTCCGCACCGTCCCGACCGCTCCACCGACCCGTACCACCGACCCGTGACCGGGCACCCCGGGCCCCGGCCGACACCGACGACCAGCGATGCGACACCCGATCAGGAGCGCACACCCATGCCGTTGAAGCGGATCTACCGCGGCGCCGCCGAACCCCACCACGGCATCGCCGAGTTGCCCGCCCCGCCGCCCTGGCGGGCCTTCGACGGCGCCCCCGTACTGCCCCCGCCGGCCGGTCCGACCGGCGCCGGCCCGACCCCGGTCGGCCACCGGGCGCAGACCTTCCGGCCCACCCGGGAGACCGTCGAACTGGTCAACGCCGCCCTCCACCTGCGCCGTCCGCTGCTGGTCACCGGCCCGCCGGGCGGCGGCAAGTCCAGCCTGCCGTACGCCGTGGCCCGCGAGCTCGGGCTCGGCCCGGTGCTCCGCTGGAACATCACCAGCCGCTCCAGCCTGCGTGACGGCCTCTACCAGTACGACCCGCTGTCCCGTCTGTACGCCGCCAACCAGGCCGGCCCGGACGCCCCCTCCTCCGACCTGGACGAGCACCTGCGGCTCGGCCCGCTCGGCACCGCGCTGCTCCCGTACGAGCACCCGCGGGTGCTGCTGATCGACGAGATCGACAAGGGCGACCTGGACCTGCCCAACGACCTGCTGCACGTCCTGGAGGAGGGGCAGTACGAGATCGAGGAGCTGGTCCGCGCGGCGCCCCAGCAGCCGCAGGCGCGGGTGCTGACCGCGGACGGCGGCACCCGGGCGCCGATCAGGGGCGGCCGGGTGCGCTGCCGGGCGTTCCCGTTCACGGTGCTCACCAGCAACGCGGAGCGCGAGTTCCCGGCCGCGTTCCTGCGCCGCTGCGTGGTGCTGGAGCTGCGCCGGCCGGAGGGCCCCGAGCTGGAGGCGATCGTCAAGTCCCATCTGCCGGCGGCCGATGCGGAGCTGGTGGACGAGCTGGTGCAGGTGTTCCTGTCCCGGCGGGAGGAGGGCGAACTGGCCACCGACCAGCTGCTCAACGCCATCTACCTGACCTCCCGGCCGGAGATGGCCGACGCCGCCGACCGGGCCGCGCTGGCCGCCCGGGTGATGCCCTACCTCAGCCGCGGCCGGGACGACGATGTCTACTGACGGCGGTGCCCTCGACCGGCTGGCGGCCGTGCTCACCGGGCTGGGGCTGGGCGAGCCGGGGCCGGTCGAGCTGGCCGAACTGCTCTGGCTGGCCGCCCGCGGCGCGGAGGCCGGCGCCGACGCGGAGCCGGAGGCCGCCGTGCCGGCCGGCGAGGGCGACGAGGACGGCGACGGCACGGGTGGTGGCGGCGCCGCCGGCGAGGGCTGGGCCGCCGCCGGCGGCAAGGAGGCCTCCCCCGCCAGGACGGCCCTGCACCTGCCCTCCGACGACCCGGCCGACCGCCTCGCCGACGCCGCGCCGGTCTCCGCCGCCAGCCCGCCGATGCTGGCCCGGCCGCTGATGCTGCAGCGCGCCCTGCGCCCGCTCAAGCGCCGCGTCCCGCACCCCCGGCGCCGCCTGCTGGACGAGACCGCCACCGCGGAGCGGCTCGCCGAGGCGCTGCGCTCGCCGACCGCACCGCGGGCTCCGGCGGCGGTGCGCTGGCTGCCGGTGCTGCGTCCGGACACCGAACGCTGGCTCGACGTGCACCTGGTACTGGACTGCGGTCCGACCATGGGGATGTGGCGCCCGCTGGCCCGGGAGCTGCGGGCGGTGCTCCAGCAGACCGGTGCCTTCCGGACGGTGGCGACCGCCCGGCTCGGCGCGGCCGGCACGCTGACCGACTGCCGGCCCACCGACGGGCGCAGCGCGGTGCTGGTGCTGAGCGACTGCATGGGCCCGCAGTGGCGGCCCGGTCCGGCCGGCGACAGCTGGCACCGGACGCTGCTCGGGATGGCCCGCCGGGTGCCGGTCGCGGTGGTGCAGCCGTTGCCCGAGCGGCTGTGGCGGCTGGCGGCGGTGCCGGCGGCGGCCGGCGAGTTCACCGCGTCGGAGGCCGGGCAGCCGGCCGTCGGGTACGGCTTCGCGTCGGTGGGGGCGCCGCGGCCGGCCGGGACGGTGCCGCTGCCGGTGCTGGAACCGTCCGCCGACTGGCTGGCCAACTGGGCGCAGCTGGTGGGCAGTCCGACCGGTGGCCGGGTGTTCGGCTCGGCGCTGCTGGTCTCCGCGGCCCGGTGCGCGCTGGACGACGAACCGGGCCCGGAGCCGGAGCAGTTGACGGCGGAGGAGCTGGTGCTGCGGTTCCGGTCGACGGCCTCGCGGGAGGCGTTCGCGCTGGCCGGGCTGACCGCGCTGACCACCCCGGCGCTGCCGGTGATGCGGCTGCTCCAGCGGGCCGGGTTCGCCCGGCCGCAGCCGCAGCACCTGGCCGAGATCGTGGTGAGCGGCCTGCTGCGGGAACACAGCGGTCGGCAGGGCTACTTCGACTTCCGGGCCGGGGTGCGGGACGTGCTGCTGGGTACCGTGCCGCGGTCGGTGGCGCACCAGGCGGTGGATCTGCTGACCCGGATCGGCGGCGAGCTGGCCGACGCGTCGGACCGGGCGACCGCCCCGCTCGGCTCGTTCCGGGCGCTGGCCCCCACCGACCGGGGCGGGGTGGCGGCCCTGCTGGAGCAGCGACCGTTCGCGCTGGTCGATCCGGGCGCCCTGCAACTGCTGGGGGCGCCGGGCGGGGCGGAGCTGCGGCCGTTCGAGGCGGCCGCCGAACCGGAGCCGGTGCCGGTGCCGCTGGTCCGGCCGGGCGCCCCGCACCCGCCGCCGGTGCCGCCGGCGGCGGAGGGCCTGCCCGACCCGGAGCGTTCCCGGGCGGTGCTGCTGCTGACCACCTCCCGGCCGGAGGCGGGTGAGGCGCGGCGCTCGGACGAGTACCGCGCGCTGCGTGAACTGGCGGCGCTGGCCGAGGCGTTGGCCGATCCGTACCTGGTGGGGCTGGACCGGCGGCACATCTGGCTCGGCGAGGACGACCCGGAGGGGTTCCTGCGGGCGCTGCGGCGGGCCGCGCAGGAGGCCGAGGACGCGCTGATCGTCCATCTCGGCGGTCCGGCGCCGGTGCCGGGGGCGGAGGCGGTCCCGGCGGGGGAGCGCGCCCCGGCGGTCGGCTGGCAGGCGGTGGCGGCGCTGGTGGCGGGTGCCTCGGCGGCCAAGCGGCTGCTGATCCTGGACGGGTTCGCCGAGCCCTCGGCGGAGCCGGTGGCGACGCCGAACGTGCAGTTGGACGGGCACCTGGTGATGGGGGTCCGGGATCCGGCCGAGCGCTCGGTGGCGGGCTGCCTGGCCGCCGCGCTGCGGCAGGGCGACCCGTCGCTGGGGCGCGAGTTGACGGCCGGTCAGGTCATCTCGCTGGCGCTCTTCGAGCAGCCCACGCCGTCGTTCGGGGTCCGCGAGCCGGAGGGCGGGCGCAGCTTCCCGCTCTCGCGCAACGCCGCGCTCCCGATCGGCCTGGGTCCGGTGGCGCGCCGGCCCTCGCACTCCGGGCCGCGGCGCCGGGAGACCCAGCCGCTGGAGACGCCCCGGCCGTACTTCTTCCTCAGCTACTCGCGCGGCCCGGCCGCCGACCGCTGGGTGGACCAGCTGTTCGACGACCTGAGCGAGGAGGTGCTGCAGCTGACCGACCTGCCCGCCTCGGTGCCGGCCGGTTTCGCGGACCGCGGCGCGGAGCTGGACAGCTGGGCCCGCTGGCAGATCACCGAGGCGCTGGCCGGCTGCCGGGTGTTCGTCCCGCTCTACTCGCCGCGCTACTTCGCCGACGAGCGCTGCGGCCGGGAGTGGTACGGCTTCGCCCGCCGGGCCGAGCGGTCCCCCCGGACGGCCGCCGGCTGGTCGAGTGGGATCGTCCCGGTGCCGTGGCTGCCGACCGAGGCGGCCGCCCTGCCCGACCCGGCGCGCCGGCTCGGTCTGGAGCACGCCGGCCCCGGCAGCGACCCGCTGGCCGGCGGCCTGTACGCCCTGATGCGCACCGGTCGCGGCCGGGGCCCGTACGAGCTGACCGTGCACCGGCTGGCGGTGCGGATCGTGCAGGTGGCGCACGAGACCCGGATCCCGGCCGGCCGGCCGCTGTCCTGGGAGTCGCTGGAGAACGCCTTCGCTACGTCACCGCCCCCCGCCGGCTGAAGCGCTCCTGCCGCCACTCGCCGCCCTCCAGTACCTCGGTCAGCTGCCGGGCGGCGTCCCAGACGTCGGTGTACGAGACGTAGAGCGGGGTGAAGCCGAACCGCAGCAGGTCGGGGGCGCGGAAGTCGCCGATCACCCCGCGCTCGATCAGGGCCTGCATCACGGCGTAGCCGTCCGGGTGCCGCAGCGACACCTGGCTGCCCCGGCGGGACTCCTCGCGGGGCGTGACGGTCGGCAGGCCGAGCGGTTCCACCAGCTCCAGGAACAGGCTGGTCAGCGCCAGGCTCTTGGCCCGCACCGCGCGCAGGTCGACCTTGGCCCAGACGTCCAGGCTGGCCTCCAGGGCGGCCATGCCGAGCAGCGGGGGCGTGCCGGTCAGGAACCGGCGGACGCCCTCGGTCGGGGCGTAGCCGGGCTCGAAGGCGAACGGCCGGGCGTGTCCGAACCAGCCGCTCAACGGCTGCCTGGCGTCGGCCTGGTGGCGCTCGGCGGCGTACAGGAAGGCGGGCGCGCCGGGGCCGCCGTTGAGGTACTTGTAGGTGCAGCCGACGGCGAAGTCGACCCCGCAGCGGTCGAACTCGACCGGCAGGGCGCCCGCGCTGTGGCAGACGTCCCAGATCATCAGCGCCCCGGCGGCGTGCACCCGCTCGGTGACGGCGGCCATGTCGAGCAGCTCGCCGGTGCGGTAGTCGACGTGGGAGAGGACGACGGCCGCGACGTCGGTGTCGAGCAGCCGGTCGAGGTCGGCCGCGGTCGGCAGCAGGACCGGCTCGACGCCGTCGAACAGCGAGGTGACGCCCTCGGTGATGTAGAGGTCGGTGGGGAAGGCGGCGCGTTCGGCGAGCACCGTGCGGCGGCCGGGGCGCAGCCGCAGCGCGGCGCCGAGCACCTTGAACAGGTTGACCGAGGTGGAGTCGCAGACCACGACCTGGCCGGGGGCGGCGCCGAGCAGCGGGGAGAGCCGCTCGCCGAGGCCCTGCGGCAGCTCGTACCAGCCGGCGTCGTTCCAGCTGCGGATCAGGCCGTCGCCCCACTCCTGCTCGACCATCCGGCGGACCCGTTCCGAGGTGCCGCGGGGGAGCGCGCCGAGTGAGTTGCCGTCCAGGTAGAGCACTCCGGCGGGGAGCGCGAACTCGGCGCGCAGGCCGGCCAGCGGGTCGGCGGCGTCCAGGGCCTGGCACGCGGCGCGGGTGGGGGTCACAGGGCGTTCCTCACGTTCCACAGCTCGGGGAAGACGTCCTGGTCGGCGGCGTGCTTGAGCCACTTCAGGCCGCTGGAGCCGCCGGTGCCGGGCTTGCCGCCCATCGAGCGCTTGACGGCCGCCAGGTGCCGCTGGCGCCAGCGGGTGACCCGCTCGGCGGTGTCCAGCAGGGCCTCGCCCAGGCGGGCCAGCTCGGCCAGCTCGGGGTCGGAGTAGACCGTGTGCCAGGCCCGCTTGACCTCCTCGCTGGGCTGGTGCCGGGTGGTGACCGGCTCGTGCGGGACGGCGACGCCGCGTCGGTCGAGCAGCGCCAGCGCGTCGTCGTACAGGCTGGGCGAGCGCAGCGCGGCCGTCAGGTCGGCGTGGGTGGCCGGGACCTCCTGGTACATCCGCAGCAGCGACTCGTTCTTGTTGCCGAGCATGAACTCCAGCCGCAGGAAGGCGGCCGACTGGAAGCCGGAGGCCTCGCCGAGCACCGAGCGGAAGGCGTTGAACTCGGCGGGGGTCATGGTGGCCAGGAGGTCCCAGGACTCGACCAGGACGTCCTGGACGTGGGTGCCGCGCCGCAGCGCGGCCAGGGCGGCGGTCAGGTCGTCCTCGCGCAGCGCGTGCTGGGCGGCCGTCCACTCGTGGTGCAGCAGGTCGAAGAGCAGTTCCATCACCTGGGTGGTGATGATGAACGACAGCTCGGCCGGCACCTTGCTGCGCGGCTGCTGGAGGCTGTGCAGCGTGTCGAGGTGCACGTAGCGGGCGTACGGGGTGCCGGTGCCCGGCTCCTCCCCGTCACGGAAGGAGAGGTGCGGCCGGTCGGCGGCGTCCCCGTTCATACCGGTTCCTCCTGGTGTGCCTGGGATCGTCCGCCCATCGGCGGGGTGGCACCTATTGTGCGGTGGCGCAGGCTGCTCTTGAATGGGCGGCGGGCATCCGATCCGCCGTGCTGCTTTCCATTCGCAAGGCCTTCGGGCGGTGCCGCCTTCCGAACCCAAAGCCGACCCCGGGAGCCGTGATGGACGCCGTGGACCGCCTCCTGCTGGCCGAACTGCAGGCCGACGCCCGGCTCTCGTACAACGAGCTCTCCCGCCGGGTGAAGCTCTCCGCGCCGGCCGTCGCCGAACGGGTCCGCCGGCTGGAGGCCGACGGGGTGATCGCCGGCTACCACGCGCACGTCGACCCGGCCCGGGCCGGCGTGACGGTGATGGCCCTGGTGTCGATCCAGTGCAACGCCCCGCGCTGCCTGCTGCGCGACCCCGAGGTGCCCGGCTGGCCCGAGGTCTTCCAACTGCACCGGGTCACCGGTGGGGCCTGCTGCACCCTCCTGGTCGGGGTGCCCGACATGGCCGCCTTCGAGCGGCTGATCGACAAGCTGGCCGGCTACGGACAGCCGACCAGCTCGATGATCCTCTCCAGCCCGGTGCCCTGGCGGCCGGTGGTCGCGCCCTGACCGGTGTCAGCCGATGTACGCCTGGGCGTCGATCTCCACCAGCATCGCCTCGTGCGGCAGCTCCACGAAGACCGTGGTGCGGCACGGCTTCACGCCGCCCTCGGGGACGTGCGTGTCGATGAACTCGCCGTACACCTCGTTCATCGGGCCGAAGTCCTCCCGCCTGGTGAGGTAGACCCGGAACATCAGCACGTCCTCGACGGTCGCGCCGCCCGCCTCCAGCACCGCCCGCACGTTCTCCAGGGTGCGCAGGGTCTGCGCCCTCACGTCCCCCGGGTGCAGGTAGGCGGAGGTGGCGGGGTCCTGCGGGCCCTGCCCGGAGACCTGCAGCAGCGGGCCCTTGCGCACCCCCTGGGAGAACACCCAGGCGGGGGCGGGGGCGCCGTCGGTGCGGACCTCGGTCTTCATCCGGTACTCCTCGGTTCGGTGGGGCGCGGGCCGGTCAGCCGGCCGCGGGGTGGCCGCAGTCGGCGGAGACGGCGACGGTGGTGGCCAGCAGCCGCGGGAGCAGCGCCAGCACCTGTTCGTGGGTCAGCAGGACGTCCGGCACCGACACCGAGACGGCCGCGACGACCCGTCCGGTGGCGTCCCGGACGGGCGCGGCGACGCAGTTGATGAACGGCTCGTGCTCGGCGTGGTCCTGCGCCCAGCCCTTCCGGGCGACCCGCTCCAGCTCGGCCAGCAGCGCCTCGGGCGTGGTCAGCGTGTTCGCGGTGAACGGGGTGAACTCCACCCCCGCCGCCACCGCGCGGCGCTCGGCCGGCGGCAGGTCGGCCAGCAGCACCTTGGACACGGCGGCGCAGTGCAGCGCGGCGCGCAGCCCGATCCGCGAGTACATCCGCACCGGGTGCCGGGAGTCGTACTTGTCGATGTAGACCACCTCGCCGCCCTCGTACGCGGCCAGGTGCACGGTCTGGCCGGTGGCCGCGTTCAGCTCGCGCAGGTGCGGCGCCGCGACCGCCCGTACGCCGCGCTGCTCCAGCGCCTGCCCGGCGAGCGCGAACAGCTGCGGGCCGAGCCGGTAGCGGTGGGCGGCGTCGCGCTGCACCACCCGGGCGTCCTCCATCGGGCGCAGCAGCCGCAGCGCGGTGCTCTTGTGCGCGTCCAGGACGGCCGCGAGCTGCTCCAGGGTCCTCTCGCCGCGGCCGAGTTCGGCCAGCAGCAGCATCGCCCGGGCCACCGTCGAGCTGCTCATGACGCATCCGCGGGGTGGAAGCCGGCGGCGTCGACCCGGGTGGCGGCCCACTCGGCCGGGCCGGCGGCCAGCAGCCGTTCGACCAGGGCGGGCGGCGGCGCCGTGCCCAGGTCGCCCCGGACGGTCAGGGCCGAGGCGGCCGACAGGTGGCCGAGCCGCAGGCACCCGGCCTGCGGCAGTCCGTGCACCACGCCCGCCAGGTAGCCGGCCGCGAAGGCGTCGCCGGCGCCGGTCGGCTCGACCACCTCCACCCGCAGCGCGGGCTCGGCGAGGACCGAGCCGTCCCGGGCGATCGCGGTCGAGCGGCGCCCGTCGTCCTTGAGCACCAGCACCTCGGGGCGGGGCAGCAGCCTGCGCAGGCCCTCGGGGTCGTCGGTGCCGAGCACCTCCCGGGCCTCGTCGGCGCCGAGCAGCACGATCTGCGACCCGTTCATCAGGAACCGCAGCGCCTGCCGGTCCCGGCCGGCCCACAGGGCGGGCCGCCAGTTGAGGTCGAAGCTGATCCGCCGGCCGGGCACCGCCAGCAGCGAGCGGACCAGCCGGTGGCAGCTGTCGGAGAGGGCGGGGGTGATGCCGGTCAGGTGGATCAGGGCGGCGCCGTCCAGCAGCGGTGCGGCGGCCGGGTCGGCGAGCACCTCGGGGCCCATCGCGGAGGCGGCGGAGCCGCGCCGGTAGTAGTGCAGACGGCTGCGGCCGGCGCCGAGGTCGTGCGGGTGGTCGCCGCCGTCGCCGGTCTCCTTGAGGTAGAGCCCGGTGGGGCGGTCGGGGTCGACACGCACCGCGGAGGTGTCCACGCCGTGCGCGGCTATCTGCGCGACCAGGCTGCGGCCCAGTCCGTCCGCGCCGACCCGGCTGATCCAGGCGGCCGGGACGCCCAGACCGGCCAGGGCGCAGGCGACGTTGGACTCGGCGCCGCCGAAGCCCCGGCGGAAGGTCTCGGCCTGCTCCAGCGGGCCGGTGCGCTCGGGGAGCAGCACGGCCATCGACTCGCCGATGCACACGGCGGCAGGGGTGGTCACCGGCAGGCTCCTGGCGGGGTGGTGGGGGCGGTCGTTGACCAGTGGTCTGGACCTGAGGTTAGATCACGTCCACAACCGATGCAACGACCGTTGCACATGACGCAATAGGAGGGCGGTCCCGGTGGACTCCATCGACCGAGCCAGGGTGGCGGAGCTCGCCGACGAGCGGCTGGACTGGCGCTTCAAGGCCGTCCCCGCCGCCGCCTGGGGCCGCACCGTCGCCGAGTACCTGGCCGGGGGCCCCACCCTGGACGACCTCGGCACCCCGCTGGTCACCCTCGACGCGGGCGCGCTCGACCACAACCTGCGCACCATGGCCGCCTGGTGCGCCCGCGCCGGGGTCGAGCTCGCCCCGCACGGCAAGACCTCGATGGCCCCCGCCCTGTGGCAGCGCCACCTGGACGCCGGGGCCGTCGCCATCACCCTGGCCAACCTGTCGCAGCTGCGCGTCGGCCGGGCCTTCGGGGTGCGCCGCATCCACCTCGCCAACACCCTGCTCGACCCGGACGGCCTGCGCTGGCTCTCCGGGGAGCTGGCCGCCGACCCGGACTTCCGGTTCGCCTCCTGGGTCGACTCCACCGACTCCGTCGCCCTGATGGACCGGGCCCTGCGCGGCGCCCCGGCCCCGGTCGACGTCTGCGTGGAACTCGGCGCCCCCGGCGGCCGGACCGGCGCCCGCACCGTCGCCGAGGCCGTCGAGGTGGCCCAGGCCGTGCTCGCCGCGCCCGGCCTGCGGCTGGCCGGCGTCAGCGGCTACGAGGGCCCGCTCGGCCCGGACGGCTCGGACGACTCGGTGGCCACCGTCATCCGCTACCTGGCGCACCTCGCCGAGCTGCACCACGAGCTGGTCGGGCGGTTCGAGACCGAGGAGGTCTGGGTCACGGCCGGCGGCAGCGCCTTCTTCGACACCGTCGCCGACCACCTCGCGCCGCTGGCCCGGCCGGGGACCAGGGTGGTGCTGCGCTCCGGCGCGTACGCCGCCCACGACGACGGCTTCTACCGGGGCATCTCGCCGTTCGGCCGGACCGAGGGCGCCGAGCCCTTCCGGGCCGCCCTGCACGGCTGGTCCCGGGTCCTCTCGCGGCCCGAGCCGAACCTCGCCCTGCTGGACGGCGGCCGCCGCGACTTCCCGTACGACCTCGGCCTGCCGCAGCCCCAACTGGTCCGCGGCCGGGGCCCGGTGACCGGCACCGTGACCGCGCTCAACGACCAGCACGCCTTCCTGCGCGACGCCGGGGTGCGGATCGGCGAGACCGTCCGGCTGGGCGTCTCGCACCCCTGCACCGCCTTCGACAAGTGGACCATGATCCCGGTCCTGGACGACGCGGACGCCGAACTGCCGCGCGTGGTCGACCTGGTGAGGACCTTCTTCTGATGCCCGACCTGCTGGTCCGGGGTGCCTGGATCGTCGACGGCACCGGCGCCGAACGGCGCCGCGGCGACCTCGCGGTCACCGGCGGCGTCATCACGGAGCCCGACGGCACCCCGGCCGCCCGCACCGTCGACGCCGACGGGCTGGTCCTCGCCCCCGGCTTCATCGACATGCACGCCCACTCCGACCTGGCCGTGCTCACCGAGCCCGAGCACCTCGCCAAGGTCAGCCAGGGCGTCACCTGCGAGGTGCTCGGCCAGGACGGCCTGTCCTACGCCCCCGTCGACGGGCCCACCCTGGAGCGGATGCGCCGCCAGCTCGCCGGCTGGAACGGCGACCCGGAGGGCTTCGCCTGGGACTGGCGCACCGTCGGCGAGTACCTGGACCGCCTCGACCGCTCGGGCCTGGCCGCCCACGCCTGCTACCTGGTGCCGCACGGCACCCTGCGCGCCCTGGTGGTCGGCTGGGAGGACCGCCCCGCGACCGCCGACGAGCTCGCCCGGATGCGCCGGCTGCTCGCCCGGGGGCTGAGCGAGGGCGCCGTGGGCCTGTCCAGCGGCCTCACCTACACCCCCGGCATGTACGCCCCGACGGCCGAACTCCTCGACCTGTGCCGGGTGGTGGCCGCGCACGGCGGCTACCACTGCCCGCACACCCGCTCCTACGGCGTCGGGGCGCTGGACGCGTACGCCGAGATGATCGAGGTCTCCCGGCGCAGCGGCTGCCCGCTGCACCTCACCCACGCCACCATGAACTTCGGCGTCAACCGGGGCCGCGCCGCGGAGTTCCTCGCCCTGCTGGACGCCGCGCTGGCCGACGGGCTCGACCTCACCCTGGACAGCTATCCCTACCTGCCCGGCTCCACCGCGCTGGCCGCCCTGCTCCCCTCCTGGGCCACCGAGGGCGGCCCGGACCGCACCCTGGAGCGGCTGCGCGACCCGGCCGCCCGGGAGCGGATCCGGGTCACCATGGAGGAGCACGGCAGCGACGGCTGCCACGGCGTGGTCGCCGACTGGTCCACCGTGCAGGTCTCCGGGGTCCGCGACCCCCGGCTCGCCGACCGGGTCGGCCGCACGGTGGCCGAACTCGCCGCGGACGGCGGCCGGGGCGGTGGCGGGACGGCGGCCTTCCTCGACCTGCTGCTCGCCGACGGCCTGGGCACCACCGTCCTCCAGCACGTCGGCCACGAGCCCAACGTCCGTGCCATCATGCGGCACCCGGCCCACACCGTCGGCAGCGACGGCCTGCTCACCGGCGCTCGCCCGCACCCCCGCGCCTGGGGCACCTTCCCGCGCTACCTCGGCCACTACAGCCGGGAGACGGGCGTGCTCGGCCTGGAGGAGACGGTGGCCCGGATGACCGGCCGGCCGGCCCGCCGGCTCGGCCTGCACCGGCGCGGACTGATCCGCCCCGGCTACGCCGCCGACCTGGTCCTCTTCGACCCGCGGACCGTCCGCGACACCGCCACCTTCGACCGGCCGCGCAGCCCCGCCGCCGGCATCCCGTACGTCTTCGTCGGCGGCACGGCCGTGATCGACGACTCCCGCCCCACCGGGGCCCGCCCCGGCCGCGCGCTGCGCCGCCGCACCACCGGAGAGACCCGATGACCCTGCCCCAGGAGCTGGCCGCCGACCGGGTGATCGCGGTGGTCCGCGCCCCCGCCGTGCCCGATCCCGCCGCCCTGTGCGCGGCGCTCGCCGAGGGCGGCATCCGCTGGGTGGAGTTCACCTTCACCACGCCGGACGTCACCGCGGTGCTGCGCCGGGCGGCCGCCGCCGGGACGGGCTGCCGGATCGGCGCCGGCACCGTGCTGACCGCCGAGCAGGCCGGGCGGGCCGTCGACGCGGGCGCGGAGTACCTGGTCACCCCGGGGGTGCGGCCGGAGGTCGCCGCCGCGCCGGTGCCGGTGGTCCTGGGGGCGCTGACTCCCAGCGAGGTCGCGCGGGCGCTCGACCTGGGCGCCGCCGCGGTGAAGGTCTTCCCTGCCCGGGCCTTCGGCCCCGGCTACCTGACGGACCTGCGGGGCCCGTTCCCCGGCGCCCCGCTGGTCGCCTCCGGCGGCGTGGACGCGGGCAACGCCGCCGCGTTCCTGCGGGCCGGCGCCCTCGCGGTCTGCGCGGGCAGCGGCGTGGTCGCCCCGTCGCTGGTGGCCGCCGCCGACTGGCCGGAGATCACCCGTCGGGCGCGGGCGTTCACCGCGGCGCTCGGCTGACCGCGCCTGCGCCGCAGGTCGGAGCCGTTCGAGCGCACACCGAGGACCGCCCCGGCCGGCCGGGGCGGTTCTTGTCGATCCCGACCATACCGGGTATACATACCGAGTATGCGCTAGCGGTCGGGGAATTCCGGCTGCCCGGCCGACGCCCAGGGGCGCGGCCGTGACAGGCGCCGGCAACGAGGGGGAACGGGGACATGACGACAGATCACCGGGAGACCGGGGGCGCGGTCCTGCACCTGCGGAACGTGTCCCGGGTGCACGGCCGCGGAGCCGCGGAGGTCCACGCACTGCGCGGGGTCGACCTCACCGTGCGGGCGGGGGAGTTCGTGGCCGTGATGGGGCCGAGCGGCTCCGGCAAGTCCACCCTGCTCACCCTCGCGGGCGGGCTGGACCGCGCCACGTCGGGCGAGGTGCTGATCGAGGGGCGGCCGCTGGGCGGGCTCTCCCGCAACGCCGTCGCCGCGGTCCGTCGGCGCGCGGTCGGCTACGTGTTCCAGGACTTCAACCTGGTCCCCGCCCTGACCGCGGCCGAGAACGTGGCGATCCCGCGCGAGCTGGACGGCCTCCCCGCCCGGCGGGCCCGCGCCGAGGCCCTGGCCGCCCTGGAGGAGCTCGGCATCAGCGAACTCGCCGACCGCTTCCCGGACGAGATGTCCGGCGGCCAGCAGCAGCGGGTCGCGATCGCCCGCGCCCTGATCGGCGAACGGCGCCTGGTCCTCGCCGACGAGCCCACCGGAGCCCTCGACTCCGCCACCGGCGAGGCCGTCCTCGCCGTCCTCCGGGCCCGCTGCGACGCCGGCGCGGCGGCCGTCATGGTCACCCACGAGCCCCGCCACGCGGCCTGGGTGGACCGGGTGCTGGTGCTGCGCGACGGCCGGACGGCGGAGGACGGCGCCGACGCCGGCGCCCACGCCGCCGCCGCCGCGGGCTCCGACGCGGAGGGCGCCCGATGAAGCCCTCCGCCTGGCGGGCCGCCCTGCGGATCGCCCGCCGCGACGCCCTGCGCGCCAAGGGCCGCAGCGCCCTGGTCGTCGCCATGATCGCGCTCCCCGTCCTCGGCGTCACCGCCGCCGACATCACCGCCCGCAGCGGTCAGCCGACCCCGCAGGAACGGGCCACCCGGACGATGGGCGCCGCCGACGCGTACGTGGTGGCGCAGCGGCCCGGCTGGCGCCTCCAGCAGGCCCCGGACCCGGCCGGCGGCATCTCGATCGTCTCGCAGCAGGGCGCGAAGCCCGTCCCCACCGAGGAGGAGGCGGCCCGCGCCGCCCAGCCCACGGAGCTGCTGCTCACCCAGGCCCTGCCGCCCGGCGCCCGGGTGGTGCCGGTGCAGTCGCCGTCCGAGTTCGTCGGCACCTCCACCGCCCACGGCCAACTGCCGGTGCAGGCCTACGGCGTGGACCTCGCGGACCCCAGCGCCGAGGGCCTGGTGACCCTCCGGCGGGGCAGCTGGCCGCACGCCCCGTACGAGGTCGCGGCGACCACCGCCTTCCTCGCCGAAGCCGGGCTGGAGGTCGGCCGGACCACGACCCTGGCCGGCACCGACCGGCCGCTGCGGATCACCGCCGCGGTCGAGTACCCGGGCGAGCTGAACGCCGTGCGCCTGGTCGGACGGCCCGGCGAACTGGCCGGACTGCTGGCGGCCGCCGGGCGGAGCCCGGAGTCCGGGGACCCGCGCGGGCTCGGCTGGCTGGTCTCGCTCCCGGGTGGCGCCGCCTTCGGCTGGGAGGACGTCCGGCGCACCAACACGTACGGCTTCTCGGTGACCTCCCGGGCGGTGCTCGCCGACCCGCCGCCGGACGGCGCCGTGCCGCTCTACCGGGACGACCCGGACCGCCTCGGCGCCACCGAGGAAGCCGGCCTCAACCGGTCGACGGTGGTCGCGACGGTGGCCGGCATGGCCCTGCTGGAGATCGTCCTGCTGGCCGGCCCGGCCTTCGCGGTCGGCGCGCGCCGCTCCCGGCGCCAGCTCGGACTGGTCGCCGCCCAGGGCGGTGACCGCAGGCACGTCCGCGCCGTGGTGCTGGCCGGCGGCGTCGTGCTGGGCGGCGCCGGAGCACTGGCCGGCACCGCGCTGGGAGCCGTCGCGGTGGCGCTGGGCCGGTCCTGGCTGGAGACCAGGGCCGGGGCGCGGTTCGGGCACTTCGCCCTCGAACCCGCCGACCTGCTCGGCATCCTCGCCGTCGGCATGCTGACCGGGGTGCTGGCCGCCGTCGTCCCCGCCGTCCAGGCCTCGCGGCAGCACGTGGTGGACGCCCTCACCGGCCGCGGCACCACCCGCCCGCCCGCGAGGTGGCTCACCCTGCTCGGCGCGGCCGGCGTGCTGGGCGGCACGGCCCTCGCCCTGCTCGGCGCCACCAGCGGCGCCCGCACCCGGGTCGTGACAGCGGGCTCGATGCTCGCGGAGCTCGGCCTGGTCGCCTGCACCCCGTTCCTGGTCGGCCAGGCCGGCCGGCTCGGCCGCTTCCTCCCGCTCAGCCCCCGGCTGGCCCTGCGCGACGCGACCCGGCAGCGCGGCCGGACCGCTCCCGCGGTGGCGGCCGTGATGGCCGCCGTGGCCGGCGCCGTCGCCGTGCTGACCTTCCAGACCACCGGCGACGCCGCGGCCCGGTCGGACTACCTCGCGGCGGCCCCGGTCGGTGCCGTCACCCTGCCGTTCGGCCCCGACCGCAACGCCGAACGCCTGCGCGCCGCCGTCGAGCACACCGTCCCCGACCTCGGGCCGCGCGCGGACCTGCGCCGGGTCGGCTACGGGGCCTGCGACGGCACCGGCGGCAGCTTCTGCGGCCGGATCGCGCTCAGGGTCGTACCGGAGCTCAGCTGCCCGCCGGTGGCCGGCCCGCCCGGCTCGGCGTACGGCACCAGGATCGCCCCGGGCGAGGCGGAGCGGCTGCTCGCGACCGACCCGCGCTGCCACCCGGGCAAGGAACGGCCCTACCAGTACGGCGAGTTGGTCTCCGGCGACGCCACGCTGCTGCACAACCTGCTGGCCGCGGACCAGCCCGAGGCCGCCCGGGCGCTCGCGGACGGCAAGGCCGCGGTGTTCGACCCGAGCCTGGTCAAGGACGGCACGCTGACGCTGGAGCTCACCCGCTTCGGCGCCACCGGTCCGGAGGGCAACACGGCGAGCACCCTCGCCCTCCCCGCGGTGGTGGTGACGGCGGAACTGCCGGCCGTCCGGGCCGTGCTGCCGGCCGCGACGGCCGAGCGGGCCGGGCTGGTGCTGGCCGAGTCGGGCTCGGTGTGGCGGCCCGCCCGGGCACCCTCGACGGTGTCCGAGCAGCGCGCGGCCGCGGCGATCACCGCGGCCGGCGGACACGGCGGGATCGGCGTCGAGCGCGGCTACCGGGGCGGCGACGACGGCGTCGTGGGGATCGGCCTCGCGGTCGCGGCAGTCGCGGTGGCGGTCGCCGCGGCGGGGATCGCCACCGGGCTGGCCGCGGCGGACTCCCAGCGGGACCTCTCCACGCTGGCCGCCGTCGGCGCCGCCCCCGGGATCCGGCGCAGGCTCTCCGGCTTCCAGTGCGCCGTGATCGCGCTGCTCGGCGCGGCGCTCGGTTCGGCCGCCGGACTGGTGCCGGCGGCCGCGATCCAGCGGGTGCAGAACCTGGGCCGCACACCGGAGGTCGACCCGACCGGTGCGATCTTCACGGGAACCCACGCCCTGGTGGTGCCGTGGACGTACCTGGCGGTCGTCCTGCTCGCACTGCCCGTGCTCTCCTGGGCGCTCGCCGCCGGGTTCACCCGCTCCCGGGTCGCTGCGACCCGGCGGACGGACTGACCGGGGCGGGACCGGCTCCGGGGGGAGCGGGGGGCGGGACCGGCGTCGGCCGGCCCGTCCCCCGCTCAGTCGAGCCGCACCGTCACCCCGCCCTCCCGCAGCACCGCGACGATCTCCTCGAAGTAACTGCGCCCCGGCCCCCCGGGGCCCGTGCCGGGCCTGCGGGTGAGCCGGCGCCGGGCGACCGCCGAGTCCCGCCAGCGCAGGGTGAACGGCGGCTCGGGCCCGAAGCCGCCGCGCAGGCAGTCGGCCAGCGCGTCCAGATTGCGGCCGTAGTAGCCGTCCGGTGCGTCCACGGCCCGGCCGAGCGCCGCCCAGAACGACGCCTCGTCGGTGATCCCGGCGCCCGGCAGCTCGTACACGGGCGCAGGTGCTGCTCCCATCGCTCTCCCTCGGCCGGCGGATTAGCCCGGATGGCGTTCCCGGGTCGAGTCGGTGCGCCCGCTGGGCTGGGATTGAGGTCGAATGCGGCGTCCGCCGCACCACCGGACCCAGGGGCGTCACCATGACCAGTCTGTACCGCAAGGACCTCGGCCTGCTGGCCCTGCGCACCGCCGTCGGCGGGGTGCTGTTCGCCCACGGCGCCCAGAAGCTGTTCGGCTGGTTCGGCGGCGGCGGCCTGGAGGGCACCGCCCAGGCGATGGAGCACATGGGCTTCGAACCGGGCCACCGCAGCGCCGTCGCCTCCGGCCTCGGCGAGGCGGGCGGCGGCGCGCTGCTCGTCGTCGGCCTGGCCACCCCGGTCGCGGGGTCGATCGTCGCCGGCACGATGGCCGGCGCCATCGCGGTGCACGCCCCGGCGGGCTTCTTCGCGGTCGGCGGGGGCTTCGAGTACCCGGCCCTGCTGGGCGCGTGCGGCCTGTCGCTGGGCGTGGCCGGTGCCGGACGCTACTCGCTGGACCACGCGCTCGGCCACGTGGTGGACCGCCCCCGGCACGGGGTGCTCGCGTTCGCCCTCGCGGCGCTCGGCGCGGTCGCCGTGGTGACCCGCCGGCAGGACGTGGTCCGCCGCCGCGAGGCCCGCGCCGCCGACGAGGCGGCCGAGCAGGCCGGACGCGGTCTGTCCTGACCGCGCCGACCGGTCGGCCACCGGCCGGCTGCCGACCCGTCGCTGACTCGATGCTGACCCGTCGCTGACGGGCGGGCGGACCGACGGGTCTCGCGGGTTAGCGGGGTGCCGTGCTGGGCATGATCGGTCCGGCGCGGCCGCAGGGCCATGCCAACGAGCGTACGAGGAGAGCGGCATGGCGAAGATCCAGGGCCAGGTCAAGTGGTTCAACGAGACGAAGGGCTTCGGCTTCATCAGCCCGGCGGACGGCAGCAAGGACGTGTTCGTCCACTTCTCGGCCATCGTGGGCACCGGCTTCAAGACCCTCGCCGAGGGCCAGAACGTCGAGTTCGAGGTCGAGGCCGGCCAGAAGGGCCCGAGCGCGGTCAACGTCACGGCCATCTGACACACCTCCCCCGGTGGCGTGGGGGCCGTGGGGGCGCGGGGGGCGCCGGCCGCCGTCAGTAGCGGACGGCTCCCGCGTACGGCATCACGTCGACACCGACGATCTCCACGGTCTTGCCGGTGCGCGGTGCGTGCAGCAGCCTGCCGTCGCCCAGGTAGATTCCGACGTGGTGCAGGTCCGAGTAGTAGAACACCAGGTCCCCGGGCTGGAGTTGACTCCTGGCGATCTTCTGGCCGGCGGCGAACTGGGCCTGCGAGGTGCGGGGCAGGGCGACGCCGCCGGCCGCGAAGGCCTTCAGCGTGAGGCCCGAGCAGTCGTACGAGCCGGGCCCGGTGGCGCCGTAGACGTACGGCTTGCCGAGCTGCGCGTGGGCGAAGTCGAGGATGTCCCTGGTCCGCCCGGTGGCCGGGCCGGTGTACGGGGTGCGGGCCGAACCTCGGGAGGCGGCGGGCTGGTCGCCGGCCAGCACCCGGGCGCGTTCGTCCGCCTTCAGGCCGCCCAGGACGCGCTGCACCTCGGCGAGCCGGCCCTGCACCTCGGCCTTCTTGGCGGCGGCCGCCCGGCGGGCGTCGTCGAGCTCGGCGAGCCGGTCGGCGGCCTCCGTCCTCAGCCCGTCGAGGCGGCGCTGCTGTTCCTGGAGCCGCCGCAACACACCGACCTGGGTGGTGGCGGCGCTGTCCTGACGGCCGGCGCGGTCCAGGTAGCCGTCGGCGTCCGAGGTCAGCATCAGCCGGATCGCCGGGTCGATCCCGCCGTCCCGGTACTGGGCCGCCGCGACCGCGCCGAGGGTCTCCCGCAGGGCGTTGAACTGCTCCTGCTGGACGGCGAGTTCCTGCTGAAGGCCGCCCGTGCGGGTCTGTAGTTGCTCGCGGCGCTCCTGGAGGCCGTTGTACTGCTCGGTGGCGGCTTCGGCGTCCTCGTAGAGCGCGTCCACCTGGCGCTGCACCTGGTCCGGCGAGGGCCTGGGCTCGGCCTGCGCGGCGGCCCCGGGCAGCAGCAGGGCGCCGCCCGCGCCCAGGGCGAGTACGGTGCGGCGGCGCCGGGTGGCGGGGGAGGGGAGGCGGTGCCGGCTCATGGTGGTGCTGCTCCCTCGCGGTGGGGCGGACGGTACTACTAATCTCCTAAGCAAATTAGTAGAGAGCCTCGGGGAAAGGCAAGCCGGGACGGCGGCGCGGGGGGACGGGGGGTGGGCCGGGACGGCCTCCCGGTCCCTGAGGCGGCGGGCGCCGCCGCTGCGGCGCGGACGCTCAGAGCAGGTGGGGGACGCAGGCCAGGGCGAGCGGGACGGCGGCCAGCGCCGCGGCCGACGCCGTGCCGAGCAGGCGGGTGGTGCGGGGGAGCCGCGGGCGGCCGGCGGCGAGGCGGGAGACGCGGGCGGCGGCGTGGTGGCCGGCGGCCAGTGCGGCGGACGGTGCGGGGCCGGCCGCCACCACGGCCATCGCACCGGCCAGGGCGCGGGCGGAGTGGTGCCGCAGGGCGCGGTCGTCGGCGGCCATCTCCAGCAGGGCCCGGGTCTCGTCGCGGACCAGCCGCCCCAGGGGGAGGCCGGCGAAGGTCCGGGCGAGGGCCTCGGCCGCGCAGGTGGCGAGGTGGTGGCGGCCGGTCAGGTGGCCGTGCTCGTGGGCGAGGGCGGCGGCCAGCTGCTCCGGGGTGAGGGCGTCCAGCGCGCCGCGGCTGACCACCACCCGCCGGCCCCGTCCGGGCAGGCAGTAGACGGCCGGGACCGGGTGTTCCAGGACCAGCGCGCCGGGCACCAGCCCGCGCCGCGCGGCCAGGTCGAGCACGGTACGGTGCCGGGCGCGCCCGCGCGCGGCCGCCGCGAGCCGGACGGCGAAGACGCCCACCGGCACCATGACCACCACCGCGGCCGCGGCCGGCGCGACCCGCGAGACGGTCTCCGCGGGAGCCGAGAGCCCGCACAGGTGCAGCAGCCCGTCGTGGTGGTGCGGCGTCGGGTCCAGGAGCTGCCGGACGCCGAGGGCCACCGCGGCGAGCGCCGACACGCCGAGTGCCTGCCAGGCCAGCACGCCGAGCGCCGGTGCCCGCCGCACCCAGCCCGCCCGGGCCAGCCGCGGCGGCAGCAGGACGGCCATCGCGGCGGCCCAGCCGGCCAGCAGCAGCGCGGCGCTCACGCGGGCCCGCCCGGGACGCCCGGCTCGCCGCCCTCCAGGCCGGCCAGGGCCCGGCGCAGTGCGGCCAGCTCATCGGGGGAGATCTGTTCCACGAAGCGGGCCAGCGCGGCCGGGGTGTCGGTGCTCGCGCCGAGCGCCTCGCGCATCAGCTCGGCGGTGTAGGACTCGCGGCTGCGGGTCGGCGCGTACACCCAGGCGCGGCCGGACTTCTCGCGGCTCACCAGGCCCTTGGTGTGCAGGATGTCGGCGACGGTCAGCACCGTGGTGTACGCGACCGGGCGGTGCCGGTTGAGGTCGTCCACGACCTCGCGGACGGTGGCCGGACGGCCCCAGCCCCAGAGCCGGTCCATGATCTCCGCCTCCAGATCGCCGAGCCTGCGCACCACCGCCGTACCCCTTCCGTCGCCCGTCCGGCCGTCCGCGCCATGGTATGCGGCCGCGGGCCGGCGGTGGCCCCGTGGGCCCGGTCACCCGAACCGCTCTGCCGGGTGGCCGGGCCGGTGGGGCGGCCCAAGGGTGGTGGGGTGGGGGCAGCCGAGCGAGGAGTGGTCATGGAGCGTCGGGTCGTGCCGGGTCGTCAGGTCGGTTCAGGGCGTCGGGTCAGGGTGGCCGCGGTGGCGATGGCGGCGGCCATGCTGGGTGGCGGCGCCCTGGCGGCCTGTTCGTCGGAGAGCTCGCCCTCGCCCGCGGTCTCCTCGGTGTTCGAGTCCGGGCTGTCGGCCGCGGCCTCGGCGGCGGAGAGCCTGGCCTCCAACGCCACCTCCGCGGTGGCCTCGGCGGCCTCGTCCGCGCAGGCGGCCGCCTCCTCGGCGCTGGCCAGCGTGAAGGGCGGGCTGGACGCGAAGGGCGACATCTCGCTGGGCTCGGTGTCGGCGTCCGACGGGAAGGTGAAGGTGCCGGTCACGGTGAAGAACGGTGGCTCCCAGGGCTACCAGTACACGATCCAGGTCAACTTCACCGATCAGAGCGGCAACGTGCTGGACGTGGTGGTGCTGAGCGTGCCGGAGGTGACCGCCGGGGGCACCGCGCAGGCCACCGCGACCAGCAACCGCAACCTGTCCGGGACGGTCAAGGCGGACGTCGCGTCGGCGCTCCGGTACTGATCGGAGCGACGGCGGTGGTGCCGGCGGGCTGCTGACCAGCCGTTGACCGGCGGCTGACCGGAGGGGCCGGGCGGGACGACGCGAACCTTAAGGGCGGCTCAAGGGTCAAGAGGGGCTCTTGACGGGGGAGTTGGTCTAGTCCATTTTTGTGCCCAGGTGCAGGGAGCCCCTGGACCGGCGCCGGAGGTCTCGACCTGCGGCGCCGGTTCGGCCTATCCGGGCACCGCTTCCACCCGGTTCCACCCGGTTCCACCCGGTTCCACCCGTTGCGCACCATCGAAGGCCCCGCTCGATTCCACTGTCATGCCCCTGACGTCCGGCCCCACCCCGGGCGTTGCACCCGAGGGGTGTGGCGGGATCCCCCACGACCAGGAGTCACGCAGCCATGCTTCGTTCCGTCCCCGCGCCCCGGCCGGCGCACCGGCGGCGGCCCAAGGGCCTGACCGCTCTGGTGGCCGGCACCGCCGCCTCCGCACTGCTCGGTACGGCCCTCGCGCTGACCTCGGGCGCCTCCGCCCAGGCCGCGCCCACCAACTCCACCGGTGCCCCCGCGACCAGCGGCGGCATCAAGGTCGCCTACTTCGACCAGTGGTCGATCTACGGCAACGCGTACTACCCGAAGACCATCCAGGACACCGGCGTGGCCGGGAAACTGGACTACCTGATCTACGACTTCGCCAACATCAACCCCACCACCCTCTCCTGTTTCGAGGCGACCAAGGCCGCCTCGCAGGACGAGAACAACCCCAACGCGGGTGACGGTGCGGCCGACGCGTTCGCCGACTACCAGAAGAGCTTCGGCGCGGACATCTCGGTCGACGGCGTCGCGGACGTCTGGGGCCAGCCGATCGCGGGCAACTTCAACCAGCTGAAGAAGCTGAAGGCGAAGAACCCGAACCTCAAGGTGCTGCTGTCGATAGGCGGTTGGACCTACTCCAAGTACTTCTCCGACGCGGCGGCCACCGACGCCTCGCGCAAGAAGCTGGTCTCCTCCTGCATCGACATGTTCATCAAGGGCAACCTGCCCGTCGACGCAGGCTACGGCGGCACCGGCGCGGCCGCGGGCGTCTTCGACGGCATCGACATCGACTGGGAGTACCCGGGTGGCGGCGGCCACCTCGGCAACCACGACAGCCCGAGCGACAAGCAGAACTTCACCAAGCTGCTCGCCGAGTTCCGCGCCCAGCTGGACGCCCAGGGCACCGCCGACCACAAGACCTACGCGCTGGCCGCGGCGGTCGGCGCCGGCCAGGACAAGATCAAGAACGTCGAGACCGACAAGGTCGGCCAGTACCTGACCTTCCTCGACGTCATGACCTACGACATGCACGGCGGTTGGGAGGCGCAGGGCCCGACCAACCACCAGGCCCCGCTCTACTCCGGCCCGAACGACCCGATGACCCCGATCCCGGGCGGCACCGGCAAGTACTCGATCGACGCCTCCATCAAGGCCTGGACCGTCGGCGACCCGCAGTACGGCATCGCGGGCGGCTTCCCCGCCAACAAGATCAACATGGGCATCCCGTTCTACTACCGCGGTTGGACGGGCGTGCCGAACAACGGCAAGAACGGCCTCTTCCAGAGCGCGACCGGCCCCGCCGCCGGTGCGGCGATGTCGGGCAGCGTCCCCGGCATCCAGATGTACAAGGAGCTCGCGGGCTTCGTCGACAACCCGGCCCGGACCTTCTGGGACGACACCGCGAAGACCACGTACTTCTACGACGGAACGACCTTCTGGAGCGGTGAGGACGCCCGTTCGATCCAGGCCAAGGTCGACTACGCACACTGCAACGGCCTCGGCGGCTCCTTCGCCTTCTCGCTGTACGACATGGGCACCAAGACCGCCCTGTTCGACAAGATGGTGAGCGCCACCAACGGCTCCGCGGCCGACTGCCCGGCGGCTCCGTCCCCGTCGCCGTCCTCGGCCTCGCCCACCCCGTCGTCCTCGCCCAGCACCTCGGCCTCGCCGTCCTCCTCGCCGTCGACCTCGCCCAGCACCTCGGCCTCCCCGAGCGTGCCCGGCTGCGCCGCGCCGAGCTGGAACGCCGCCACCGTCTACGCCACGGCCGGCACCAAGGTCAGCTGGAAGGGCCACACCTACACCAACAAGTGGTGGACCACCAACGAGGACCCGTCGACCTCCGGCCAGTGGGGCGTGTGGACCGACAACGGCCCCTGCTGAACCGGCACCACTCGCACTGCCCGCACCACATGCACCATCAGCACCACCCGTGACGGCCCGGCCGGGCTGACGCGGGCATGAGGCAGGGCCCCGGACGCGATGTCCGGGGCCCTGTCGCCGTTCCGCCCCTCCCCGGCGCGGCGTCCGCCCCCGTGGCGTCCGTCCCCGCGGCGTCCGCCCCGGGGAAGGGGACGGTCGCGCTCAGTGCGTGGTGCTCGGTGCGCCGTGCCCGGTGCTCAGTCCAGGTCCTCGGTGCGGCCCAGCGCGTCGGGCTGGGTCACCTCGATCCGGCGCATCATCCGGCCGAGCATCGCGGAGAGCGCGGGGCGCTCCTCGGCGGTGATGTCCTGCAGCAGGTCGGCCTCGAAGACGGCGGCCATCCGCATCAGCTCCAGCCACTTGTCGCGGCCTTCCTCGGTGAGCTCGATGATCACCCGGACCCGGTTGGCCTCGTCCCGATCCCGGGTGACCAGGCCGTCGGTCACCATGCGGTCGATCCGGTGGGTCATCGCGGCCGGCGTGAGCCCGAGGCGCTTGGCGAGCTCGCCGGGGCCGAGCCGGTACGGGCTGCCGGAGATCACCAGTGCCTTGAGCACCTCCCACTCCGCGGATGTGATCCCCAACACGGCGAGCTGCCGGCTGTAGGCCACGTTCATCCGCCGGGCGAGGCGGGACAGGGTGGACACGATGGTCTCCACCTGAGGGTCCACCGTGGGGAATTCCCGCTGGTAGACGGCCACCTGCTCGGCGATGCCCAGCTCGGCTTCGTCCGGCGGCGCGGGTCTGCGTGCGCTCATGCGGACCATTGTCCCACGCAACCCTGCACGCGTTAAGCCTTTGACGTCTCAACCTTTCGAGCCTTAGAGTTCAGGCCTAAAGTTTAGCTCTTAAATCTTCCGGCCTAAACACGACAGGCTCGAAGTCTCAAGCAAAGGGGTGTGCACGGTGACCGGCACGGTGAAGCAGCAGAGGCAGCAGCGTTACGGGGCGGGCGGCCCGCTGCGCCGCGTCCAGATCGGCAACGCGCTCAGCGCGTTCGGCAGCGGCTTCACGATGCCGTACATGTTCGTCTACGTGGACCAGGTGCGAGGCCTGGGCTCGCTCGCCGCCGGCATGGTCTTCACCCTGTTCGCGCTGGCCGCGCTCGCCGTGCTGCCGTTCACCGGCCGCGGCATCGACCGCTACGGCCCGCGCCCGGTGCTGCTGGCGGGCGCCGCGCTGGCCGCGGTCGGCGCGTTCTCGTTCGGCCGGGCCGACACCACGCCGACCCTGCTGGTCGCCTCGTTCCTGTTCGGAGCCGGTGTCACCACCTGCCAGCCGGCCCTCGCCACGATGATCGTCCGCAGCTCCTCCAAGACCGACCGGCCGCGCGCCTTCGCGCTCCAGTTCACGCTGGTCAACCTGGGCATGGGCATCGGCGCGCTGGTCGGCGGGCAGATCGTGGACATCGCCGAGCCGGCCAGCCTGACCCGGCTGTTCACCATCGAGGCGCTGACCTTCCTCGGCCTCGCCGCCGTCACCGGCAGCGCCCGGATCCCGGCCGCCACCGTCGAGCCCGAGGGGCCCGGAGCCCGCCGCGGCGGACCCACCGGGCTGCGCGCCCTGGTCGCCGACAAGGCGATGCTGCGGCTCTGCCTGCTGGCCGGCCTGATCTTCTTCACCTGCTACGGCCAGTTCGAGTCCGGTGTGGCGGCGTTCGCCACCGACACCGTCGGCACCGCGCCGTCCACCCTGGGCCTGGCCATCGGCGCCAACGCGCTGACCATCGTGGTGCTGCAGATGTTCGTGGTGCGGATGACCGAGCGCCGCCGCCGCACCACCGCGATGGCCGCCGCCGGCGTGGTCTGGCTGGCCGCCTGGGCGATGGCGCTGATCGCCGGGCTGATCCGGACCGAGGCGATGGCCGCCACGGTCGCGATCGTCGCCATCTACGCGCTGTTCGGCGTCGGCGAGTCGCTGCTCGCGCCCACCCTCGGCCCGATCGTCGCGGACCTGGCGCCCAGCCGGCTGCTCGGCACCTACAACGCCGGGTACGCCCTGGTGAAGCAGATCGCCGTCGCGGTCGGACCCGCCGTCGGCGTCCTGCTGGTCGGCTCCGGCACCTGGCCGCTCTACCTGGCCGCGATGGCCGGCTGCACCCTGCTGATCATCGCGTTGTCGGTACGGCTGCGCGGCCACCTCACCCCGGCCCAGGACAACGTCCGCCACCTGACGGTCGCTCAGCATCCCGTCCGGGAGCTGCAGACCGCGGCCTGACGCACCGGCCCCGGCCCGGCGCCCGCCCCCGTCCGCTCCGGATGCGGGCGGGCTCCGGCCGGGGCTACGCTCGGTAGCGTCGGAGTGTCCCCGTCCCGGAGAGGGGCGAATGAGCATGACTTCCGACCTGCTCGATTCCGGCACGCTGGACGGGCTGCGGTCAGACCTGCACGGGGAGGCGATCGTCCCGGGGGACACCGCCTACGACGAGGCCAGGACCGTGTTCAACGGCATGATCGACCGGAGGCCCCGGGTCGTCGCGCAGTGCCAGGACCACCGGGACGTGGCCGCCGCCGTCGCCTTCGCCCGGGCCAACGGGCTGGAGATCTCGGTACGCGGCGGCGGGCACGGGGTCACCGGGGCCGCGGTCGCCGACGGGGGCCTGGTGGTCGACCTGCGCCGGATGAACGCCGTCGACGTCGACCCGCAGGCCGGGACCGCCCGGGTGGGCGGCGGTGCGACCGTCTCCGACCTCGACCGGGCCACCCAGCCGCACGCCCTCGCCACCACCGGCGGCCGGGCCTCCACCACAGGGATCGGCGGCCTCACCCTCGGCGGCGGATCCGGCTGGCTGGAGCGCAGGTTCGGCCTGATGTGCGACAACCTGCTGGCCGCCGAGGTGGTCACCGCCGACGGCCGCCGGGTGCGCGCCGAGGAGAGGGAGAACCCCGAACTGTTCTGGGCGCTGCACGGCGGCGGCGGCAACTTCGGCGTCGTCACCGAGTTCACCTTCGGACTGCACCCGCTGCCCGCCTTCGCGATCGCCCTGCTGCTGTGGCCCGCCGAGGCCGGGCCCGAGATCCTGCGCCGCTACCGCGACTACATGGCCGAGGCACCGGACGAGGTCGGCGGCGGCCTGCTCTACCTCACCGGCCCGCCCGAACCCTTCGTCCCGCCCGAGCTGGTCGGCCGGCTCGCGGTCGGGGCCCTGCTCACCTACACCGGCGGCCTCGGCCAGGCCCGCCCGGTGTTCGAACCCATGCTGGCGCACGGCCACGTCGGCGAGGTGATCGCCGAAATGCCGTACGCCGACGTTCAGTGCATGCTCGACGACCCTCCCGGGTACCGGAACTACTGGTCGGCGGAGTACCTGACGGACTTCCCAGACCCGGCGGCTGACCTGTTCTGCGCGCGAGCCCGGGACATGGTCACGCCGTCGCCCTCCCAGCACGTCGTCTTCCCGCTCGGCGGCGCGGTGGCCGCCGGCCGGGACGACTTCCCGGTCCCCTGGCGGGTCGCGCCCTGGGCCGTCCACCCCTTCGGCCTGTGGGAGGACCCCGCGGACGACGAACGCGGCCGCGCCTGGGCCCGCGCCGTCTGCGCGGACCTGAAGCCCTGGTCGATCGGCGCCGTCTACCTCAACTTCATCGGCGACGAGGGCGAGGAACGCACCCGCGCCGGCCTCGGCGAGCAGAACGCCCGCCGCCTCGCCGCGGTCAAGGGCGAGTACGACCCCGACAACGTCTTCCACCTCAACCACAACATCACCCCGGCCTGACCTGCCCGGCCCGGGCGGCCGTGTGCTACGGCGCCGTCGGCATCAGCAGCGAGAAGGTGTCCGCGCGCTCCGGGAAGCGGACGGCCAGCGGGGCGATCGGGCCGCCGAACTCCAGGACCAGCTGGTCGGTGGCGCCCGCGGCGACCGCCTCCAGCAGGAAGTCGCGGTTCACCTGGACCTGGAGGCCACCGGCGGGGGCGGCGGCGGACAGGTCGAGCCGCCCGTCGGCGTCCACGGTGAGGACCGACACCTCGTACGGCACGCCGTCCTGACCGCGCCGGGCGGGGCGGACCGGGGCGCCCGCCAGGGCCTCGCGCAGCAGGTGTGCGGCGAGCTCGACCCGGTGGGTCGGGGTGAGTCGGACCAGGGCCCGGTAGTCCGGGTAGTCCTGGTCGATCCGGTGACCGCTCGTGCTCCGGGCGCCGGCCGTGACGGTCAGCCGGTCGCCGTCGACGGCCAGTTCGGCGGTGGCCGCCCCGGTCAGCAGGGCGCGGACCTCGTCCACCAGGGCGGTCGGCACGACGACGCTCCGCTCCGGGCCGCTCAGCCCGGACACCGCGGCCTCGGAGACGGCGAGGCGGTAGCGGTCGGTGGCGACCAGCCGCAGGGTCCCGGCGGTCACCTCGAACAGCACCCCGGCCACCGCCGGGTGCCCGGCCCCGGGCGCGGCCGCGAACCGGACGGCGTCCAGGGCGGCGGCCAACTCGGCGGCGGGTACGGTCAGTCGGGTCGGTCCCATGGCGGTCTCCCTCAGGTCGATCAGTGCTCGGACCGTGGAGAGCTCCCGACGGGCGTCCGCGAGACCGTCCTCCAGCCTGCGCAGATGGGTGTCGACCGCGGCCGCCGCCGTGCCGGCGTCCCCGCCGAGGACCCGGCGGATGTCGGCCAGCGGCATCCCCACCCGGCGCAGCCTGGCCAGCAGGCGGGCGTCGCCGAGCTGCTCCGGCGCGTACCAGCGGTACCCGGTCCTCGGGTCGACCCGGGCCGGGCCGAAGACGTCCGCACCGTCGTAGAACCGCAGCGCGCTGACGCTCAGCCCGCTGTCCCGGGCCATCTCACCGATGCTGCGCATGATGTTCTCCACGCCGAGGACCGTGCCCCCTCGACCTGGTCGAGGGTCAACCCGGGACCGGAAACGGCGCCGGGGAACGGAGAAGGCCCGGCGCACACCGTGCACCGGGCCTTCTCTGCTACCACTGAGTAGCGGGGACAGGATTTGAACCTGCGACCTCTGGGTTATGAGCCCAGCGAGCTACCGAGCTGCTCCACCCCGCGTCGGTGAACACGACCTTACGGCACGCGGCGCCCAATGCGAAATCCATTGCCCGGGCGGCACCCGGCGGCACCCGCGGGCCGCCCCGCGCCGGAACCGGATGGCCGGGGCCGCCCGCTCCCGGCGGGCTAGGATCACGGAAAGGCGACACAGTGTCAGGCCCGGTCGGCTCCCGTCCGCCCGGACCACCGATCGAACCGGCGAGGTCATGGCGTACGCGGCAGTCACCGAGACCCCGGTCCCGTCCGAGGCCCCCGCCCCGGCTCCCCGCAGCCCGTTCCCCTGGATGGTCCGGCACTCCGACTGGCTGGGGCCGATCGCGGTGGCGCTCTTCGCGGGTCTGCTGCGGTTCTGGGACCTGGGCCGGCCGCACGCCTTCGTCTTCGACGAGACGTACTACCCCAAGGACGCCTGGTCGCTGCTGCGGCAGGGGTACGAGGGCACCTGGCCCAAGGAGGCCAACGACCGGATCCTCGGGGTGCCGCAGGCCATCCCGCTGGGCACGGACCCGGAGTTCGTGGCCCACCCGCCGCTGGGCAAGTGGGTGATCTCGCTCGGCGAGTGGATGTTCGGCCTCCACCCGTTCGGCTGGCGGTTCATGGTCGCGCTGCTGGGCACCGTCACCGTGCTGATGCTGGCCCGGATCGGCCGGCGGCTGTTCTCCTCGACGCTGCTCGGCTGCACCGCCGCGCTGCTGATGTCGGTGGACGGCCTGCAGTTCGTGCTGAGCCGGGTCGGGCTGCTCGACGGCGTGCAGATGTTCTTCGTGCTCGGCGCGTTCGGCTGCCTGCTGGTCGACCGCGACCGTACCCGGGAGCGGCTGGGTGCGGCCCGCGCCGAGGGTGGTACGGCCGGCGACCGGGTCCGGCTGGGGCTGCGGCCCTGGCGGCTGGCCGCCGGGGTGCTGCTGGGCTGCGCCTGCGCGGTGAAGTGGAACGGTGCGCCGATCCTGGCGGTGTTCGTGGTCCTGGTGCTGCTGTGGGACCGGGCGGGCCGCCGCTGGGCCGGGGCGTACCGGCCGTGGCGCTCGATGCTGCGCCGGGACGCGCTGCCCACCGTCCTGTCGACGGCCGGCGCCGCGCTGGTGGTGTACACCCTCAGCTGGACCGGCTGGTTCGCCACCGGCGGCGGCTACAACCGGCACTGGGCGGACGGCCGGGACGGCCTGTCGATGCCCCGCACGCCGGTCGTGGACATCCCGCTGCCGCAGGTGTCGATGGGCTGGGTGCCCGCCCCGCTGCGCAGCCTGTGGCACTACCACGCGCAGATGTACGACTTCAACACCGGCCTGTCCGACCCGCACTCCTACCAGTCCAACCCGTGGAGCTGGCTGGTCCAGGGCCGCCCGGTCTCGATGTACTGGCAGCAGACGGCGCAGGGCCAGGGCGGTTGCACCGCACCGGAGGGTTGCGCCAGCCAGATCCTCGGGCTCGGCACCCCGCTGCTGTGGTGGACGGCGTGCTTCGCGCTGGCGTACGCGCTGTGGCGCTGGTTCTTCCGCCGGGACTGGCGCTCGGGCGCGGTGCTCGCCGCCGTCGCCGGGGTCTACCTGCCCTGGTTCCGCTACCAGGAGCGCACCACCTTCTCGTTCTACATGGTGGTGCTGGTGCCGTTCCTGTGCCTGGCCGTCGCGCAGATGCTCGGCGCGCTGGTCGGGCCGCCCGGCTGCTCGGCCGAGCGGCGCCGCTGGGGCGCGGCCGGGGCCGGGGTGATCGTGCTGGCGATCGTCGCCTGCTTCGCGTTCTTCTACCCGCTGTACACGGGCGAGGTGATCCCGATGAACGACTGGCGGGCCCGGATGTGGTTCACCAGCTGGGTCTGACGGTGGCGTCCTCCACCGCGCTGCTGCCGGTCACCCCGCTGCTGGGCGTGGTGTGCGCGCTGATGCTGGCCGGGGCGGCGGTGGTCGCCGGCCGGGGCCGGCTCGGCCACGGGCGGGCGGTGCTGCGGGCCGGAGTGCGGGCGGCGGTGCAGCTGGCCGCGGTGGCGCTGGTGATCGCCTGGGTGGTGGGCTCGCTCTGGACGTCGGCCGCGTTCGTGCTGCTGATGCTCGCGGTCGCGGTCCGCACGGCCGGGCGGCGGATCACCGCCGGGCCCGGCTGGGTCTGGGCGGCGGTGCCGATCGGCGCCGGGGTGCTGCCCGTCCTGGCGCTGCTGCTGGGCTCCGGGTTGCTGCCGCGGCAGGGGATCTCGGTGATCCCGGTGGCCGGCATCCTGATCGGCGGCGCGCTGAGCGCCACCTCGCTCTCCGGCCGCCGGGCGCTGGACGAGCTGCGGACCCGCCGCGGCGAGGTGGAGGCGGCCCTCGCGCTCGGCTTCGAGGAGCGCGACGCCCGGCTGGAGATCTGCCGGACGGCCGCGGCGACCTCGCTGGTGCCGGCCCTCGACCAGACCCGGACGGTCGGCCTGGTCACGTTGCCCGGCGCGTTCGTCGGCATGCTGCTGGGCGGGGCGACCCCGGTCCAGGCGGGGGCGGTGCAGCTGTTCGTCCTGGTGGCGCTGCTGCTGGTGGAGTCGGTGGCGGTGGTGGCCGTGCTGGAACTGGTCGGCCGGGGCCGGCTGGCCCCCGACGGGCCGGGCGGGGTGGGGTAGGGTGGGTGGCTGTTGAAGGGGAGTAGCCCTCCACCGGAACGTCGACATACTGGCCCGCTCGCGGGCCCGGCGCCCGGGACACCCGCTTCTCGGGGTGTTGGCGAGACCTTCGGCCGCAGTGCTGTGAACATGTCCAGTGCTGTCGGGCCGAAGCGTCCCCTCGTGGCACTCCGGCCGGGCAGCCCGACCGAGAGACGACCGACACTCCGATGAGCCTGACCGTTGCCGCCCTGACCTTCGGCATCATCTTCCTCGCCGAACTGCCCGACAAGACCGCGCTGGCCAGCCTGGTGCTGGGGACCAAGTACCGCGCGGGCTACGTGTTCGCGGGCATCGCCGCCGCCTTCGCCCTCCAGGTGGGGCTCGCCCTCGCGGCGGGCAGTCTGCTCGCCCTGCTCCCGCAGCGCTGGGTCGAGGGCGTGACCGGGCTGCTGTTCCTGGCCGGCGCGGCGATGCTGCTGTGGCACAAGGAGGAGGAGGACGACGGACGGGCCGCCAAGGAGCCGTCCTCCGGGAGTTTCTGGAAGGTGGCCGGGGCGAGCTTCGTGGTGGTCGCGGTCGCCGAGTTCGGCGACCTGACCCAGATCATGACCGCCAACCTGGCCGCCAAGTACGCCGACCCGGTCGCCGTCGGCCTGGGCGCCTGGCTGGCCCTGTGCGCGGTGAGCGGGATCGCCATCCTGGGCGGGCAGAAGCTGCTGAAGCACGTGCCGATGCGGGTGATCGTGCGGGTGGCGGCGACCGTGATGCTGCTGCTGGGCGGCGTCAGCCTGGTCCGGGCCGTGATCGGCTGACCCGGCGCGGGAGCGGCCCGGCCGGTCAACTCATCGACTCCAGCTGGGACCGGGTCACCGGGCCGTACTTCCCGCCGCGTTCGCTCGACGGGATGTTCTGGCCGTAGACGCTCTGGAAGTAGCTGACGGCCTGCTTGGTGCGGTTGTCGAAGGTGCCGGTCACCAGGGAGTCGTCGTACGCCCAGTCCAGCACCGCCACCAGCCGCTGCTGCATGGCGGTGACGTCCGCGCCCTTGTCGCCCTGCTGGAGCACGGCGCGGACGGTCGGGCTCGGCGAGGGGGTCGGGCTGGCCGCCGACGGGGACGGTGCCGAGGGGCTGGGGCTCGGGCTCGGCGCGGCGCTGGACGGCGCGGCACTGGTCGGCGGCCGGCTGCTGGACCGGGACGCGCTCGGGGAGGGGGACGGCTTGGCGCTCGGCGAGCTCGCCGCGCTCGCGGAGACGCTCGGCACGGCCGACGGGGTGGCCGAGTCCGGTGCGGAGGCGCTCGGCGCCGGCAGCGCGTGGTCGGTCGACTTGGACTTGTCCGAGGGCGCGAGGGCCAGGGCCAGCCCGGCGCCGAGCGCCACGATGCCCAGACCCGCACCGACCACGGCGGCCCGGCGGCGGGTGGCGGCGGCCCGGACGCGCTCGGGGGCCGGACCGGCCGCGGCCGGCGCGTGCACGCTGTACGAGCCGAGGTCGGGCCGGCCGGGCGGCGGGGGCGCCGGCTCCCAGTGCGGGTACCCCGGCTCGGGGCCGGCCTGGACCGGCGGCAGCACGGCGGTGGCGAACGGGTCGGTGCCTGACGGCCCGGTGCCTGACGGGCCGGCGCCGGAGGGGCCGGCGCCGGAGGGGCCGGGGACGGACGAGGGCTCGTAGTGCACGGCGGCCGGCACGTACGGCCGGACCAGCGGAGGCCCCTCCATCTGCGGGAGCACCACGGTCTCGTCGGCGGAGCGGGGGACCGAGGAGTGGCACGCACAGCCGCCTGCGCCTCGGGCCGCGCCGCACAGCGGGCAGTGCTCAGCCGGCATGGCCCGGTCCTCCTCGGGGTCTGGTGTTCGAACGGCCCCGATTATGCAGGAGGTTGCCGGGCGTGGACAGGCGGGTCCGGGGCCCGGGTGGCCAATGTCCCGGTTGATGACGATACGAACGTTGTGAACGGTCGGTGTCGACCCGGTGTCAGGAAATCCCCGGCACGTTGGCCTTCGCCCCGTCCAGCACCTGGTCGGCCGGTGGTGCGGTGGGGGTCACGGGCCGGTCGAACGCGCTGAACCAGACCGTTCCCCTGTCGGTGCCGCTGAGGGTCTCGACCTTCACCGGGTACGGCGTGCCGTCGGCGGCGAGGTAGATGTCCTTCTCCTCGGCGCCCGCGCTGTGGTACTTCACGGCGCGGACCCCGGCGACGGTCTCGGTGCCGGCCTCGGTGAGCGTCCCGAGGCCGGAGGAGAGGCTGCCGAACCGGGTGCGCAGGCGGTCGAGATCGCACATCGACTCGAAGCCGGCCGCCACCTGGCTGCCCGCGTGGACGGCCAGGTACCGCCCCGCCGCGTTCTCGGGGACCGCCCCGCCGCTCTGCCGGCGCGCCAGGTACGACCAGTACTCCGGGCTGGGCCTGATCCAGCGCCGGTCCGCGGCCTTGACGAACTCGAAGGAGCCCCGGCCGGCCAGGTCGACTCGTCCGGTGCAGTCCCCCCGGTCGTCCAGGGCGACCTCGAAGTCGAGGTTCCCCTTGCTGCTGCCTCCGACGTACGCGACCCGGAGCGACGTCGCGGCCCGCAGCGCCTGGGCGCCCCGGTCGACCCGTTCGTAGGGGTACGGCTGCGGGCCGCGGGCGATCGCGAGGTCGCCGGGGCGCAGCAGGACGGCCGCGTCCTGCGCGGGGATCACCCAGACCTCGCCGCGGACCGGCGCCAGGACGGTCAGCGGTGCCTCGTCCTGGATCCGGACCGACCAGGGCGGCTCGAACACCGACCGGAGCAGGAAGGCGCCCCGGGCCCGGGGGCCCGCGAGCAGCCCGGCGAGTGCGTCCATGGGGCCAGCGTAGACGCCCGCGCATGCGGCCGAGCGTCTCGCCCATGGTCCGGGGCAGGCATGCCGGTTGACTCGGGGCATGACGGTACTTCGAACGGCGAGCCTGGTCGCGGCCACCCTGGCGACCGGCCTCAGTGCGGGCCTCTTCTACAGCTACGCCTGCTCGGTCATGCCGGGCCTCGGCCAGGCGGACGACCGGACCTTCGTCACCGCGATGCAGCGGATCAACGTGGCGATCCTGAACGGGTGGTTCCTGCTGTCCTTCGCCGGCGCGATGGTGCTGATCGTGGTCGCCGCGATCCTCCAGTACCGGGCCGGCGGCGGGGCTGCGATGTGGTGGACGGTCGCGGCGGCCGGGTGCTACGCGGTGCTGCTGGTGGTCACCACGGTGGTGAACGTGCCGCTCAACGACCGGCTCGCGGCGGCCGGTGATCCCGGGGCGGTCGCGGACCTCGCCGCGGTGCGGGCCCGGTTCGAGGTGGTCTGGGTCCGCTGGAACCTGGTCCGCGCGCTGGCCGGTACCGCCGCGTTCGGCTGCCTGGCCTGGGCGCTCACCCTGACCGGGCGCGGCGTCCGGGCCTGAACGGCCCGAACGGTCCGAACAGCCCGGGCGGGGCCGAACAGCCCGGGCGGGGCCGAACGGCCCGGGCGGGGCCGAACGGTCCATCTCCGGGGCCCGGCCACCGCCCGGCGGAGTGTCGCCCGGCGGCCGCAGCACGGGCTGTCTGATCATCCCTCACATGAGAAGACGAGAGCGCCTCGCGGCGGCGACGGCGAGCATCGCCTGCGCCCTGGCCCTGTTCACCGCCTCCCCGGCACCGGCCGCACAGGGCGGCCACGGCCCGGTCGCGGACCCGTACTTCCCGCTCGACGGGAACCGGGGCTACGACGTCCAGCACTACGACCTGGGGCTCGACTACACCCCCGCCGCCCACCTGCTGGTCGCCGAGGCGACCATCACCGCCGAGGCGGAGCGGACGCTGCCCGAGTTCGGACTCGACTACTCGGGGCCGCCGATCGAACGGGTCCTGGTGAACGGTGCGGCGGCGCCCTACCGGTGGGACGGCCGCAAGCTGGTGGTCAGCCCGGTCGCCGCGCCCTGCCGCGGCGAGACCTTCACCGTGCGGGTCGGCTACCGCGGCGAACCCGGCCCGATCGACGACCCGGCGCTCGGCGTCTACGGCTGGGTCCCCACCGAGGACGGCGCGGTCGCGCTCAACGAGCCGGACGGCGCCCGCAGTTGGTACCCGGTCAACGACGACATGCGCGACAAGGCCAGCTACACCTTCCGGATCACCACCCCGACCGGGGTGACCGCCCTGGCCAACGGCGAGCAGCAGGGCGCGCCGGTCGTCGACGGCGACCGGACCACCGTCACCTGGGCGATGGCGAAGCCGATGGCCAGCTACCTGTCGATGGTGGCCATCGGGAACTTCCGCGTCACCCGCAGCGTGGTCGACGGCATCCCCAACACCACGGCCTACGACCCGGCCGGCGAGGGCGACGACACCTTCCTGCACCGCACCACGGGCGAGGTGATGACCTGGGACGCGGCCCGGTTCGGCCGGTACCCGTTCGACTCGGTCGGCGGGATCATCGACCCCAGCGGCGTCGGCTACTCGCTGGAGACGCAGAGCCGCCCGGTCTACGAGACCCCGCCCGACGAGGGGCTGATCGTCCACGAGATCGCGCACCAGTGGTTCGGCGACAGCGTCACCCCGAAGTCCTGGCAGGACATCTGGCTCAACGAGGGCTTCGCCACCTACGTGGAGTGGCTGTGGCAGGAGGACCACGGCGGCCCGTCCGCCCGGCAGACCTTCGACGGGCTCTACGCCACGCCCGCGGACGACCCGTTCTGGCTGCTGAAGACCGGCGACCCCGGCCGTGACCGGATGTTCGACTACAACGCGGTCTACCTGCGCGGCGCGATGACCCTGCAGAGCCTGCGCACCACCCTCGGCGACCACGACTTCTTCGGGCTGCTGCGCGCCTGGCAGGAGAGGTACCGCCACGCCAACGCGGACACCCGCGACCTGCGCCGGCTGGCGGAGGAGATCTCCGGCAAGGACCTCGGGCCGCTGTTCCGGGCCTGGCTCTACACCGAGGGCAAGCCGGCGCCGGTCGGCTGAGCCCGCGGCGGGCGCTGCCGATGCCCGCCGGGGCCGTGCGGCAGGATGGGGACATGAGCATCGTGAAGATCAATGTGCTGACCGTCCCCGCCGAGATGCGGGAGACGCTGGAGAAGCGCTTCGCCGCGCGGGCCGGGGCGGTGGAGGGCTCGGACGGCTTCGAGTGGTTCGAGCTGCTGCGCCCGGTGGAGGGCACCGAGCAGTACCTGGTGTACACCAGGTGGGCGAGCGAGGAGCACTTCAAGGCCTGGATGGAGGGCCCGATGCAGGCCGCCCACCGCCAGGGCCCGCCGGCGGCGGAGGGCGAGGCGCCCCGGCGGCCGGCCGCGTCCGACTCGACGTTGTGGTCCTTCGAGGTGGTCCAGTCGGCCGGTCCCAAGGCCTGAGGCCGGGCCGCCGCGCCGGCCCGGCACCGCCGCCCGGTCGCGGTCGGTGGTCGGGGTCGGTGGTCGGGCCGGTGGTCGGGGTCGGTGGTCGGGCCGGTGGTCGGGTCGGCGGTCGCCGTCAGTGGTCGCGGAAGGTGACCGGCGCCGCGAACGCCGCCCGCCGGGTCGCCCGGCGCAGCGCCCGCAGCACCGGGCCGCCGACGGTGAGGCAGAGCACGGCGGTGAGCGCGGCGCGCGGCAGGTCCCAGCCGAGCGAGGTGGTCAGGCAGTACACCGCGAAGCGGACCAGGTTCTCGCTCACCGGGTCGCCGGCGACGAAGGAGACCGAGCTGCTCAGGCCGCTGATGTAGGGCCAGCCCTGGAGGTTCATCACCGTTCCGTAGGCCACCGCCGAGATCGCCCCGTAGCAGGCCAGCATGGTCAGTTCGGCGCGTCCGCGCAGGGTGGCCGGGCCGGGCAGCAGGCCCGCCCCGAGGCTGACCCAGCCCATCGCCAGCATCTGGAACGGCAGCCACGGCCCGACGCCGCCGGTGAGCAGCGCCGAGGCGAACAGCGTCACGGCGCCGAGGACGAAGCCGAATCCGGGGCCGAGCGCCCGCCCGCCCAGCACCATCAGGAAGAACATCGGCTCCAGGCCCGCGGTACCGGCGCCCAGCGGGCGCAGCGCCGCCCCCGCGGCGGCCAGGACGCCGAGCAGGGCCACCGCCTTCGCCTCCAGTCCGGGGCCTCCGCCGGCCTCGCGCCCCTCGGAGATCTGCGCCACGACGACGCCCAGCAGCAGCGGCATGAGCAGGGCGAACAGCCAGGGGGCGTCGGTGGAGTGGCCGACCAGAGCGGAGTCGGTGGCGGCCAGCAGCGGCCAGCCGAAGCCGACCACGCCGACCGCCGAGACCAGACCGAGGACGGCCAGCGACCGCCGGCCGAGCGGTACCGGGCGCCCGAGCTCGGGGCGGGCCGTCCTGGGACGCGCGGGTTCGGGGCGGGAGGGTTCGGGGCGGGAGGGCTCCGGTGCGCTCATGCCCCCTCCTCCGCCAGTGCCGCGATGACCTGGCCGACCGTCAGGAATCCCGGCAGCGCCAGGATCTTGGCGACCTGCGGCGCGAAGGCCGGCGAGGAGATCACCACCTCCGCGGTCGGCCCGTCCGCGACCTTCTCGCCCTCCGCCAGCACCACCGTCCGGTGGGCCAACTCGGCCGCCAGCTCGACGTCGTGGGTGGCGAGCAGCACCGCGTGGCCGGCCCCGGCGAGCTCGCGGACCACCTCGACCAACCGGCCCTTGGCCGCGTAGTCCAGGCCGCGGGTGGGCTCGTCCAGCAGGACCACGGGCGGCCCGGCGGTCAGCACCACGGCCAGCGCCAGGGTCAGCCGCTGGCCTTCGGAGAGGTCGCGCGGGTGCAGGCCGTCCTCGATGTCGGGGAGCAGCCGGGCGACCAGGGCGCGGCAGCTGCCCGGCTCGGCGCCGGCGTCCCGGTCGGCGGCGGCGCACTCGGCGTCGACGCTCTCACCGAACAGCAGGTCGCGCGGGTCCTGCGGGACCAGGCCGACCTGGCGCACCAGTTCCTTCGGGCTGGTCCGGTGCGGTTCCAGGCCGCCGACCCGGACCGTGCCGGAGCCCGGCCGGTGCAGGCCGACCAGGGCGCCCAGCAGGGTGGACTTCCCGGCGCCGTTGCGTCCCATCAGGGCGGTGATCTCGCCGGGGCGCAGCGCCAGGTCGACTCCGCGCAGCGCCGTCACCGGCCCGCGCCGCACCGCGAGGCCGGCCACCTCCGCGACCGGGGCGCCGCCGGCGGGGGCGGCGGGCGCCGGGGTGCGACCGGCCAGCCTGGTCCGCAGCGGCCCGGCCCTGCGGCGGGCGTCGCGGACCGACAGCGGCAGCGGTGACCAGCCGGCCGCCCGGCCGAGGGTCACCACCGGCGGGTGGACGGGGGAGTGTGCCATCACCTCGGCCGGTTCACCGAGGACCGGGGCCAGGCCCCGGCCGGGCAGCAGCAGGACCCGGTCGGCGTACTGGACCACGCGTTCCAGCCGGTGTTCGGCCATCAGCACGGTGGTGCCGAGGTCGTGCACCAGCCGCTGGAGGACGGCGAGCACCTCCTCGGCCGCACCCGGGTCGAGTGCGGAGGTGGGCTCGTCCAGCACCAGCACCTTGGGGTGGACGGTGAGCACCGAGCCGATCGCCACCCGCTGCTGCTGGCCGCCGGAGAGCGAGCGCAGGGCGCGCCCGCGCAGCTCGGCGAGCCCGAGCAGGTCGAGGGTCTCCTCGACCCGGCGGCGCATCACCTCGGGGGCCAGGCCGAGGGACTCCATGCCGTAGGCGAGCTCGTCCTCGACCGTGTCGGTGACGAAGTGGGCGAGCGGGTCCTGTCCCACCGTGCCGACCAGGTCGGCGAGTTCGCGCGGCCGGTGGGTGCGGGTGTCCCGGCCGTCCACGGTGACCCGGCCGGTCAGCTCGCCGCCGGTGAAGTGCGGGACGAGCCCGCTGACGGTGCCCAGCAGGGTGGACTTGCCGGAGCCGGACGGGCCGACCAGCAGGCACAGTTCGCCCTCGGGGACGGTCAGGTCCACCCCGCTCAGGGCGGGTCCGGCGGCCTCGGCGTACCGGACGCCGACCTGGTCGAAGGTGATCACGGGGTGCTCCGGGGCGGTTCGGGGGCGACGAGGGCGGGCATCAGGCCGATCAGCAGGGCGGCGGCCGGCAGCACGGGAAGGGCCGGGACTTCGGGCGGCACCACGGACGGCGTGAAGGCGTCCGGGTAGCGGCCGGAGAACCAGACGGTCAGTGCGCCGACCGCCACCCCGGAGCCGGTGACCAGCCACTCGGGCACCGCCCACGGATCCGGCCGGTAGCGGGTGCGCACCGCCCGGCGGCTGCCCAGCAGCAGGCCCGCGCCGGTCAGCGCCAGCCCCAGCAGCAGCACCGGGAACGCCCAGAGCGCGCCGCCGGGGGCGAGCAGGCCGTAGCAGGCGGAGCAGACCCCGAGCAGGCCGAGCAGGGTGAGCGCCGCGGTGGCCCGCGACACCCGGCGCGGCACGTCGGCGGTCCGGCCGAACCCACGGGTGTCCATCGCGGCGGCCAGAGCCACCGACCGTTCCAACGCGCCCTCCAGCACCGGGAGTCCGACGCTCAGCACGGCCCGCACCCCCCGGTCGGTGCGGCCGCGCAGCCGGCGGGCCGAGCGCAACCGCTGCACGTCGGCGACCAGGTTCGGGGCGAAGGTCATCGCCACCACCACGGCCACCCCCGCCTCGTACAGCGCCCCCGGGAGGCCGCGCAGCAGACGGGACGGTGAGGCGAGGGCGTTGGCCGCGCCGACGCAGATCAGCAGGGTGGCCAGTTTCAGTCCGTCGTAGAAGGCGAAGAGCAGGCCCTCCAGGGTGACCGGCCCGCCGATCCGCACCCCCCGCGCCCAGTCGGGCAGCGGCAGTTGGGGCAGCGTGAAGAGCACGTGGCTGCCGGGGACGGGCGAGCCGAGCAGCACGGCGAAGACCATCCGGACGGCGAGCACCAGCAGGCCCAGCTTCAGGAAGGCCCCGTACGAGCGGGACCACGGCGCGTCGCCGCGCCGGGCCGCCACCACGTACCCGGCGACGCCGACGATCAGCAGGAGCAGCAGCGGATTGGTGGTGCGGGACGCGGCGGCGGCCAGGCCGAGCGCCCAGAGCCACCAGGCGCCGGGGTGCAGCAGCCGGGGGCCGATGGTGGAACGTGTTCCTGATTTCGCGGTACGGGGCACGAGCTGAGGTCCTGGTGGTCAGTGGCGTCGGCGGCGGGCCTGCCAGACGGCGCCCGCGCCGAGCAGCAGGACCAGCGCGGCGCCCGCGAGCAGGCCGACGGACGGGCCGCCGTCACCGGACGACCCGGACGGGCCGCTCACCGGCTCGCCGCAGCCCGCCCGCGGGTAGCCCGCGATGGCGCAGAGCATGCCGGAGGAGTCGTAGCGCAGCGGCGGTGCGACGGCGGCCAGCACCTCGGCGGAGCTGGCACCGGGCGCCACCGAGGCGCAGGCGGTGCGCGGCGCCGGCGGGTTCTGCCCGCCTGCGAGTGCGCCGGGCGGGGCGTCGGCGGTGGTGCCGAAGTCCAGCACCACGCCGACCCGCTTGCGCCCGGCCTGGGCCGCGGTGGTCCCGCAGATCGCCGCGAAGTCGCCCGCCGCACCGGGCCGGGCGGCCTCGCGACCGCCGTCCGGGCTGTCGGCGAACCGCCATCCGTCGACGCTGCCGTCCGGCGGGAGGTAGGTGGTCGGGCCCTGCTGCTGGTACGCCCAGGTGCCGGCCGACCACGTCCAGAACGACCAGTACCGGTAGCCGGCGGCCTGGGCGGGGGTGGTGACGGCGCCCAGCAGGACGGCGGTCAGCAGCGCCAGGACGGCGGCGGTGCGCACCGCCGCCGTCCCGCGCGGGGCGCGGGTCACTCGGACTGCTCGCCCTTGTCCTCGGTCGGCCGCTCGCCCGGCCGCTGCACCGGCGGGTGGTGCGGGCCCAGCGCGCGGGCGCCGCGCCGGCGGCTGAGGCTGAGCAGCAGACCGCCGCCGATGCCGATCAGCAGGCCGACGCCGATCAGCCAGCCGGTCGAGATGCCGGAGTCGCTGGGGGCGACGTCCGCGGCGGGCGCCTTGGTGGCGCTCGGCACGGACGCCGGGGCCGGGCCCGCGTCGATCAGCAGCTGGACCAGGTTGTGCCCGCCGAAGCTGTACGGGTCGAGCTTGGCCGCGCCGGACATCAGCAGCAGGGTCGCGGCCGCGGCGGCGTCGGTGCCGTTCTTGCCCTCGGCGGCCCAGCCGTAGCCGTTGTCCGTCAGCCACTGGGCGGCCGGGGCCGCCTGCTCCGGGTAGCCGGCCCGGACCAGGCCGAGCACCGACCAGGAGGTGGCGTTGTAGTCGGGGCCGGGGGTCGCGCCGGGCGTGTTCTGCACCAGGTGCTGCCCGTTCGTGGCCAGCTGCGCGGCCAGGTACGCGGAGGCGGCCGCGGCGGCGTCGGCGTGCGGCACGGTGGCCGCGGTCGAGCCGTCCGGGCAGGCCGGCGGCTTGGGGGCCGGGCCGGTGCCGGAGCCGGCGGGGACCGGCAGGCGGCCGCCCGCGGCGGCGAGCGCGGCCTGCGCGGAGGCCAGCGTGTTGGGGGCGAGCGAGCCGTCCGGCGCGGGTTGGTAGGCGAACGCGCCACGCTGGTCGGTGGGGGCCGCGCAGCCGAGCTGGAACGTGGCCAGGCCGTCGTAGGCGCTCTTGCCGGACGCGGCGGTGGTCGCCGGGTCGCTGCCCGCGGCGACCAGGGCGTTGACGGCCAGCCCGGTCGAGTTGGCGTCACCCGGAGCGCCCGGGTTGTAGGACCACGTGCCGTCCGCGTTCTGGTTGCCCTTCAGCCACTGGACGCCCTTGCCGACGGCGTCCTGGTGGTTGCCCAGCTGCACCAGCGCCTGCACGGCGACGGCGGTGGCGTTGCTGTCCTCGGTCGCCGGGTCGCAGGCGGCGGCGGTGTCGGCCCGGAACGAGGGCCAGCCGCCGTCCGCGCACTGCTGGCCGGTCAGCCAGCCGACCGCCGAGTCGGCCGGCACGACCTTGTTCGAGGCCAGCGCGAGCAGCGCCAGCGACTGGCGCCAGACGCCGTCGTAGGTCGGGTCGCCCTTGCCGTACAGCCCGGCGGGCACGGCCACCGGGGCGGGCGAGGCGGACGGGGTGTCGGCCAGGGCGGGCGTCGCGGTGACGCCGGCCAGCAGCAGGCCGGCCACGGCGGCGACCGGGCGGGCAGCGGTCAGCATGGTGGGGTGGTGCCTTTCGGAGGAGAGCGTGGCGGCGACCCGCGGCGGGCCGCCCGTGGACCCCGGCGGAGCCGGAGCGGGTGCCTCGCCGGCCGCTCGCCCCGCTCCGGACGGTCCGGCGTCCCGGCCGGGGGCGCACGGCCACGGGCCGGGCCGGAGGTCCACCGGTGGCCCCGCGGCGAGGCGGATGGAGTTGTCGCCCCTGACTCTAGCCGCCTGATCAGCCGCTTCCCCGACCGGTGCGGCCGTGGCGTCCGCGCCGCGCACCGGGGCGCCCGAAGCCGAGGCGGCTCGCACCGGCCCGCCGGACGGAGGGTCACCGGACGCCGGCTCAGCCGGGACCGCCCCGGGCCGCCCCGGGCCGCGGTCGGCCGGCGGGCCGTCAGCCGGCGGTGAGCAGCCGGGCGGCCGTGTGCAGGTCGGCCCGCACCTCGCCCAGCGAGGCCCGGCCGGACAGCCACGCCAGCAGGGTGGCGTGCCAGGTGTGCCCGATCACCCGCAGCGCCGCCTGCTGGTCGGCGGTCGGCGGCCCGGGCAGCGCGGCGGCCGCCAGTACGATCGCCGAGGTCAGCCGGGACACCTCGTCCACCTCGTGGCTCACCGAGCGGTCCGCGAAGGACAGCGCCCGCACCATCGCCTCGGCCAGCCTGGGCTCGCGCTGGAGCGCGTGGAAGGCGGTGGTCAGCGCCTCGGCGACCCGGGCCGCCGGGTCCGCGCCGGCCGGCGGCCGCCGCCCGACCTGCTCGTGCAGCTGCCCCAGCTGCTCCTGCATCACCGCGACCAGCAGGTGCACCTTGGAGGGGAAGTAGCGGTAGAGGGTGCCGAGCGCGACCTGCGCGCCCTCGGCGACGTCGCGCATCTGCACCGCCTCGTACCCGCCCCGGGCGGCCAGCGCGGTGGAGGCCCGCAGGATGCCGCGGCGCCGCTCGGCCTGGCGCGGTGACAGCCGTCCGTGGGCCGCGGTGGTGGTGGTCAAGGGGGCCCCCGGGCGCCTGGTTCCGATGTGGGGTGTCAGCGTGGCGTGAATCACCCGCCCTGGCTCAGAACGGGAAGCTACGGGCCGGTATCTTCGAGGTCTCTCGTTGTTCACCCGCCCAACAGCGAGCTCCACACCACCATGAAACGTGATCTACTTTACCGGCCGTGCCCGCTGCGGTGAGTAGGGATAAGGGGCCAGGATGACCGCGCTGCCGCGACCGCTGCGGATCGCCCTGCTGTCCTACCGCGGCGACCCGTTCTGCGGGGGCCAGGGCGTGTACGTCCGGCACCTCTCCCGCGAACTCGCCCGCCTCGGCCACCACGTGGACGTCATCGGCGCCCAGCCCTACCCGGTGCTGGACGAGGTCGAGGGTCCCGGCACGGTCCGGCTGGTGGAGCTGCCCAGCCTCGACCTGTACCGCTCCGACGACCCGTTCCGCACCCCGGCGCTGGCCGAGTACCGCGGCGCCGTCGACGTGCTGGAGGTCGCCGGGATGCGCACCGGCGGCTTCCCCGAACCGCTCACCTTCTCGCTGCGGGCCCGCGGCTACCTGGCCCGGCACAAGGGCCGCTACGACGTGGTGCACGACAACCAGACGCTCGGCTACGGCCTGCTGGGCCTGGCCCGGCACGGCTTCCCGCTGATCACCACCGTGCACCACCCGGTCACCGTGGACCGGCAGTTGGAGCTGGACGCGGCCCCCACCCGGCTGCGCCGGCTGTCCCTGCGCCGCTGGTACGGCTTCACCCGGATGCAGCGCCGGGTCGCCGCCCGGCTGGACCACATCATCACCGTCTCCGCCAGCTCCAAGGCCGAGATCGCCGAACACCTCGGCGCCGCCCCCGGCACGATCTCGGTGGTCCCGATCGGCGCCGACACCCGGTTGTGGTCGCCCTCCGACGCTGTCCCGGTGGTGCCCGGGCGCATCGTCACCACCTCCAGCGCCGACGTCCCGCTCAAGGGCCTGGTGTACCTGGTCGAGGCGCTGGCCAAGATCCGCACCGAGCGCGACGCGCACCTGGTGGTGGTCGGCAAGCGGCGGGCCGAGGACGGCCCGGTCGCCGACGCCGTCCGGCGGTTCGGCCTGGAGCGCCACATCGAGTTCCGCACCGGCCTCACCGACCAGGAGCTGGTCGACCTGTACCGCTCCGCCGAGGTGGCCTGCGTGCCGTCGCTGTACGAGGGCTTCTCGCTGCCCGCCGCCGAGGCGATGGCCACCGCCACCCCGCTGGTCGCGACCACCGGCGGCGCCATCCCCGAGGTGGCCGGCCCGGACGGCGAGACCTGCCTGGCCGTCCCCCCGGGCGACGCCGGGGCGCTCGCCGACGCCCTCGGCCGGCTGCTGGACGACCCCGCGCTGCGGGCCCGCCTGGGGGCGGCCGGCCGGGCCCGGGTGCTGGCCGGCTTCAGCTGGGAGCGGGCGGCCGAACTGACCGTCGAGCGGTACCGCGCGGCCCTCGCCACCGGGGTCGGCCGGCGGGCCCGCGCCGGGGCCGGCTGGCGCTACGTCTGACCGTTCGCCGCCCGGACGTACCCTCAACCCTCAGCAGTACAGCACCAACGAATGGGAGCCCCGCAGTGCTGACCGTCGATTTCTCCCGATTTCCGATCGCCCCGGGCGACCGGGTGCTCGATCTGGGCTGCGGCGGAGGCCGGCACGCGTTCGAGGCCTACCGGCGCGGCGCGAACGTGGTCGCCCTGGACCAGAACAGCGAGGAGATCGCCGAGGTCCGCAAGTGGTTCGCGGCCATGGAGCTCGCGGGCGAGGCCCCGGCCGGCGCCTCCGCGGTCGCCATGGAGGGCGACGCGCTGGCCCTCCCGTTCGAGGACGACTCCTTCGACAAGGTCATCATCTCCGAGGTGATGGAGCACATCCCGGACGACAAGGGCGTGCTCGCCGAGATGGTCCGGGTGCTCAAGCCCGGCGGCCTGCTCGCCGTCACCGTGCCGCGCTGGCTGCCGGAGAAGATCTGCTGGGCGCTCTCCGACGAGTACCACGAGGTCGAGGGCGGCCACATCCGCATCTACAAGGGCGACGAGCTGGTGGAGCGGGTCCGCGAGGCTGGCCTCACGCCGTACGGCAGCCACCACGCGCACGCGCTGCACTCCCCGTACTGGTGGATCAAGTGCGCGGTCGGCGTCAACAACGACAAGGCGCTGCCGGTCAAGGCCTACCACCAGCTGCTGGTCTGGGACATCGTCGGCACCCCGGTGATCAGCACCCTCACCAAGGCCGCCGAGAAGGCGCTCAACCCGGTCATCGGCAAGAGCTTCGTGGTCTACGCCTCCAAGCCGCACCGGGCGGGCGACGCGTGACCGCCGCCGTCCCGGAGGTGCTGCTGCTGGACGGCGTGCTGGACGCCGAGCAGGCCGCCGCCACCGTCCGCTCCATCCTCGCCGACCAGCTGCCCGACGGCGCCATCCCCTGGTTCCGCGGCGGCCACCTCGACCCGTGGGACCACACCGAGGCCGCGATGGCCCTCGACACCGCCGGCGAGCACGCCGCCGCCGAGGCCGCCTACCGCTGGCTCGCCGACCACCAGAACGCGGACGGCTCCTGGTACGCCGGCTACACCGAGGGCGAGGTGACCAACGCCTCCAAGGAGACCAACTTCTGCGCCTACGTCGCGGTCGGCGCCTGGCACCACCACCTCAGCACCGGCGACGACGCCTTCCTGGAACGGCTGTGGCCCACCGTCCGCCGCGCCCTGGACTTCACCGTCGGCCTGCGGCTGCCGGACGGCCCGATCGCCTGGCGCCTCGACGAGGACGGCACCGCCCCCCAGGAGGCGCTGCTCACCGGCTCGTCCAGCATCCTGCACGCCCTGCGGTGCGGCCTGGCCATCGCCGACTACCTCGAAGAGCCCCAACCCGACTGGGAGTTGGCCGCCGGCCGGCTGCGCCACGCGATCGCCCACCACCCCGAGCGGTTCCTCGACAAGGACCGCTACTCGATGGACTGGTACTACCCCGTGCTCGGCACCGCCCTGCGCGGCCCCGCCGCCGCCGAGCGGATCGCCCGGGACTGGGACCGCTTCGTCGTGCCGGGCCTCGGCGCACGGTGCGTCAGCGACCGCCCCTGGGTCACCGGCGGCGAGAGCGCCGAACTCGCCCTCGCCCTGTGGGCCTGCGGCCAGTCCGACCGGGCCGTGGAGATCCTCCGCTGGATCCAGCACCTGCGGCACACCGACGGCTCGTACTGGACCGGCTACGTCTTCGAGGACGACGCCATCTGGCCCGAGGAGCGCACCACCTGGACGGCCGGCGCCCTCCTGCTGGCCGTCGCCGCCCTCGGCGGTGACCACGCCACCGTCGCCGTCTTCGGCGGCGACCAACTGCCCAGCGGCCTGGTGGTCAACGACTGCTGCACGGCCTGACCGGCGGCGCCGACGGCGAAGGGGCGGTCCCGGGTGAACCGGGGCCGCCCCTTCGCCGTGCTCGGGAGCCGTCAGCCGCGCTGGATGCCCGTGGTGTCGGAGAGCAGACCGTGGGTGCCGTCCTGGAGCTGGGCGACCAGGGCGTTGCCGCGCTGCTCGACCGCGAGGTACCAGGTGCCCGGGACGAGGTCGCCGACCGACGGGCCGGCCGGGTTGTCGCGGGGCGCCAGCGGCCGGACGGCCGGGACGGCGAACCAGAACGGGGTGAACGGCGCCGCGGCGGCGGCCGGGGCCGGGGCGGGCGCGGCGGCCTGCATCTGGTCCTGCGGCTGCTGGGCGGCCGGGTAACCGTAGCCGCCGGCCGGCGGCGCGGCCTCGTACCCGACGGGCTGGGCAGCGAGGTCGCCCTGGCCGGCCGGGCCGCCCGGGTAGCCGTACTGGCCCGGCTGGCCGGGCTGGCCGACCTGCGCGGCGAACTGACCGGGCTGGCCGGGCTGCCCCGGCTGGCCGGGCGCGTACGGGGCGTAGCCCTGCTGCTGGGGGACGGCGGGCTTGTCGGCGAGCAGCGGCGCCTGGAGCGCCGGCACCAGCGGGGTGGCCACCGCGGCGGCGGCCAGGACCAGCACGGCGAGCACCGACAGCCAGGAGCCGAAGGAGTGGTCGACCAGGTCGGCCGGGTCGATCCGGCCGGCCTTCGCGGTGGCCGCGAAGTACCCGCCGCCGTTGGCGAACACCGACCACAGGCCGGACCAGGCGGCGAACACCGCGAGCGCGACGCCCCACTGGCGCAGCTTCAGGCCGGCGACCAGCCGGCTCTCCGCGGCCTCGCCCTGGAAGCGGGCCAGCAGGATCAGCGCGGCGCCGGCGACACCGGTGAAGAACAGCGTGGCCAGGATGGTCAGGAAGCCGCCGTGCCAGACGTTGTAGGAGCAGTCCGATCCGCAGTCCGGCCCGCCCACCGAGGTGTTGGCCTCGTAGAAGGGGAGGAAGGAGAAGACGAAGAGCAGGACGGCCGCACCTGCGACGGCGGCGTCTCCCCTGGTGAGAGCGCGCAGATTCACTAACGTTCCCCTCGTTGGTGTGTCGTGGACGGCGGGTTGTACTCGGCCGACCGGACGGGCCGGTCTACCCGATCGGGGTAAAAGCCTAGGGCCAAGCACTTGCGACGTGCACAGCACCCTCCGGAATGCGGCGCAGTCGTTGCAAAATCGGCCGGGTTCTCAGCCGGTCGTGAGATAGGCGGTCAGGGCGTCGGTGATGGCCTGCGCGGCCTGCTGGCGCCACTGCGGGTCGGCCATCCGGCCGGCGTCGCCGGCGTTGCGCATGTTGCCGCACTCGATGAAGACCTTCGGGATCCGGGAGAGGTTGAGACCGCCCAGGTCGGTCCGGGTGTCCAGGCCCTGCTTGCCGATGTAGTCGGCGTACGGTTCGCCGGTCGTCGCCTTGAAGTGGTCGCGCAGCAGCACCCCGAAGCGGTGCGAGGGCTCCACGATGGCCGAGGTGTCGGCCTTCCCCGCGGTGACCTTGCCCGGCATGATCACGTGGAAGCCGCTCACCGAGGCGGGCGCGCCGTCCCCGTGCACCGAGAGCGCGACGTCCGCCTTCGCCTCGTTGCCGATCGCGGCCCGCTCGTCGATGCACGGCCCCCACGGGCGGTCACCGTCCTGCGTGAACACCACCCGGGCCCCGAGGTCCTGCAGCAGCTGCCGGGCCCGCCGGGAGACGTCCAGGGTGTACTCGGCCTCGCTGTACCCGCTGTTGGTGGAGGTGCCGGTGGTGTCGCACTCCTTGCGGGCGTTGCCGATGTCCACCTGGCGGTTGATCTCACCGGTGTGCTGCGCGTTGCCGGTGTTGTGGCCCGCGTCGAGCAGCACGGTACGGCCGGCCAGCGGCTTCCCGGCGCCGGCCGGGGGCGCGCCGGAGGCGGTGCCGGGCGCGGCCGGGGTGGTGCCGGCGGCGGTGGACGCGGTGTCCGGCGACGGCGAGCCGGGGGACGCCGGTCCGGACGGGCCGGTCGGCAGCCCGGCCTGGTCGGCCGCGTGTCCCTCGCCCGCCGGGGCGGCCGACGCACCCGGCGTGCCGGGGCCGCTGTCGGCCAGCGCCTGCCAGCCGAACCAACCTCCCAGACAGATCGGCACCGCGGCGCATCCGAGCAGGAGGGCTCGGCGGCGCGGGCGACCGGCCGGCACCTCGCCGGGTGGCTCGGCGGACGGTTCCGGTGACGGGGAAGAGCTGGTGGGGCGGGTCACGAGTGGTTCAGATCCTGTCCGCGGTGCGAGGGGTCAGGCCGTAGGCCTCGGCGATCGGCTTCCACCGGGTGGCGAAGTCGTTCTTCGACTGGGTGGCCTGCGGGTTCAGCTCGCCGGCCCGTTTGTAGTCTGCCGTGCTGGGTGCCGTGCCGTTCACGCACCCCTGGCCGCTGACGGTGCGCCCCCACGCGGCGTACGCCCGGTCGATGTCCCCCGACTGCTGCCAGGCGGTGCTCAGCGTCCGGGCGAGGTCCGCGCCGCCCGGCACGTCGCCCAGCTCCAGCTTGGCCAGTGCGGCGATCAGCTGGTCGCGCTGCTGGGCGCCGCTGTCGAAGACCGCCACGGCGCTGTCGACATCCGCCCTGGCCGGGCAGCTGCGGACCTTGGCCACCGAGCTGCCGATGCCCGAGCGGGCGTTCTCGGCCTGGGCGAGCAGGGCGTCCAGGCCCTTCGCCTGGGCCGCCGCGTTCGGTCCGGCGCTGCCCGCGCCGGCCGGGTTCGAGGCGGACGGGGAACCGGCGGACGGCGTCCCGGCGGCGGGCGCGGACGGGGCGCCGGACTGCGGCGGGGGCTGCTGGGCGGCGCTCCCGGCCGGGGTGGCCCCGGATCCGTCGGCGGAGTCGGTGCCGGTGTTGCGGACGGCCCAGGTCACCCCGATCCCGATCGTCAGGAGCAGCGCCACGCCGAGCGCGACGGCCATCGGGGTGCGGCGCCGCCGCGGCGCGTCCTCCTCCGGACCCGGGTAGTCGCCGGCCGGCGGCGGGTACGGCGGCGGGCCGGGCTGATCGGGATGCCCGAAGGCCGGGAACGGGCCCGGCGCCGCGGGCCCGGTGCCCGGGAAGCCGCCGGCGTGCGGCGGGAAGGGCTGCCCGGTCTGGGCGGGGAAGCCCGGCGGCGGTCCGGCGTGCGGTCCGGCCTGAGTTCCCGGGTGAGGTCCTGCGTGCGGTCCTGCGGGCGGTCCGCTCGGCGGCGCCGGGGAGCGGAACAGCGGCGGCCCGTCGGGCCCGGCGGGCACCGGCGGCAGCAGGGTGGTCGGCTGCTGGTCGCCGTCGAACGGGGCACCCGCGAACGGGGCGCCGTCGAACGGCGCACCGGCGGGCGGGAAGGCCGCGGGCGGGAAGCCCTGGGCGGCCTGCTGGGGCGGCTGGGGCGGCGCCGGGTACGGCGGCCGCGCAGGGTCTGGCGCGCCCGGTGCCGCGGCGGCCGGCCCCGCCTTGCGACGTACCCAGCCGCCCGCGCCTCCGCGTGCGGTCGGATCCCAGACCGCCGGCGGAGTGTTCTCCTGATCCGTCATGTCCCTGCCCTCGCCCCCGCCGACTGTCACCCTGTCCGTCCGCCCGTACGGCCCGGTGCCCGGCGGCGGGCCCGGCTCGTCCGGCCCCCCGGCTGTCGCCGACACGCTACCGGCCGATGCCGCACCGAGCCACGACGGTACCCCGAGGGGCGGGCCGTGTGGCTCGACGTTAGAGCATCACTGATCGTCCGCGCAGGAACCCGGCGCAGTCCGCGGCCTCAGCGTCCGGTTCGGCGCAGTACCCGCAGGGAGCCGGTGACCGAGACCTCCTCGAAGCCCTCGGCGAGTGCGCGCAGGTAGACCCGGTAGGGGGCCTGGCCGCCGTCGGCCGGGTCGGGGAAGACGTCGTGGACGACCAGCAGGCCTTCGGGGGCCAGGTGCGGGGTCCAGCCCAGGTAGTCGCCGGTGGCGTGCTCGTCGGTGTGCCCGCCGTCGATGAAGACCAGCGAGAGCCGGCCGCCCCAGACCGCGGCCAGCTGCGGCGAGCGGCCGACCAGCGCGATCACGTGCTCCTCCAGACCGGCCCGGTGCAGGGTCCGGCGGAAGACCGGCAGGGTGTCCATCAGACCGACCTCGGGGTCGACCAGCGTCGGGTCGTGGTACTCCCAGCCGGGCTGCTGCTCCTCCGAGCCCCGGTGGTGGTCGACCGTCAGCGCCACCGTCCCGGTCCGGCGGGCGGCGTCGGCCAGCAGGATCGCCGAGCGCCCGCAGTACGTGCCGATCTCCAGCAGCGGCAGGCCGGTGCTCCCGGCGGCGGCCACCGCGGCCGCGTACAGTGCCAGGCCCTCGTCCACCGGCATGAACCCGGTCGCCGCCTCGAAGGCCGCCAGCACCTCGGGTGCCGGCTCGGCGTGGGCCGCCAGGAGGTCGGTCATGGTGGTGCTCCCTGCTCGCGATGCTGGTCCCGGGGTCGGTGGCTGGACCCTACTCGATGGTAGGCAGCGGCCCCGCTCCCGGGTGGCGCGCCGGGGAACCGGTGGCGGACGGGCCCCGGCGGAGCAGGAGCGGTCCGGCGACGGCGGCCACCGCGAGCATCGCCAGCCCGGTGCCCACCAGGACCTGCCGCGGCGACAGCGGCCCGGCCAGCACCCCGCCCAGCGCCGCCCCGGCCGGCGCGGCGGTCAGCAGCACCGTGCCGCGCAGCGCCAGCACCGTGGTCAGCCACGCCTGCGGGGTGCGCTCCTGGAACAGGTGGGAGAGCAGCGCGCTGTACGGGCCGTAGACCACCCCGCCCACGGCGAAGCCGGCCAGCGACAGGACCGCCGGACCGTGCGGCCCGAACGCCAGCATGGCCGCGCCGTGGCCGGCGACGATGGCCAGCAGCACCGGCCGCAGCGGCAGCCGCCGCAGCGCCCCGGCGGTGACCGCCCCGGCCGCCGCGCCCAGCCCGAACACCGCCCAGTACGCGCCCAGCAGGCCGGCCCCGGCCCGCAGTTCCTCGGCGACGAACAGCGGCAGCGCGACCTCCACCGGGCCGTAGCAGAGGTTGAACAGCCAGGTGACCGCCGTCAGCCCGAGCAGCTCCGGGCGGGCCCGCAGCACCCGCAGCCCGTCCCGCAGCCGGGTGCCGTCCGGCGCGGGGGCCTGCGGCGGCACCTCGGTGCGTCCGGCCCGCAGCGCCAGCAGCCCGAAGGAGAGCGCGTCCAGCCCGATGATCCCGGCCGGCCCGAGCGGCCCGGCCAGCAGCCCGGCGACCGCCGGCCCGATCACCGTGGACACCCAGGCACCCGTGCTGAGCAGCGCGTTGGCGGCCAGCCGGTGTTCGGCCGGCACCAGCCGGGCGACCAGCGCGTACCGCGCGCCGCCGCCCCAGGCGTGCAGCAGCGAGGAGCCGGCCAGCAGCACGACGAACACCACCGGGTCCAGCAGCCCCAGCACCTGACCGAGCGGCACACACCCCAGCAGCACCGCGCGCAGCAGCGCGTCCGCCCGCATCAGCCGCTGCGGGGGCATCGGCTGCAACCGGCGGCCCAGCAGCACCCCGCCGAGCGCCCCCGGCAGGACGTACGCGACCAGCGCCGCCGCGATCAGCGGGCCGGCTCCGCCCGGCGGGGCCAGTTCGACGGCGAGCCAGGCCACCGCCACCGTGCTCATCCCGTCCCCGAGGTCGGAGGCGGCGAGCGCGGGCAGCAGGCGCCGGAACCGGCGGTCGGCGAGGGCGGGGCGGTATCCCCGCGGCACCAGCCGGGGGAGCAGGGCTGAGATCATGGGGACAGGCAAGCGGTTCAAGCGCGCGTGAAGTCAACCCGCGACGAGCGAGGAGTGCCGTGCGACAGCTGGGCATCGGCGAGTTGGCCCGACAGGCCGGGGTACGGGCCTCGGCGCTGCGCTACTACGAGAGCCTCGGTCTGCTCCCGGGGGCCCGCCGCGAGGGTGGCCGCCGGGTCTGGCCGGCCACCGCGTTGCGCCGGGTGGCGCTGATCAGGATGGCCCAGCGGGCCGGCTTCACACTGGCCGAGATCGGCGACCTGTTGGCGGACGACCCCGGACGCGGCGCCACCCGGCAGTGGCGGGCGCTGGCCGAACGCAAGCTCCCGGAACTCGACCTGTTCATCCGTCGCACCCAGGAACTGCGGGACGCCGTCGCCGCCTGCCTGGCCTGCGGCTGCATGAACTTCCAGGACTGCGACCTGCTCGCCGCGGGCGGCTGAGCGTCAGCCGCGCAGCAGTTCGCGGCTCATCCGCTCCCAGTGCGGCGCCAGTTCGGCCTCGATCGCCGCGCCCTGTTCGTCCGTGAGGACGACCAGCGGCTCGGTGACCTGCGGGCGCTGCCCCACCAGCCGGACCCGCAGATGGGTCGGGGGGTGCGTCTGATCGACCGAGCCGAGCGTCCGGGCGGACAGCCGCAGCCGGCGTTCGCGCTCCACCGCGGGGACGGCGGCGACCCGCTCGACCAGGTCGGCCCGCAGCTCGGCGGCGTCGGCCCGGTCGTCCCGGCGGGCTCGGACGAGCCGGTTGCGCCGGCGCATCAGGACCGACTCGACGGTGGTGCCGAGCAGCAGGGACTCCAGCATCGACTGGGCGGCCGCGGTGCCGGCGACCGCCGCGGCCAGCGCGTCGGCGCGGTACTCGGCGGCCTGCCCGGACCTGACGGTGAGCCGGTCCAGGGCCGTCAGCAGGCCCGCCACCGCGCCGTTGACGAGCAGCATCACCAGCCGCTGGAGGTGACCGGCGAGGATCAGCACGTAGTGGTCCCCGGAGGCGGTCAGCCGCTCGGGCACGGTCAGCCGGTACCACTCGTGCAGGGCCCTGAGCGCGAAGCCCAGCCAGCGTCCGCGCCGGTGGTCGCCGTTGACGGCGTGGCCGAACTCGTGGGCCAGCATCGCCACCCGCTGCGCCGGGGTGAACACCGTCCACAGGGTCAGTCCGATCGTCAGGACGCCGCGGTTGCGCAGCCCCGTCCGGCCGAAGGAGGCGTTGAACTCGTCGCTCAGCACGATGACGTCCACCGGCGGGGCACCCACCGCGGCGGCGACCCGGTCGGCCAGCGCGTACAGCGCGGGGGCCTCGGCGCGTCCCACCGGCCGGTCGTTCTCGCCCGGCCGGCCCGGGCGGGGCCGCAGGACGAAGGCGATCAGCAGTCCGACCGCACCCAGGACGCGCAGCGGCCACGCGTCGCCGACCAGCAGCGCGACCGAGCCGGCCAGCACCAGGAGGGTCGTCAGGTGCACCAGGCCGGCCAGGGCGACCGCGAGCCGGACGGCCGGGTCGCGGTGCGCCGGGGAGCCGCCGGCGACCTGCTCGTACACCAGCTCGGAGCGGGCCCGGACGGCCCGCTCGCGCTCGGCCGTGCGGCGTTCGGCCCGGGCCGCCCGCCGCTGCTCGCGCGGGGTGAGCCGGCCGGGCGCGGCGGCCGGTTCCACCAGCAGGTTCCACTCGCAGCCCGGGCACCAGACGGGGAAGCCCGGATCGCCGTCCAGGGGTGCGGTGCAGTCGGGGCAGGTCTCGGGACGGGCGAGCGTGGGCATGGCCGGTGATCATGCCAGGGTCGCGGGCGGGAGGAGAACCGGTTTCCGCGCCGCGGGCGGCAGGTGAACCGCCGTCCGCGCCGCAAGCGCCCTGTTCCTGGAACGTGTTGCAGAACGTACGCTCGTACCGCCAGAGCCCAGCCCGTAGGCGAACCCCGGGAGCACCCCATGCGCGCAGCGATCCTGCACGAGACCGGCCAGGACAAGCTGGAGGTCCGCGAGGACGTCGAGACGGTCGGCTTCGGGCCGGGGCGGGTACGGGTCCGGCTGCGGGCCACCAGCCTGTGCCACTCCGACCTGTCGGCGATGGCCGGGATCATGCCGCAGCCCGCGCCGTTCGTGCCGGGCCACGAGGGCGCGGGTGAGGTGGTCGAGGTCGGGGAGGGCGTCACCGGCGTCGCCGCGGGCGACCGGGTGGTGCTGTGCTGGATGCCGCCCTGCGGGCGGTGTGCGCACTGCGGCCGCGGCCAGGGCCACCTGTGCGTGGCGAGCCTGCGCCGGCTGTCCGTGCCCAACTTCCGCTTCGGCGGCACCGACGCCTACGGCTTCTACAGCACCGGCACCTTCGCGGAGGAGGTGGTGGTCACCGCGGACAGCGTGCTCACCGTGCCCGCCGACCTGCCGTACGAGCTGGCCGCGCTGATCGGCTGCGGGGTGACCACCGGCCTGGGGGCCGCCGTCAACACCGCCCGGGTCGAGCCGGGTTCGTCGGTCGCGGTGATCGGCGCGGGCGGGGTCGGCATCGCGGCCGTCCAGGGCGCCCGGGTCTGCGGTGCGGCCCGGATCACGGTGGTCGACCCGGTGGAGTCGCGGCGCGAGCGGGCGCTGGCCTTCGGCGCCACGGACGCCGTCGCGCCCGAGGAACTGAAGGCCGCGGCGAAGGGGCAGGAGGGCGGCGGCTACGACTACGTCTTCGAGGCGGTCGGCCGCTCGGCCACCGTCCGGGCCGCGTACGACGCCGCCCGGCGCGGCGGGGCGGTGGTGGTGATCGGCGCCGGTGCCAAGGCCGACCAGGTGTCGTTCAGCATGGCCGAGCTGTTCTTCAACGAGAAGCGCCTGCTGCCCTCGATGTACGGCGGCGGCGAGGTCCGGCGGACCGCCGCGCGGGTGATCGACCTGTGGCGGGCCGGGCGGCTGGACCTGGCCGGCATGATCACGCACCGGCTGCCGCTGGAGGGCGTCAACGAGGCGATCGCCCAGATGCGCAGCGGTGAGGCGCTGCGCACGGTACTGACCCTGGACTAGGGCCTGGACCGGGCTGTCCGAGGGGCGGGCGGGGCGGGCGTGTGCCGCGCCCCGCCCGCCACCACGGGAACCGTCTCAGCGGCGGTGGCGGCCGTGCGGGTCGCTCTCCTGGCTGTCGTCGGGCGCGGTCGAACCCCGGTGCCGGCCGTGCGCGCTGCCCTCGGCAGCCTCCTCGGCGCGGGAGGCGCCGTGGCCGTGCTCGGTGGGGGTGTTGGTGTCGGACATGAGCTCGTCTTCTCCGTGCGGGATTACGGGTGCCGCTGGTGCGGCGTCGGATGGGGGCGGTCGTGGCCCGCCCCGGACCGGGGCGTCACGACGGCGGATCGGACGGCAGTTTACCGAGCTCCCGGGGCCCGCCGGCCGACTCCCCGTCAGTCCGTCACCGGCCCGCTACCCGGGCCGGCCGGTGCGCAGGAATCCGGCCAGCAGCTCGTGCAGCACCGCCGCGCCCTCCTCGACCAGCATCTCGTGCCCGGCGCCGACGGCCTCGACGTAGCGGAAGTCGGTGCCCTCCACCCGGCCGAGCCGCAGCAGTTCGTGGCGCAGCGTCCGGGACTGGCTCACCGGCACCACCTCGTCCCGGTCGCCGTGCAGGATGAGCAGCGGTGCGGTCAGCCGGTGGGCCAGCCCGAGGACGTCGCGCGGGCCGCGGGCGTCGTCCAGCGGCCGGTCGCCGCCGAGCCGGGCGGCCAGGGCCCGGACGGGGGCGGCCCCCTCGGCGAGCAGCCGGGCACCGGACAGGAACGGAGCGGCCACCGCGCAACGCGCCACCTGCCCGTGCGCCGCGTGCGCCGTCGCCAGCAGCGCGAGGAACGCGCCGTAGCTGACCCCGAACAGGGCCGGTGGTTCGAGGCCGAGCGCCGATCTCTGGCCCGCCACCCCCTCCAGCAGGTGCAGCACGTCCTCCAGGTCCGGGCCGCCCCAGGCGCCGTTGACGGCCGTCGCGTGCTCGGCGCCGTACCCGGTGGAGCCGCGCTGGTTGGGGGCGAGGACGGCGATGCCGTCCCCGGCCATCCGTTGCAGGGCCGGGTCGAACTCCAGCCGCCAGGCGTCCGCCGGGCCGCCGTGCAGGGCGATCACCAGGTGCGGGGTGCTCAGCCAGGCGTCACCGCCGTAGACCACGGCCTCGACCGGACCGGCCGGTCCGGCCAGCTCCAGGCTCTGCGCCGGGTGCCAGTGGCCGCCGTCGCCCGGCACCGCGCTCGCGTCGAGCCGCCAGCCGGCGGGCGTCCCGCGGGCGTACCGCACCGGTCCGGCGCCGCCGGGCGCCAGCGGCGCCAGCTGCAGCGGGAGGGGGACGCTGCCGGGTACCGTCCCGGGGCCCTGCCCGAGCAGGGTGTCCACCTCCAGGGTGGCCAGCGCCGCCGGGTGGTCGGGCGCGGAGTACGGCATCCGCAGGCCGGCCGCGGACCAGGCGCCGACCGCGCCGAGCCGGCCGGGCGGGACGGGGAGCGGTCGCAGGCCGCCGCCGGGCTGCCAGAGCGCGAGCGTGGAGGCCGCGCCACGGTCGATCTGCAGCGCGACCCGCGGGCTGTCCGGTTCCTGGGGGGTCGCGGGCGCCAGGGCGATCGGCTGCAGGTACCGCCCGGTGACGTGCAGGCAGTCCGGGAAGCGCAGCGGCTCGCCGCTGCCGATCACGCCCCAGCCGAGCCGGTCGGCGCCCGGGGCGTCGCTGCGGACCATGCCGAAGCGGGTGTCCGGGTCGAACAGCACCAGGCGGTCGTTGCTGGTCTCGCCGATCTCCAACAGGGGTGTGGTGATGCCGAGTTCGAGGTCGAGCACGACCGACTTGACGGTGCCGCCGGCGACCCGGTCCAGGGCGAGCAGCCGGCCGCCGCGGTCCAGCCACACCCCGCCGCCGTGCAGCCCGGGCAGTTCGGCGATCTGGGCCGGCTCCGAACCGTCGGCCCGGACCAGCCAGACCGTGGTGACAGGCCGGCCGTCGGTGCCCAGGGCGACCGCCACCGGGAACCCGGCCCCGGCGCCCGGCACCGGGAGCAGCCGCAGGCCCGGCAGCCGCAGGACGGCCACCTGCTGCTCGTCGGCCGCGGCCCGGCCGGCGACCTCCGAGAGCAGGACCAGGGTGTGCCGGTCGCCGTCGTGCCGGCAGACCAGCACCCGGCCGTCCGGCAGGGAGACCAGCTGGGAGCGCAGGTTCTCCGAGCGGTCGCCCGGCAGCGGGAGGGCTGTCGGTTCGGCGGGGCCGTGCAGGGGCAGCCGCCAGGTCTCCGGGTACCAGCCGCCGTCGGCGCCGGCCGCCAGGCAGGCGGCGTGCGAGCCGTCGGCCGCGAAGGTGAAGCCGGCCCGGCGCAGGGCCTGGGCGGCGGTGCGGGCGGTGGTGCTGCTCATCGGCGGCTCGCCTACTTCCGTGGCTGGTCCTTCGGTGGTCGGTCGGGCGGGGACACGGACGGTCAGAACGGGCCGGCGGCGACCGGTTCCGGATCCACCCAGCTGCGCGGGCCGCCGTGACGCAGCCGCAGCAGGAAGGCGAGCGCCCCCGGGCCACCGGTGCCGTACGCGTCGGCGCAGCCCGCTCCGCTCTCGTCGGGCAGGACGAGCAGGCCCTCTCGCAGCGCCGCGCGGGCGGTGATCAGGGTCGCCAACTCCTCGGCGCCGGACCGGAACCGGGGGTCGCCGGTGGTCAGCGCCAGGTCGAGCAGGTACTCGCCGTCCGCGGCCGGGCCGTGGCAGGTGGACGCCCCGCCGTGGCGTCGGGCGTCCAGCACCGCCTCCCCGGCGGCCAGCGCCAGCCGGCGGGCGGCCGGGTCGCCGGTGGCCCGCCAGTACCGGACCAGGAAGGTGCCGGCCCCGGACGAACCGGAGCACCGGTGCGCCGGCCGGACGTGTGCCGGCTCTCCCGTGCTCCACGGCCACCGGGCGCCGCCGCCCCCCGGGCGGGCCGTCGCGGCGAGCGTGTCCGCCGCCTGCCGGGCGCCGTCCAGCAGCGCCGCGTCCCCGGTGGCACCGGCGGCGGCGAGCAGGAAGGCGCCGACACCGGCCACCCCGTGGGCGGACCCGGGCAGGACGCCGCCGGCCAGGTCGGAGCAGAGCTCCCCGGGCACCGGCCAGAGCGTCCCGTGCGGCGTGTGCCGGGCGCCGGACAGCAGCGTGCGGGCGCACGCGGCGGCGCGCTCCAGGAACCGGGGCTCGCCGGTGGAGCGGTGCAGCCGCAGCTGGAGGAGGCCGGTGCCGGCCTCGCCGTGGCAGACGTCCGGGTCGGGCCACTCCACCGGCACCCGGCGGGCCAGCTCGGCGGCGCGCCGGGCGAGCGTCCGGTCGCCGAGTGCCTCGGCGGCGTCCAGCAGGGCCCAGGCGGTGGCGGAGCGGTCGGGGTGGGTGCCGAGCTGGCCCGCCGGCTCGGCGCGGGTGTGCCGCTCCAGCCACCCGGCGGCCGTCCGGGTGGCCTCGCGGACAGCCGCGTGCGTGCCGGCGGGCAGCGGCGCGGCGCAGGCCCGGGCGAGCAGGCCGAGTGCGGCGTGCCGTGCGGCGGCGGGAACGGCCGGCCGGAGCCGGTCACGCTGCCGCGGGACGGCGGATCCGGCGAGGTGGCGCAGGCCGTCGTCGATCAGCCGGTCCAGGCCGGCGCCGAGCATCGCCGGGCGGCCGGCCGGCACCCGCCGGGAGGCCGTGACCAGTGCGGCGCGGACCGGGCCGAGCGGCAGGCGGGCCTCCGGGGCGTCGGCGCGCAGACCGCGGACGACGGGGGCCAGCCGGCGGGCCGTCTCCCCGCCGCGGAGGGCCGGGCCGGGCCGTTCCCCGCCCCGGCCCGGCCCCGGCAGGTCGTCGGGCAGCGGGTCGTGGCCGGTGGCGAGGAGGAGGAACAGCCCGCCGAGCGCGTACAGGTCGGCGGCGGGCTCGCTGCGGACGATCCGGCGCGGATGGTGGTGCTCGGGCGCGCGGTAGCCGGGGAGGCCGGCCGAACCGGCCACCGCGCCGGCCTCGGTGGCGAGTTCCAGGCCGGCCAGGCAGAGCCCTCCGTCGGGCCGGACCAGCACCCGGGCGGGGGAGAGGTCGCGCAGCACCAGCCGGTGGGCGTGCACCCGCTCCAGCAGGTCGACGAGGGCGAGCGCCATCGGGCCGGCCTCGGCCCAGGGGACGCCCGGAGTGCCGTCGCGGCGCAGCCGGGCGGCGACCCAGGCGTCCAGCGTCCGGCCGGGGAGGCGCTCCTGCACGAGGAACAGCGAGCCGTCCTGCTCGACGAAGTCCAGCGGGCGCGGGGCCAGCTCCTGGCCGTCCAGCCGCCGCAGCAGCCGGGCCTCGTGCCGGAGCGCCGCGCGGGCGTCGGTGCCGGTGCCGTCGGCGCCGGTGCCGTCGGCGCCGCGCGGGCGGGCCTGCTTGACGACGACCTCGGTGTCGGTGGCGGTGTCCCGGCCGAGGAACACCGCGCCGCCGGCGTCGCGCCGGACGGGTGCGGTCAGCGCGTACCGGCCGCCGAGCAGGACGCTGCCGGCGGGCCGGACCCCGGTGGGCCCGGTCGACCCCCTCCCCTCGACGGGGTCGACCGCCCGGGGCCGGCGCCGCGGGCCCGCCGCGAGGCCGTACCCGGCGCGGGAGGCGGACGGACGGTCGGAGAGCACCACCGGGCCGGGCAGACCGCGGGTGGCGCGGTGCAGTTCCCCGGAGAGCCGGCGGAATTGCGCGTCGTCCCGGGGAAAGACCGTGATGAATGTCCCGTCGGCCCCCGTCCGGCGGTTCCGGGAATTCACCGCGCGGAGTTTCTCCCGGTCGGTGGCGAACGTGAATGCACAGGGATCCCCGGCGAGCACGGCGCCGACCGCCGCGAGTACCTGCGCGGCCGACCCGGTGGGCGCGCTGATGTGCAGGCGCCGGCCCCGGCCGGCCGTGTCGCGGCCGGGCGGCCGGACCGTGCACCAGTGGCCGTCGACGGCGGTCAGCCAACCGCCGTCACCTCCCCGGCCCCCGGCACCGGCCACGGCCGCCCGTGCCACCTCCACCAACGCGCCGTCCACTCCTACCGGCCCGTCGCCGACCGATCCCGTCCCCCCGGCCGTGAGCAGCGGTGTGCCCGTCCCCATCTGCTTCACACCCCTTCGTCGGTACCGGCCCGGGCCCGTGCTGGGTGGTCCCGGGCCGGCCGGCCCTCGCCGATCGGTCCTGTGGAGCACGAGAGCGCCCCGGCCGCTCCGCCGGCCCGGCCCGTCCGCTTCCGCCGGTGATTTCCGGTGGTCGCGGACGGGGGCGGGCAATTCGACGGGGCGTCCCTTTTCCTGACCCCCCAGGTCGGGGACAACTCTCGTTTGCACCACTGAAGTTACTTATCGGCACCTACGTGACTCAACGCCGATCGGGTCACTTCACTCGTAAGGGTGATCCAGGTTCGTTTTCGAATGCGTGCGACCCCCGCCCTGTGGGCCGGGAACAGCTGTTCAGCCGGTTCCGGACCGGTCGGCCGACCTGCGGTGCGCCCCCGCGCGCTGGTTGACGAGCAGCTGTACGGGTTCACGGGCCGGGGCCGCCCGCGCTTCGCGGTAGTCTCGACAGGTGCCGAAACTGTCCGACGTCATCACCGTGCTCGAAGAGGTCTACCCGCCGAGCTGGGCGGAGTCCTGGGACGCCGTCGGCCTCGTCTGCGGCGATCCCGAGGCCGAGGTCGAGCGCGTGCTGTTCGCCGTCGACCCCGTCCAGGCCGTGGTGGACGAGGCGGTCGCATGGGGCGCGGGCCTGGTCGTCACGCACCACCCGCTCTACCTGCGCGGCACCACCAGCGTCGCCGCGACCACCTTCAAGGGCCGGGTGGTGCACACCCTGATCCGCGCCGGGATCGCCCTGCACGTCGCGCACACCAACGCCGACCACGCGGACCCCGGGGTCTCCGACGCGCTGGCGCACGCCGTCGGTCTGCGGGTCACCGGCCCGCTCGTGCCGGACCCGAGCGACCCCGCGGGCCGCCGCGGCACCGGCCGGATCGGCGTGCTGGAGCCCCCGCTGCCGCTGTCGGCCTTCGCCGCCCGGGTCGCCGCCGGGCTCCCGGCCACCGCCGCCGGCGTCCGCGTCGCGGGCGACCCGGACCGGCTGGTCGAGCGGGTCGCCGTCTGCGGCGGGTCCGGCGACGGTTTCCTGGCCCAGGCCCGGGCGGCCGGGGTGGACGCCTACGTCACCGCCGACCTGCGCCACCACCCGGCCTCGGAGGCCACCGAGGCGGCGCCGGTCGCCCTGGTGGACGCCGCGCACTGGGCCACCGAATGGCCCTGGCTCGACCTCGCGGCCGGTGAACTGCTCACCGCCGCCGACCGGCACGGCTGGGCGCTGGAGGCCAAGGTCTCCACCCTGGTCACCGACCCGTGGACGGCGCACGCGCCGATGCCGTCCGCCCCCTGACACCCACGACGCGGTCCGACCGCCGTCACCGTCCCCACCGCGTCACCAGCTGACCGATCGACACAGGAGCCCTCCGCTTGAACGCCGCGCCCGCCGACCAGATCCGCCTGCTCGACCTGCAGGCCATCGACTCCCGCCTGGACCAGCTGGCCCACCGGCGCCGCACCCTGCCCGAGCACGCCGAGATCGACAAGGCCGGCGCCGACCACACCGCGCTCAAGGACCTGGTCGTCGCCGCCCAGGCCCAGCTCGGCGACACCACCCGCGAGCAGGTCAAGGCCGAGCAGGACGTCGAGCAGGTCCGCGCCCGTGCCGCCCGCAACCAGCAGCGGATGGACTCCGGCGCCGTCACCTCGCCCCGGGACCTCGAGAACCTCCAGCACGAGACCGCCTCCCTCGCCAAGCGCCAGGGCGACCTGGAGGACGTCGTCCTGGAGGTCATGGAGCGGATGGAGTCCGCCGAGACCCGGGTCACCGAGCTGACCGCCCGTCTGGAGCACGCCTCGGTCGTGCTCAAGGAGGCCGAGGTCCGCCGGGACGCGGCGTTCGCCGAGATCGACGCCGACGCGGCCAAGGTCCAGCGCGACCGCGAGGTGGTCGCCGCCGCCGTCCCCGCCGACCTGCTCAAGCTCTACACCCGACTGCGCGAGCAGCAGGGCGGTGTCGGCGCGGCCCGGCTCTACCAGCGCCGCTGCGAGGGCTGCCGGGTGGAGTTCGCGGTCTCCGACCTGAACGCGATCAAGGCCGAGCCGGCCGACGCCGTGATCCGCTGCGACAACTGCGGCCGGATCCTGGTCCGCACCGCCGAGTCGGGCGCCTGACCCGGTGACCCCCCGCAGGCTGGTCGTGGAGGCCGACGGCGGCTCCCGGGGCAACCCGGGGCCGGCCGGCTACGGAGCCGTCGTCCGCGACGGCGACACCGGCCGGATCATCGCCGAGGCCGCCGAGTTCATCGGCCGGGCCACCAACAACGTCGCCGAGTACAAGGGGCTGATCGCCGGCCTGCGGGCCGCCCGTGAGCTCGACCCGGAAGCCGTCGTGGACGTCCGGATGGACTCCAAACTGGTGGTCGAGCAGATGTCCGGGCGCTGGAAGATCAAGCACCCGGACATGCAGCCGCTGGCCGCCGAGGCCCGCACCGTCCTGCCGCGGGGCCGGGTCACCTACCGCTGGATCCCGCGCGAGCAGAACAAGGACGCCGACCGGCTGGCCAACGAGGCGATGGACGCGGGCCAGGCCGGCCGCGCCTGGGAGCCCAGGGCCCGGCCGGCCGCCGCCGTCCCCGAGGACCAGCCGCTGGCGGAGCCCGCCGCACCCAAGGCGGGCTGGGCGGCGCCCGCCGACCTCGGCACGCCGACCACCTTCGTGCTGCTCCGGCACGGCGAGACCGCGCTCACCCCGCAGAAGCGGTTCTCCGGCAGCGGCGGCAGCGATCCGGAGCTCTCCGAGAGGGGCCGCTGGCAGGCCGAGCGGGCCGCCGCGGCGCTGGCCGAGCGCGGCACCGTGCAGGCCGTGGTCAGCTCCCCGATGCTGCGCACCCGGCAGACCGCCGAGGCCGTCGCGGCCCGGCTCGGCCTGGAGGTCCGGATCGAGGAGGGCCTGCGCGAGCTGGACTTCGGCGACTGGGAGGGGATGACCTTCGCCGAGGTGCAGCAGAAGTACCCGGAGGACCTCGACGCCTGGCTCGGCTCGGCCAAGGCCAGGCCCACCGGCAGCACCGAGAGCTTCACCAACCTGACCCACCGGGTCGGCGTCGCCCGGGACAAGACCCTCGCCCGGTACGCCGGGAAGACCGTGCTGATGGTCTCGCACGTCAGCCCGATCAAGACCCTGGTACGGCTGGCGCTCGGCGCCCCGCCGGACTCGGTCTACCGGATGGAGCTGTCGGCCGCCTCGCTGTGCGCCGTCCAGTACTACGCGGACGGCAACGCCTCGGTCCGGCTGCTCAACGACACCGGGCACCTGCGCTGACGCGGGGCCGGGCGACCGCCCGGCCCTCCGTCGCGATCGCCTCCGCAGCCGTCGTCGCCGCCGTCAGTGGACGTCGGTGACCACGACGTCCAGCTGCCAGGGCTTGCGCGCGGTGCCCCGCGCGGCGACCTCCACCCGGTGGCCCAGCCCGGTCAGCGCGTCCACCAGCTCGCCCGGCGACGCCGGCTCGGCGCCCGCCGTCAGCAGGTCCCGCACCAGCCGCCCCTTGGTCGCCTTGTTGAAGTGGCTGACCACCGAACGCTTGAGCACGCCGTCCACCTCGCGCTCCTGGAGCACCCGCACGGTGGCCGTCCGCGCCGTCAGCTCGCCGGCCGGCCGCCACGCCGCGGCGTACGCCGAGCTGCGCAGGTCCAGCACCAGCCCGTCCGCGACCGTGGGGAGCACATCGGCCATCGCACCCCGCCAGTACGCCCCGAGCGCCCCCATCGGGGGCAGTTTCACACCCATCGAGCACCGGTACGGCGGGATCCGGTCGCCGATCCGCACCGCGCCCCACAGCCCCGAGAACACCAGCAGCGAGCGCTCGGCCCGCGCGTACGCGTCCTCGTCCAGCTTGGCCAGCGCCAGGTTGTCGAACAGCACCCCGGTGTACACCTCGCCGGCCGGCAGCGCCCCGGCGCCGGGCAGCGCCGCGTTGCGCGGCACCTCGCCGCGCAGCCCCTGGCTCAGCCCGAGCACCTCGCGGGCCCGCTCCTCGTCCCCCGAGCAGAGCCCGACCAGCGCGTCCAGCACCGCCCGCCGGGCCCCGGTCAGCCCCGGCAGCGACAGCGACTCCAGCGCGACCGGAGCGCCGGCCACGGAAGCGGCCTTCCCCTCCGACGGCGGCAGCAGGACCAGCACGGCGACACCCCTCAACACTTTGTGGCAGACGACCCCGCCACTCTACGCGGACCCGCCCCGCCCCCGGACGGCCACCAGCGCCGCCCCCGCACCCAGCGCCACGCACAGCGGCGAGTAGTAGCGCCGGTCCAGCCGCACGAACCGCTCCGTGCGGGCGATCCGCCCACTGCCGTACAGCACCGGCCCGCCCAGCCCGCGCGCCAGCAGCACCCCCGAGGCGACCGCGCTGCCCGCCTTCGCCGACCAGGCCGGACCGACCGCCGGCAGCGCCCCGGCCCGCGCGCCCACCAGCGCCGCCGCCACCCCCAGCAGGCCCGCCACCCCGGCGCACATCGCCGGGGTCGGCGCCCGCTCCTCGCCCACGCCGACCACCGCGTCCGCGAACTCCGCCCGCGAGGCCAGCGGCCAGGGCGAGCGCATCCACACCGCGTGCAGCGCCCCCGTCGCCGCCAGCCCGGCCGACACCACGATCCCCGTCGCCTTGACCACCACAGTCAAACCCCCTTCGCCGCAACCGTCTTCGCCATCACCACCCTACGGGCGCACACCCGCCGCGCCCGCCCCGCCCGTCGCGCGCCCGCCGCGCCGAGCGGCCCGGTCGGCCGTACGCTGCGACCATGCCGCGTCGACACCTGAGGGTCCGAGCCGCCGAAACCGCCCGGATCAACACCGAACTCGCCGAACTGCGCAGATGGTTGGAGATCCGTACCGAGTGGCCCGCGGACGTCCTGGCCGAGGCCGAGCGGACCGCCTCGCTGCCCCGGCTGCCCGAGCTCGACGCCACCGACCTGGACCTCTTCACCCTCGACCCGCCCGGCTCGCTCGACCTCGACCAGGCCATGCACCTCGCCCGGCGCGGCAGCGGCTACCGGGTCCACTACGCGATCGCCGACGTCGCCGCCTTCGTCGCCCCCGGCGGCGCCGTCGACACCGAGGCCCACCGCCGGATCCAGACCCTCTACTTCCCCGACCGCACCGTCCCGCTGCACCCCGCCCGGCTCTCCGAGGGCGCCGCCAGCCTCCTCCCCGGCGCACTGCGGCCCGCGCTGCTCTGGCAGCTCGACCTCGACTCCGACGGCGCCGTCCTGCTCGCCGACGTCCGCCGCGCCCAGGTCCGCTCCCGCCGCCGGCTCGACTACGCCGGCGTCCAGCAGGCCGTCGACGCCGGCACCGCCGACCGCCAGCTCGACCTGCTCGCCGAGATCGGCCGGCTCCGCGAGGCCCGCGAACAGGCCAGGGGAGGCGTCAGCCTGCCGCTGCCCGAACAGGAGGTGGAGACCGACGACGGCGGCTACCGGCTCGCCTACCGCGCCCCCCGCCCCGCCGACGGCTGGAACGCCCAGATCTCGCTGCTCACCGGCATGGCCGCCGCCGACCTCATGCTGGACGCCGGCGTCGGACTGCTGCGCACCCTCCCCGCCGCCCCCGAGTCCGCGTACGCCCGGCTCCGCCGGGTCGCCCGAGCCCTGCACGTCGACTGGCCCGACCGGATGCCCTACCCCGAGCTGATCCGCTCGCTCGACCCGGCCAGGACCACCGACGCCGCCTTCCTCAACGAGTGCACCGGCCTGCTGCGCGGCGCCGGCTACCGGGCCTTCGACGCCGCCCGGGGCACCCACCCGCCCGCCGACCCCGGACACGCCGCGCTCGCCGCGCCGTACGCCCACTGCACCGCCCCGCTGCGGCGGCTCGGAGACCGCTACGCCCAAGAGATCTGCGCGGCGGTCGCGGGCGGCGCCGACGTCCCCGGATGGGTGCAGGAGGCGCTGGCGGGCGTCCCCGGGCTGATGGAGAGCGGCGACCGGCGGGCCCGGGAGGTCGAACGGGCCTGCGTCGACCTGGTCGAGGCCGAACTGCTGCGCGGCCGCGTCGGCGAGGACTTCGAGGCCGTCGTCATCGACGTCGACGAGCGCAGGCCCGGTACGGGCACCGTCCAGCTGCGCGACCCGGCGGTGGTGGCCCGGTGCGAGGGTGTCGGGCAGCTGCCGCTGGGCGGGCGGATCCGGGTCCGGCTCACCACGGCGGACCCGGCCACCCGCACGGTGCGGTTCGCCCCGGCCTGACGCGGGTGGGGCGCGGTCGGCCGCCGCCGGTGCGATGATCCTTCCGTGAGCGCACAGAACCCCGGTGCGGGCCGACGCCGCCGCCTGCTGATCCTCGCGATCTGCTGTCTCAGCCTGTTCATCGTCGGTCTCGACAACACCGTGGTGAACATCGCGCTCCCGGAGATCCAGAAGGACCTGGACGCGCCCGCCTCCGGCCTCCAGTGGATCATCGACGCCTACACCCTGGTGCTCGCCTCGCTGCTGATGCTGTCCGGGTCCGTCGCCGACCGGGTCGGCCGGCGCCGGATCTTCCTGCTCGGCCTGGTGCTGTTCGTCCTCGGATCCCTGCTGTGCAGCCTCGCGCCCGGCCTCGACTGGCTGATCGGCTTCCGCGCGCTCCAGGCCGTCGGCGGCTCGATGCTGAACCCGGTCGCCATGAGCATCATCACCAACACCTTCACCGAACCGCGCGAACGGGCCCAGGCGATCGGCCTGTGGGGCGGTGTGGTCGGCATCAGCATGGCGCTCGGGCCCCTGATCGGCGGCGCCCTGGTCGAGTCCGCCGGCTGGCAGTCGATCTTCCTGATCAACGTTCCGGTCGGCCTCGCCGCCGCCGCGCTGACCTGGCGGTACGTCCCGGAGTCACGGGCGCCGAAGCCGCGCCGGTTCGACCCGGTCGGGCAACTGCTGATGGTGCTGCTGCTCGGCTGCGGCACCGCCGCGATCATCGAGGGCCCGGGGCACGGCTGGACCTCGCCCGGCATCCTGCTGCTCTGCGCCGTCGCGCTCGCCGCGCTGGTGCTCTTCCCGCTCTGGGAGCGCCGGGTCGCCCAGCCGCTGATCGACCCCCGGTTCTTCCACAGCGTGCCGTTCACCGGCGCCACCGTCAGCGCGGTCTGCGCGTTCGCGGCGCTCGGCGGCTTCCTCTTCCTCAACACCCTGTACCTCCAGGACGTCCGTGGCTGCACCCCGGTCGAAGCCGGCCTGTGGACGCTGCCGATGGCCGGGCTCACCCTGGTCGCCGCCCCGCTGTCCGGACGGATCGTCGGCCGCAGCGGGCCCCGGCTGCCGCTGGTCGCCGCCGGCGCGACCATGGCCGCCAGCGGGGTGCTGCTCACCCGGCTGGCCGCCGACTCCCCGGCGAGCCTGCTGATCACCGCGTACGCGCTCTTCGGGATCGGCTTCGGCCTGGTCAACGCACCGATCACCAACGCGGCGGTCTCCGGCATGCCGGACGCCCAGGCCGGGGTGGCCGCCGCCGTCGCCTCCACCAGCCGGCAGGTCGGCCAGTCCCTGGGCGTCGCCGTTCTCGGCACCGTGGTCACCGCCGGCGTCGCGTCCACCTCCGCCGGGTTCACCGAGGCCACCCACGCCGGCTGGTGGATCATGGCCGCCCTGGGGCTCGCCGTCCTCGTCCTCGGCGTGGTCTCCACCACCCCGTGGGCCGCCCGCACCGCGGCCGAGGTGGCCGCCCGCCTCGACCCCCCGCGGGTGCCCGTCCAGGGCAGCCGCAGCGAACCGCTACGATGACCACTACGGCGGACGAGCCGGCCGGGCGGCCGCGTCGGGCACCTTCGGGGGCCCGCCGAGGAACGTCCGGGCTCCACAGAGCAGGGTGGTGGGTAACGCCCACCCGGGGTGACCCGCGGGACAGTGCCACAGAAAACAGACCGCCTGCGGCCTCGGCCACAGGTAAGGGTGAAACGGTGGTGTAAGAGACCACCAGCGACCGAGGTGACTCGGCCGGCTAGGTAAACCCCACTCGGAGCAAGGTCAAGATCGGCACCCTCGGGTGCCGTGCGCGGATGACTGAGGGCTGCTCGCCCGAGTCCGCGGGTAGACCGCACGAGGCTGTCGGCAACGGCAGCCCTAGATGGATGGCCGCCTCCCCGGGCCGCGCAAGCACCCCGGGAGACAGAACCCGGCGTATAGGCCGGCTCCATCCGCCGTACCAGGGGCTTTGCCCCCGGAAGGGCCTCTGACCTGCGTCGGAGGCCCTTTCCGATCTTTCGGGGGCTTGCCGTGTTACGCGGCTGAAAGTCCCTTGAAAGTCCCTCGGACAGAGCTGAAAGTCCCTGAAAAGTCCCCGATAATGATCTTGGTTGACTGTCGCTGACCAGGCCCGATGCACCAGCATCTGGGCCGCCTCGCGGCCCCGGGCCGACGCCATTTGTCTGGACGGACGCCTGTCATGAGACCGGTACCTGGCAGTAGGCCGCCGCGCGACGGTCCGGGCTGCGCGTCCCCGATGATCTGGCGCTGGTCGCCTATGACGATGAGATCGCCGACATCGCCGAGGTTCCGCTAACCGCCGTGGCACCGCCCAAGCAGCTGCTGGGTCGGACGGCGGCCGTGTTGCTGCTGGACCGGCCCGAACGCCCGGAGCACTCCCGCCGACACGTCCTGCTCCGACCGGCGATCACCGTCCGCGACTCCTGCGGAGCCGCCCGGCCGCAGCCGGCGCCGGTCCCGGAGTGACCGCATGCCCTCTCAGGGAGTCAGCAGGGCCGCCTCCGTGACATCCGGGTCCGGGTGGCGCTGCCAGTAGGCCAGTTCCTCGCGCCAGTGTGGTGGCCAGGACTCCTTCCCGCCGATGGCGCGGACGAGTCCCACGGCGAGCGTGGCGGCGGCGGTCGTGGCGCGAGCCCGAAGGTGGTGGAGCACCGCCAGGGTGGCCTCGGGTGGCGGGCGGTCGCCCCAGGCGAGGCCAGAGTCCTCGGCCACCCGGGCCAAGCGGAGCGGATGGCCCTCCGCCAAGTCGAGGCAGCGGTCCCAGAGGTGGAGCGCCGGGTCGCCGACCGCCAAGGCGCGGACCGCGACCAGCTGCGCCGCGCGGGCTGCCCGACCTGCCAGGCCGGCTCGGGTGAGCGGCTCGACCATTCCGTCCAGCAGCTCCGGCGCCAGGGAGTCGAATCTGCCACCGACCAGCCCGGCCAGCCGCAGCTGGGCCGGCTCCCGTTGGTCGCCGCTCCCAGTGGCCAGCTCGACCAGCCGGGAAACCACCTCCGGCCATCGGTCCTGCACGACCAGCTCCTCCGGGCGGAGGGAGAACACCATCGCGGCCTTCCGCCAGACCCGTCCCGCCTGACCGAAGGTCAGCAGCTGCGCCGCCGCCGCGCGGGCCGCTGCCTCGCCGGTACGGCCGCGCCGGATCACCGCGTCGAAGGCGTCCTCCGCGACGTCCGGATCGGGATGGATCGCTGCCGCTGCCAGGAAGTCCTCCCACGCCGCCTGGGCCAATCCGGGTAGCGGTTCCGTGCGCGCCGCCAGTACCGCCTCCCGCACGGCGGGTTCACCGAGCCATGCGCTGAGCCAGCCGGCCACGCCGGGCCGGTCGAGCAGACACACCATCAGCTCACCCAGGGTCGCTCGCACATCGCGGTGCAGACTCGGGTGGTCCCAGACGGCGACGGCCGTCCGTGCAGCCGCGTCGGGCGGGAGGTCGGCGAGGGCCCGGGCGAGTTCCTTGCCGACGCCGACCGGGGTGTCCGGCGCGAGCAGCGTCTCGCGCAGCAGCGCCGCAGCCTCGCCGTCCGGCGTGTGGGCAAGCACGCGGCGCAGGCCCCGGGCGGCGGCCCGGCCGCGTACCCCGCCGCCGAGCTGGGCGAGAAGCACGGGCAGGGTCTTCGCAGGATCGCCGACCTCCGCCAGCCGCAGCAGGGCGGCGGCGGCCACCGGCTGCGGCGCCCGGTCGATCACCTCCAGCAGGTCGGAGGGGCCGGTGAGCACTGCGGCAGCGGCCGTGCGCAGCGTGATCGTCCGTTCCTCATCGTGGGCCAGGGGTGCCACTAGCGCGGTGTGCAGGGCCCGGTCCGTGCGGGAGGCGTCTTCGGGAAGGGCTGGCACCCAGGGCACCGCTCTCTGGAGGTGAGCCGTCAGGGCGGGACCGATCAGGTCGGTCCGTCGCCGGACCAGCACGCTCCACACCTCGTCCATCTCGGCGAAGGCCGGGTGGGCCAGGATCACCTCCTCGCAGCGCCGCTCACGGGTCCACCACTTCCGCAGCAGCAGACGGACCGCACGGGCGCGAACTGCCAGGCCGTCCTCGCCGTTGAGGATCTGCCGTGACCAGCGATCGACCACCTGCAGGCGGGGAAGCACCTCCGCCGCACCCAACAGCCGCTCCGGCCTGCGCAGCCGGGGGTCCGTCCGCAGGCGTGCCCAGACCTTCCACGCGAAGGGCAGGTGCCTGACCAGCGGGCCGATTGGCTCGGTGCAGCGCGGATGTTCCCGCACCTGGGCGAGGACGGCCAGCAGTTCGGCGACCCGGTCGAGATCGCGGGCCTCGGCTGCCTGACGGATCGTCCGGGCGAGCCAGCGCGCGGTGGCGTCGAGGCAACGTGCAGTCGAGTCGCGTGCCTGAAGGACCGTCAGGGCTGCGTCGCGCAGGGCGTCCTCCGGGACGGCGGCGAGGAACTCCTCCGGCGTCTCGGCCGCTCGGATCAGCGCCAGCTCCCGGACCTCGGGGTGGTCGTGCCAGGCCCGTTCGCTGCGCCGTAGCACGCGGGCGTACTCGGCGGGATCGCCGTTGAGCGCGGCGCACTGGAGCAGTGCCGACCAGCCGTAGCAGCGCATGTGTCGGCTGTGGTCCCCGGCCAGCCTGGCGAGCCGTTCCTCGGCCTCGGCGAGGGGAAGGTACCTGACTGTGGCGGCCAGGCGCTGTTCCCGGCTTCTCCGGCCGGCCAGGTAGTCGCGCACGACGACGGCTCGTTCCTGCGGATCGAGGGCGAGCAGCAGCGGACCGTACGGGCGGTCGTGTGGATGGGCGGCGAGCAGTTCGCGGGCCACGCGGTGCCGTTCGGACGGTTCGAGCAGCTGGAGCACGGGTTCGGGCCGCGGCTGTCCGAACGGACCCAGCGACGCCTTCGGGCGGCAGGTCCTGGCGAGGAGGGCCAGGTCCTCGGCGGGCAGGGCGCGCAGGGCCCGGCGGATCCGCTCCGGCAGCTCTCCGACCGGAACGGGCAGGTCGACCGCGTTCTCCCGAAGGGCGGCGACCACCGCTGCCGGTTCGGCGAGCAGGTCGACGACGGCCTCGGCAGGGAGTAGGTCGGGTCGGTTGTGGAGGACGGTCAGCCCGGCGTCGCGGTCGCGACGGGTCGCCCCGGCGATCAGCTGATCGCGCTGCCGGACGGGGAGCTGGGCGTCGGCGGGTTGCCCGGCCTGGCGCAGCAGGCACTCCGTCAGCGGACGGGGGGCGGTCCGGGCGAGCGAGCGCAGGACTCCCTCGGGGACGGGCAGGCGGGGAAGCCACGTGTCGACCAGGGCGGGGGTGCAGGCGGGCAGGAGCCGGGCCGCCTCCTGGCCGCCGTGAAGCCGGTCCACCTCGGGGAGCAAGCGGTCGGCGAGGGTGTGGCGCCTGCTCCGGCGGAGCAGCCGGTAGAGGGCGTGCCGGTGGGCGCGCGGTGCCGTGCGGGCGACATCGGCCAGAACCTCGTCCGGGACGGGCAGCCGGCCTGCGGCCGCCAGGGCGCGGGCGCGGAGCAACGGATCATCGAGGGCCGAGCGGACTCTCACCAGGTCGCGCCGGACCACGGCGAGGAAGAGCGCGGTGTGCCGGGCCTGAGTATCGCCCGAGTCGAGGGCCGCGTGAAGCGCCTCGTACGCGTCGGGGGCAAGGGCCCTGGCGTGGCGCGCGAGAGCGGCCTGGCGGGCGGGCCGGGGAAGCCGGTCGAACTGGGCGAGTTGCTGAGGAATGTCGTATGCCATCGCGATCACCGGGAGTTCGCGAGGCCAGCCTTTCGGATCATCATGGGCGTGATCATGGCGCCCGTCCCGGTGGCGTGCAACCGGTTTTCGTCGTTGAGCTTGCCTCGGCGGCGACGCGTGCCGCGCCCGATCGGGAGTCTGCACTTTGCAGGCATTGCCGATAGACTGGCAGCATGACTGCACTCACCATCAGGGATGTCCCGGACGACCAGATCCAGACGCTCAAGATCCGGGCTGCCCAGGCCGGCAAGTCCCTCCAGGCGTACCTTCTCGACCTCATCGGGAGGGAGACCGCGAAGCCCACCATGGCGGAGATGATGGAGCGCTTGAGTCGCGAGGCCACTGCGGACGTCAGCACGGCGGACATTCTCGCGGCGATCGACGAGGGCAGGACCGGGCGTTGATCGTCATCGACAGCTCGGCCCTCGTCACCGTTCTGTCCGCGCACAACCCTGGCGGAGACCTCGTCCGCACACGTGTCGCTGAAGCAGGTGATGTCTACGCTCCCACGCTGCTGGACTACGAGATCCAGTCGGCACTTCTCGGGATGCGGCGCGGCGGCAAGCTCACGGAGAGGGAGACCGAAAAGGCTTTCAGCGCTTACCAGCTCCTCCCGATCACCAAACGGGAGACGCTCCCCTTCTGGGACCGTGTGAAGACGCTACATGCCAACCTCAGCGCCTATGACGCCCAGTACGTAGCCCTCGCCGAAGCGCTCGGTGTGCCGCTGATCACCGGCGATGCGAGGATCAAGCGCAGCGGCGCGGCGAAGTGTGAAGTCGAGGTATTTGCCTCAGGCAACTGACGAAAGGCCGTGTACCAGTTGGAGCTCGCTGCGGCCGCCGTGGTGATCCTGCGGCTTCCGAGGCCTGTGGACAGAGCGAATCCGAGTGGGGTCTGGCCCCAGCCATGGACGAGGGTTCCACGTCCTGCGGCGCACGTACGCCTCCGTCACGCGAAGCCTCTCGGCCGAATGTCCCCGAGAAGTCCCAGTGGCTGGATCGGGCCCTCCACCGCGCGCAAAGTGCCTGGTCAGGTGGGTCGTGGCATGATCGTCGCCAAGGTTGGCCCAAAGTCGGCGTACAGGCCGACTCGTCCGTCGCCCAGCCGAAAAAGGCCCCCCGACCTGCGAATTCGCCGGTCGGGGGCCTTTCTGTACCCGCCCGGGTTGTCCTTGATCGCTCACTCCTCGTGTTCGCCCTAGGCCGTTCTCGGGCAGCGTGGCACGGCGAGGGAGGAGGCAACGCCTGGTACGGCACTGGCTTGTTCGTTCGATCTGCTCGACGATGTCCGCGTCGGTCAACTGCTGCCACTGCGGCAGCTCGTCCCCATGTGCTACGCAGCCCGGCCTGGATTCTCGATGTGCGAGCTGCTCGCCCTCGCGTTCGACACCCTCCGACTCCCGGCGGTCCGGGCGGACGGACCGGCGCATGACGCGGCACAACGCAAGGCGGCCGAAAGCCTCTCGGACGTGCTGCCGGCAGCGGCGACGACAGTGCTGATGCCGGTTGATGTGTCAGGCCCCGGTCACGGGAGGATCGGCAGGGAGACCGGGCCGCGCATCAGCCTTGTGTGTCGCCACTCCAACTCCTCGGCGGGCACGGCGAGCCGGAGCTGCGGAAAGCGTGTGACGAGGGCGCGGAGCGCAATTCCGCCCTCGGTGCGGGCGAGGGGCGCCCCGAGGCACCGGTGGATGCCGTGCCCGAAGGCGAGATGCCCCTTGGTGTTCCGGTCGAGGTCGAGTCGGTCCGGGTCGGGGAAGCGCGCGGGGTCGCGGTTGGCGGCGCCGGGCGCGATGAGTACTGGGGAGCCCGCGGGAATCTCGGTGCCGCCGAGGCTGATGGACTGGGTGGCGAACCGGAAGGTGGCCATGCTCACGGGGGAGTCGAACCGGAGAAGCTCGTCCACGGCCGCGTCGACCAGGTCGGGCTCCTCACACAGCCGGTGCCACGAATCCGGCGTCCGGAGCAGGGCCAGGAGACCGTTGCCGATCAGGTTGGTGGTGGTCTCGTGCCCGGCCACCAGAAGGAGCACCGCGAGGGACACCAGCTCGTCCTCGCTGAGCCGGTCCTCGCCGTCGCGGGCACGGATCAGGTCGTCGAGCAGGCTGTCGTCGGGGGTGCGACGCTTGGCCGCGATGAGGTCGGCCAGGTAGCCGGCGACGGCGTGCGAGGCCGAGTCGATCCGTTCCGGCTGTCCGGCCGCGAAGAGTTCGTTGGACCAGGTGCGTACCGCCGCGCGGTCGGCGTTGGGAACCCCCAGCAGTTGGCAGATGACGGTGACGGGTAGCGGGACGGCGAGGCTCTCGATGGCGTCGGTCGGCTCGCCGGGCACCCACTGGTCGAGCAGCTCGTCCGCCACGCTGGCGATGTACGGGCGGAGCCGCGCGACGGCGCCAGGCGTGAATGCCTTCGTCACCAGGCTCCGCAGTCGTGTGTGCTGCGGCGGATCGGTGGCCAGCATGCTCTGCGACACGGCGGGGTGCAGGTTGCGTCCGGTGTCCTTGCCGGCGAAGAAGGCCGCCGTGTCCTTGGAGAGGTGCGGGTGGGTGAACGCCTCTCTGGCTTCGGCGTAGCCGGTCACCAGATAGCTCGACCGCCCTCCCCCACCCGGCACCTTCTGCACCGGCGAAGCACTACGGAGCGCCGCGAAGGTGGGGTACGGGTCGCGGAGGAAGCCCGGATCCTGAAGTGGGTTGCTCATGCCCGTCCCTGTGCCGTCTCGACCGTCGTTGCCTCGGGCGAGGCCGTCCGGACGATGTCGCCCGGGCGTACGTCCGTGCCGTCGAGCGTAACCAGAGGCCCTGGCAGGTGGGGGCTTCGCGTTCCTCCGCTGCTGGCTCGACACCGTCGGCCCGGTCCTCGTCACTGGCGAGGGCACTCGCGTGGTGGGTGTCGCCCGCCCGGTGGAGACCACGGCCGATCGGACACCCGGTGCTCACCGTCCCGGGGTGTCCTGCCGGTGCGGGTGTCGGTCGTGGATTCGCCGGACCGGTGGCGCCCCCGCCGCGGCCCCGCCGCGCGGTCGGGTGGGCCGGGCCGTCCGTCGTGTGCGGGGTGCCGAGCGCCGTTGCCCACCCCCGTGGGGCAGCGGCGCCCGGGGCTCTCGGGAGCGGGGAGGCCCGGGCACACGGGTCGGCTGAGTCAGCCCGGCCCAGGCTGTTGATCCTGCACCGGCCGTGATGGGGTGTCAACTATCGTTGATTGATCGGGCGGTCGCCGGCGGGAGAATCGCACCAGTTGCCTGATTTGTCCGCAACGATCGTGCAGATCAGTACAGAAGTCGGATTCTGGCGGCACGTCAGGCCGTTCTATGATCCGCCATATGTCCACGGAAATTTCACCCTCGGAATCGCCCGACCCACCGGAGTTCTCGGCGCGCTTCCGGAGACTCATCGCGGTGATCTACCCCAGGGATCTCGGCCGCCCCTGGCGCGACTCGGAGATCGCCGAGGGCACCGGTCTGAGCGGTACCTACATCGGCAACCTCCGCAAGGGCACCCAGAAGCCGAGCCTGGAGAACGCGGTCAAGATCGCCAAGTTCTTCGGGGTCCCGCTGGACTACTTCAGTGACTCCGCCACCGCCCAGGCCGTCGAACGGGACCTGCGCAAGATCGAGGCGCTGCGCGACGCCCGGGTGGAACGGATCGCGATGCGGGCCGCCGGGCTGCCGCCCGAGATGCAGGACGCGGCGCTCACTATTGTGGAACAGCTGCGCAGGGCGGCCGGCCTCCGCGACGACGGCAACCCCGTGGCGTGACCGACTACCTGGAGATGCCGCTGGGGCACTGGCGGCTGCCGGAGGGGGAGCAGCAGGTGCAGGCTGTAGGACGGACCCGTCGCCGGATGCGCGCCGTGGCGAGAGCGCTGGACCTGCCCCCGCTGACCACGGTGGAGGAGCTGTGCGCGGCGGTGGCCGAGCGCTCCGGGCGCCCGGTCCGGCTGACGCCCCGGCGGATGCGGGTGGGGGAGCCGTCCGGCTTCGTCGAGCGCCGGGCCGACGCCGACGTGATCCACTTCGAGCAGGAGACCTCCGGGCTGCACCGGGCGCACATCATCTGCCACGAGCTGGCCCACCTGCTCTGCGGCCACCTCGCGGAGGTCCCGCCGCCGGACGGGGAGGCCGCCGCGGTCGAACTCCCCACCATCAACCCGGACATGCTCCGGCTGGTCCTCGGCCGCTCGCACTACGACGACGCGGCCGAGCAGGAGGCCGAGGTGCTGGGGGCGGAGCTGATGCGGGTCCTGGTGCTCGCCCCCGGCGCCGGCACCACCTCCCAGCTGGCGCCGGCCCTTGAGCACCGTCGGGGCCAGCATGTCTGAACTGCCCTTCGACGTCGGCTACCTGGCCATCGGCGCGGCGGCCTGGGTGGTGGCGGGCCTCAAGCTCCGGGCCTGGCGGCGGGAGCCGTCCCGCGGACTGCTCGTGGTGGCCCTGGCGATCGCCTCGCCCTCGACCGCGTTCCTGATCGCCTCGCCGGTCCTGTACCGGCTGGTCGACCGGGGCACCGGCGTCGGCAACCTCGCGACCCTGCTGGTCTACCTCGCCATCACGGGGTTCTCCGCGGCCGCGGTGGTGCTCGCCCTGATCTGGACCCCGCCGGCCGGGTCGGCCGGGGCGGTCGAGTGGGCGGCGGCCCCCGCCGCGACCTGGCGCCGGGCCCGTCACCGGCTCACCGTCTTCGCGGTGCTCGCCCCGACGATGGCCGGACTGTTCCTGCTGGGCGGCCCGTACCGCCCGGAGACGCCGCTGACCTTCGACACCACCTACGCGACCCGGCCCGCCACCGCGCTGTTCCTCGCGCTCTACCAGGGCCTGTTCGCGTTCGCGCTGCTCGACATCGCCCGGGTCTGCCTGGGGCACGCGGCGAGGCTGCCGGAGGGCTGGCTGCGCCGCGGCATCCGGCTGATCGCCTTCGGCGGCCGCACCGCCTGCGGGTACGTGCTGTGCAAGATCGTGGCGATCGGGGCGACCGCCGCCGGCACGGCCGGACTGGACTGGCTGAGCACCGGCCTCGGCCCGGTGTTCGCCGCCGCCGGCGCGGTGCTCATCACGGCCGGGTTCGCCGGTCCGGCCGGTGCGGCCTTCCTGCGCCGCCGCCGCGACTACCGGGCGCTGCGCCCGCTCTGGGACCTGGTCTACCGGGCGGACCGCCGCCTCGCGCTGGAGGCACCCGGTTCGCGCCGCACCGAGCGCCTCGCCGTCCGCGACCTGGAGTGGCGCACCGCCCGCCGCGGACTGGAGATCCGGGACGGGCAGTTGACCCTGCGTCCGTGGGTCGACCCGGCCGTCCTGGACGCCGCCGCCGGTGTCGCCGAGCGGGCCGGCCTGGACGTGGCGGAACGCGCGGCGCTGACGGTGGCGGTGGCGCTGCGGTCCGCGGTGGCGGCCCTCGCCGCCGGGGCCGCGCCGCGGGCGCGCGAGGACCAGGCGGTCCTGCCCGGCCTGGACGCGGCGCCGGCCGAGGAACGGGCGCACCTGGTGCGGGTGGCCCGCTGCCTGCACGGGCCGCTCACCGGTGAGGCGCTGGCCGCGGCGGCGGGGGCCACCCGGTGACCCCGCGCGCCGCGGGCGACCCGGTGACCGCGCCCGCCGGCGCGCGCGACGCCTACGCCCGGCTCGTCCTGGAGACGATGCCGGAGGAGTCGCGGGTGGGCCTCACCCTGGGGTTCGTCCGGACGTTCGCGGTGCCCGGGATCGCGGCCGTGCTGCACGGCACCGGCCGGATGACCGGTGCGCCGAAGGCCCGGGGGAAGGCCACCGGGGCTGCCATCTTCGCCTTGATCGGCCACGGCCCGGACAGCCCGCAGGGGCGGCGGGTCGTCGCCGAACTGCGCCGCGTCCACGACCGGCCGGGCATCACCCCCGAGTTGATGCACTACGTGCTGGCCTGCTTCACCGTCTGCCCGCTGCGGTTCGTCGACGCGCACGGTCCGCGGCCGGTCACCGCGGCGGAACGGGAGGCCGCGTACGCCTTCCACCGGCAGCTCGCGGACGCGCTGGGGCTGCCGGGCACTCCCGGGCCGACGGCCGCCGCGGATGCCGCCGGCACCCCCGGACTGCCCGCCCTGGAAGCCTGGATGGCGGAGTTCGAACGCCGCAGCTTCGCCCCCAGCGAGGCCGGCCGGGCACTGTGGCAGGCGACCGGAGGCCTGCTGGCGTCCCGGCTTCCGGGCCCGCTGGCCCGGTTGGCCCCGGCGGTGGCCGCCTCGCTGCTGGACGAGCCGCTGCGGACGGCCTTCGGGGTGCGCCGCCCGCCCGCGCCGGTCCGGGCCCTGGTGGGCGGTGCGCTGCGGCTACGGGCCAGGGGCCGTCGCCGCGCCGCCCTCCGGTAGCCGCCGGCACCGGCAGACGGGCCGCCGGGGGTCAGTGCAGCAGGCGTCGTTCCGTGGCGGTGGCGACGGCGCCCGCGCGGGTGTCGACGCCGAGTTTCGCGTAGATCCGTCCCAGGTGGGTCTTGACGGTGGCCTCGCTGATGAACAGCGCGCGGGCGATCTCGCGGTTGCCGTGGCCCCGGGCGAGCTGGGCCAGGATGTCGTGCTCGCGGTCGGTGAGCTGGGGTGCGGGGGCGCGCATCTGGGCCATCACCCGGGTGGCCACCGGTGGGGAGAGCGCGGTACGGCCCTGGGCGGCGGCGTGGATGGCCGCGAACAGTTCCTCGGCCCGCTCCGCCTTGAGCAGGTAGCCGGTGGCGCCGGCGGCGATCGCGCGGGTGATGTCCGCGTCGGTGTCGTAGGTGGTGAGCACCAGGACCCGGGTGGCGGTGGAGGCCGCGGTGATCCGGCGGGTGGCCTCGATGCCGTCGATGCCGTCCCCGAGCTGGAGGTCCATCAGCACCACGTCGGGCCGCAGCCGGGCGGCCAGTGTGATCGCCTCCTCGCCGCTGCCGGCCTCGCCGGCCACCTCGATGCCGGGGGCGCTGGCCAGCAGCGCCAGCAGCCCGGCCCGGACCACCGCGTGGTCGTCGCACACCAGCAGCCGGACGGTCGCGCTCACCGGTGCTCCCCGGGGGTGGACAGCGGGATCGAGGCGGAGACCACGGTGCCCTCGCCGGGAGCGCTCTCCACGGTCAGCGTGCCGCCGAGCTGGCGCAGCCTGGCCCGCATCGCGGGCAGCCCGTGGCCGCGCCCGCCGTCCGGTCCGGGCGGGCTCCCGGGGACGAACCCGCAGCCGTCGTCGGCGACGTCCAGGACGGCCTGGTCGCCGAGGTAGGAGAGGGTGAGCGCGGCCGTCCGGGCACCGGCGTGCTCGCGGACGTTGGCCAGCGCGCCCTGTGCGATCCGCAGCAGTGCGGCCTGCGCGGCGGCGGGCACCGGGGCCGGGACGCCGTCGATGTGGCAGCGCACCGGGCGGCCGCTCTCGGTGCTCTCCCGCTCGGCGAGGGCGTGCAGGGCGGCGTCCAGGGTGCCGCCGTCGGCGAGCTCGGCGGGGGCGAGGTCGTGGACGAAGCGGCGGGCCTCGGCCAGGTTGCGGGCGGTGATGGCGGTGGCGGTGCGGACGTGGCCGCGCGCGGTGTCCCGGTCCCGTTCCCAGGTGCGGTCGGCGGCCTGGAGCAGCATCTGCTGGCTGGACAGGCCCTGGGCGAGGGTGTCGTGGATCTCCATGGCGAGCCGTTCGCGTTCGGCGAGGGCGCCCTCGCGGCGGCCGGTGGCGGCCAGTTCGCGGCGGGTGCCGATGAGGTCGTCGATCAGGGCGCGTTGGCGGCCGGCCTGGCGTTCCATGGTCAGGAAGACGGCCGTGGCCAGGCCGGCGACGGTGGGCGGCAGCAGCGGCAGGGTGGGGTCGAAGCCGTCGGCGAGCCGGAGTTCGGAGGCCACCACCAGCGCGGTCATCGCCCCGACCACCGGGATCGCGGCCGCAGTGGGCAGGGCGCGCAGCACGGTGTAGATCAGCGGGACGGCGCACCAGGCGAAGCTGGGTGCCAGCAGGACGAGCACGGCCCAGCTGGCGAGCACCGCGAGCAGGCCGGCCAGTTCGGCGGGGCGGGGGCGGCGGCCGGGACGGGGGCCGGGGCGGCGGGTGGGCAGCAGCAGGTGCGCGGCGGCCAGCGCGAGGCCGAGCGTGATCACCCAGGGGGTGCGGGGGGTGTGCCAGTGGTGGGCCAGGAATCGGGTGAGGGAGGCGGTCAGCAGCAGCAGGAAGGCGACCCGCATCACCGTGGCCAGCCACCCCGCGTCGGGGTCGCCGGCCGGGGCTCCGGTGTCGTCCACGTGCTCTCCTCACCTGCTGTGCCGGTCCGCCGGTACGTCCCTGACCAGCTCTTCCTCTCGCATGGTGGCCCGTCGGGCGGCCCCGCGCATCAGCCGATCGGCTGACCCCGGTGTCCTCCATGATGCCTGCCGTCCCGGGCCGGTCCGCCGATCCGCGGGAGTGGTCGGCGGTCGGAGGATCGGTGCAGAGCGGGAGCCGGTGCGGTTGCCGCCGCCGATTCGAGCAGGAGCCGAAGCATGAAGAAGATGAGCCCCCGGTCGCGTGTCCTGACCGGTGCCGTCGCGGTGGCCGCGCTGGCCGCCGGCACCCTGGGCGCGGTGTCGGCGAGCGCCGAGACCGGCCAGGCGCCGGCCGTGGTCCGGGCGGACGCCTCGAACCGGAACCTCACCGAGACCACCGGTCTGACCGTCGAGGCGGCCACCCGGGCCGCGCAGGCCGCGCTGGACGCCGCCCAGAAGAACGGCCAGCACGTCTCGGTGGCCGTGGTGGACCGCGACGGCGTGACCCGGGTGCTGCTGAAGGGCGACGGCGCCGGGCCGCAGTCGCCGGAGTCGGCCGAGCGCAAGGCGTTCACGGCGGTGTCCTGGAACGCGCCGACCTCCGAGCTGGTCAAGCGCCTGGCCACGGCGCCCAACCTGAAGGACATCCCGGGCACGCTCTTCCTCGGTGGCGGTGCCCCGGTGCAGGCCAAGGGCGCGCCGATCGCCGCCGTCGGCGTGGCGGGCGCGCCCAGCGGGGACCTGGACGAGCAGTTCGCCCAGGCGGGTGTCGCGGCGCTCGGCAGGTAGCGGCCGCTCGCCCCTCCTGCCGGCCTCGCCCCTCCCGCCGGCCTCGCCCGTCCCGCCGGCCCGGCCCTCTGGCCGGGGCCCCGCTTCAGGCCGGGGCCCCGGCCCGGACCAGCATCAGCGGCCGGCCGGTGACGATCAGCCAGGCCGGCAGCGCCGCGACGCACAGGAACGGCAGCAGGTGGCTGTCGGGCACCACCACCGCCGCCGTGAACAGGCTGAGCCAGCCCTGCCGGGTGACGGCGAACAGCACGCCGAGGATCGCGCAGGAGACGGCGAGGGCGACCGGGACGGACGGGACGGCGGCGTGCCCCGCGTACCCGAGTGCCGCGCCGACGAACACCGACGGGAAGATCCGCCCGCCGCGGAACCCGCTGGTGCCGGCCACCAGCAGGGCCGCGACCTTGACCACCGCGAGGCCCAGCAGGGCCCAGACGCTGTACCGGTCGAATTCGGTGCTGAGCTCCTTGAGCTGGTCCAGTCCCTTGAAGAGGGTGAGGTGCCCGCCGAGGGCGCCCAGCAGGCCCAGCAGCACGCCGCCGGTGGTGATCGTCACCACCGGGTTCCGCAGCCGTCCGAACAGCCGGTGCAGCGGGGCGAAGGCGTACACCGCCGCCATGCCGAGCGCGGCCCCGGCGGAGGAGGCCAGCATCGCCCAGCCGAGGTCGACGGTCCGGGCGGCCGGATAGACGGGCAGGTCGACGGCGAACTCGTTGCCGACCAGCAGCAGCGTGGTGAGCGACCCGGCCGACGCGGAGACCAGCGGGGCGAACAGCCGGTCCCACAGGGCGGCGGGGAGGTTCCGCCCGGCGGGCAGCTCGGAGAGGATCAGCGCGGCCCCGATCGCGGTGCCGAACAGCGCGCCGATGGTGCCGGCGGCCGCCAGCGCGACCCACAGCGCGACCGGGCTGCCGGGCAGCAGCCGGCGCCCGGCCCAGTAGGTCAGCGCCACGTTGATCATGACGATCGGGTTCTCCGGCCCCAGGCTCACCCCGCCCGCCAGCGCCAGCATCGTCACCACGGCCAGGCCGGGCAGGACCGCCACCGGCTGCGGCGGGTCGACCAGGCCGAGCGTCGCCGGGTCGGGCCCGCCGTGGCCGGGCAGCTTCCACACCGCCAGGCCGACCAGCAGGCCGGTGCCGGTCAGCACGGTGACGATCCACCAGCGGTCCCAGGGGCCGAAGCCGAGTTGCTGCGGCAGGTAGCTCCACCACAGGTGCTCCAGGCGGGCGGCCAGCCGGCTCAGCCCGATCAGCACCAGGCTCGACCCGGCTCCGACCACGGCCGCCGGGAGCACCAGCGCCAGCAGCCGCCGCGCGGAGACCGCGGGCGGCCGGTCCCCGGCCGGCGGGTCGGCGGGAGGGCCGGCGGGAGGGGTGACGGGCGGCCGGTTCACAGGCGGCCGGTCCCGGCGGCCGCCACGGCCGCGCTCAGGTGAGCGGATCCGCCCGGTAGACGCACAGCGCCCAGATCACGAACACGTCGAGGGTCAGCACCACCAGCGACCACAGCGGGTAGTACGGCAGCGAGAGGAAGCTGCCGAGCATGCTCAGCGACGCGAAGAAGATGCCCGCGTAGCGGGCCCAGGCGGAGGCGCGCAGCAGTCCGAGGCCGGTCAGCAGCACCAGGACGCCGAGGACCAGGTGGATCCAGCCCCAGCTGGTCAGGTCCAGCCGGAACACGTACCGGGGGGTGGAGACGAACACGTCGTCGTCGGCGATGGCCATGATCCCCTGGAAGATCTCCAGGACGCCGTTGACCATCATCACCACCGCGGCGAACAGCACCAGGCCGGTCACCCAGGCGGTGTTCCCGCTCTCCGGAGGCCTGCTCGCCGGTGGCGGAACGGTCGGACCGGTCGCTGTGCTCATGGCTCCTCCTCGCCGTGCCGGACTGTCACCCGACCTTCGGCCCGGCCCGGCCCGGCGTGCAATCGGACGGAGCCGTCCGGGTGACGCCCCCTCGGGTGCGCCGGAGTGCCGCCGCGCCTCAGGGCTGACGGGCCGCCAGCTCCTGGAGGGCGGCCACGGCCCGGTCCGCCTCGTCGGCGCCGACGAAGAGGTGGTCGTGGTGGAAGCCGGCCACCACGTTGCAGCTGATGCCACGGTCGGCGAGGTGGCCGGCCACGGCCGCGGTCAGGCCGACGGCGTTCAGTGCGGAGTGGATCTGCAGGGTGATCCAGGCGGCCAGGTAGTCGTACGGCAGGCCCAGCGCGTCGGCCTCCTCCTGGGCCACCACGACGGTGGGGCCCTCGGCCTCGCTGACCGTGACCACCGGCCGCAGCCCGGCGGGGACCTTGCCGGGGAGGGTGCAGTACACGTAGCGGCCCGGGTTGAGGACCGGGCGCATCCCGCTGAGCAGCTTCTGGAGATCGCGTTCGCCTGCCATGCGGCCACCGTAGTGCGTGCGGCGCGCGCGGCGGCGGACGCGGGACGGGCCGTCCGGGGCGCGCCGCCGGGCGGCAGGGCGAACACCGTTGCCTTCCGACACTCAGCGATATATCGTTGAGTTATCGAGATGCCTCGCTCGGAGGTATCCGGAGTTGGAAGGTGGTGCGCTCATGCGCCCAGGAATGCGGACACGCGGAATGGGCCGCCGGGGACGGCGGCCGGAGTTCGAGGAGTCGTTCGGCGGGGGCTTCGAGGGCCGTCCGGCCTTCGGGCCGTTCGGCGGCCCGGGTGGGCCGGGGCCGTTCGGGCCCGGCCCGTTCGGTCCGGGGCCCGGCTTCGGCGGGCACGGCCGGGGCGGCCACGGCCGCGGTGGCGGCCGGCGCGGCGGCCGGGCGCGGCGCGGGGACGTGCGCGCCTCGCTGCTCGCCCTGCTCACGGAGCGGCCGATGCACGGCTACGAGATGATCACCGAGATCGGTGAGCGGACCGGCGGCGCCTGGCGCCCCAGCCCGGGTTCGGTCTACCCGACCCTCCAGCTGCTGGAGGAGCAGGGCATGATCCAGGCCCGGGAGGTCTCCGGGAAGCGGCTGTTCGACCTGACCGAGACCGGCCGGGCCGAGGCGGAGGCCGGCGACGAGTCGCCCTGGGCCGAGGCGAGCCGGGGGATCGACTGGGAGGCGGTGCAGGAGGTCGGCGAGGCGATGGCCGCCGTCAACCACGCCGTGCGGCAGGTCATGACGACCGGCAGTGACGCCCAGCGGGCCCAGGGCCTGGCGGTGCTCGCCGAGGCCAAGAAGAAGCTCTACCTGATCCTCGCCGAGGAGGGGTGAGCCGGGCCCACGACCGGGCCCCGGCCCCCGGCGAGGCCCCCCGGCGGGACCCGCGGCCGGGCGCCCGCGGTCGGGCCTACGGCCGGGTGCCGGCCGGCCTGCCGGACCACGGCAGCCGGTCTGCCCAGCCGCCCGCCGTCCCGGCGTCGCCCTCCGGGACGTACTCGTAGCGCCAGCGCCAGCGCCCCTTGGGGTCGAACTCCTTGGCCCGGCGGTAGACCAGTACGGTCGCGGGCACGTCGCCGTGCGCGGGCACCGGCACCCGGTAGACCCTGCCGACGTTGTGGAACGGGTTCAGCAGGATCGGCAGCACCCTGCCGTCCAGCGGCCCGCCGAGGAATGCGGTGTCCTTGCTCTTCACGCCGTCCAGAGTACGTGCGGGTCGGGCGGCTCCCGTGCCGGTAAGGAGCGGGCCGTGTGCAGCAGATGTGACCGGCGCAGCACGTCCCCCGGTCATCCGGACGGTCGCGGCACCCTTATCCTGCTCTGTACGCCTCCGGGGTTCACCCGGGTCCGCGGGCCCCGTACGGGCCGGGCCGGGTGCCTGTGCGCCTGCCCGCCGAGCCGCAACTCTCGTTCCTCCGTACCGTGACCCCGGCGTCGGCCGCCCGGCGATCCCGGCACCCGGCCGATGGCGGACGCACCGCGCGGTGGGCGCCCGGGAAGCCTGGGGCGCGATCCGGTGTTGCGTGGGATGTTGCGTCGGTCGTTGTGTCACACCAGGCACAGCAGGTCACGGCAGTGCGGAAGGGGCCCGATGGAAGCCAGCAACAGGTGGACGACCTGGTGGCGGCGTGACCGGCAGCAGGATCGCCAGGTCACGGGTGGGGACGCGGCGACCCGGTTGGATCTGCTGCTGGGGGCGGTGCGGGCGGGCTTCCCGCTGGCACCCGCGGCGCACCCCGCCGGGCACCGGTGCTCCTGCGACCGCGTCGGCTGTCCCGCGCCCGCGCAGCACCCGCTGTCCTTCGCCTGGCAGTCCCAGGCGACCACCGACCCGGAGCAGTTGGCCCGTTGGCTCTCCCGGGACCCGCAGGCGAACTTCATCACCGCCACCGGCCGCACCCACGACGTCCTCGACGTACCGGCCGAGGCCGGCACCCTGGCGCTGGAGCGGCTGGACGAGCTCGGCATCGGCGGCCCGGTCGCCGTGGTCGGCGAGGACCGCTACCTCTTCTTCACCGCCACCCGCGGCACCCCCGCCGACGAGGACGAGTGGTGGACCAGCGCGCTGGACTCCACCCCCGACACCATGTCCGAGCACCCGGGCCTGCGCTGGCACTGCCGCGGCTCGTACACCCTGCTGCCGCCCGCCGCGCTGCTGGACGGCACCCAGGTGCGCTGGGTGCGCGGCCCCGAGCAGCCGCTGCCGGACCCGTTGCGGGTCCTGGACGTGCTCACCGACGCCTGCACCGAGGTCGGCGCGGTCGCCGAGGAGCAGTGGCTGATCGGCTGAGGGCCGCGCACGGGACCGACGAAGGGCCGCCCCCGCGGGGGGCGGCCCTTCGTCGTGCGCCGGGGGCCACGGCAGGCCGTGGGCTACGGGAGGGTGAGGATCTCCGCGCCGTCGGCCGTGACGAGCAGGGTGTGCTCGAACTGGGCGGTGCGCCTGCGGTCCTTGGTGACCACCGTCCAGCCGTCGGCCCAGACCTCGTAGTCGTAGGTGCCCAGGGTCAGCATCGGCTCGATGGTGAAGGTCATGCCGGGCCGGATCACCTCGGTCGCCCGCTCGCTGTCGTAGTGCGGGATGATCAGGCCGGAGTGGAACGAGGTGTTGATCCCGTGGCCGGTGAAGTCGCGGACCACGCCGTAGTCGAAGCGCTTGGCGTAGGACTCGATGACCCGCCCGATGATGTTGACCTGCCGGCCCGGCTTGACGGCCTTGATCGCCCGGTTCAGCGCCTCGCGGGTGCGCTCGACCAGGAGCTTCGACTCCTCGTCGACGGCGCCGCACAGGTAGGTCGCGTTCAGGTCGCCGTGCACCCCGTGGATGAAGGCGGTGGCGTCGATGTTGACGATGTCGCCGTCCTGGAGGACGGTCGAGTCCGGGATGCCGTGGCAGATCACCTCGTTGACGGAGGTGCAGATCGACTTGGGGAAGCCCCGGTAGCCGAGGTCCGAGGGGTAGGCGCCGTGGTCGCACATGTACTCGTGCGCGACGACGTCCAGCGCGTCCGTGGTGACGCCGGGCTCGATCAGCTTGGCGGCCTCCTCCATCGCCCGGGCGGCGATCCGCCCGGCGATCCGCATCTTCTCGACCGTCTCCGCGGTCTGCACCTCCGGGCCGGTGTACGGGGTCGGCGCGGGCCGGCCGACGTACTCCGGGCGCGCGATGTGCGCGGGGACCTTGCGGGTGGGGGACACGATGCCGGGTACCAGAGCCATGACGGCGAGTCTATCGGCCGTACCCGGCCGGTACCCCGGCCGCGTGTGCGGGCCGGGGCGCCGGGAATGATCAGTCGGGACGATCCGACGACGGCCGTCCGGCCGGGACGAGGGAAACGGGAGGCGCACGATGGCGTTGGGATTCGGCCGCAAGGGCTCCGGCAAGCCGGGGGAGTGGTTCTACTGCATCAAGCACCAGAAGGTGGAGGAGGGCCCGGAGTGCCCGGCCAAGGACCGGCTCGGCCCGTACGCCGGCCGCGAGGAGGCCGGGCGCGCGCTGGAGACCGCGGCCGAGCGCAACCGCGAGTGGAAGGACGACCCGCGCTGGCAGGACGACGCACCCGCGGACGGGCCGAGCTGACCCCACCCGGCCGCGCCCGCCGGCGGGCCGGGCCGGCCCCCGGGATCAGGCCGCCGGGACGGCCTGACGGGCCTCGTGCTCGGCCCGCACCGCGGCCGCGTGGGCGTCGGTGCGGTCGTCGTACGCGAGCAGCCGGGGCAGCGCCGCGGTCAGCGCGACCACACCGGCCACACAGGCCAGGCCGCCCAGCCAGATCGAGCCGCGCACCCCGACCAGGCCCGCCATGCCGCCGGCCCGGACCTGGCCGAGCTGCGGGCCGACGGAGTAGCTGAGCAGTTCGACGCCGGCCATCCGGCCGCGCACCGCGTCCGGGATGGACTGGTTCCACATGGTCGAGCGGGCGGTGCCGGAGATCTGGTCGGCGCCGCCGGCCAGGGCCAGGCAGAGCAGCACCAGCCAGATGTTCGGGGCGACCCCGGCCAGCGCCATCGCCGCGCCCCAGCCGAGGGCGGCGAGCACCAGCATCCGGCCGTGCCGGTGGATCCGCGAGGTCCAGCCGCTGGTCGCGGAGACCGCCAGGGCGCCGACCGCGGTCGCGCCGTACATCAGCCCGAGCGCCCAGTCGGCGTGCAGCTCCGAGGCGAAGAACGGGTAGATCGCCACCGGGAAGGCGAACAGCATCGCGCAGGTGTCGATCACGTAGGTGCCCAGCAGGTCCTTGCGGCTCCAGGCGTACTTCACCCCGGTGGCGACGGCCCGTACCGAGGGTTTCTCGGCGCCGGTGGGCGGCGGCACCGCCCGCATCCGCGCGAGCAGCAGCAGCGAGGCGCCGAAGGTGGCCACGTCCAGGGCGAACGCCGTCTGCACGCCGGCGGTGGCCACGATGATGCCGGCCAGGGCCGGGCCGGCCACCGAACCGACGTTGCGGTACAGCGAGTTGAGCGCGAACGCGGCGGTCAGCTGGTCGTGCGCGACGATCCGCGGGGTGAGCGAGTCCAGGGCCGGCCGCTGGAGGCCGTCGACCGCCGCGACCAGGGCGGCGACCAGGTAGATCGGCCACAGCAGCGGGTGCGGCAGCAGGGCGTTCAGCAGGAGCAGTCCGGTCAGCAGGGCCAGTCCGGCCTCGGCGGAGAGCACCAGCTTGCGCCGGTCCATCGCGTCGGCGAGCGCGCCGCCCCACAGCCCGAAGACGATCAGCGGCACCAGTTCGAAGGCGCCGACCAGCCCGACCGCGAACGAGGAGCCGGTGAGCTCCTTGATCTGCAGCGGCACGGCGACGTACGTCAGGAAGCTGCCGAACGAGGTGATGCACCCGGAGCTCCACAGCAGCCGGAAGTCCCGGGAGGAGCGCCAGGGGGTGAGGTCGGGCAGCAGCCCCCGGGCACGGGAGACCCCCGGGGAGGCCTGTTCTGGGGAGGTCACAACCCAAGAGCATCGGCCCCGGTCGGTGCGAGGGCAAACGATTTACCAGTGCAGGGCCGGCGGGGCGGTGATCCGGACCGCCAGCCGCCGCCACCACCGCTGCGGCCGGCGCACCGACCCGGCGGCGCTGCCGACCAGGTGCTGGAGCAGGTCGAAGGGCTCCTCGGTGGCACCCGGGACGGCCAGCCGCTGGTGGGCCAGCGGGCCGAGCTCCTCCTCGCCGCCGTCCAGCGCGAAGACCGCCGCACCGCCGCGCCGGGCGTCCTGGATCCGTTCCAGCAGCCGTTCGTCGGCCGCGTCGGGCGCCACCACCAGCACCGTCGTCCGGCGGGGGCTCTCGGACAGCCGCCGCAGACCGTGCGCCAGGTGGTCCGGCGCGCCCGGCGGCACGACGTGCCGCAGCAGGGTCGGGGCCAGCGCGGCGGCGCCCGACCGCAGGGCCTCGTCACCCAGATGGGCCGCCAGGTGCCAGGGCTCGTACCCGGCCGTACCGACCAGCAGCAGCCCGCGCCCGCCGCGGCCGGTCACCGAACGGTGCAGCTCCCCGCCGAAGTCCCGGGCGGACTCGGGCCAGCCGCTGCCCGCCAACGCCGCTCGGAGTGCTGAAACTCTCAGTGCGTCCATGGGGCACAGCGTGGAGCAGCGGCCCCGGCTTTGGCAGGATCTTCCGCATGACGCACCCCGATTCAGTGAACGCGCCCGCTGCCGCCGCCACCCCCGCGCAGCCCGAGGTATCCGAACTGGTGGTCGGTGTCCTCGGGGGCACCGGCGACCAGGGCCGGGGCCTCGCCTACCGGCTCGCCGCCGCCGGCCAGCAGGTGATCATCGGCTCCCGGACGGCCGACCGGGCCGAGGCCGCCGCCGCCGAGCTGGGCCCGGGCGTCCGCGGCGCGGACAACGCGACCTGCGCGCGGGAGAGCGACATCGTGATCATCGCGGTGCCCTGGGACGGCCACGCCGCCACCCTCACCGCGCTCCGCGCCGAGCTGGCCGGCAAGATCGTCGTCGACTGCGTCAACCCGCTGGGCTTCGACAAGCAGGGCGCCTACGCGCTCAAGCCCGAGGAGGGCAGCGCCGCCCAGCAGGCCGCCGCCCTGCTGCCCGACTCCCGGGTGACGGCCGCCTTCCACCACCTGTCCGCGGTCCTGCTGCAGGACCGCACGGTCGAGCGGATCGACACCGACGTGATGGTGCTCGGCGACGAGCGTGCCGCCACCGACCTGGTACAGGCCCTCGCCGAGCGGATCCCCGGCATGCGCGGCGTCTTCGCCGGGCGGCTGCGCAACGCCCACCAGGTGGAGTCGCTGGTGGCCAACCTGATCTCGGTCAACCGCCGCTACAAGGCCCACGCCGGTCTGCGGGTCACCGACATCTGAGCGCCGGCGGCGGCGCACGCCCGCGCCGCCGCGACCACCCGAAGGGCCCCCTCGGCCGGCCCGGGGCGGCCCTTCGGCGACAATGGGCGGTGACCACCCAGCCCCGGCCGCCGCCGGGGCGCCCCCGGCCAGGAAGCCTCCGCCATGCCCCGCAACGCCCTGCTCGCCTCGATCGTCCTCGTGCTCGCCGTCACGGCGGCCGTCGTCTCCTTCGTGGAGGGCAACTGGTTCGGGGTGGTCTGGGTGCTGATGGCCGGCGTCGCCAGCAACATGGCCTGGTTCTACGTCCGCAAGGACCGGGTCGAGCGCGCCCGCGCCGCCGAGCAGCAGGCCTGAGCGCCGACGGACCGGACGGCCCGCGCCGTCCGTGGGGCCGCCCGCGGGGCCGTCCGCGCCGTGCCGCCGGGGGCTACTTCCAGAACCGGAACAGCACGTCCCCGACGGCCACCACGTAGTCCTGCACCCCGAACAGGCCCATGAACCCCAGCGTCAGGTCGCTCAGCCACTTGCCGGCCTCGGTCTGCCAGATCACCACGAACAGCGCCAGCATCCCGTAGGGGGCGTACGGCTCGACCGCGCGCCTGGTCCGGTACGAGAGCCACGGCTCCAGGATCCCGTAGCCGTCCAGGCCAGGGACCGGCAGGAAGTTCAGGATCGCCGCGGTGATCTGCAGGTACGCCAGGAACGCCAGCGCCGCGGGGAACGGCGACACCGGCAGCTCGTGCCCGTCGAACCGGCTGGGCATCGACGGGTCGTCGAACACGCCCCCGCCCACCAGCACCAGCAGCACCACGCCGAACGCCAGGTTCACCAGCGGGCCGGCGGCGGAGATCAGGCTGTGCTTCAGCCGGCCCTGGATCCGGTGCCGCTCGATGAAGACCGCGCCGCCCGGCAGACCGATCCCGCCCATGATCACGAAGACCACCGGCAGCACGAAGCTCAGCACCGCGTGCGCGTACTTGAACGGGTTGAGGGTCAGGTACCCCTTCGCCCCGATCGTGATGTCGCCGCCGTGCAGCGCGGTGCGCGCGTGCGCGTACTCGTGCAGGCACAGCGAGACCATCCAGCCCGCGACCACGAACAGGAAGACCCCGAAGCGCGCGTTGCCGTAGCCGGTGGCCACCGCCCACGCGGAGGTGCCCAGGATCGCGAGCAGCACCCAGAAGACCGGACTGATCCGGTTCTGCTCGCTGCGGCGGTCGGCGGTGGCGTAGGTCATGGCGGCTGGACTCCGGGGGCCTGGGGGGACGGGCAGAGGGACGATCATGCCGGGTACCGGGCGGGCGGACAACCCTTCCCGACCGCCGACCGGGGCGACGCCCGGTGAACGTTCGGCGGCCCGGAGCCGTTCCGGCGGCGGTAAAGGGCGTACGGCCGCCCGGACGTCCACCAGAATGGTCCCCGTGTACTACGGCATCCTCGGCACCACCACGGCCCACCGCGACGACGGCACCCCGGTCCCGCTCGGCGGTGCCCGGCTGCGCGCCCTGCTGGCGGCCCTGGTGCTGCGCCAGGGCCGGCCCGTCCCGGCCGAGCTGCTGGTCGAGGAGGTCTGGGACGCCGACCCGCCGCAGGACTCCGTCGCCTCGCTGCAGACCCTGGTCGGCCGGCTGCGCCGCACGGTGGGCCGCGCCGAGGTCGGCTCCGGCCCGGCCGGCTACTGGCTGACCGGCGGCACCAGCGACGTCGGCGACTTCCAGCGGCTCGCCGACCAGGGCCGCCGGGCCCTCGCCGGCGGTGAGCACGCCCGCGCCGCCGAGGACCTGCACGCCGCCCTCGCCCTGTGGCGCGGCCCCGCCCTCGCCGACCTGCCCGACCGCGGCGGCCCCGCCGCCCGGCTGGAGGCCCAGCACGACGAGGCCCGCCGGCACCGGATCACCGCCGACCTCGCCCTCGGCCGGGCCGGCCTGCTCACCGCCGAACTGGCCGAACTGTGCGCCCGGCGCCCGCTGGACGAGCAGCTGCACGCCCTGCTGATCCGCGCCCTGCACCACGACGGCCGCACCGCCGAGGCCCTCCAGCAGTACGAGACCGCCCGGCGCACCCTCGCCGACCGGCTCGGCACCGACCCCGGCCGCGCCCTCCAGGACCTGCACCGCCAGCTGCTCGCCCCGGCCGCCCCCGCGGCGGCCGAGCCCCCGGCCGCCCCCGCAGTGACCGAGCCCCCGGCCCCGGCCGGCGTGCCCCGCACCGCCCGCACCGGCGGCAACCTGCGCCCCCGGCTCACCAGCTTCGTCGGCCGCGACCACGACCTGGCCGCCCTCGGCCGGGCGCTGGCCGACGGCCGGCTGACCACCCTCACGGGCCCCGGCGGCTCCGGCAAGACCCGGCTCTCGGTCGAGGCCGGCCGCGCGGCCCAGGCCGACGGCGCCTGGCCGGACGGCGTCTGGCTGGCCGAGCTCGCCCCGTTGGAGGACCCGGCCGCCGTGCCCGGCGCCGTGGTCTCCGCACTCGGCCTGCGCGAGACCGTCCTGCACACCGGCGGCGCCGTCGCCGAGGCGATCGAGACCCGCGATCGAGACCCGCTGCGCCGGATCGTCGACCACTGCGCCCGCCGCCGGATGCTGCTGGTCCTGGACAACTGCGAACACCTCGTCCAGGCCGCCGCCGAGCTCGCCGACCAGCTGCTCGCGGAGTGCCCGGGCCTGACCGTCCTCGCCACCAGCCGCGAGCCGCTCGGCGTCCCCGGCGAGCGGGTGCTGCCGGTCGAACCGCTGCCGGACGCCGCCGCGCTGCGCCTGCTGGCCGAGCGCGGCGCCGCCGCGCGCCCCGGCTTCGACCCGGCCGACGACCCGCAGGCCTGCGCCGAGATCTGCCGCCGGCTGGACGGCCTCCCGCTCGCCATCGAGCTCGCCGCCGCCCGGCTGCGCGGCCTGACCCCCCGCCAGATAGCCGACCGGCTGGACGGCCGCTTCGCCCTGCTCACCGCCGGCTCCCGCACCCTGCTGCCGCGTCAGCAGACCCTGCGCGCGGTCGTCGACTGGAGCTGGGACCTGCTCGACAAACGCGAACGGGCCGTCCTGCGCCGGCTGTCGGTCTTCGCCGGCGGCTGCACCCTGGAGAGCGCCGAACAGGTCCTCGCCGACGACACCGAGGTGCCCGCCGCGGAGATCGCCGACCTGCTGCTCTCCCTGGTCGACAAGTCGCTGGTGGTGGCCGGGCTGGGCGAGGAGCCCCGGTACTGGATGCTGGAGACCATCCACGAGTACGCCGCCGAGCGCCTCGCCGCCTCCGGCGAGGCCGACCGGGTGGCGGACCGCCACACCGCCGCCTACCGCGAGCTCGCCCGCACCGCCGACCGCGGCCTGCGCGGCCCCCGGCAGATCCACCTGCTGGGCGTGCTCGAACGCGAGCAGGACAACATCCGCGCCGCCCTGCGCCGCGCGGTCGACACCCGGGACGAGCCGCAGGCGCTGGTCCTCGCCCTGGCGATGAGCTGGTTCTGGGCGGTGCGCAACTACCGCGAGGAGGCGTACTCCTGGTACGACCAGGTGGCCGCGCTCGGCCCGGACCCGTTCGCCGGGGACGCCCCGGCGCCGGTGCCGCTGGAGGTCGACCCGCTGGAGCTGCCGCTGCCGCTGCCGCAGGTCCAGCTGGAGGAGGCCAGGCGTCAGCTCCACATCCAGCAGCTGGTCGCCCGCTTCACCGGGAACCTCTCGGCGCTCGGCGAGGCGGAGACGGCGGAGCGCGCCAACCGGGTGCTGACCACCTACTCGCCCGAGCTGCCGCAGTCGTACCGCTTCCCGGCGCTGCTGCGGGTGTTCGCCGCCTTCCTGTCGGGCGGCGTCGACCAGCTGGTCGGCCTGCTGGACGACGCCGTGGCGGGGGCCCGCCGGCACGGCCGGCCGACCGACCTGGCCTTCGTGCTGCAGATCCGGGCCCGGCTGCTGAACGACTGGGTGGGCGGCCTGGACCAGGCCGTGCGGGACAGCGAGGAGGCGCTGGCCCTGGCCGTCGAGCTCGGCGACACCTGGGGGATGTCCGAGGCGTACTCCTCGATGGCCGAGAACGTGGCCAAGCGCGGGGACGCCGTCGGTGCGACCGAGGCCTACCGGCGGGCCATCGAACTGGCCGAGGAGCTCGGCGCCCCGCAGGAGGTGCCGCTGCTCCAGGCCCGGCTCGGCGAGGCCCTGTACGAGCTGGACCCGGCGGAGGGCGAGCGGTTGGTGCGGGTCGCCCTGGACGGCATCCTCGTCAGCAAGCACGCCACGGACGGCGCGGCGCTGTACGGGCGGCTGGTGCTGTGCAACATCCACGTCGAGCGGGGGGAGTACGCGCAGGCGGTCGAGCAGCTGGACCTGCTGGTGACGGACCAGGAGAGCTTCGGGCCGATGGCGCCGGAGATCTTCGACGGCATCGTGTCCTGCGTGCGCGGCTGGGTGGTGAGCCGGGCCGGCGACGCCGTGCACGGGATCGAGCTCCTGCGGGAGAGCCGCCGCCGGATCGCCCGGGTCGCGGGCGTGGCCACCGTCTTCGCCGAGCACATGAGCGTGATGCTGCTGCTGCCCGCGTCCGGGATCATGCTCGCGTACGCGGAGCAGCGGGACGAGCCGCGGGCGGCCCGGCGCGGCGCCGTCCTGCTGGGCGCGCACTTCTCCCTGCACGGCGCGCTGGGCTCGGGCCTGGAGCGCACCGAACGGGCGCACGCCGGCGACGGGTTGGCGGCCCTGCTCGGCGAGCAGGAGTACCGGGCGGCGCTCGACGAGGGCGGCCGCCTCACGCTCTCGGAGGCGACCGCCCTGCTCAACGACCACGGGGGCTTCTGACCCCGGGCCGCCGCTACCCGTGTTCGCCGGTCACGTGCGCTTGCGGAACCGGGCGACCGCGAGCGGGGCGGTGACCGCGGTGATCACCGCGGAGGTCACCAGCACCACGGTCACCGAGTGGGCCAGCGGCCCGCCGTTGATCAGGCTCCGGCAGGCGTCGGCCAGGGCCGAGAGCGGGTTGTACTCGGTGAACGCCTGCAGCCAGCCGGGCATGGTGGTGGTCGGCGCGAAGATCGAGCTGCCGAACTGCAGCGGCATGATCACCAGCATGCCGACGCCCTGGACCGCCTGGGCGCTGCGCAGGGCCATGCCCAGCAGCATCGAGATCCAGACGATCGACATGCCGAAGACCAGGGACAGGCCGACCGCGGCCAGCACCTCCAGGAAGCCGGTCTTGATCTGCAGGCCGATCAGCAGCGAGAAGGAGATCAGGATGGTGAAGGCGACCAGCGCCCGGCAGGTCTCCGCCGCGATCTTCGACAGCAGCACCGCCGAGCGCCCGATCGGCAGGGTGCGGAAGCGGTCCATCACACCGGTCTGGAAGTCGCTGTTGAGGCCGGTGCCCACCGACATCGCCAGGTTGAGGCCGGTGGTGCCGAGCAGGCCGGGGATCATCCACTGGATGTAGTCCTGCTGGGTGCCGGCCACCGCGCCGCCGAACACGTAGACGAACAGCACGGTGAAGATGATCGGGATCAGCAGGGCGTCCAGCATGGACTCCGGGTCGGCCTTGATCCGCATCAGGTTGCGCCGGGTCAGGGCCCCGATGTGGCGCACGGTCGCGCGCAGGCCGATCCGGGAGTCGTCGAGGTGGCCGGGGGCCAGGGTCGCGGCGCTCATGCCACGGGCTCCTTCGTGAGGGTCGGGGCGGTGGGCTCGGCGCCGGCCGGCTTGCCGGTGATCGTCAGGAAGACCTCGTCCAGGCTGGGCAGCTTGGTGTCGATGCCGGCGATGGCGAAGCCGCGGCCGCCCAGCACGCCGATCACGGCGGTGAGCTGCTCGTCGCCGGTCAGCGGCACCGAGAGCAGCCCGGTGTCGGCGGAGAAGGTCGCGCCGGTGCCGGCCTCCTGGAGGCAGCGGACCATCTCGGGCAGCTCGGCCGGGTTCACCGGCCGCACCTGGAGGGTCTGACCGCCGACCTGGGTCTTCAGCTCCTCGATCCCGCCGTTGGCGATCACCCGGCCGCGGTCGATGACGGTCAGCTCGTCGGCGAGCTGCTCGGCCTCCTCCATGTACTGGGTGGTCAGCAGCACGGTCGAGCCCTCGCCGACCATCCGCTGCACCTCGTCCCAGACCTCGTTGCGGGTCCGCGGGTCGAGGCCGGTGGTGGGCTCGTCCAGGTACAGCACCCTGGGGCGGCCGATCATGCTGGCGGCCAGGTCGAGGCGCCGGCGCATGCCGCCGGAGTAGGTCTTGGCCGGGCGCTTGGCGGCCTCGGTCAGCGAGAAGCGCTCCAGCAGCTCGGTGGCGCGGGACTTGGCCTCCTTGCCGGGGAGGTCCAGCAGCCGGCCGATCAGGTAGAGGTTCTCGTAGCCGGAGAGCAGCTCGTCGACCGAGGCGTACTGCCCGGTCAGGCCGATGGTGCGGCGCAGCTGCTTCGGCTGGCGCAGCACGTCGTAGCCGCCGACGAAGGCGCTGCCGGCGTCCGGCTTGATCAGTGTGGACAGCACCCGGACCAGGGTGGTCTTGCCGGCGCCGTTCGGGCCGAGCAGGCCGAGCACGGTGCCCTCGCGGACGGTGAGGTCGACGCCGTCGAGCGCCTTGGTCGCGCCGTAGTGCTTCACGATGCCGCGGACCTCGACGGCGTTGGTGCGGCTTCCCCGGTCGTTCGGGGCGGTGGCGATTCCTGTCATGCCATCAGGCTGCCCGGCCCGGCTGTCAGGGCGCTGTCAGGGCGCTGTCGCCGCTGACAGCGCCCTGTCGTCCCGCCGTCGGGCCCGGCGCGTGGCCGGGCCGGACGGTCACTTGAAGGTGTGCTCCGGGGCCGGGAAGGTGCCGGCGGTGACCTCGGCCGCGAACTCGCGGGCGGCGTCGCCGAGGACGGTCCGCAGGTTGGCGTACTGCTTGACGAACTTGGGCACCCGGCCGGCCGTCATGCCGGCCATGTCGGTCCAGACCAGGACCTGGGCGTCCGTCCCGGCGCCGGCGCCGATGCCGACGGTCGGGATCACCAGCTGCTCGGTGACCTGTCCGGCCAGCTCGGCCGGGACGGCCTCCAGCACGACCGCGAAGGCACCGGCCTGCTGGACGGCCTTGGCGTCGCGCAGCAGCTGGTGGGCGGCCTCGTCGCCGCGGCCCTGGACGGGGTAGCCGCCGAGCGCGTGGACGGACTGCGGGGTGAGCCCGATGTGGGCCATCACCGGGATGCCGGCCTCGACCAGCAGCTCGATCGAGCGGGCGCTGCGCTCGCCGCCCTCCAGCTTCACCGCGCCGACCCCGGCCTCCTTCATCAGCCGGGCCGCGTTGTGCATGGCCTGGCCGGGGGACTCCTGGTACGAGCCGAAGGGCATGTCGCCCACGACCATGGCCCGTCCGGTGCCGCGGACCACGGCGGCGGACAGCATCACCATCTGGTCCATGGTCACCGGCACGGTCGTCTCGTAGCCGAGGTGACAGTTGCCGGCCGAGTCGCCGACCAGCAGCACCGGGATGCCCGCCTCGTCGAAGACGCCCGCGGTGAGCGCGTCGTAGGCGGTCAGCATCGACCAGCGCTCGCCGCGCTGCTTGGCGGCGGCCAGGTCGCGGACGGTGACGCGGCGGTTGGTGACACCCCCGTAGAGGGTGTTGCCCTGGGCGGCGGGTGCCTGCGTCGGGGCAGGCGAAAGCGGAGAAGCGTTCATCGAACAGGCTCCTGAAGGGTTGTCGTCTCGTGGCGCCGTGCGGCGTCCCCGGATCTGCTCCCATGCTTGCACGCCCGCGCCCGAGCGCAAAGAGGGGTGCACGTGCGGACCGTGCGCCGCTTCTTTACCCAGAGTTTGCGATACGGGTCTGTCTCGTATCGAAATGAGGGCTACCCTGGTCCCAGGGGTTACGAGACGAGCTCGACTCGTAAGTCCGGACATCCTCGTACGGACAGGGAAGACACCATGACCACCGCCATCGCCACGCCCCGCGTGCCCGAAGCCATCCACCGCCGCCGATGGGCGATCCTCAGCACCCTGGTGCTCGCCCTGCTCGTCGTCGTGCTCGACACCTCGATCCTCAACGTCGCGATGAAGACCATCGCCACCCCCGCGCCGACCGGCCTGGGCGCCACCCAGAGCGATCTGGAGTGGTCGATCAACTCCTACACGCTGGTCTTCGCCGGCCTGCTGTTCACCGCCGGCCTGCTCGGCGACCGGCTCGGCCGCAAGTGGACGCTGCTCGGCGGCATGCTGGTCTTCGGCCTCGGCTCGCTGCTCTCCGCCTTCGCCGACTCGCCCGGCCAGCTGATCGCCTTCCGGGCCGTGATGGGCCTCGGCGGCGCCTTGGTGATGCCCGCCACGCTGGCCATCATCATGAACGTCTTCGAGCGGCACGAGCAGCCCAAGGCGATCGGCGTCTGGGCCGGCGCGGTCGGCCTGGCCATCGCCATCGGCCCGATCACCGGCGGCCTGCTGATCGAGCACTTCTGGTGGGGCTCGGTCTTCCTGGTCAACGTGCCGATCGTGGCCCTCGCCCTGCTCGCGATGGGCCTGCTGGTGCCCAACTCCAAGGACCCGAACCCGGGCCGGCTCGACCCGGTCGGCGTGCTGCTGTCGATCATCGGCCTGGTCGCCCTGATCTACGGCATCATCAAGGGCGGCGAGCTGGCCGACTTCACCGACCCCGGGGCCTGGGTGCCGATCCTGGTCGGCCTGGTCGCCCTGGCCGCCTTCGTCCTGTTCGAGAAGCGCACCAGCCACCCCGCCCTGGACATCACCTGGTTCCGCAACAAGGTGTTCTCGGCCTCGGTCGTGGTGATCGGCGTGATCTTCTTCGCGCTGATGGGCGTCTCCTTCTTCGGCGTCTTCTACACCCAGAGCGTGCGCGGCTACAGCGCCCTCCAGGCCGGCCTGCTGATGCTCCCGCTGGCCGGCGCGCAGATGATCTTCGCTCCGCGGGCCCGGCTGATGGTCGACCGCTTCGGCGTCCGCGCCACCTGCGTGGCCGGCATGGCCCTGGTCGCGGTCGGCCTGTTCGGCTACCTGGGCCTCGACACCGGGACCCCGATCTGGGTGCTGATCGTGCTCGGCTTCGTGATGGGCACCGGCATGGCCCACGTGATGCCGCCGGTCACCGTGGCGATCATGGGCTCGCTGCCCCGCGAGAAGGCCGGCGCCGGCTCCGCGTTGAACAACACCTTCCGGCAGGTCGGCGGCTCGCTCGGGGTCGCCATCCTCGGCGCGGTCCTCTCCACCGTCTACCGCGACGGCATGGCCGACCGGCTCGCCACGCTCCCGCCGGCCCTGCGGGACAAGGCCGGCGAGTCGCTGGAGGCCACCGTCGCCATCGCCGGCAGCACCCACAACCCGGGGCTGGTGGCACCGGCCCAGGACGCCTTCGTCCACGCCATGCACGCGGTCGCCGGCCTCTCCGGAGGGATCACCGTCGCCGGCGCCCTGGTCGCCCTCCTGCTGCTGCCGGGCCGCGCCCCGGCCGCTGCGGCCGGGCCCGGGACGCCCGACCGGGTGCCCGCGCCGCAGCGTCCCGCCCAGGTCTGAGCCCGGGCCGTGGACAATAGCGGCATGCAGACCGACACCCCGGCCGCCAGCCGCACCCCCGTGGCCGTCCCCGTTCCGGAGCCCGGTGCTCCGCGGCGGGGACGGCCCCGCAGCGAGGCGGCCGAGCAGGCCATCTTCGCCGCCGTGGAGCAGTTGATGGAGGAAGGGGTCGGCCTCGCCGAACTCTCCATCGAACGGGTGGCCGCCCAGGCCGGGGTCGGCAAGGCCACCATCTACCGGCGCTGGCCCAACATGGAGGCCCTGCTGGTCGACGTGGTCGCCCGGCTGGAGGCGCCGGCGCCCCAGCTGACCGGCGGCACCGTCCGTGAAGAGCTGGTCGGCATGGTCGAGTACATGCGCAAGCGCGGCCTGGCCAAGCGCTCCCGCTGGGTCCTGAAGTCCGCACTCGGCCAGATGAACGACTGGCCGGAACTGCGCGCCACCTACCAGGAGCGGGTGGTCAAGCCGCGCCGCGAGCTGGTCCGCACCATCGTCCGCCGCGGCATCGACGAGGGCGTGCTGCGCGCCGACCTCGACATGGAGCTGGTCTGCGAGGTGGTGATCGGCCCGATCCTGTTGCGGTCGATCCTGTGGGACGACGCCCCGCTGGACGACCCCGACCTGGCCCGTCAGATGATCGACGCGGTGCTGAACGGCGTGGGTGCGGGCCCGTCCGGTGGGGAATGTCACTGATCGGTGCGTGCCGCAACCTTCGCGTGTCCGCAGGGCGTCTGTCCCGTCATAGGCTGAGCCGAGAATCAGACTAAAACGGCATCGGCCGGGCGGATCAGGGCACGTGCGGAGGAGTGGCGATGGTGCAGGCGGACAGTCCGGCGGCGGCCGCGGGGGGCGGACAGCCGGAGTCCGAGGGCATCCGGCCGCCGGCCGGGCTGCGGGCCCGGTTCGACCCCTGGCTCGACCCCCGCCGTGGCTGGATCCTCGCCGTCCTCGCCGTCCTGGTCGCCTGCCTGCTGGCCTTCCACGCCGAGGTCCCGAACGCCGTCGGCAACGTCGGCAGCCTGCTGGAGACCTTCCTGCCCTGGCTCGGACTCGCGGTGCCGGTCCTGCTCGGGCTCGCCCTGTGGCGTCGCTCCGCGATCGCCGTGGCCGCCGTCCTGATGCCGGCGGTGATCTGGCTGAACCTCTTCGGCGGGCTGCTCACCGACAAGGCCTCCGGCAAGGGCGACTTCACCGTCCTCACCCACAACGTCGCGGCGGCCAACAGCGACCAGGCCGGCACCCTGCGGCTGCTCAACGAATCCGGCGCGCAGATCGTCGCACTGGAGGAGCTGGCCGCCGGGGCCGTCCCCGCGTACACCAAGGGCCTGGCCGCCAGGTACCCGTACCACGTGGTCGAGGGCACCGTCGGGCTGTGGTCCAGCTACCCGATCGGCGGCGTCCAGGTGGTGGACATCCGGATCGGCTGGACCAGGGCGTTCCGCGCCGAGGTGACCACCCCCAAGGGGCCGCTCGCGGTCTACGTGGCGCACCTGCCGTCCGTGCGGGTGCAGTTCGACGGCGGCTTCACCGCCGGCCGGCGGGACGTCAGCGCGCAGGCGCTCGGCGACGCCATCGAGGCGGAGCCGCTCAAGAAGGTGGTGCTGATGGGTGACCTCAACGGCACCATGAACGACCGCAGCCTGGCCCCGATCAGCGCCCAGATGCGGTCCGCCCAGGGGGCGGCCGGCGACGGCTTCGGCTTCTCCTGGCCGGCCTCCTTCCCGATGGCCAGGATCGACCAGATCCTCAGCAAGGGCGGCCTGCGGCCGACCGACTCCCGGGTGCTGCCGGCCGACGGCAGCGACCACCGGGCGGTCGCCGCGGACTACCGCTACTGACCGGGCGCCGCCCCTTCCCCGGGGCGGACCCCGTCCGGCCGACCCGCGCGGGCCGGCCGGACGGGAGGCCGTCATCGGTGGCCCCCGCCGCTCCGACGACGCGTCAGGTGGCTTCGGTGTCCGGACACGTGCGGGTAAGCCTGTCAGGGGAGGCCGTCGTGCGCCAGGGTGAATTTCGGCCGACCGGGAGTCAGCTGATGTGGATTCCCGGGCTCGGTACGCTCAGCCGGCGCTGAGGTCGATGGTCGCGCCGTCCGGCAGGTTGTACACCTGCTGGGCGATCGGCCCGCGGATCCGCATCGCGGTCACCGCGTCCCGGACGGCGAAGTTGTCGAACTCGTAGTCCCCGCCGGCCACGAAGAACTGCAGCGGGACCAGCCGCTGGTCCGGCTCCAGCGCACCGTTGCGCTGCTGGAAGGCGTAGGCGAAGTTGGCGGCGGCGTTGACCTCCGGGTCCGCCAGCAGCCACTGCGCCCAGGACTCCAGGCCGGTGCCGAGCACCTCGACCTCGGCGGTCTCCGGGTCGAAGACGACCACGTCGGAGCCGTCCATGATCGCGAACTGGTTGCCGAAGATGTCCTGGCCGAAGCTGAACAGCCCGTCGGCCAGGCCGCCGTAGGTGTCCTTCCAGGTGTTCTCGCCGTTCCAACTCAGCAGGTCCGGGCCCAGGCCCTCCTCGCCGACCCGGAACACCTGCACGCCCGCGTTGAACAGGAAGAACCCGTTGACCCGGGAGAGCACCGCGCCCAACTCGGCCAGCGGGCCGCCCGCCACGCCGAAGTCCAGCTCCGTCGAGGGCCCCATCGGGCCCCGGGCCCGGCCGAGCAACTGCTCAAGGGCGCTCTGGGTCATGTCCGGTCACTCCTCGCTTCGGGGCCGATCGGCCTGGTCAGGTAGTGCTCGCGCACCCGGTCGGTGACGACCGGGCGCAGGGTGGGCTGCAGGACCGGGGGATCGGGGAGGGCGTCCCACTTCGCGAACGGCCACCACCGTCCGTGGGCGGCGATCAACATCCTCTCACCGGCCTCGGTCTCACCGGTCGTCGCGTACCAGCCTGCCATCCAGGTGCAGACCGCGAACTGCGGCGGGGTCTCGCCCGAGGACCGGGCCAGCCGGTCGGCCGCCGCGAAGTCGTTCCCCGCCGCCAAGGCGTCCCAGAGCCGTCGCCGCTCGCGGTCGGTGAGGCTCCCGGGGTCCCGGGTCAGGAGAGCCGCGGCGGTGGGGCTCGCCGCAGGCCGTACCGGCCCGCCCCAGTCGCCCGGATTGGGCAGCAGGTCCTCGATCGGGCGGGTCGCCCGCTGCTCCGCGGTCCACCGCAGGTCCGTCCCGAGGACCCGGCCTTCCGGCACCTGCTCCGAGGCCGCCAGCAGGCGCGGGCCCGCCGGTACGCCCGCGTGCAGCTCGGCCGCCAGGAACGCGCTGCGGAACGGCACCGACTGGTCGCACAGCTCCCCGCCGCGCGGACCGTCCGCGGCGATCAGGGCGGCCGCCAGGTCGGCCGCCTCAGCGAAGCGGTCCTGCCAGAACATGATCTGGATCGCCGCCGCGGTGGCCTCCCAGACCGGGTTGCGGTGACCGCCCCTGCGCCCCGCCAGCTCCACGAGCTCGGGGAGCACCTCCAGGAAGGCTCCCTGCCGCGCTCGGGAGACCAGCTTCTCCGCAGCGTTCACCACCCGTCACCCCTGCCCGTCATCTCACTCTGATCCTCACTCTGACCCCGTCCGGCAAGCCGCTGAGCGCACTGCCCATCACCGAACCGGAACCGCCGTTGTCCGGGCCGTCAATATATTTGACGCTGGCCCCGGCCCCGCCCTCCGCGAACATGGCCGGCGGGTACTCGTCCCGTTCCTCGGGCGGCCGGGTGGCGATGCCGCGCAGCGAGGCCCGGCGGTTCTTCTTGGCGTTCGGCCGGTCGATGGTGAGGACGGACGGCTTGGCCGGCCCCTGGACCCAGGTGGAGCCGGTCCACACCTGGCCGCGCTGGGCCTCCCGGATGTGGTCGGCCGATTCGGGGTACTTGACGTGGTCCACGACGAGCTCGGCGTCGTAGTCGCCCCGGACGCCCACCGCCGACGCGATCCTGGTGCGCGCGTCGTGCTGGGCGATCAGCCGGGCCTTGGCCCCCTCACCGGTCTCCCCGCCGTTCTTGGCGATCTTGTCGGCGAGGTCGAGGATGTGCTTGGCGTGGGCGTCGTCCGCGTCCTTGAGGTTCTGGACCACCTTCTTGGCGCCGTGGCCGGCCTGCTCGTACATCTCGGAGACGGCCTTGGCCGCGTCCTTGCTGATCGTCCTGCCGACCCGCTGGGCGGCGTCCTCCAGGGCCTTGGCTATCGGGTGACTCAACTGAACGACACCCCCGCGGTCGCGCCGGCGAAGGTCTGCGCGTGGCCGACGACGTCCTGGGCGTGGCGCTGGAGCTCGGCGGCGTGCGCGAGCATCCGTTCCGGATCGATGCTGAACCCCTCGCCGGCCCCGCCGGCGCCACCTCCGGCAGCGCCGACCGCGGCCTGCACGCCCTTGAAGACCAGGCCGGTCAGGGCCCGGGTGACGGCGTCCTCCAACGGCGCGACCGCCCGCTCCACCAGCATGCCGACCACCTGGTCCTCGGCCTCCTGGATGATCTCCTTGACGATCCGCCGCTGGACCTCGGCGAGGGCGGCCTCGGCCGCCGCGGAGGCGCCCAGGGTGACCACCGCGCTGGCCACGGCTGCCGCCAACTCGGCTGCCATGATGCCGAGTTGGGTGATGACAGCGAGTTTGGCGGCGACGATCACGTCGGCCGCGACCTCCAGCGCGATCGCGCTCGCGTTGCAGACCTGGACCAGGTCGTCCATGTGGTCGGCGGACATCCGCGTCCAGGTGTCGGCCAACTGCTGGTAGGAGGCGGCCTGGTAGGCCTCGGCCATGGCGCGGATCGTGGCGGTGGCCGCCGCGTGCGTGCCGTCGATGTCGGTGGCGAACCTGCGGACGTGGTCGGCGTACTGCCGCACGCTGTCCTCGTTGACCTGCGGCCAGTTCAGGCCCAACAGGTCCATGACCCACACCAGTTCGCCCGGTAGCTCGATCGCCAAGATGACCCCCCGTCATCACCGTGTGTGACGCGCCGTCACCACACAGGCGATAGTAGTGCGAATGCCGAAGCCCCGCACCGGATGCGGCGGGGGCGTCCGGGACGGGGCTGGTGGTGACCTGGTGAAGAGCCGGCGGAGCGTCAGCCGCGGCGCCAGCGGTTGGTGATGGGCAGCCGGCGGTCGCGGCCGAAGCCCTTCGCGGAGATCTTCGGGCCCGGCGGGTACTGGCGGCGCTTGTACTCGGCCGTGTCGACCAGGCGGACGATCCGGTCGACCACCGCGGGGTCGAAGCCGGCCGCCACGATCGCGTCCCGGCCCTGGTCGCCCTCGACGTACAGGTCGAGGACGGTGTCCAGCAGGTCGTAGTCCGGCAGCGAGTCGGTGTCCTTCTGGTCCGGTCGCAGCTCGGCGGAGGGCGGCTTGACGATGGTGTTCTCCGGGATCGGCGGCACCTCGCCGCGCCGGTCGGCCTCCTCGTTGCGCCAGCGGGCCAGCCGGAAGACCAGCGACTTGTAGACGTCCTTGATCGGGCCGTACGCGCCGACCGAGTCGCCGTAGAGCGTGGAGTACCCCACCGCGAGCTCGCTCTTGTTGCCGGGAGCGAGCACCAGGTGCCCCTCCTGGTTGGAGATCGCCATCAGCACCGTGCCGCGCAGCCGGGACTGCAGGTTCTCCTCGGCCAGGCCGGTGAGGCCGAGCGCGTCCATGACGGAGTCGAACATCGGCGCGATCGACACCGTGCGCAGGTGCAGGCCGGTCCGGGTGGCCAGGTCGGCCGCGTCGTCCCGGGAGTGCTGCGAGGAGTACCGGCTGGGCATCGAGACGCAGTGCACGTTCGGCGCGCCGACCGCGTCGACCGCGATGGCCGCGACCAGGGCCGAGTCGATGCCACCGGAGAGGCCGAGCAGCACCGAGGAGAAGCCGTTCTTGCGCACGTACGCCCGGGTGCCGGCGACCAGCGCGGAGTAGATCTCCGCCTCGTCCTCCACCCGCGGCGCGATCCCGGCCGGGACCGGCTCGGCCGGTGCGGGCAGCGGGTCGCCGCCCAGGTCGGTGTGGACCAGGCGCAGGCCGTCGCCGAGCGGCAGGCCGTCGGCGCGGTCGCCGGCGGCCGCGGGCAGCTCCAGGTCGACCAGCATCAGCCGCTCCTCGAACTGCGGGGCGCGGGCGAGCACCTCGCCGTCGGCGGTGACCACCAGCGAGTCACCGTCGAAGACCAGCTCGTCCTGGGCGCCGACCATGTTCAGGTAGGCCAGCGTGCAGCCCGCCTCGGCGGCCCGGCGGCGTACCAGCGCCAGCCGGGCGTCGTCCTTGTCCCGCTCGTACGGCGATCCGTTGACCACCAGCAGCAGGCCGGCCCCGGCCTCGCGGGCGGCGGTGACGCGGCCGCCGTCCTGCCAGATGTCCTCGCAGATCGCCAGTGCGACGTCCACGCCGTGCAGGCGCAGCACGGAGAGCTGGTCGCCGGGGACGAAGTAGCGGTACTCGTCGAAGACGCCGTAGTTGGGCAGGTGGTGCTTGGCGAACCGGTTCACCACCTCGCCCCGGTGCAGCACCGCGGCGCAGTTCTGCGGCGCGCCGGCCGGGCGGCCGAGCTTCGCCGAGGCGTGCTCCGAACGGCCGAGGTAGCCGACCACCACCGGCAGCTCGCCCAGCCCCTCGGCGGCCAGCCGGGCGGCCAGCTCGACCAGCGCCGTCCTGGACGCCTCCACGAACGAGCTACGCAGGGCGAGGTCCTCGACGGGGTACCCCGTGAGGGCCATCTCGGGGAAGGCGGCCAGCTGGGCGCCGGCCTCGGCGGCCTGCCGGGACCGCCGTACCACCTCGTCGCCGTTGTGGGCGAGGTCGCCGACCCAGGGGTCGGTCTGGCACAGGGCGAGACGGAGATTGGGCATGCCCGGGAGTGTAATCGTCTAACTGACGCTATGTCGCCCCCGGGCCCCGTCCCGGCGGCTCGGGCCGAGGGTCCGGCCGGGGTCCGGGTCGGTGGGACGGAACTCGGTGTCGGCATCCGGGCGGAGATCCGACATGATGGGACCAGTCGCCACGCGGGCCGGTTCCGGGCGTAACACGGACGTAAAGAGCAGAGGTGAGACTGTCCCCATGGGCAAGCAGCAGGAGTTCGTGCTTCGTACGCTCGAAGAGCGTGACATCCGTTTTGTCCGGCTGTGGTTCACCGACGTCCTCGGGTTCCTGAAGTCGGTCGCGGTCGCTCCGGCGGAGCTGGAACAGGCGTTCGAGGAGGGCATCGGCTTCGACGGCTCGGCGATCGAGGGCTTCGCCCGGGTCTACGAGTCCGACATGATCGCCAAGCCGGACCCGACCACCTTCCAGATACTGCCGTGGCGCTCCGAAACGCCGGGCACCGCTCGGATGTTCTGCGACATCATGATGCCGGACGGCTCCCCCTCCTACGCCGACCCGCGGTTCGTGCTCAAGCGGACGCTGGAGAAGGCCTCCGCGCAGGGCTTCACCTTCTACACCCACCCGGAGATCGAGTTCTTCCTGCTGAAGAACCTCCCGGGCGACGGCACCCCGCCGATCCCGGCCGACCAGTCCGGCTACTTCGACCACACCCCGCGCGGCGTCGGCCACGACTTCCGCCGCCAGGCGATCACCATGCTGGAGTCGATGGGCATCTCGGTGGAGTTCTCCCACCACGAGGGCGCCCCCGGCCAGCAGGAGATCGACCTGCGGTACGCGGACGCGCTCTCCACCGCCGACAACATCATGACCTTCCGCCTGGTCATGAAGGAGGTCGCGCTGGAGCAGGGCGTGCACGCCAGCTTCATGCCGAAGCCGTTCTCCAACTTCCCCGGCTCCGGCATGCACACCCACCTGTCGCTGTTCGAGGGCGACCGCAACGCCTTCCACGAGTCCGGCGCCGAGTACCAACTCTCCAAGGTCGGACGCTCGTTCATCGCCGGCCTGCTCAAGTACGCCGCCGAGACCGCCGCCGTCACCAACCAGTGGGTCAACTCCTACAAGCGCATCTGGGGCGGCTCCCAGCGCACCGCGGGCGCCGGCGGCGAGGCCCCCTCGTACGTCTGCTGGGGCCACAACAACCGCTCGGCATTGATCCGCGTCCCGATGTACAAGCCGGGCAAGCAGGGCTCCACCCGGGTCGAGGTCCGCTCCCTGGACACCGGCTGCAACCCCTACCTGGCCTACGCCGTCGTCCTCGCCTCCGGCCTCAAGGGCATCGAGGACGGCCTCGAACTGCCCCCCGGCGCGGACGACGACGTCTGGGCCCTCAGCGACGCCGAGCGCCGCGCCCTCGGCATCCAGCCGATGCCGCAGAACCTGGGCGAGGCCATCGACCTGATGCAGCGCAGCGAACTCGTCGCCGAGACCCTCGGTGAGCACGTCTTCGACTTCTTCCTGCGCAACAAGCGCCAGGAGTGGGAGGAGTACCGCTCCGAGGTCACCCCGTTCGAGCTGCGCAAGAACCTCCAGGTGCTGTAACCGCAGCTCAGCGGTGGTCTGAGCAGCAAGAAAGCCCCCGGGGTCGACGGAACGCATCCGTCGGCCCCGGGGGCTTCTCTTCGTTCCTGGGCCGTCTGTGGGCCGTCGGTGCCGTGATCGGTGGCCCACCCGAGCGCCTCGTGGAGCGCGTCGACGGCCCGCCGGGTGCGGGCGTCGCCGCAGGGTGGAACCCGGGATCGCTGTGCCCGAGGTACCCGCTGAGCGCCTTGACGCTCTCGCCGGCGTCCAGCAGCACCGAGCCCCCGGTGCTCACCGGGGCGGGCTTCCACGCGTACGTGTTGAAGTCGCTCGGCGTGCCGGCGCTCTCCGAGAGCGGCCGAGACGAACGCCCCGATCGCCATGGTGACCCTTCCGTACGGGGCTCCGGGGCGTCCGACGCCCTCCGCGGGCGACCGTCCGTTCCCCGCCCCGTGATGCCGGCCGCCGTGGTGATCACGGCGGCCGGTGGCGCATTCATGCCGGCGAAGGGCGGTATCGCGGCCGTAGCCGCCCGATGGCGCGGCTCGCCCGGGCCCTGACTCCCGTGCGCGGGGCCGTCGTTGCGGCCCGGCGGGCCTGCCCGGGGCGCCCTGAGGCGATACGCGCGCGCTATCGGCACCTCCTAGCGTCTCGAACGGATCTCGGGCCCCGGCGCGGGCCCGACGACGCAAACCCCCTGCCCGACAACGGGACGGGGTCGGGGCCGATCCTCCACCGAACCAGAAGGAGCCACCGCATGGCATCCGTCGTCAAGACCCGGAACGCCGTCACCCGACTGCTCACGGCCGTCGCCGTCCTGAGCGGTCTGGTGTTGAGCGCCGCACAGGCCCACGCGGCAACCCCACCGTCCCAAACCGGGCCATCGGCGGCCACCGCTGCCACGCTGCCCGTGGTGGACATGGAAGCCACCGTCCTGGCCGCCCAGATCGACCCGCGACGCCCCGACAGCACGCTGACCCCGGGGGCCAAGGACTCGGTCCTGGCCGTCGAGCGGGCCCTGCAGGCCCGTAACCTCCTCGACGCCCGCTGGGTGGACGGGTACTTCGGCACCACCACCATCACCGCCTACGCCGCCTTCCAGCGCTCCCTCGGCTACACCGGCCTGGACGCCAACGGACTGCCCGGCACCTCCTCCCTCACCGCACTCGGGCAGGGCCGATTCACCCTCACCCACCAGATCGGACCCGGGGCGAAGCTGCAACGCGACGGATACACCGTCAACACCCGCACCCAGAACATGCTCGCTGAAACCGAACGCCTCCTGGGATTCCACCTCACCCTGTCCCAGGGCTCCTACAACCCCGGCGGCGATCCCACCTCCGCCGGCACCCACGACGGCGGTGGCGTCGTGGACATCAACATCGACGGCATGTCCAGCAGCACCCGCACCGCCGTCGCCCGAGCACTGCGCCAGGTCGGATTCGCCGCCTGGATCCGCAACCCCAGCCAGGGCGACTGGCCGTGGCACATCCACGCCGCAGCGATCAACGACACCGATCTGTCCGCCCAGGCCCAGAACCAGACCGGTGACTACTACCTCGGCCTCAACGGCCTGGCCAACCACGCCGCCGACGACGGCCCTCGCATCCCCATCCAGACCTGGGAGGCGTACCAGCGCACCCACTGACCGCGCACGGCACCACCCGAGCACGACCGAAGCACCCGTCGGTGACACGTCACGAACAGAGAGACCATGAAGAACATACGCACCACGCTCACCGTCGCCGGCACCGCACTGGCCATGGCCCTTCCCCTCGTCGCCACCACCTCCACCCCCGCCTTCGCCGCGTCCCGCGACGGAGTCTGCGACGCCGGCGAGTTCTGCTACTACTACAACAGCAACGAGGCCGGCTCGATCTCCGACTTCACCGGCTCCATCGGCGACCTCGGAGCCACCCAGCCGACCTGCTACGAATTCAAGGGTGCCGGCGCCGGCCAGGGCATCTGCGTCAAGAACAACGCCGCATCGGTGTGGAACCGCACCGGGCAGACCGTCCGCGTCTACGTCAACAGCGGCCACGGCGGCGCCAGCCAGGACTTCGCCCCCGGCGCCAAGGGCAACCTCAACGCCACCCTGAAGAACAACGAGGCCTCTCACCAGTTCCTCAGCAGCGGCGGCGGCGACAACGAGAGCACCACCAACGACTTCGACCACGGCACCCGCGGCTTCGCCGCCGACAACTGCACCGCCTTCGCGGCGTACCGCATCGCCAGCCGTCTCGGCGTCCCGAACTTCAGCAACTCCTGGGGCGGCACCACCTGGGGCAACGCCGGCACCTGGGACGACGCCGCCCGCCGCGTCGGCGTCACCGTCAACACCACCCCCACCGTCGGCGCCATCGCCGTCAACGACGTCCACCGGGTCGGCCACGTCGCCTACGTCAACGCCGTCTACTCCGACGGCTCCTTCGACGTCGAGGAATACAACTGGAACAACCCCCTCGCCTACGGCACTCGCAGCCACGTCCACGTCAGCAACGCACAGTCCGACTTCCAGTGGATGCTCCACTTCTGAGCAGCCACCGGCACGACACCGGCACACCCGCGCCAAGGACACCCCCGCAGCCGGGGTGATCTTGCGAACGTTCAGGTCACGGCGGTGTGACGAGGTGCGCCGGAGCCGCAGCGACACGCGTCGAAGCCCCGTCGGGCAGGGTGACCTTTCCAAGTCGCCCTCGTCCGAGGGGGTTTCGACGTGCCGCCGGTCTGCCAACGCCCGCCCCCCAAGGTGAGCCAGGCGGCCGACCGGTGATGGCGACGGGAAACCCGTGGGACGAGGCCTCTGCGGCCTGGAAGGCGCCCACGCCAGCTGGGTTCGGCGCGTGGTCCGCTCATGATCTCGATCGCGCGCCGATCCGACGTGAGCGAGTGGAGTGACGGCCCTGAGCGCCGTCGGCCGTCACCGCTGTCCCTCCGCCACTGCACGGCTGCCGAGTGGGCAATCATCGGAGTGCCGCTCCGAGGTCGCCCCGTTCGAGCTGCGCAAGAACCTCCAGGTGCTGTAACCGCAGGTGGCCCCCGGGTCGGTGGATCGCCGGAAGGCCGGCGCCCCGGACGCCGCAACGGCCTGCCCGACCCGCGAGGGTCGGACAGGCCGATGGCGTTGTGGCCCGGGGGTGTCCGGCGGGGCCGGAGTCGGTCAGGACCGGCGGGTGTGGCGGAACCGCAGGAGAGCGCCGCCTGCCATGAGCAGTCCGGCAGCGCCGAGGGCCAGCGGGATCTGGCTAGAGCCGGTGTGCGCCAGCTTCCCCTCGGCGTGCGACGACGAGCCGTGCGAGCCCTTGCCGTGGGCGTACGACTTGCCCGAGTAGGAGGACTTGCCCGAGTACGAGGACTTGCCCGGGTGCGAGGACGTGGCGGGCTTCGCGTGGTAGGAGCCCTTCGCCGCCTCCGCGTGGTGCTGCTTGCCGGAGGCGACGGCGTCGTTGGACACGTGCACGTTCTGGTGGTTCTGCTGGACGACCGTCAGTACGACGTTCTGGAACTGGCCCTGGGCCTGGAGCTGCCCCTGGTCCTGCTTCTGCGCCTGCAGCTGGTCCTGGTCCTGGGTCTGGGTCCCGCCGGGCTTGTTCCCGTGTTCGTCGTGCTTCGGGGGCTGCTCCTTCGGGGGCTGGTGGGTCGGGGGCTGCTCCTTCGGCGGCTGGTGCGTCGGCGGCTTGTGGCTGTGGTCGCTGTGGTCCGCGTGGTCGCCGTGCTCCCCGTGGGTCGGGGGCTGCTCCTTCGGCGGCTGGTGGGTCGGCGGCTTGTGGCCGTGCTCGTGGTGCACGGGCGGCTTGTGGCTGTGGCTGCCGTGGGTCGGCGGCTTGTGACCGTGCATCCCGTGCTTCGGCGGGCAGTGCTTGGGCTTGACGGCGTGCGACCGCAGCGCGTCGTCCTCGTCCATGGAGTCGTCCGCGTCGTCCTCCCAGAACGACGGGTCCGACTCCTCGTCCGACGCGAGGGCGTCCTGCTCCGCCTGGTCGGCCGTCGCCTGCTCGTTGTCGGCCCCGGTCGCCTCCGCGGCCTCCCCGGACTCGTCGGCGTCGGTGGCGACGGCGGCGGGGGCGGTGTCGTCGGCGGCGGGGGCGGTGGCGTCGGTCGCCGGCGCGGCCGCGGGTGCGGCCACCGGTGCCGAGCGCGGGTCCGCGACGGTGGCGCCCTGGAGCCAGGCGTGGTCGGCCGGACCGGCTCCGTCGCGTGCGATCTGGAGCAGGTCGTTCACCCACGGTCCGCCGCGGGCGGCGTCCACCGCGTCGACGCTGGTGTTCTGGTCGGGGAAGGTGGCGGCGTACGAGGTGCTGTTGGCGCCCCAGACGAGCGCGAAAGAGGTCAGTCCGGAGAGGACCAGACCGGCTGCACGGGTTTGCATGACTCTCCCAGATGATCGGTAAAACGGATCCTCTGTTTATGGCAGTTCGTACGGTAAGTGTTTGAGCGACGCCGCTGGGTCACCGTTTCGAGGGACGGCCGCCGCCTCCCGATGGCCGAACGCCGTCACCCGCACCGCGACCGCCCGCCGCGCGCAGTCGGGCGCCGCAGGGCGTGTCGATTTGCGGACGGTGGGGGCGCGCGGTGGAGTGAGTGGCTCCGTCCGTGTCGTCGCTCCAGGAGGGAAGCCGATGGTGACGCAGGGTCAGAGCCGGGGTCGGGCAGTGCTGGTGGCCGTCCAGGGGGCGGGGGAGCTGCTGGTCACCCTGGGGGTGCTGCTGGCGCTGTTCGCCGCGTACTCGCTCTGGTGGACGGACGTGATCGCGGACCACCGGGCGGACCAGGCCGGCGACCGGCTGCGCAAGGCCTGGTCGGCGACGGCGACGGCGACAGCGCCCGTCCCGCTGCCGCCGGCCGGCCCGGCGACCCCGGAGGCCCCGTCGCCGGCGCCGCCCGCGTTCGCCGCCGGCGACGGCGTCGGCTTCCTGCACGTGCCGGCGATGGGCAGGGACTACCAGGTGCTGATCAGGATGGGGACGGACGAGGGGACGCTCGCCGACGGCGTCGCCGGGGTGTACACCGAGCCCTACGCGGCGGCGATGCCCTGGGACGGCGAGGGCAACTTCGCGCTCGCCGCGCACCGGGACGGGCACGGCGCGAAGTTCCACGACCTGGACCAGGTCGGGCCCGGTGACGCCGTGGTGGTCGAGACCCGGGACACCTGGTACGTCTACCGGGTCGACGCCACCCTCCCGGAGACCTCGCAGTACGACACGGGGGTGATCGCGCCGGTGCCGACCGGGTCGCCGTACCGCGGACCCGGCCGCTACATCACGCTGACGACCTGCACGCCGGTGTACACCTCGCTCTACCGGATGGCGGTCTGGGGCAGCCTGGTGCGCGAGGAACCGGTGGACGCCGGGCGGACCCCACCGGCCGAGCTGCGGTGAGCGTGCGGGCCGGGGCGGCCCGGGCCGTCCGCCCCGCGCCGGGTGTTCGACCACCGGAAGTGGCAGGGTTGAGGCAGGGTTCAGTGACAGCGCGAGTGACGGGGTCGCAGGCGGTTCTCCCGGGCCGAGGCCCGGCGATCGTAGGCTCATGGCTTCGTTCGTAGGTTCGTAGGTCCGCACAGCTCGTTCGGGCCGACCACCGCACCGGAGGGGCCATGGCAGTGGAGGAACGGACCGGGAGCCGGACCAGCCGACCGGAGACCAGGCTGGTACGCCGGGGATTCACCGACCCGGAGCAGGCCCTGCGGCTGCTCTCCGGGCCGGCCCTGCACGGCCTGGCCGCCGACCCGGTGCTGCTCGACGCCCTCGGCACGGTCGCGGACCCGGACCTCGCCCTGCGCGGCCTGGCCCACCTGCTGGAGGCCCTGGACGAGGCCGAGCGGCACACCCTGCGGGACACCCTCACCACCTCCAAGCCGCTGCGCGACCGGCTGCTGGGGGTGCTCGGCGCCTCCGCCGCGCTCGGCGACCACCTGGGCCGCCACCCCCGGGACTGGCACGCGCTGGTCACCTTCGAGCAGCGTGACATGCACCCCGGACAGGCCGAGTTCCAGCGCGAGCTGTCCACCCGGGTCCGGGCGGCCGCGCCGGCCGCGCGGGCCGACGAACTGCGCGCCGCCTACCGCCGCTGCCTGCTGGCCATCGCCGCCCGGGACCTGAGCGGCACGACCGACCTGCCGCAGACCGCGGCCGAGCTCGCCGACCTGGCCGGCGCCACCCTCCAGGCCGCCCTGGACATCGCCGCCGAGGAGGACGAGGAGGCCGCCACGGACTGCCGGCTGGCCGTGATCGGCATGGGCAAGTGCGGCGGACGCGAGCTCAACTACGTCTCCGACGTCGACGTGATCTTCGTCGCCGAGCCGCGCGAGGGCGTCGAGGAGCAGCGGGCCACCCGGGCCGCCACCCGGCTGGCCGCCCGCACCATGCGGCTGTGCTCCGACACCACCGGCGAGGGCACCATCTGGCCGGTCGACGCCAACCTCCGGCCCGAGGGCCGCAACGGCCCGCTGGTGCGCACCCTGGCCAGCCACCTCGCCTACTACCAGCGCTGGGCCAAGACCTGGGAGTTCCAGGCCCTGCTCAAGGCCCGCCCGGTGGCCGGCGACGCCGAGCTGGGCGCCGCGTACGCCGAGGCGATCGCCCCGCTGGTCTGGCAGGCCGCGGCCCGGGACAACTTCGTCACCGACGTCCAGCAGATGCGCCGCCGGGTGGTCGACGCGATCCCGGCGACCGAGGTGGGCCGGCAGCTGAAGCTCGGCCCGGGCGGCCTGCGGGACGTCGAGTTCGCCGTCCAGCTGCTCCAGCTGGTGCACGGCCGCACCGATCCGTCCCTGCGCAGCGGCAACACGCTGGAGGCGCTGGCCGCGCTCAGCGCCGGCGGCTACGTCGGCCGGGCCGACGCGGCCTCGCTGGACGCCGCCTACCGTTTCCTGCGCTCACTGGAGCACCGGATCCAGCTGCACCGGCTGCGCCGGACCCACCTGGTGCCCAAGGACCCGGCCGACCTGCGGCGGCTGGCCCGCTCGCTCGCCGCCGGGATCCAGGGCGACACCCGGACCGACCCGGTCGCCGCGCTGGACCGGGAGTGGAAGCGGCACGCGGTCGAGGTGCGGCGGCTGCACGAGCGGCTGTTCTACCGCCCGCTGCTGGACGCGGTGGCCGAGCTGCCGTCCGGCGCGGCCGGGCTCGGCCACGCGGGGCTCACCCCCGAGGGGGCCAGGGCCCGGCTGGAGGCGCTCGGCTACGCGGACCCCGCCGCCGCCCTGCGCCACCTGACCGCGCTGGCCTCCGGGGTGAGCCGCAAGGCGGCCATCCAGCGGACCCTGCTGCCGGTCATGCTCGGCTGGTTGGCCGACTCCGCCGACCCCGACGCGGGGCTGCTCACCTTCCGCCAGGTCTCCGACGCGCTCGGCCGCACCCCCTGGTACCTGCGGCTGCTGCGGGACGAGGGCGCCGCCGCCGAGCAGCTGGCCCGGGTGCTCTCGGCCGGCCGGCTCGCCCCCGACCTGCTGCTGCGCGCCCCCGAGGCGGTCGCCATGCTCGGCGACCCGCAGGGCCTGGACCCGCGTGGCCGGGCCGCCCTGGAGCAGGAGATCCTGGCCGCCGTGGGACGGGCCCCGACGGCTGCCGCCGGGGTGGCCGCCGCCCGCGCCGTCCGTCGGCGCGAACTGTTCCGCACCTCGGCCGCCGACCTGCTCGGCCGCCTCGGCCCGGACGAGGCGAGCGCCCTGGACGCCGCCGGCGAGGCCCTCACCGCGCTGAACGCCGCGACCCTCCAGGGTGCGCTGCGGGCCTGCATCGCGGGCTGGGAGGCCGACCACGGCGAACTGCCGACCCGGCTCGCGGTGATCGCGATGGGCCGCTTCGGCGGCCACGAGCTCGGCTACGGCTCCGACGCCGACGTCCTGCTGGTCCACGAGCCGCAGCTCGGGATGCTGGAGGAGGACGCCGCCCGGGCGGCCCGGGCCGTCTGCAACGAGCTGCGCACCCTGCTCGCCGCGCCCTCGACCGAGCCGCCGCTGCTGGTCGACGCCGATCTGCGGCCCGAGGGACGGCAGGGGCCGCTGGTGCGGACGCTGGCCTCGTACGCGGCCTACTACCGGCGCTGGTCGCACGTCTGGGAGAGCCAGGCGCTGCTGCGGGCCGAGCCGGTGGCGGGCGACGCGGACCTGGGGGAGCGGTTCCGGGCGCTGATCGACCCGCTGCGCTACCCGGGCCACGGGGTGCCCGAGCGGGACCTGGTGGAGATCCGGCGGATCAAGGCCAGGATCGAGTCCGAACGGCTGCCGCGCGGCGCCGACCCGACCACCCACACCAAGATCGGACGCGGCGGTCTGGCCGACGTCGAGTGGACGGTGCAGCTGCTCCAGCTCCAGCACGGCCACGCCGTCCCGGCGCTGCGCACCACCCGGACCCGGCGGGCGCTGGCCGCGGCGGCCGAGGCCGGTCTGATCGGGGCCGAGGACGCCGCCGTGCTGGACGCCGCCTGGCTGCTGGCCTCCCGGGTGCGCAGCGCGGTGATGCTGGTGCGCGGCCGGGCCGGGGACTCCTTCCCCGGTGATGCCAGGGAGCTGTCCGGGGTGGCCCGCTACCTCGGGTACGGCGCCGGTCACAGCGGGGAGCTGGTGGACGACTACCGGCGCACCACCCGCCGGGCCCGCGCGGTGGTGGAGCGGCTGTTCTACGGGCCGTGAGACGGCGGTGCCCCGCCGGGATCCGGTCCGGGCGGGGCACTGGGGTGTCGGGGTGTCGGGCCGTCTCAGGGCCGGCCGGCGCCGACCTCGGCCGTCCACTGCTCGGGGACGGTGACCTCGTCGCCGTGCGGCGGGGCGAGGGGCGCCCTCGGCAGCTGGTAGGCCCACACGTGGTAGACGGCGCGGGCGGCCAGGAAGCCGACGCCCAGGCACAGGGCGCCGCCGACGGCGTCCATCCAGAAGTGGTTGGCGGTGGAGACGATGACCACCAGGGTGGCGGCGGGGTAGAGCAGGCCGAGGAGCCGGACCCAGAGCGGGCGGGCCAGGAAGAAGATCGTCAGGCCGCACCAGAGCGACCAGCCGATGTGCATCGAGGGCATCGCCGCGTACTGGTTGGACACGTGGGCGGCCGGGCCGGAGGCCATCGAGCCCCAGGTGTGGTGCACGGCCACGGTGTCGACGAAGTTGCCGCCGGTCATCAGCCGGGGCGGGGCCAGCGGGAAGAAGTAGAAGCCGACCAGGGCGATGCCGGTGGTGACGAACAGGACGGTGCGGGTCGCCGCGTACCGTCCGGGGTGGCTGCGGTAGAGCCAGACCAGCACACCGATGGTCACGATGAAGTGCAGGGTCGCGTAGTAGTAGTTCATCCCCACGATCAGCCAGCCGACCGAGTCGATCGCGTGGTTCACCGAGCGCTCCACGGCCACGCCCAGGGCGCGCTCGAAGTCCCATATCCAGGTCGCGTGGCGCTGGGCGATCGAGGCCTGCTCGGGGACCGCGTTGCGGACCAGTGAGTAGAGCCAGTAGCTGATGCCGATCAGGGCGAGCTCGAACCACAGTCGCGGGCGGGCGGGGCGCAGACGCTGCTCCCGGACCCGGCCGCGCAGGGCGGCGGTCGGTGACTGGGCGACGCGGGTGGCTCCGTCCGCCGGCCGGCCCGGTCGGGCGGCGACGGGTCCGGAACCGCCGGTGGGCGCCGTGGCGGCGCGGTCGGCGCCGGCTGCGTGGATCTCGGTCGATTCCCCCATGGGGGAGAAGTCTGCCAGACGTCTCGTAGCCGCCTGCTCATCCTGTGGTCGGGGATTCTTCACCGACTGTCCCCCCGTGGGGGTAGGGGAAGGAGGAGTGTCCGGGCGCATATCGACCATTGTTGCTCGCGGGTAACGGGCGGTCGAACCGGGGTGGTCGTTCTTGACCTGGACTTTGGTCGAGCGAGGGTGCCCGCCGGGGGTCAGGTGTCCGGCGGGCGCGCTCGGTACCGACTCTGCGGTCTGCACAACGGTTCGGTCAAGACCTTGCTTGCAACATTTTCAGCATCTTGCTGAAACATATTTCAGCGCGCTACGGTCCGGCCACTCATCGACGACGAGCCGCATCGAGGGAGAGCCAGCCGTGGCCGAAGTCCAGCCCCGCCCGCCCCGGAGCACGACGCCCTACCGCAGTCCCGGCCGAGCCGCCGTACTGCTCGCCGCATCACTGATCGCCGTCACCCTCGGCGCCGCCCCGGTCGCCGCTGCCGGCGCGCCCGCGCCGCCGTCCGACTCCGCCCTCGCGGCCACCGCGGGCCGGCACGACCTGACCAGGGAGCAGTTCTACTTCGTCCTGCCGGACCGTTTCGCCAACGGCTCGACCGCCAACGACGCCGGCGGTGTCACCGGAGGACGGCTGGACAACGGCTTCGACCCCGCGGACAAGGGCTTCTACCACGGCGGCGACCTCAAGGGCCTGATCGACCGGCTCGACTACATCCAGGGGCTCGGCACCACCGCGATCTGGATGGCCCCGATCTTCAAGAACAAGCCGGTGCAGGGCAGCGGAGCCGACGCGTCGGCCGGCTACCACGGCTACTGGATCACCGACTTCACCCAGGTCGACCCGCACTTCGGCACCAACGCCCAGCTCAAGGAGCTGATCGCGAAGGCCCACGCCAAGGGCATCAAGGTCTTCTTCGACGTCATCACCAACCACACCGCCGACGTCCTCGACAACCGCGAGCAGGCCTCCGGCTACCGCTCCACCGGCGCGTACCCGACGCTGGACGCCGACGGCAACCCGGTCGACGAGACCGCCCTCGCCGACGCCGGCGCCAAGTGGCCCGCGATCACCGCCGACTCCTTCCCCTACAGCCCGGTGCTGCGCAGCAAGGCCGACGCCACCGCCAAGACCCCGTCCTGGCTGAACGACCCCTCGCTCTACCACAACCGCGGCAACTCGACCTTCGCCGGCGAGTCCGCCACCGAGGGCGACTTCTCCGGCCTCGACGACCTGGACACCCAGAACCCGCGGGTGGTCGAGGGCTTCAGGAAGGTCTACGAGCAGTGGGTCCGCGAGACCGGCGTGGACGGCTTCCGGATCGACACCGTCAAGCACGTCGACCTCGCCTTCTGGCAGCAGTGGGCGCCGGCGCTCAAGAAATACGCGGCCGAGCAGGGCAACCGGCGCTTCTTCATGTTCGGCGAGGTCTACTCCGGCGACCCGGCCGTCACCTCGCCGTACGTCACCAAGGGCAAGCTGCAGGCGACCCTGGACTTCCCGTTCCAGGAGGCGGCCCGCGCCTTCGTCTCGCAGAACGGCTCGGCCAGGGCGCTGGCCTCGGTGTACGGCCAGGACTACCGCTACACCACCGCCGACACCGACGCGTACGAGCTGCCGACCTTCCTCGGCAACCACGACATGGGCCGGATCGGGTCCTTCCTGCGCGCCGACAACCCCGGCGCGAGCCCCGAGCAGCTGCTCGCGAAGGACCGGCTGGCCAACGAGCTGCAGTTCCTCACCCGCGGCCAGCCCGTCGTCTACTACGGCGACGAGCAGGGCTTCACCGGCGCGGGCGGCGACAAGGACGCCCGGCAGGACATGTTCGCTTCCAGGACACCCTCCTACAACAGTGACCCGGTGATCGGCGGCCCCACCGGCCCGGCCGACCGGTACGGCCGCAGCGGCCCGCTCTACCAGGGCATATCCGCGCTCGCGAAGCTCCGCAGGGACAACCCGGCGCTGGCCGACGGCGCGCAGATCGAACGCCACGCCGCCGACGGGCCCGGGGTGTACGCCTTCTCCCGGATCGACGCCGCCGAGCAGGTCGAGTACCTGGTGGCGGTCAACAACGCCGCCGAGGCCAAGACCGTCACCCTGGACACCTACTCGGCCGGCCTGGGCTTCGACCGGCTCTACCCGGCGGCCGGGGAGCGGCTGACCACCGGCGCCGACAAGAAGATCACCGTCACCGTGCCACCGCTCTCCTCCGTGGTGCTGAAGGCCGCCGGCCGGCTGGCCAAGCCCGCCGCCGCGCCGTCGCTGAGCGTGCGGCCCCCGGCCGACGGCTCCAGCGGCACGGTCACCGTCGGCGCCGAGGTGGCCGGCGGCGGGTTCGACCGGGTCGGCTTCGCCGCGCAGATCGGCACCGGGCCCTGGCGCACCCTCGGCACCGCCGACAACGGCGACTGGCGGGTCACCCAGGACCTCGCCGGGGTGGCACCGGGCACGGTGGTCCGCTACAAGGCCGTGGTCCGGGACTCCGCCGGGCACCTGCGCTCCGCCACCGGCAGCTTCACCACCGGCACCCCCGCGCCCGCGCCGGTGCCCACGGCGAGCTCGCGCCCGTACGCGGTGGTGCACTACCAGCGCAGGAACAACGACTACGACGGCTGGAACCTCTACGCCTGGGGCGACCTCGCCGACGGCGAGTCCACCCCCTGGCCGGCCGGCCACCCCTTCGTCGGCCGGGACGCCTACGGCGCCTTCGCCTACGTGAAGCTCCGGAACGGCGCCGCCGACCTCGGCTTCATCGTGGAGAAGGACGGCGTCAAGGACGTCGACACCGACCGCCACATCGAGCTCGGCAGCACCGGGGAGGTCTGGTTGAAGGAGGGCGACCCCACCGTGCGCACGGCCGACCCCGACCCGGCCGTCCCCGTCCCGGCCGGCACCGCCGTCATCCACTACCACCGGGCCGACGGCCAGTACGACGGCTGGGGCCTGCACGACTGGACCGGCGCCGCCACCCCGACCGACTGGGGCAAGCCGCTGCCGCCCGCCCGCCGGGACGCCTTCGGCGCGGTCTTCGAGGTGCCGCTGGCACCCGGCGCCACCAGCCTCAGCTACATCGTCCACAACGGCAACGACAAGGACCTGCCCACCGACCAGTCGCTCGACTTCGCCACCTCCGGCCGCGAGATCTGGATCATCGGCGGCCAGGAGGGACACCTCCTCCCGCAGGCCCCCGGCAGCAGCTCCCAGCTCGACCTCGGCTCCGCGCGGGCCCAGTGGATCGACGCCCGCACGGTGGTGGTCCCGGCCGGGTACGGCGCGGGCGACGCCGCGCTGGGCGGCGGCACCAGCGCCCAGCTCGTCTACGACCCCGAGGGCGGGATCAAGGCCGACAAGGGCGGGCTCACCAAGCCCGGCCACTGGATCCGGCTCACCCCGGCGGCCGGTCTGACCGCGGCCCAGAAGGCCAAGTACCCGCACCTGGCGGGCTACCGGGCCTTCACCGTCGACCAGCGCGACACCGGACGGGTCACCGCCGCCCTGCGCGGCCAGCTGCTCTTCACCGAGCACCTGCCGAACGGCGCCGTCCTGGCCGCCACCGGCGTGCAGATCCCCGGCGTGCTCGACGACCTGTACGCGGGCAAGGCCGCCGGGGCGGCGCTCGGGCCGGTCTACAGCAGCCGCCCGCAGGACGACTGGCTGCGCCGCGACCGCCGCCGGGTGACCCTGTCGCTCTGGGCGCCGACCGCCACCGAGGTCTCCGTCCAGCTCTTCGACCGGGCCACCGGCGGCACCCCGAGAACCGTGCCGCTGTGCCGGGACGACGCCAGCGGCGTCTGGTCGCTGACCCGGGACGCGGGTGAACTCGACGGCCGCTACTACCTGTTCCAGGTCAAGGTGTGGGCGCCGAGCGTCCAGCAGGTGGTCACCAACACCGTCACCGACCCGTACTCGGTCGCGCTGTCGGCCGACTCCCGGCGCAGCCTGGTCACCGACCTCGGCGACCGGGCGAACAAGCCGGCCGGCTGGGACGCCCACCGCACCCCGGCCGCCGTCCCCGCCGCCCGCCAGCAGATCCAGGAGCTGCACGTCCGCGACTTCTCGGTGGCCGACACCACCGTCCCGACCCCGGAGCGCGGCACCTACCTGGCCTTCACCGAGTCCGCCTCGGCCGGCATGCAGCACCTGCGGGACCTGGCGAAGGCCGGCGTCACCACCGTCCACCTGCTGCCCACCTTCGACATCGCCACCATCCGGGAGAACCGGGCCGAGCAGAAGCTGCCCGCCTGCGACCTCGCCTCGCTGCCCGCCGACGGCGAGAAGCAGCAGGAGTGCGTGGCGGCCGTCCAGGCGGACGACGCCTACAACTGGGGCTACGACCCGCTGCACTACACGGTGCCCGAGGGCTCGTACGCCACCGACCCCAACGGCACCGCGCGGACGGTGCAGTTCCGCGCGATGGTGCAGGCGATGCACGAGGCCGGGCTGCGGGTGGTGCTCGACGTGGTCTACAACCACACCGCCGCCGCCGGTCAGGCCGAGCACTCGGTGCTGGACCGGGTGGTTCCCGGCTACTACCAGCGGCTGGGCGACAACGGCCAGGTGACCACCGACAGTTGCTGCGCCGACACCGCGCCCGAGCACGCCATGATGAACAAGCTGGTGGTCGACTCGGTGGTGACCTGGGCCCGGCAGTACCGGGTCGACGGCTTCCGCTTCGACCTGATGGGGCTCGACCCGAAGTCCACCGTGCTGGACGTGCAGTCCGCGCTGCGCGGGCTCACCCGGGAGCGGGACGGGGTCGAGGGCAAGGACGTCTTCCTGTACGGCGAGGGCTGGAACTTCGGCACCGTCGCCAACGACGCGCGGTTCGTCCAGGCCACCCAGACCAACATGGCGGGCACCGGGATCGCCACCTTCAACGACCGGGTCCGCGACGCCGGCCGGGGCGGCAACTTCCAGCTGTCCTCCGCGCCGCAGCAGGGCTTCGCCTCCGGCCTGTACACCGACCCGAACGGCTCGCCGGACAACGGCACCCCCGAGCAGCAGAAGGCCCGGCTGCTGCACCAGATGGACCAGATCAAGGTCGGGCTGACCGGCAATCTGGCCGGATTCACCTTCACCGACAGCTCGGGCAAGGCCGTCAGCGGCGCCGGGGTGGACTACAACGGCGCTCCGACCGGCTACGCCGCGGCGCCCGGCGAGGCGGTGGAGTACCTGGACGCGCACGACAACGCCGACCTGTTCGACGCCCTCGCCTACAAGCTGCCGCAGGCCACCACGCCCGCCGACCGGGCCCGGATGCAGGCGCTCGGCCTGTCCCTGACGGCCCTGACGCAGGGGCCCGGCTTCGCCCAGGCCGGCAGCGACCTGCTGCGCTCCAAGTCGCTGGACGCCAACTCCTACGACTCGGGCGACTGGTTCAACGCGATCCACTGGGACTGCAAGCAGGGCAACGGCTGGGGCCGCGGGGTGCCGATGGCGGCCGACAACCGCTCGATGTGGCCGACCGCCAAGTCCCTGCTGACCGACCCCCGGCTGACCGTCGGCTGCAACGAGACCGGGGCGAGCACCGCGCTGTACCAGCAGTACCTGCAGATCCGCCGCTCCTCGCCGCTGTTCGCGCTGAGCACCGCCGCCGAGGTCCAGCGGCGGCTGTCCTTCCCGCTCTCCGGGACGGCCGGCGAGACGCCCGGGGTGATCACCATGCACCTGGACGGCACCGGGCTGAACGGGGCCGAGAAGGGCGTCACCGTGGTGTTCAACGCGACCCCGACCGCGCAGCGGCAGTCGGTGGGCGCGCTGGCGGGCACCGCGCAGTCGCTGCACCCGGTGCAGGCCCGCGGCGCCGATCCGGTGGTCAAGCAGGCGGCCTTCGATCCGGCCACCGGCAGCTTCACCGTGCCGGGCCGGACGGTGGCGGTGTTCGTGCAGGGCTGACGACACGTCAGGAAGTGTGCCCGGAAGGCGCATCGGACGAACCCAGGGGCTCCGCGGTCGCGGGGCCCCTGGGGCGCGTTTCGGGCCGTGGGGCGCCGGATGGCCGAAAGGCGTCCATCGAGGCCGGAAAAACTTGGCATGCACCGGCCTTTATACGCCGCTGACGCCGACCGGTCGTTCGGACGGTCTACGCGTGCAGCGGCACCGCGAGCTCGGCCGCTGCCGGGTCGCAATGACATCCATGTCCAGCAGGCTCCGCGGTGGCACCGGTCCGGCCGTCCGGTGCCATTGGCAGTAATTGGCCAATCAGTGGCATGCATCTGTCATTCACGGTCCGTTTGCTGCCACGATTCCCCCGGCTGCAGACGCGAGGGGGCCCCACCCCCCGGGGGCAGCCGATCCAGCGCAGGTTCAGCGCTACCGCTCCTGATTGCACCGCACCCGCGCCGCGCACCCGGCGGCAGGGCCCCCGCTGCGCCGCAACCCCGCGGCCCAGGTTCTCTCCACCGTTTCGTGACCCCGCGAACGGTCGGATAAGGAGTCTGCATTGTCCCGTCACACCCATGTCCGGACGAGTCTGGCCGCACTCGCCGCCACCACCGCACTGCTGGTGACCGGCTTCCCCGTGGTCGCCGCCCAGGCCGCGCCGAGCGCCCCCGCCCCGGTCGCGCCCGCCGGGCGGACCGCCGCCCTCGCCGCCGCCGGCCAGCAGAGCGCCGCCCTCGCGCAGACCCTCGGCCTCGGCAGCCAGGAGAAGCTGGTCGTCAAGGACGCCTTCCGCGACGCCGACGGCAGCCAGCACTTCCGCTACGAGCGCACCTACGGCGGACTCCCGGTGCTCGGCGGCGACATGGTGGTGCACCAGACCCCCGCCGGCACGGTGAAGAGCGTCGACCGGGCCTCCGAGGCCTCGCTCAACGGCGTCAGCACCACCCCCGCGCTGGCCGCCCCGAAGGCGCAGGCCACCGCGCTGGCCGCGGAGGCCGGCTCCAGCCTGCAGACCGCCCCGCGGCTGGTCGTCTGGGCCGCCGACGGCTCGCCGCGCCTCGCCTGGGAGACCGTGGTCTCCAGCACCGAGGCCGACGGCACGCCGAGCAAGCTGCACGTCGTCACCGACGCCGCCACCGGCACCGTCATCCACAAGTTCGAGGGCGTGCAGACCGGCACCGGCCAGGGCGTCTTCGTCGGCAACGTCACCATCGGCACATCGCTGTCGGGTTCGACGTACCAGCTGAAGGACACCACCCGCGGTGGGATGTACACCACCAACATGAACAACGGGACGTCCGGCAACGGCACCCTGTTCACCAAGTCGACCGACACCTGGGGCAACGGCCAGGCCAGCAACAAGGAGTCGGCCGCCGTCGACGCCCACTTCGGCGTCGCGATGACCTGGGACTACTACAAGAACACCTTCGGCCGCAACGGCATCCGCAACGACGGTGTCGGCGCCTACAGCCGCGTCCACTACGACAGCAACTACGTGAACGCGTTCTGGGACGACTCCTGCTTCTGCATGACCTACGGCGACGGGTCGGGCAACACCCACCCGCTCACCGAGCTCGACGTGGCCGGGCACGAGATGAGCCACGGCGTCACCGCCGCCACCGCCAACCTCAACTACTCCGGCGAGTCCGGCGGCCTCAACGAGGCCACCTCGGACATCTTCGGCTCGATGGTGGAGTTCTACGCCAACATCCCGTCCGACAACCCGGACTACCTGATCGGCGAGCTCATCGACATCAACGGGGACGGCACGCCGCTCCGTTACATGGACAAGCCGTCCAAGGACGGCCAGTCCGCCGACAACTGGTCCTCCACCGTCGGCAACAAGGACGTCCACTACTCGTCCGGCGTCGCCAACCACTTCTTCTACCTGCTGGCCGAGGGCAGCGGCGCGAAGGTCATCAACGGCGTCAGCTACAACAGCCCGACCTCGAACGGCTCCACCCTGACCGGCATCGGCCGGGACAAGGCCGCCGCGATCTGGTACCGCGCGCTGACCACCTACATGACCTCCACCACCAACTACGCCGCCGCGCGGACCGCGACCATCAACGCGGCCAACGACCTGTACGGCGCGGGCGGCGTCGAGGCCACCGCGGTCGCCAACACCTGGGCCGGCGTCAACGTCGGCTCCGTGGTCAGCAACTCGCCGGTGGTGACCAACCCGGGCAACCAGGTGACCGCCATCAACACCGCGGTGAACCTCCAGGTCTCGGCCACCGGCGGCACCGGCGCGCTGACCTACTCGGCCACCGGCCTGCCGGCCGGCCTGTCGATCAACGCCTCCACCGGCAAGATCACCGGCACCGTGACCACCGCGGGCACCTCCAACGTGGTCGTGACCGCCAAGGACACCGCCAACAAGACCGGCACCGCCAGCTTCACCTGGACGGTCAACACCGGTGGTGGCGGCGGCTGCACCCCGACCCAGCTGCTCGGCAACGCGGGCTTCGAGACCGGCACCGCCGCGCCGTGGACCGTCACCAGCGGCGTGGTCGACAACAGCGCCTCGCAGGCCTCGCACTCCGGCTCCTGGAAGGCCTGGCTGAACGGCTACGGCTCGGCCCACACGGACTCCGCCGCGCAGACGGTGACCATCCCGGCCGGCTGCAAGGCCACCCTCAGCTACTGGCTGCACATCGACACGGCGGAGACCACCACCTCCACCGCGTACGACAAGCTGACCGTCACGGTCAACGGCACCACCGTCGCCTCGTACTCGAACCTCAACAAGGCCACCGGGTACGTCCAGAAGACGGTCGACCTGTCCTCCTACGCGGGCCAGTCGGTGACCGTGAAGTTCAACGGCGTCGAGGACTCCTCGCTCCAGACGAGCTTCGTGATCGACGACACCGCGATCAACACCAGCAACTGACCCTGACCCCGGGGCGGTGAAGGGCCCGGCGGCTTCGGCCGCCGGGCCCTTCGGCCGTGCGGCGCCGGGTCCTGCGGCCGCGACGGGCCCGTGAGCGTTCGGCAACATCGGCGCAACACGAAACACCGGTGAAACACCGCTGTCCGCAACAGGAAACCCCGTCCGGCGAAACTCTCCGCGTCGGCGCGCGCACAACCCCACCCACGGTGCGATCCGCGCCGCACGGGAAGGTTCCGCATGCTGCTCGCCGAATCCGCGTCCGGTCTCGACACCGGCGACACCGCCTGGCTGCTGGCCAGCACCGCCCTGGTCCTGCTGATGACCCCGGGCCTCGCGCTCTTCTACGGCGGCATGGTCCGCAGCAAGAGCACGCTCAACATGATCATGATGAGCTTCGTCTCGATCGCCGTGGTCACCGTGGTCTGGCTGCTGGCCGGCTACTCGCTCGCCTTCGGCACGGACGCCGGCGGCTGGGGTCTGATCGGCGGCCTGGACCACCTCGGGATGACCGGGATCACCCCGACCAGCCTCACCGGCCACGTGCCGACGCTGCTCTTCGCCACCTTCCAGCTCACCTTCGCGATCATCACCGCGGCGCTGATCAGCGGCGCGATCGCGGACCGGGCCCGGTTCGGCGCCTGGGTGGCGTTCACCGCCGTGTGGACGCTGCTGGTCTACGTCCCGGTCGCGCACTGGGTGTTCACCCCCGGCGGCTGGATCCTCGGCCGGCTCGGCGCCCTGGACTTCGCCGGCGGCACCGTGGTCGAGGTGAACTGCGGCGCGAGCGGTCTGGCGCTGGCCCTGGTGCTCGGCCCGCGGCTGGGCTTCCGGAAGGAGGCGATGCGGCCGCACAGCCTGCCGCTGGTGCTGCTCGGCGCCGGCCTGCTGTGGTTCGGCTGGTTCGGCTTCAACGCGGGTTCGGCGCTGGGCGCCAACGGTCTCGCGGCGGCGGCGCTGCTCAACACCCAGGCGGCGGGCTGCACCGGACTGCTCGGCTGGCTGCTGGTGGAGAAGCGCCGCGACGGCCACGCCACCACGCTCGGCGCGGCCTCCGGCGCGGTGGCCGGCCTGGTCGCCATCACCCCCTCCTGCGGCAGCGTGGACCTGCTCGGCGCACTGGTGATCGGCCTGGCGGCCGGCGTGGTCTGCTCGTACGCCGTGAGCTGGAAGTTCCGCCTCGGCTTCGACGACTCCTTGGACGTGGTCGGCGTCCACCTGGTGGCCGGGGTGATCGGCACCGTGCTGATCGGACTGTTCGCCACCGCCACCATGACCGGCGGCGCCGACGGCCTGCTGCACGGCGGTGGCCTCGGCCAGCTCGGCCGGCAACTGGTCGCGGTCCTGGCGGTCGGCGCGTACGCGTTCGCCGTGACGTACGGCATCGGGAAGACGATCGACCGGCTGATGGGTTTCCGGGCCTCGCCCGAGCACGAACTGACCGGGCTCGACCTCGCCGTGCACGCCGAGACCGCGTACGATCACGGCGTCCTGGGCCACGGCACCACCGGGGCCCACGCCACCGTGCTCACGCACTCGTCCGACAGGACCCCCGGGACATGAAGCTGATCACCGCCGTCGTCAAGCCGTTCAAGCTGGACGAGGTCAAGACCGCGTTGCAGGAGATCGGGGTGCACGGACTGACCGTCACCGAGGCCAGCGGGTACGGCCGCCAGCACGGGCACACCGAGGTCTACCGGGGCGCCGAGTACCGGATCGACCTGGTGCCCAAGGTGCGGATCGAGGTCGTGGTGGAGGACGAGGACGCCGAGCCGGTGATGGAGGCGATCGTGGCCGCCGCACGGACCGGGAAGATCGGCGACGGCAAGGTCTGGTCCGTTCCGGTGGAGGGGATCGTCCGGGTCAGGACCGGGGAGCGTGGGCCCGACGCCGTCTGAGCAGGCCGGGCGCCGGGGCCGGGGCGGGCCACCGGCCGGGTCGGTCCGAGCGGCCCGGTCGGCCGGCCGGGCGCCGGGTCACGCCCAGGCGCGCCGCCAGGCCGCGCCGTCCGCGATCAGCTGCGGGGACAGCGCCTGGAGCCAGGTCTCGTCGTCGGCCATCGCGGCGAGCCGCTCCTCGTCCAGGGCCGGTTCGGGTCTGGTCCCGCGGGCCGCGCCGCCGTCGGCCGGGTGGGCGGTGCCGTTCATCGAGGTGATCAGCACCACGGTGCCGTCCTCGTGCCGGACCGCGACCGTCCGCCCGGCGAGACCGCTCTCCCCGGGGGCGTTGCGGTACGCCACCGCCGGGTCCCCGCTGTCGAGGACGCTCTGCGTGCAGCCGTCCGGCGGGGGCGTCGCCGCCCCGGGCAGGGCCGGCACCTGCGGGCAGCCGAACGCCCTGCCGTTCATGCCGGTCAGCGAGACCACCACGGTGGTCGGCCCCCGGCCGTCGTTGAAGTCGACCCGGAAACCGCCGACCGCGGCCGGTGATCCGGGCGCGGGGGCGTAGTTGCTGTACGCCCCGCTCGGCAGCAGCGTGCTGAGCACGGCGAGCATGCCGTCGGCGGGGGTGGCCGCCGGGTCGGCGGCGGGACCCGACCGCGGCTCGGGGGCAGGGGCGGCGGCCGGGGTGCTCGCGGTGCCCGGGGCGGTGGTGGCGGACGCGGCGGCGACGACCGGACCCCGGGAGTGCCGCACGGTCGCCATGCCGACCGTGCCCACCAGCGCGGCGGCCACCAGGGCGGACGCCGCCACGGCCAGTCGCCGGCGACGGCGCAGGGTGCGTCCCCGGGCGGTGGCCTGCGAGACCATCAGCACCACCGGGGGAGCGCAGAGGTCGTCCACGCTCTCCCGGAACAGGCGGGAGAGCTCGCTGTCGAGATCGCGGTCGAGATCGCGGTCGAGGTCACCGTCGGGGGCGCCGTCGCGTTCAAGGTCCATGGCCGGGTTCCTCGTTCGGGTCTGCGGGTCTGCGGGGTCTGCCGGTCTGCGGGGTCGGCGGGGAGGGGGCGAAGGGGTCAGGACAGGAACATCAGCTCGCGGTCGCCGCCCAGAATGCCCCGCAACTTGGCCAGAGAGCGGGTGTTGAGGCTCTTGACGGAGCCGGTGGACATCCCGAGCAGGTCGGCGACCTCCTCGATGCTGCGGTCCTCCAGGTATCGCAGGACCACCACCGCGCGGTTGCGCGGGGGTAGCAGCCGCAGCGCGGCGGTGAGGGTGACCCGCAGATCGGGGCTGAGCGGGGAGTCGGGGGAGTCCGGCGGCTCGGCGATCACGATCTCCGTCGACTTCCGCAGCCGGCGGTGCGACAGGTAGTACCGGAGCATCACCTTCCGGGCGTACGCGTCGAGTCCCGGCTCGTCCTGGCCGCGGCGCAGCCGGCCCCAGACGGAGTACATCTTGGCGAGCGTGGTCTGCACCAGGTCCTGGGCCTGGTGCCAGTCGCCGCACATCATGTACGCGACATGGAACAGTCGGCGGGCGCGGGTGCTCGCGAACTCCTCGAATTCGAGGTCCGGGTCGTCCATCCGCTGCTCCCCCGAGTGCTTGCTGCTGGTTGACGTCACTCTTACTGACGCGGTGGACCCGCCGGAGGTATCGGCCGATTTTCCGGTGACATCGAACCGTTGTCGACGGCGGCCTTGACGCACCCTTCGCGCGGTCATATGTTCTCACCGCACTGCAAGTTTCCAGAAAGTTTCATGGAGTTTGCAGCAAGTGACCGGTCGGTAGTGCGGCCACCCCACCCCACCCCACCCCGCCGCGCCCCACCCCGGTCGGACTGCGCCCCAGCGTCCGCAGTCCCATGCACCGCCGCACCTTCGCACCGCCGCACCCTCGCACCCTCGCACCCCGGCCCGCGCACCTGCGTCCGCGGGCCGAACCAGGCCGCCCACCCGCCCCCTGGAGACATCGTGGTCACCCATTCCCCCACCTCCCGTCCCGTCCGCGCCGCCGGCGCGCTCACCGCCGCCGCGGCGCTGGCGCTGTCGATCGGCGCCGGGCTCTCACTGGCCCCGACCGCGGCGGCCACCCCACCCGGCGGCGGCAAGGACGTCACCGCCACCCTGTTCGAGTGGAAGTTCGACTCGGTCGCGAAGGCCTGCACCGACACCCTCGGCCCGAAGGGCTACGGCTTCGTCGAGGTCTCGCCGCCCCAGGAGCACATCCAGGGGTCCCAGTGGTGGACCTCCTACCAGCCGGTCAGCTACCGGATCGCCGGCCGGCTCGGCGACCGGGCCTCGTTCCAGTCGATGGTGAGCACCTGTCACGCCGCGGGCGTCAAGGTGATCGCCGACTCGGTGATCAACCACATGTCGGCCGGCTCCGGCACCGGGACCGGCGGCACCGTCTACAGCAAGTACAACTACCCCGGGTACTACCAGGACCAGGACTTCCACTCCTGCCGCAGCGCCATCTCCAACTACGGCGACCGCGGCAACGTGCAGAACTGCGAGCTGGTCAACCTCTCCGACCTCGACACCGGCAGCACGTACGTCCAGCAGACCATCGCCACCTACCTGAGCGACCTGCTCTCGATCGGCGTCGACGGCTTCCGGATCGACGCGGCCAAGCACATCGCCGCCTCCGACCTCGCGGGCATCAAGGCGAAGATGAGCAACCCGAACGCGTACTGGGTGCAGGAGGTCATCTACGGGGCCGGCGAGCCGATCCAGCCGGGCGAGTACACCGGCACCGGTGACGTCGACGAGTTCCGCTCCGGCACCTGGCTGAAGAGCGCCTTCGACGGCGGCCGGATCGCCGACCTCTCCTCCTGGGGCTCCGGCCTGCTCGGCAGCGGCCAGGCCCGCACCTTCGTCGACAACTGGGACACCGAGCGCAACGGCTCCACGCTGACCTACCGGTACGGCAACAGCTACACCCTGGCCAACGTCTTCATGCTGGCCCACCCCTACGGCGCGCCCAACGTCTACTCCGGCTACGCCTTCTCCGGTCACGACGACGGCCCGCCGAACGGCGGCACCGTCAACGCCTGCTACCAGGACGGCTGGAACTGCACCCACGCCTGGCGGCAGGTGGCCAACATGGTCGGCTTCCGCAACGCCGTCTCCGGCACGGCGCTGACCAACTGGTGGTCCAACGGCAGCAACGCCGTCGCCTTCGGCCGCGGCGGCAAGGGCTACGTGGCGATCAACCACGAGAACGGCGCGATCACCCAGACCTTCCAGACCTCGCTCCCCGCCGGCAGCTACTGCGACGTCCAGCACGGCGACCCGGTCGCGGGCGGCGGCTGCACCGGCACCAGCTACGGCGTGGGCACGGACGGGAGGTTCACCGCGACCGTCGGCGCCGGCGACGCGGTCGCCCTGTACGTCGGCGCGGGCGGCGGCTCCACGTCCACCCCGACCCCGTCGGCCGCCACCGGCGCCTCGTTCGCGGTGAACGCCACCACGGTCCTCGGTCAGAACATCTTCGTCGTCGGCAACACCGCGGCCCTCGGCAACTGGGACACCGGCAAGGCGCTGCCGCTCTCCTCGGCGGCCTACCCGGTCTGGAAGCTCGACCTGTCCCTGCCGGCCGGCACGGCCTTCGAGTACAAGTACGTCCGCAAGGAGGCGAACGGCACGGTGACCTGGGAGAGTGGCGCCAACCGCACCGCCACCGTCCCGTCCGGCGGCAAGGTCACGCTGAACGACACCTGGCGCGGCTGACCCCGCCTGCCGGCCGACGGCCCCACCCGCGACCCCCGCCCGGCGCTGCCGCGGGCGGGGGTCGCGGTCCGTTCCGCCGGGCCCGGCGCCGGTGCCTCAGCCGCGTCCGATGTACGGCATCGCCGTCGCCATCACCGTGGCGAACTGGACGTTGGCCTCCAGCGGCAGCTCGGCCATGTGCCGGACGGTACGGGCGACGTCGGCCACGTCCATGGTGGGCTCGGGCGCCGTCCGGCCGTCCGCCTGGCGGACCCCGCTGGTCATCGCCGCCGTCATGTCGGTGGCCGCGTTGCCGATGTCGATCTGGCCGCAGGCGATCCGGTAGGGCCGGCCGTCGAGCGAGAGCGACTTGGTGAGACCGGTGACGGCGTGCTTGCTGGCCGTGTAGGCGATGCTGTGCGGGCGCGGCGCGTGGGCGGAGACGGAGCCGTTGTTGATGATGCGGCCGCCCTGCGGCCGCTGGGCCTTCATCAGCCGGAACGCGCCCTGCGCACAGAGGAAGGCGCCGGTCAGGTTGAGCTCGACCACCGCCCGCCACGCGGCCGGGTCCAGGTCCTCGACCGGGGTGGCGGCGCCGAAGGTGCCGGCGTTGTTGAAGAGCAGGTCGAGCCGGCCGTGGCGGTCGGCGGTCTCCGAGAAGAGCGCGTCCACGGCGGCCGGGTCGGTGACGTCGGTCGGGATCACGGTGGCGGCCGGGGCACCCAGCCGGGCCGTCTCGCGCAGCGGCCCGTCCCGGCGCCCGGCCAGGACGAGTTGCCAGCCGGCCCCCGCGAGTTCCAGGGCGACGGCGCGCCCCACCCCGCTGCCGGCTCCGGTGACCACGGCGACCTGCTGCGACACGTGCTGCTCCTCGGGGTGTTCGGCGAGTGCCCGGCTGCCCCGATGATCCCGCAGCGACGGCCCGGGCGTCACTGGTACGAGCGTCCAAGGCGGGCGGCGGTGCGGGGCACGGCCGCTGGCGGATCTCCCGGGCGGGCCGGACCGGCCGCCGCGGGAGCGCACCGGCCGATCGGCCGACCGAGTGGCAGTTGCCCGCGTTGGCGCGGCACGCGGTCCCGGGTGCGGTGCGGCGGGGTGACAGTGGTCACGGGTGCGGCGCTCACGCCGTCCGCCGGGTCGCGGCCGGCACCGGGGTCCACCCGCCCGAACGGGCGGGCCCCGCCGGGGCTCCGCGGTGGACGGGGTGCTTGCCGCGCGGGTGCGAACCCTGCCGTCCGGCGGGGGTCACACCCGCCGGACGGCGGGTTCCGGATCCTTGGCGCAACCGGGTCACCCGTCCGGTCCGTCATAGGATCACGGATGGCGCGGTCTCCGGTCGGAGGCCGCCTCGCCCGTTCCGGGGCGGCCGACAGTCAGAGGTTCGCCGCCCGATCCCAGGCCCCGCCGGGGCCGCCGCCCGGACACACCGACCGGGCGAGACACCGCTCGGAGAGTCCCCACCGTGCAGCCGAAGCCGCCCTCCTCCCGTACCCGTGCCGTCCTGAGCGCCGCCGCCGCGTTCGCGCTGGCCGCCGCGCTGGCCGCCTGCGGGAGTACCGACGCCGCCGGTCCGGCCGCCGACGGCGCCAAGTCGGGCGGCGGTGCGACACCGGCCGCGCCGCCGAGCCCCACACCCACCAAGCCGTCGAAGGTGCTGAAGCCGACCGGCCCGGCCGCCGAGCTCAAGAAGGTCCGGGACACCGCGGCCGGGCCGATCATGATGACCACGCTGGCCGGGGCGAAGTCCGGGGTCAGCGGCAAGGTCTGGGTCTGGCTGCCGCCGGAGTACAACGACCCCAAGTACGCGAACACGGGCTTCCCGGTGCTGACCCTGTACTCGGGTGGCCAGAGTGCCGGCTACAACACCTGGACGGACAACCAGCTGCCCATCGAGGAGGCCGACGCGACGATGGCGAAGGAGGGCCGGGCGCACCCCTTCATCATGATCATGCCGGTGCAGAACCTGGAGTCCAACGAGGCCAAGGCCCTGGAGTGCAGTGACATCCCGGGCCAGCCCAAGATCGGCACCTGGATGTCGCAGGACATCCCGGACTTCGTGCGCGCCAACTTCCGCACCGTCCGCGGCCGCGACGGCTGGGCCGTGATGGGCGCCTCCACCGGCGCGTTCTGCAGCGCCAAGCTGGCCATGCAGTACCCGGACGTCTTCAAGGCGGCCGTGCCGATCGACGGCTACTACAACCCGGACTCCCCGCTCTGGAAGGGGTACGAGCAGGAGCGGGTGGCCAACAGCCCGGGCCAGATGGTCGCCGCCGGCACCGCCGACGTGCGGATGCTCGCGACCGCCGGCGGTGCCAACGCGGGTGAGGTCAAGCTGGTCAAGGCCTGGGTGGCGAAGGCCAAGCCGCCGCTGACGATCGACTACTACGAGCAGCCCGGCGGGAACCACCTCACCTCGGACTTCAAGAAGATGATCCCGAACACCCTGGAGTGGCTGACCAAGAACGTGGCCGGCCCCGAGAGCGACTGACCGCCGCGGATTTCGCGGAGCCGCCACCTCGGCGGCTCCGCGCGCGCCATACTGGTTCGTGGGCCCCGGTAAGTCCGGCAGAAAGCCGTCGACAGGCCTCTGACCTGCGCGTCAATCAGATATTCATTCGACCCTGATGGCATGTCACCACCCTGAAGACCCGGGCCGGGACACCACAGACGCGGTGTCCGCAGCGGCCAGCCTCAGTCAGTCGTGAAGAGAGCGCCATGCCCAGCCACCTGCTGCCCGTCAGGACCCCGCACGTCCCCGCCCCGGCCGACGGGGAGGGTGCCCGGGCTGCCGCCGAGCCGCCCGCCACCGAGGCCGTCCCGTTCGCGGGCCTGCGCCTGGTGCACTCCGCGATCCGCCGCGACCTGGCCCGCTTCCCCAACGCGCTGCGCCTGCTGCAGCCCGGCGACCAGGTCGCGGGGGAGGCGCTCCAGCGGCACTGGGACTTCATGACCGCCATGATCACCTGCCACCACGAGCAGCAGGACAGCCGGCTGTGGCCGCTGCTGCGCCGCTTCGTGCCGGAGCTGCGCCTGCTGCTGAACTGGCTGGAGGCCGACCACCACAACCTGGACCACTCCTTCACCCGGGTCACCACCCTGGTGCGGATCGCCACCCGGGACGCCGCCAGCAGCTGGCCGGTGGCGTACGCCGTGGAGGAGCTGGCCGCCCGGCTGGAGACCCACCTGCGGATCGAGGAGCGGCAGTTGCTGCCCCGGATGGAGGGCGTCTTCCCGGCCGGATCGCGGATCGGTACCCTCCCCGAGCTGCTGGACCTGCTCCGGGCGGCCGACGGGCCGTCCTCCTCGGACGCGCTGGTCTGGCTGCTGGAGGGCGTCGACGAGCGGGTGGTCGACCGGCTGCTCGCCGACTGCGACGACGAGACCGTCCGGCACTGGCCGCACTGGCGGGACACCTACGCCCGCTGCACGGACCAGCTCTGGGGCCCCACGATCTGAGCCGCGGCCGGTCCGCCGGCTCAGCCGCGCAGACCCACCGCGGCGCCGTACCCGGCCAGGTCCGCCGGGTCGGTGGTGGCCAGCCCGACGTACCCGTCCGGGCGGATCAGGAACAGCCCCGGGCCCCAGTCGTCCAGCCGCACCGTGCGCACCCCCGCGGGCACCGCGGGCGGCTCACCGCCGCCCGCCACCAGGGTGAAGTGCGGCCCGCGCAGCACGTCGAACAGCCGCCCGCCGCCGGGCAGCGGGGTGTCGGGCGCGCGGTCGCCGGCCCGCAGGGCGCCCCCGGGCAGCCCGGTGCGGGTCTCCAGGCTCAGCGGACCGCCCCGGTAGCCCACCCCGAGCTGCTCGGTGCGCTCGCCGCGCCGCGGGGCCCGGTCGCTCTCGCGGGCGGTGCCGGCCGAGGCGCGGTGCAGCGAGGTGCTGATGTCCAGTACGTCGGCCGCGACCGGCAGCCGTTCGGCCTCGTAGCTGTCCAGCAGCTCGGCCGGCGCGCCGTGGGCCAGCACCTGGCCGAGCTTCCAGCCCAGGTTGTAGGCGTCCTGCACGCTGGTGTTCAGCCCCTGGCCGCCGGCCGGGGAGTGGATGTGCGCGGCGTCGCCGGCCAGGAAGACCCGGCCGCTGCGGAAGCGGTCGGCGAGGGCGGCGCGCGGGCGGAAGTCCGAGGCCCAGCGGACGTCGGTGACGGCCTCGGCGGGCAGGTGGGTGCGTTCGGCGACGGTCCGGCGCACACCGTCCGCGGAGGTGTCGGGGACGCCGTCGGTGAACTGGGCGAACAGCTGGAAGTCCGCCGTGCCCGGCAACGGGCAGAGCAGCAGCGGGCCGCCCGGGGCCGCCGGCCAGATGTGCCAGTCGTCCCGGTCGAGACCGGTCACCCGCAGGTCGGCGACGAGGGCGGGGTGCGGGTCGACCGTCTCGCCGACCATCGGGACGCCCACCGCGCGCCGTACCGTGCTGCGCCCGCCGTCGGCGGCCACCAGGTAGTCGGCGGTGACGGTCCGGACGGTGCCGTCCGGGCCGGTCAGCCGTGCCGTGACCCGCTCGGCGTCCTGGGTGAGGCCGGTCAGCGCGGTGCCGAGCACCGCTTCGCCGCCGAACTCCCGCAGCCGGGCGCGCAGGATCTCCTGGGTGCGCCACTGCGGCAGCATCCAGATGTCCGGGTAGGGCACCGACGGGTCGTCGGCCCCGCTGCGCTCCACCAGGTCCCACCGGGCGCCGCGTTCGCCGTTCTCCCAGCTCTGCATCAGCGGGTAGGGGGCGCCCGCGGCCCGGACGGCGTCGATCACGCCGAGGTCGTCGAGGACCTCCAGGGTGCGGGGCTGCAGGCCCTTGCCGCGCGAGCCGGGGAACAGGGCCGGGGCCCGCTCGACGAGCAGCGTGGGCACGCCGCGGCGGGCGAGGTCCACGGCGAGGGTGAGGCCGGTCGGGCCGGCGCCGACGATCAGTACGGGAGTGTGCACTCCGGTCTCCTTAACGGTGTTAAGTTGCTGCCGTTCCGAGCGTGGCCTTAACGGTGTTAAATTGTCAAGGGGTCATCGCGGGAGGGCCGCCCCAGGGGGCCATCGAGGAGGAGCGGACGTATGGCGGCGAAGCTGGACCGGGCCCAGGTGACGGACACCGCCCTGCGGCTGCTCAACGACGTCGGACTGGACGGCCTGACCCTGCGCCGGATCGCCACCGAACTCGACGTCAAGGCCCCCGCGCTCTACTGGCACTTCGCCAACAAGCAGGCCCTGCTGGACGAACTCGCCACCGAGATGCTCCGCCGCATGACCGCCTCCGCCGAACCCCCAGCCCCGGACGCCCCCTGGCAGGACCACCTGCTCGCCGCCTGCCGGGTGCTGCGCCGCGCCCTGCTCGGCTACCGCGACGGCGCCAAGGTCTTCAGCGGCACCCTGCTGACCGACGGCGCCCACGCCCGGCAGCAGGAAACCCAGCTCGACGTCTTCCGCCGGGCCGGGTTCACCCCCACCGAGGCCGTCGACGCCTTCTTCACCGCCTACAGCTTCACCATCGGCTTCGTCATCGAGGAACAGGCCGTCCACCCACTGCCCGGCGAACGGACCCCCGGCTACGACAGCGCCGAACGCGCCGAGAGGATCGGACCCGACCACCCGCTCGCCACGGCCGCCGGCGAGGACCTCTTCGGCGACCACGAACGGCGCTTCGAACGCGGCCTCGCGATCGTCACGGCCGGCGTCGCCGCCCTCGCGCGGCGTTGACCCGCGGCCCCGGGCGGCGCCGACCTGCGGCCCCGGGCGGCGCCGACCCGCGGCCCCGGGCGGCGGCAACCGCCGTCGGTACGGGAGCAGTTCACGTTCGCCCGGGCCCGGGCCGCCGCGGTACCGTCCCCGGATGCCCTCGATCTTCGAACCCCCGCTGCTCACCCGTCTGAAGGCCGCCGAACGGATCCTCGTCGCCGGGGCCGGCGGCGGATTCGACGTCTACGCGGGACTGCCGGTCGCCCTCGCGCTGCGCGCGGCCGGCAAGGAGGTCCACCTCGCCAACCTCTCCTTCAGCCACCTCTACGGCCTGGACGCGGACGTCTGGCTGGAGCCCGACGTGGCGGCGATCCGCCCGGACACCAGGTCGGCCGAGTCCTACTTCCCGGAACGCACCCTGGCCCGCTGGCTGCGCCTGCACCACCTGCCCGACACGGTCTGGGCCTTCGCCTCGGTCGGCGTCCAGCCGCTGCGCGCCGCCTACCGCGCGCTCACCCGGCACCTCGGGATCGACGCGATCCTGCTGGTGGACGGCGGCACCGACATCCTGATGCGCGGGGACGAGGCCGGGCTCGGCACTCCCGAGGAGGACATGGCCAGCCTCGGCGCGGTGGCCGGCCTGACCGAGATCCCCGAACGGCTGGTCAGCTGCCTGGGCTTCGGCGTCGACGCCTACCACGGCGTCAACCACAGCCTGGTGCTGGAGAACCTGGCCGCCCTCGACCGTGCCGGCGGCTACCTCGGCGCGTTCTCGCTGCCGCGCGACTCCCGGGAGGGCGCCCTCTACCTGGACGCCGTCGAGCACGCCCGGGCGGCCTTCCCCGAACACCCCAGCATCGTCCAGGGCTCGGTCGCCGCCGCCCTGCGCGGCGAGTTCGGCGACGTCCGCTTCACCGAGCGCACCCGGCACAGCACACTCTTCGTCAACCCGCTGATGACCCTCTACTTCTCGGTCACCGTCGAGGCCCTGGCCGCCCACCACCGCTACCTCGACCGGATCGAGCACACCGTGCTCACCCGCCAGATCAGCTCCGCTGTCGAGGAGTTCCGCGACACCCTGCCGGTCCGGCGCCCGCCCCGGCAGTTCCCGCACTGACACCGGACCCGGCCCGGCCGGTGGGGGTCGGACCGGGGCCGGGCGGGACCTGCGCCGGGCGGGACGTGCGCCGGGCGGGTTCAGTCCTTGCGGGCCGCCGCGACGATCTTGGCGGTGGTGTGGAAGAACCGCGAGGTGCCCTGCCCGGTGTAGTTCGGCGGGAAGGCCGTTGCCGGGTTGGTCCCGAGCCGGCCGTTGCGCAGGTGCACCACCACGTACGCGGCGCCCGGGTCGGCCCCCAGGATGTCCCAGTCGCCCTTGGGGGAGTGCACCGGGAACTCCAGGCCGTCCGGCAGCGGCTCGGACAGGAACACCACGCAGAGCCTGAGCTCCGGGGTCACCTCCACGCCCGCGAACGGCTCGGCGGCGACCAGCTCCTCGACCTCCTCCACGGTGCGCAGCATGGTCGGGACCGGATAGCCGAGGGCGGTCTCCAGGTGCTGTTCGATCCGGCGGGTGAGCGCGGCCCGGTCGGTCCGCGCGGTGTCGAAGAAGACGTTTCCGCTCTGGATGTAGCTGCGGACCCGCTCCAGGCCGAGTTCGGCGAAGAGCTCCCGCAGCCGCTCCATCCTGACCGTCCGCCCGCCGACGTTGATCGCGCGCAGGAATGCGATGTAGGTCTGTGCCATCGGGCCAGTCTGCCAGCGGCCGCCGACCCGGCGGGGCCATGGACCTGTCGGGGCCGCGGACCTGTCGGGGCCGGCGGGCGGCGGGCCGTCGTCCGTGGCCGCTGACAGACTGGCGGCATGGTTACCTGGCAGGATTTCGAGCAGCAGGCGCCGGACTTCGCGCCCGCCGTACGCGCCCGGTTCGAGGCCCGCAAACACCACGTCCTGGCCACCCTGCGCAAGGGCGGCTCCCCTCGGGTCAGTGGCACCGAGGTGCAGTTCATCGGGGCGGAGCTCACCATCGGCTCGATGGACAACGCCGTCAAGGCGCTGGACCTGCGCCGGGACGGCCGCTACGCGCTGCACAGCCACCCCGGCGACGAGACGATGACCGACGGCGACGCCAAGATCTCCGGCCGCGCGGTCGAGATCACCGACGAGGTCGAGCTGTCCGCGTACGCGGGCGACCTCCCGCAGGCGCCGCCCGGCCCGTTCCACGCCTTCCGGCTGGGGATCACCGAGGTGGTGCTGACCACCGTGGCGGACAACCGGCTGGTGATCCGCTCCTGGCGTCCGGGGGAGGAGGTCAGGACGGTCACCCGCGACTGATCGGTCCCGCGGCGCGGATCGGGTCGACCGGTCGCTCAGCCGATCGGTCGCTCAGCCCATCGGTCGGTCAGCCGATCGGTCGGTCAGGCCGACGAGCCGGGCAGCACCGAGCGCACCGCGTCCGGCGTGCGCGCCACCACGGCGTGGCCGTCGTCCGCGGTGATGATCGGCCGCTGGATCAGGATCGGGTGCTCGGCCAGCGCCGCGATCCAGCGCGCCCGGTCGCCGTCCTCGCGCGGCCACTGCTTCATCCCGAGGTCCTTCGCCGCCTGCTCGTCCAGCCGGGTGATGTCCCAGGGCTCCAGCAGCAGCCGCCCCAGCACCTCCTCCAGCTCGGCCGCCGACGGCGGGTCCTCCAGGTAGCGGCGGACGGTGTACTCGGCGCCGACGGCGTCCAGCTCGGTGAGGGCGCTACGGCACTTGCCGCAGCGCGGGTTGATCCAGATTTCCATGCCCGCCACCCTACTCAGCGCCACCGCACCCGCCGACCGGCACGCCCGCGCGCCGACGCCCCCCGGCCTCGCGGGAGGGCCGCCGCGGACGCCGGGGAACGAGCCGCAGCACCGGGGAACGCCGCCGCGGGCGCCGCCGTTGCCCGGGGTGACAGGACGTTGCCCGGTGACAGGACGGGGACGGACCACGAGGGGCGGCGCCATGGACGGCACGGCGGTCATCGAACACTTGCTGGCACCACAGGGGCGGGCGGATCCGTACCCCCTGTACGAGCTCGCCCGCGGGCTCGGCCCGGTGATCCCCTGCGAGGGCGGCATCCTGCTGGTCACCGGGTACGAGGAGGCCGACCGCGTGCTGCGCGACCCCGCCTTCATCGTCCAGAACGAGGCCGGGCAGCCCTCGGCGGCGGACGCGTGGTCCGGCGGCGCAGCCCGGGAGGTCTTCGGCCGCTCGATCCTGGAGACCAACGGCCCCGACCACGCCCGGGTGCGGTCCCTGATCGCCTCGGTCTTCACACCCCGCCGGGTGGAGGCGCTGCGCCCCGCCGTGGCCGCCGCCGTCGAACGGCTGCTGGACGAGCTGGCCGGGCGAGGCGCCGCCGGCGCGCCGGTCGACTTCATGGACGCCTTCGCCTACCGCCTGCCGGTCGGGGTGATCTGCGAACTGCTCGGCGTCCCCGAACGCGACCACCACCGCTTCCGCGCGCTGGCCGCCGACCTCACGGCGGCCCTCGAACTGCTCGTCGAACCGGCCGAGTCGGACGCCGCCGACGAGGCCGCCGAGGAACTCACCGACTACTTCGTCCAACTCGCCGCGCGCCGCGCCGCCCACCCGCGGGACGACCTGGTCAGCGCCCTGGTCCGGGCAGGCGCCCAGGACGGCGGACGGATCGGCGGGCACGAGCTGATCGCCAACCTGGTGGTGCTGCTGGTGGCCGGCTTCGAGACCACCACCAACCTGCTCGGCAACGGCCTCACCCTGCTGCTGGAGCGCCCCGGGACGGGCGCCCGGCTGCGCGCGGGCCACCTCGCGCCGAGCGCCTTCACCGAGGAGGTGCTCCGCTTCGACCCGCCCGTGCAGCTCACCTCCCGGATCGCCCGGGGCGACGGCCTGCGGGTGGGCACCCTGCCCGCGCCGGACGGTACCGCGGTCCTGCTGCTGCTCGGCGCCGCCAACCGCGACCCCGCCCGGTACACGCGGCCGGACCGCTTCGAGCCGGACCGCTTCGACCTCGGCGGCTCCGGGGCGCCGCGCCCGGCCGCGCGCCCGCTGAGCTTCGGGGCCGGCGCCCACTTCTGCCTCGGTGCCCGGCTCGCCCGGCTGGAGGTCGACCTGGCGATCCCCGCCCTGCTGGCCCGCTTCCCCCGCCTCACCGCGGCCGGCCCGCCGGTCCGCCGCGACCGCCTGGTGCTGCGCGGGTACCGCACGGTGCCGGTCACCACCGGCTGACGGGCCCTTGGTCCCGCCCGCACGGGACCTTCGATCGCCCGATCGGGCCGGGCGGCCGGGCGACCATGGGAGCAGCGCCGCCCCGCCGGGCCCGGACCGCCGTCCGGGCGGCGCGCCGCTCCAGGAGGTTCGCTTGTCCGCCCGTCCCCAGCCCGCCCGCCCGACGCCCACGCCTCCGAGGCCCGCCACCGTGTCCGCCCCTGGGCCCGACGCGGCGCCCGCCGCCGTGCCCACCGCCGTCGCCCGCTGGCAGCACGCCCTGGCGGACGCGACCCGGGCGCCGCGCTGGGTGCTCTGGCTGCCCGTGCTGCTGGTCCTGGTCGACCTCGCGCTGGAGTTCGCGCTGCCGGAGGCGGTGGCGGCCGGATTCCTGTGCACCGTGCTGCCGGTGGTGGTCGCGTTCGGCCTCGGGCCCGTGCTGGTCGGCTCCGCCACCGCGTTCGCGATCTCCCTGCAGGCGCTGCTCGCCGAGCGCGCCGGTCACCTCGTCGAGCAGCACCACGTCTGGATGTACGTCACCACCCTGCTGGCGGGCTCGCTGGGAGCGGCGCTGTCCTGGCAGCGCCGCCGGCAGGCCCGCGACCTCGTCCGGGTCCGCACCATCGCCGACACCCTCCAGCACACTGTGCTGCGGCCGGTTCCCGCCGAGGTCGGGCGGCTGCGCGCGGCGGGCCTCTACCGCCCGGCCCGGCCCGACGTGGCGGTCGGCGGCGACCTGTACGAGGTGTGCGAGACCCGCTTCGGCACCCGGGTGCTGCTCGGCGACGTCCGGGGCAAGGGTCTGGACGCGGTGCGCACCGTCGCCGACGTGATCGGCGCGTTCCGGATCACCGCCCACGAGACGGCCGACCTCGCCGACCTGGCACGGCAGTTGGACCGCCAGGTGCGGCGGGAGGCGGTCGACCGCGGCGACGAGGAACTGTTCGTCACCGCGCTGCTGCTCCAGCACCGCCCGCACACCGGGCGGGTCGACCTGGTCAACCGCGGCCACCTCGCGCCCCTGCTGCTCGGTCCCGGCACCGCCCGCCCGGTCGACTGCCCGGAGCGGCTCCCGCTCGGCCTAGGCCACCTGGCCGCCGACGGCACGCCGCCGACCGCGGTCGAGCTGCGGCCCGGCCGCACCCTGCTGCTGCACACCGACGGCGTCACCGAGGCCCGCGACCGGTCCGGCGCGTTCTACCCGCTGGCCGAACGCCTCGCCGGGCTCGGCACCACCGACCCGCAGGCCGTGGTCGACTTCCTCGACCGGGACGTCCGCGGCCACTCCACCGGCCTCGCCGACGACCTGGCCGTCCTCGCCCTCACCCCGGCCTGACCGCCGGCCCGGCGCGGCACACTGTGGGGGTGCCCGAACCCGATCCCGACCACGCACTGATCCCGCCGATCCCGGCCCGCCTGCCCGCGAAGGTGCGCTGCCTGCGCTGCGGCCGGCTGCTGCACGACCCCGAGTCCCGGATGCTGCGCCTCGGCCGCGAGTGCCGCCGCCCGCCCGCCCCCATCCGGGTCCTCCCCGGCGACCAGGACCCCCTCCCCGGCCTGTCGGCGCAGGACTGACCGCTCAGCGTGTTCCCCCCGGTGAGGCCGGGGGAACGGCCCTTGGAGAGATCGGGGTTGACCAACTCGCTGTTGCCGCTGGGGAGATACCCGTCGGGGGCACGGCGTTCGAACGAACTGGCGCATGATCAGGGTCGGGTTCCGCCGGTGGATGTCGGACGGCGCGGCGCGGCCTGCATATCAGCGTGTCGCCCGCCCACTCGATTCGTACCCCTTCGGGGGCGTGGCGCCGGAGGTACTCGCGGTGCTGCCCGTAGAAGCTCATGCGTCCCCCCCGCTGGGTGCCAGGCCGCGGTGGCCGCCGCCCCGGGGAAGGGCCCCCGCTCACCGGCGAGGGCCCTCCGTGCACCGTTATCGGGTCGGCCTACAGGTCGTCGTACACGGGTGAGATGCGCTGAGAACTGCCGAGAGGTCACGTTGTCTGCTCACGGTGGTCCGCCACGCAGCGCTGTCGAGTGTGACCGGCTGAACTGCCGAGCCTGGCCGGGGCACTTGTCAGCCCGCCTCAGCCCTCTGCCCGTTGTTCCACGGCTTCGCTCTCTTCTTCTCCTGCCTCCACGGCTTCCTCCTGGGTGGGCCGGTCGGCAGCCGGACAGTCACGGCCGCCGGGGCGCAACTCATCCCGGACCCGCCGCCAAGCACGGATGATCGGAGGCACTTTCGACAGCACCTCGCTGATCTGCGTCAGCAGCAAGGTGACACAGCCGAACGACGCGAGAACGAACAGCGTTACCCGATCCCAGCTCACCGTGTTCCTCCTGCTACCCAAGTACCCGACCCACCTCGGAGTGACGTGATCAGGATTTCCGCCGACTCCTCGTCGTGAGGGCCCGGCCGGATGGGGCCGAGGAGTCCGGTAACGGCTCTGGACATCTCGACACTCCGTACCTTCTGCTGGCACGACTGGTTCCGCGGCCGCCGAGGCCGTCGTCCGCTAGCCGAGGAGGGCATGACGGACGAGCCACCCGAGGGCGTTCGTTCCCAACCGGTCCGGCTCCTGGAGCAGCGCGGTCTCCACGGCACGGAGATCGGCGAGCTCCGGGGGTGCGGACATGCGATCGAGCGAGGCGAGACGCTTCATCGCGGCGTCGACAATGCCCGGCCAACCGGGCATGCCGAAGTGGTGTGTGGCCTTGAAGACAGCTGTGAACGCCCGGTGCAGAACGGCGTCGTGCCAGCCCTGCCGACGCATCAACTCCTCGGTGATCCCGACCTGTTCCTCGATGTTTCGGACGAAGTCGGCCACTGGCCCGGACGCGGCCCGCAGCGTGAAACGGGAGCCGCCTGCCCACGGGAGGTCCAGGTCCGAGGCGACGGCCGTGAATGCACCCAGTCGTTCAGGCCCGCCGTCACGGGCGGCGACGAGCGCCTTGCGGGCCCGACGGTACAAGTCGACGCCCTGTGCGAAGACGTCGCCGGAGTCCGGCCCGCCGGGTGCCGCACGGATCGCGTCGAGTGGTTCGTTCAACAGTGCCTCGGCGGCCAGCCCGGCCGCCGCCGCGCTCAGCAGGACCTCCGGGTCGCTGGCGTCGAGTCCGAGATGAGCGAGTGCGGTCGAGGCCTGCTCCTCCAGCCCCGGGAACAACGGGGGCTGCTCCTCGGACCGTGGCGCGAGGAGTGCGGCGAGCCGCGGGGACAAGGGAGCCGGGCCGGGTTCCTCGATGGAGACGCCGTACTCCAGGAGGTCCTCGAAAATGGCGTCCGGTCCGCAGTCGATGTGCGATGTGTCATGCCGCCCCGAGCAGTCCTCGGGGCACTCCAGCTCCTCGCACATCTCCGGTTCCTCGGGCTGTGCCTCATTGACCAGGTGGTAGACGAGCCTCTCGGCCACCGCCCCGCGGGCCGTGATCATGGCGCCGCTCAGCAGCATCTCCGCGTTCGTCAGCAGGTGGTCCTCCCGGTCGACCGAGGGCGGGGGCTCCGGGGCGTCGGAGATCCAGGCGTGGGCCGACTCCAGTGATATCGACAGCCAGGCGATCCGCAACGGTGGGACCTCCTCGTTCCCGGCCAGCTCGGCGACTTCCTCCGCGGCCTGCCGGACCGCGTCGAGCCGGGCCGAGTAGTGGTCGCGGACCGATTCCCAGGCCTCGGAATCCTTGCGGACCTGCTCGGCGTTCCGTGCCAGGCCGGCGTCCCGGGTCTCCCGCGCCCGGGTGACCAGTCGGCTCAGGCACGGGCGGCACCCGGACAGACCGGCCTCCGGGGCGGGGCCGAGCGGCACCGCCCCGAGGTCCCGGCCGAACGCGGCACCGCACACACAGCAGTCCAGGCTCGCCATCTGCCGGCCCGTCGGTATGGCGGGTAGGGCGGCACGGATCGTGCCGTGTGCGTAGGCAGGGATGTGCACGGGGCGAACTCCTCGGGTGTCGTGCTCCGCTGGTGTCCTCACCATCCTCACCTGGGCGTTCAGTCGCTAGTCACCAAGTGGAAGGCTGGGCTGCGAACTTGACGAAAGCTGACTGCGTCGTCCGCCGCGCCGGCGAAACTTGACACCCCGGCCGGAGCCCGTTCACCGGCCCCGAAACAGGAGGATCCAAGTGGTAGACACCCCGGACGAGTCCCGGCCGGAGGGCTGGCACCAGGAACTGGTCGACGCGTTGCAGGAACTGCACCGGGCGGCGGGTCAGTTGAGTTTCCGCAAGGTGAGCACGCTGATCCGCGAGCGGGAGGACCATCTGTCCGGGCCCAGTCACGAGACCGTGCGGTCCGCGATCAACGGAAAGCAGATGCCGCGCTGGGAGACGGTGCACGACATCGTCGTGGTTCTGGCGGGCCTGTGCAGCCCGCCTCGGGACGAGGAAGCCGAGGTCGGGAGGATCCTGCTGCTGTTGCGGGGAGCCCGCGAAGGAGAGAAGGGCGCCCGGAAGTCGTTCCAGGAACTGGCCAACAGCGGCTGGGGCGGTGAGGACGGAAAGTGGACACCCGAGATGGTCATGGGCATTCTGGTCAACCCTTTCAGCGCCATCCAGATCGCCCCCGGGCTCGCAGCCCCGCACGAACCGATCATCTCCGAGGACGTGTGGATCCGGGCGATGGAGAAGTTCATCGAGGAGGACGGGGCCGAGCACGCGCTGAGGGTCCTACTGCACACACTGAAGGGCGACTACATCGGAGCTGCCGAAGGCACGCCGTTCGGCTACCAGGACATGGACCGGGAGGTGATGGACGCGTACGCGGCCTTCCAGTACGGCTGCCGGGAAGTGCGCCGCCGCCTGCGGGCCGAGCCCAATCTCCTCGCGGAGTCGATTCGCGCGATGCGGGCCGACGACACGATGGACCGCGACGACCGGGCGGAGATGCTTGAGAACGAATCGGACCTGAGCCTGATGAGAGAGGTCATGATCGTGACCCCGGACACCTGGGACGACGTGTCCGAGGAGGCCCATCACATGGTCTTCGGCTACCTGATCAAGCAAATAGGCCCACCCGGCCCGCTCAGCCTGCCGGACGCGGATCGCTTCCCCATCCTCTGGCGCATCCCCGAACCTTCTGCGGAGTAATCCCGACCCGTACCTGCCTGGCCGACGGTGGTTCCGCTGCCGCCCACGAGGCTGTACATCAGATGGCCGCCGATGGCCCTGCGCGAGTTCGATCTGCGTGCACACTCATGTCACATCGGCAACCGGTTGAGGTGCGACCGGTTGCCAAGTGCAGCGCGTTTCCGCAGGTCAGCAGGGTGCTGACCTGCGGAAACGATGAGAGATCGAACCGCGTTTCCGCAGGTCAGAGCCGCTCCTACAGGTCGTAGTACAGCTCGAACTCGTGCGGGTGCGGCCGCAGGGCGATCGGGGCGATCTCGTTGGTGCGCTTGAAGTCGATCCAGGTCTCGATCAGGTCCGGCGTGAAGACGCCGCCCGCGAGGAGGTACTCGTGGTCGGCTTCCAGGGCCTCCAGCACCGCGCCGAGCGAGGCCGGGACCTGCGGGACGGCGGCGTGCTCGTCGGGGGCGAGCTCGTACAGGTCCTTGTCGACCGGCTCCAGCGGCTCGATCTTGTTCTTGATGCCGTCCAGGCCGGCCATCAGCATGGCGGCGAAGGCCAGGTACGGGTTGGACGCCGGGTCGGGTGCGCGGAACTCGATGCGCTTGGCCTTGGCGTTGGAGCCGGTGATCGGGATCCGGATCGCGGCGGAGCGGTTGCGCTGCGAGTAGACCAGGTTGACCGGGGCCTCGAAGCCGGGCACCAGCCGGTGGTAGGAGTTCACCGACGGGTTGGTGAAGGCCAGCAGTGAGGGGGCGTGCCGGAGCAGGCCGCCGATGTAGTAGCGGGCGGTGTCGGACAGGCCCGCGTAGCCCTGCTCGTCGTAGAAGAGCGGGGAGCCCTCGGTCCACAGCGACTGGTGGACGTGCATGCCGGACCCGTTGTCGCCGAAGATCGGCTTGGGCATGAAGGTGGCGGTCTTGCCGTTGCGCCAGGCGACGTTCTTGATGATGTACTTGAACAGCATCAGGTCGTCGGCGGCGTGCAGCAGGGTGTTGAACTTGTAGTTGATCTCCGCCTGGCCGGCCGTGCCGACCTCGTGGTGCTGGCGCTCGACCTCCAGCCCCGCTGCGGCGAGCTCCAGCGACATCTCGGCGCGCAGGTCGGCGAAGTGGTCGACGGGCGGGATGGGGAAGTAGCCGCCCTTGTACTTGACCTTGTAGCCGCGGGCGTCGCCCTCCGCGGAGCCGCTGTTCCAGGCGCCGGCCTCGGAGTCGATGTGGTAGTACGAGGCGTTGGCGCTGGTCTCGAAGCGCACCGAGTCGAAGACGTAGAACTCGGCCTCCGGGCCGAAGTACGCGGTGTCGGCGATGCCCGAGGAGGCGAGGAAGGCCTCGGCCTTCTTGGCCACGTTGCGCGGGTCGCGGCTGTAGGCCTCGCCCGTGATCGGGTCCTGGATGAAGAAGTTGATGTTGAGGTGCTTCTCGGTCCGGAACGGGTCCAGCCGGGCGGTCGCCAGGTCCGGGACGAGTGCCATGTCGGACTCGTGGATGGCCTGGAAGCCGCGGATCGACGAGCCGTCGAACATCAGGGTCTCGGACGGGTCGAAGGTCGCCGCCGGTACCGAGAAGTGCTGCATGACGCCCGGCAGGTCGCAGAAGCGGACATCGACGAATTTGATGTCGTTGTCGGCGATGTACTGCTTCACCTCGTCGGCGTTGGTGAACATCCATCCTCCTCAGCGTGCGGTCTGGTGGCTCACCCTAGGGCGGCTCACGTTAGAGCTGGGCCGTTTCCGGCCGGTGACTCCACCGTTTCCTGAATGTTAACCGGCCCGCTCCGGCGGGTGGCAAAGCAGTACGGTTTCGGACAAAACGCAGCCCCGGTCGGCGCCGTGCTCCCCAAGTGGTCCAGACCACTTGTGCAGAGCGGTCGACACGGATTCACCCGCCCGGGGGGAGGGTGGCGAAGATCGCCCGGGAGGTCCGGATACTGTGGATTCGTGGATACCAGAGAAGCGTTGGGATCGTGGATCGACGGCCCGAAGGCCGCGGCCGAGCGGATGGGCGCCGACTTCGGCTACCGCGGCGAGCGCCTGGGCCTGCCCAAGGAGGGCCCCGGCTCGCTGGCCGGCCCCGGCCGCCGGATCGGCGCGCTGTTCGTCGACGGCTGGCTGGTCAGCCTGGTGGCGTACGGGCTGCTCGCGCGCGGCGACCAGGCCGCGGCCAACCTGTGGACCACCCCGCTCTTCTACGTGGTCACCGTCCTGCTGCTGGCCACGGCCGGCTTCACCGTCGGCAAGCGGCTCTTCGGCCTGCGGGTGGTCCGCCTGGACGGCACCCGCGCCACCATCCCGCAGGTGCTGCTGCGCACCCTGCTGCTCTGCCTGGTGGTGCCGGCCCTGGTCTGGGACCGCGACACCCGCGGCCTGCACGACAAGGCGGTCGGCACCGTGGAGATCCGGATCTGACCCCCCGGACCGCGCACGTCAAACGGCCCCGCCGCGAGAGGATCGCGGCGGGGCCGTGGTGTCGAGAGGGGCCCGGAGCGGGCCGAGGCGGGGACGCCGGGGTCAGCGGACCTGGCCGCCCTTGGGCATCCGCGCGCCCTTGGGCATCGGGCCCTTGGGGATCGGCGCCTTGGACAGCAGGTCGCCCAGCGCGCGCAGCCGGTCGTTGGTCTCGGTGACCTGGGCCGGGGAGATGGCGCGCGGCAGCCGCATCAGGTGGATCTGCAGCTTCTTCAGCGGGATCTCGCCCTCGCCGTTGCCGACCATGATGTCGTGCACCGGGACGTCGCCGACGACCTTGGCCATCTTGCGCTTCTCGGAGGCCAGCAGCGGGCGGACGCGGTTCGGGTTGCCCTCACCGATCAGCGCGATGCCCGCCCGGCCGACCGCGCGGTAGACGGCGTCCTGGTTGCGGGTCACCGCGACCGGGGTCGAGTTGGCGCTCCAGCCGCGGCGGATGTTGTCCAGCACGGCGGCCACCGCGCCCGGCTGCCCCTCCATCTGCCCGAACGCCGCCCGCTCGGCCCGGCGCCCGAAGACGATCGCCATGGCGAGGAACGCCACGATGAAGCCCAGGATGCCCAGGTAGATGGGGTGACCGATCAGGAAACCGATGGCGAGGAACACGCCGAAGGTGAGGAGGCCGATGCCTCCGATGATCAGGCCGATCTTGGTGTCGACCTTCTTGGTCATTTGGTACGCCGTGCGGATCTGCTTCAGCCGCCCGGGGTTCTCGGATGTTTCCCTCGCCATACCGCTCATGGTACGTGTGGCAGGTACGGGATATCCAAGGGCGGTGCCGGTTCGTGACCTGCGTCTTCCCGGACGGCCGCCCGCGGAAGGCCGCCCGGGCGCGGCGCGGGGCCCGGCGGCCGCAGCCGGGCCGCTGCTCAGGCGCGTTGCCGCGCCTGGTCCGGCCGCCCGAACGCGGTCGCGCCGTCCACCCGGTCGGCCGCGTACCGGCGGTTCTCGCACACCGCCGACCAGGCGTTGCGCCGGGCGCGGCGCTGGCCGCCGCCCAGCAGCACGGTCTCGGCCAGCCGGACGGCGTCCTTGACCGAACGCACCCGGCCGAGCACCCGGGCGTCCCGGAGCGCTCCCCTTGCTGCCTGCATGTCGCGTGCTCCCCTGGCTGTCGAGGCTGGTCCGACAATGTCATCTTGGCCGAGCGGTGTTACCGGCCGGTGACCCGGGCGTCAAAGGCCGATGAAGGTCAGCGGCCGGTGACGTCGGGAGCCGGTGGCGGCCCCGGCACGACGAAGGGCGGGCCCGTACCGGACCCGCCCCATCATCGGACGAAACTCAGACCGCGGCCTTCGCGCGGTGCTCCAGCGCCTGCCGGTAGAGCCGGCCGGCCCGGTACGAGGAGCGGACCAGCGGCCCGGACATCACACCGGCGAAGCCCAGTTCCTCGGCCTCCTGCTGGAGCTCGACGAACTCGTGCGGCTTGACCCAGCGCTCCACCGGATGGTGGCGCACGGACGGCCGCAGGTACTGGGTGATGGTGATCAGCTCGCAGCCGGCCCCGACCAGGTCGGCCAGTGCCTGGCTGACCTCCTCGCGGGTCTCGCCCATGCCCAGGATCAGGTTGGACTTGGTCACCAGCCCGGCGGCGCGGGCCTGGGTGATGACGTCCAGCGAGCGCTCGTAGCGGAAGGCCGGACGGATCCGCTTGAAGATCCGCGGCACCGTCTCGACGTTGTGCGCGAGCACCTCGGGGCGGGAGTCGAAGACCTCGTCCAGCAGCGCGGGGACGCCGTTGAAGTCGGGGATCAGCAGCTCGACGCCGGTGCGGCCGGCGGCGCGCTCGGCGGTGAGCGCGTGCACCTGGCGCACGGTCTCGGCGTACAGCCAGGAGCCGCCGTCTTCCAGGTCGTCGCGGGCGACGCCGGTGATGGTGGCGTAGTTGAGGTCCATCGTGACGATGGACTCGGCGACCCGGCGGGGCTCGTCCCGGTCGAAGTCGGCGGGCTTGCCGGTGTCGATCTGGCAGAAGTCACAGCGTCGGGTGCACTGGTCGCCACCGATCAGGAAGGTCGCCTCGCGGTCCTCCCAGCACTCGAAGATGTTGGGGCAGCCCGCCTCCTGGCAGACCGTGTGCAGCCCCTCCTTCTTCACCAGCGACTGCAGCGCGTTGTACTCCGGGCCCATCTTCGCCCGGGTCTTGATCCACTCAGGCTTCCGCTCGATGGGGGTCTCGGCGTTCCGGACCTCCAGACGGAGGAGCTTCCGGCCGTCGGGTGCGACAGCGGACACGTGCGACTCCTAGGACTAGACGGGGTACCCCCAGGGTACGCCTGTGCTTTCATCAACTGTGCCGGGCCCCGGCCCTGCAATCGCAGGGCAACAACCGGAACCCGGTGTGGATTCCCCGCCTCAGCGGACGAGCGAGGGTTCCGGCAGCTCGGCCAGCACCGCCGCCAGGTGCCGTTCGACCACCGGCAGCGCCTCGGCCACCGGGAAGTCCCGGCCCAGCTCGGAGCTGACCGAACCGACGCCCGCGTCACGGATCCCGCACGGGACGATCCGGTCGAACCAGGTCATGTCCGGGTTGCAGTTGAGCGCGAACCCGTGCATCGTCACCCCGCGCGCCACCCGGACGCCGATCGCCGCCAGCTTGCGGTCGTCGCCGCGCTGGCCGGCGTTGGACGGCGCGTACTCCGGCCCGGCCAGCCGCGGGTCGATCCCCAGCGGCAGGCCCATCCGCAGGGTCAGCTTGCCGATCTCCACCACCTGCGACGGGTCCACCACCGCGTCCGGGATCTCCTGGCCGAGCTTCCAGACCCCGCTGCGGCCCTCGATCCGGGTGGTCTGCACGCCGAACTCGGTGCAGGCCCGGATCAGCGCCTCCTCCAGCCGGCGGACGTAGGCCACCACGTCCATCGGGTCCGGCAGCTTCACGATCGGGTAGCCGACCAGCTGGCCCGGGCCGTGCCAGGTGATCTCGCCGCCCCGGTTCACCTCCACCACGGGGGTGCCGTCCAGCGGCAGGTCGGCCGGGTTGGTGCGCTTGCCCATGGTGTACACGGGCGGGTGCTCCAGCAGCAGCACGGTGTCCGGGATCTCGTCCGCGACCCGCAGCGCGTGCAGGCGCTGCTGCTCGGCCCAGGCTTCCTCGTAGGGCACGGCGCCCTCGCCGGTCCCCGACCGCACGAACCGTATCTGCTCGCTCACCACTGCTCCTTGCCAGGCGTTCGAGACCAACCCCAGAACTGTACGCCTGCGCCGGGGCACTCCTGCGGGGCCGGGGCCGGGGCCGGGGCCGCTGCGGCACTCCCGCCGGTGACGTCAGGCGGCGAGCAGTTGCAGGCGCAGCGCGAGGTGGAGTTCGAGGGAGCGCTCGGGCTGGTTCCAGTCGGGGCCGAGCAGTGCCTCGATCCGGTCCAGGCGCTGGACCACGGTGTTCACGTGGACGTGCAGGTGGTCCTTGGCGCGGGTGAGGCTCTGGCCGCAGTCGAAGTACGCCCGCAGGGTGCGGACCAGTTCGGTGCCGCGACGGGCGTCGTAGTCGAGCAGCGGGCCGAGCGTGGCCGCGACGAAGGGGTCCACCTCGTGGCCGTCCCCGAGCAGCACGCCGAGGAAGCCCAGGTCGGCGGCGGACGCGCCGTCCCCCTCGCGGCCGAGCACCCGCAGCCCCCGGACGCAGCGCAGCCCCTCGGCGTACGCGGCGGCCAGCGGGACGGGACCGGTGGCGGGGCGGCCGACGCCGACGGTGACCGGGGCGCCCGCCAGCCGGGCCAGCCGCTCGGCGGTGTCCCGGGCCAGCCGGCCGGGGGAGGTGCCGTCCTCGGGCAGCAGCAGGACCACGGCCTCGCCGTGCTCCGCGCTGATGCCGCGGGAGCCGAAGAGGTGGCGGGCGGCGGCGCCGGCCAGCCGGGTGCGGCCCTCGGCGCCGCTCTCGGCGACCAGCACGAGGTGCGGCCGGGCGAGGTCGACGCCGAGCCGGCGGCCCCGGGCGGTCAGCCCGGCCGGGTCGCGTTCGGGTGCGGTGAGCAGGTCGGCGAGGAGTTCGCCGCGGATCCGGTTCTCGGTCTCGGCGACGGACCGGCGCAGCAGCAGGAGCAGGGCGGTGACCACGCCGGCCCGTTCGAAGATCCGTCGGTCCGCGTCGTCCAGGTCGGGCCGGTGGTGCAGGGCGAGGCCGCCGAGCAGTTCCTGTCCGGCGAGGACGGCGCACACCCAGCCGCTCCCGTGGCGCACCGCGCGGGCCTCCGTCCGGGAGGCGGCGAGCGCCTGCGGCAGCTGGTCGCCGGTGAGCGGACGGCCGGTGAGCGGGCGGCCCTCGGCGTCGTGCACGGAGACCTCGCCGCCGAGCAGGGCGGCCACCTCGGCGGCGACGTCCGCGACCTCGGCGCCGCGCAGGACGAGGTCGGTGAGCCGGTCGTGGGCCTGCTCGGCGCGCTGGACGGCGGCCGCGTGGGCCCTGATGACCTCGTTGGCGCCGGCGAGTTCGGCGAGCGCGGTGCGGGTCCCGGCGAGCGACTCGGCGGTGTCCAGGGCGATCGCGGCGTGCGCGGCGAGGGTGCAGAGCAGGGCCACCTCGTCGGGGGAGAAGGTCCGGGCGGAGCGGTCGGCGGCGAACAGCACGCCGATCACCCGGCCGCCGAGCAGCAGCGGTACGCCGATGATGGCGACCAGGCCCTCGTCCAGCACCCCGGCGTCGATCCGGCCGGTGTGGCGGAAGCGTTCGTCGGTGCGGTAGTTGGGGGTGGCGTAGGGGCGGGAGGTCTGCGCGACCAAGCCGCCGAGGCCGTCGCCGAGGCTGAGCCGCAACTGCTGGAAGAGGGGGGAGACCGAGCCGTCGGTGACCCGCATGTAGGTGTCCCCGGCGCTCTCGTCGGGGAGCGTCAGGTACGCGGTGTCGGTGCCGAGCAGCATCCGGGCCCGGCGCACGATCGCGCTCAGGACGGAGTCGAGGTCGCGGGAGGCGGCGAGGTCGCCGGCGGTGTCGAAGAGCGCCGTCAGCTCGGTCTCCCGGCGGCGGTGCTGACGCAGGGTCCGGTGCACCCGCAGGGCCTGCCAGATGGCGTCCTCGATCTCGGCGAGCACCTGGGCGCCGGCGCCGCGGCGGCGGGCGTCGGCGAGCACCTCGGCGAAGTCCTCGGTGGCGGCGCCGGTGGCGAGCAGGTCGAGCAGCCGTCGCAGCGCGGGCGCCGCGGTGGTGGCCGGACCGGTGGGCGCGGGGCCGCCCGGGGCGGGGGCGGTGCGGTGGGCGGGGTCGTCCATGGTGCGGGACATCGTGCCAGTTCTCGGTGAAGGGGGGAACGGCCCGGCGCGGATGGCGGAGCGCGCCGGGCCGTACGGGGGCTCAGACGGTGACCGCCTGCCCGGCCGGGTGTTCGCCGGCGGGGCCGGAGGGTCCGGAGGGTCCGACCGCGGCCAGGTCGCGGCCGCGGGTCTCCCGGGCGCAGAGCACCGCGAGCACGGTGACCACCGCGGCGATCGCGACGTAGACCGAGATCGGGGTGGCGCTGCCGTAGTCCTTGAGCAGCGCCGTGGCGATCAGCGGCGCGGGGGCGCCGGCGGCGACCGAGGAGAACTGGGCGCCGATGGAGGCGCCGGAGTAGCGCGTCCTGGTGGCGAACAGCTCGGAGAAGAAGGCGGCCTGCGGTGCGTACATCGCGCTGTGGAAGACCAGGCCGACGGTGACGGCCAGCACCAGCGAGCCGAAGTCCGCGGTGTCGACCAGGCCGAAGAAGACGAAGGCCCACACGCCCACCCCGACGGCGCCGACCAGGTAGACGGGTTTGCGGCCGACCCGGTCGGAGAGCGCGCCGAAGGCCGGGATGAGCGCGAACTGGACGGCGGAGGCGATCAGGACGGCGTTCAGCGCGGTCTGCTTGGGCAGGTGCACGTGGCCGACCGCGTACGCGAGGACGAAGGTGGTCATCACGTAGTACGAGATGTTCTCGGCCATCCGGGCGCCCATCGCGACCAGGACGTCCCGCCAGTGGTCCCGCAGGACCGCGACGATCGGAGGCCGCTCCTCACCGCCCCGGGCCCGGACGGCGTCCAGCGCCTGCTTGAACAGTGGGGACTCGTCCACCGACAGCCTGATCCACAGACCGACCAGGACCAGCAGTGCGGAGAGCAGGAAGGGGATCCGCCAGCCCCAGGCGAGGAAGTCGGCGTCGCTCTGCACGGTCGTCAGCAGCGAGAGCGCACCGGCCGCCAGCAGGTTCCCGGCGGGAGCGCCACCCTGCGGCCAGGAGGCCCAGAAGCCGCGCCGGCGCTGGTCACCGTGCTCGGAGACCAGCAGCACCGCCCCGCCCCACTCGCCGCCCAGCGCGAAGCCCTGCACCAGCCGCAGCGCGGTCAGCAGCAGCGGCGCGGCCACCCCGATCTGGTGGTACGTCGGCAGGCAGCCGATCAGTGTGGTCGCCCCGCCCATCAGCAGCAGGCTGAGCACCAGCAGCCGCTTGCGGCCGATCCGGTCGCCGAAGTGGCCGAAGACCAGGGCGCCCAGCGGGCGGGCGGCGAAGCCGATCGCGTAGGTGAGGAAGGAGAGCAGGGTACCGGTCAGCGGGTCGCTGTTCGGGAAGAAGACCTTGCCGAAGACCAGCGCCGCGGCGGTGCCGTAGAGGAAGTAGTCGTACCACTCGATGGTGGTGCCGATCAGGCTGGCACCGACCACCTTCCAGAGCCGGGAGCCGCTTCTCGCGGCGTCGGGGGAGCTGGACATCAGGGTCACCTCGGGTTTTCGGGTGGGGATTTCCGGGCGGGGGAGGCACGGGCGGGGGGTACGGGCGGGGAGCGGCGGGAGGCGCGGAGGCACGGGCCGGCGGGCCCGGGGTCAGCGCGCCGTCCAGCCGCCGTCGACGGGCAGGCTCGCGCCGGTGATGCAGGCGGCGGCCGGGGAGCACAGCCAGACGGCCAGCGCGGCCACCTCGGCGGGCTCGATCAGGCGTTTCACGGCGGTGCGGTCGAGCATGATCCGCTCGACCACCTCGTCCTCGGGGATGCCGTGGGCGACGGCCTGGTCGGCGATCTGCCGCTCCACCAGGGCGGTGCGCACGTACGCCGGGTTGATGCAGTTGCTGGTGACGCCGTGGGGCGCGCCCTCCAGTGCGGCCGTCTTGCTGAGGCCCTCCAGAGCGTGCTTGGCGGTGACGTAGGCGGACTTGAAGGCGCTGGCGCGCAGCCCGTGCACGGACGAGATGTTGACGATCCGTCCCCAGCCCTGCCGGTACATGTGCGGCAGGGTGCGGCGCAGGATCCTGAACGGCGCCTCCACCATGACCCGCTGGAGCTGGATGAACCGTTCCACCGGGAACTCGTGCAGCGGCGCGACGTGCTGCAGCCCGGCGTTGTTGACGACGATGTCGGCGTCGTCCGGCAGGGCCTCCACCGCGGCCGGGTCGGCGAGGTCGGCGATGTGGGCGCTCCCGCCGATCCGCTCGGCCAGTTCCTCGGCGGCGCGCGCCTGGAGGTCGACGACCCGGACGGTGGCGCCGGCCGCGGCGAGCGCCTCGGCGCAGGCCCGGCCGATGCCGGACGCGGCGCCCGTGACCAGGGCGGTCCGGCCGCCGAGCGGGGGCGGGGCGGAAGTGGTGTCCATGGCCGAGAACGATAGGAACCGCGGGCCCGCGCTCCTATGTGGCCGACCGCCACAGAGCGGGACCGCGGCGTGGCGGGCCGACCCATGGGCCCGGATTCGGCACAGCGGACATCCAAGCCAAACACGCGGGGCCGGAGCTTCCCCACAACGGGCGCCAATGCGTCACCCGTTCGGAGGATTGCCCGCCCAGATCCGCCCATAGCGCCCGAATGCTCGCTACATTCACGCCGATTCCCGACAGGGGGCGCCGCCCCGAGCACCGGGGGGATCCGGTGCGGCGCTCGAGAGGTGTTGACAGACATGCCCCAACGGCCTGCAACCGACAGCCCGGCGTACGGACCGCTCGACCCGCTCGACCCGCTGGACCGGCACGAGGTGCCGACCGGGGTCCCTGCGCACGCATCCGTCGTGCCCGCCGCGGCCGCCGCCGACCACCCCGCCGATCACCCGGCCGACCCGGCGCCGGCCGCCGCCAGGCCCCAGAACCCACAACTCGCGTCCCTCATCGAGGAGTCCGGCTTCTCCCACGCCGGCCTCGCCCGCCGGGTCGACCAGCTCGGCCTGGAACACGGGCTCGATCTGCGCTACGACAAGACCTCGGTGACCCGCTGGCTGCGCGGCCAGCAGCCCCGCGGCGCGACCCCCGCCCTGATCGCGGAGGTCTTCACCCGGCGGCTGGGCCGCCGGCTGACGGCGCAGGACGTCGGCCTGGACGCCTGCGCACCGGTCTACGCGGGCCTGGAGTTCGCCGAGACCCCGCAGGAGGCGGTCGACATCGTCGCCTCCATGTGGCGCAAGGACAACGGCCCGTACGCCGAGCTGCGCAAGATCGCCTTCACCCCGGCCGGACTGGTGGTGCCCAGCCGGGACTGGCTGATCGGCCGCACCGACGAGCGGGTCGCCCGGGACGGCTCCGCGCCGCCCCCGGAGGAGGAACGGGCCGCCCGCCCGGAGCCGCCGCTCCCCAGGGGCGGCCCGGGCCCCGGCCGCCCGCGGGTCCCGCACCAGGGGCGGGTCCCGCAGCAGACCCGCCGCCCGCCCGCCGCCGGCCCCGACCCGGCCGAGGGCCCGCGCGACCACCGCCCACCGGTCCGGGTCGGCCGCGGCGACATCGCCGCCATCCGCGCGGTCGGCGACCTCTTCCGCGCGCTCGACCACGCCTACGGCGGCGGCCACGCCCGCCAGGCACTGGTCCGCTACCTGGAGAGCGAGGCCGAGCCGATGCTGCGCGGCCGCTACGGCGAGCCGGTCGGCCGCGCGCTGTTCGGCGCCGTCGCCGACCTGACCAGGCTGGCCGGCTGGACGTCCTTCGACATCGCCGCGCACGGGCTCGCGCAGCGGTACTTCGTCCAGTCCCTGCGGCTGTCCCAGGCGGCGGGGGACAGAGTGCTCGGCGGCTTCATCCTCACCACGATGAGCCAGCAGGCCGTGCACCTCGGCCACGCCCGGGAGGCCATCCAGCTCGCCCGGGTCGCCCAACAGGGCGTCGGCAGCACCGCCGTCCCGGTCGTCCAGGCGCTGATGCACGCCGCGGAGGCCCGCGGCCACGGCCTGCTCGGCGACGTCCGCTCCTGCACCACCGCGCTGGTGCGCTGCGAGCGGGCCCTCGGCACCAGCCGGCCGGGCGACGAGGTGCCCTCCTGGGCGAAGTACTTCGACGACGCCCAGCTGGCCGACGAGTTCGCGCACTGCTACCGCGACCTCCAGCAGTGGCGGCCGGCCGCCCAGCACGCCGAGAAGTCGCTGCGCCTGCGGGGCCCCGCCTACGCCCGCAGCCGCATCCTCTGCCGGCTCGTCCTCGCCTCCGCCCGCCTGGGCATGGGCGAGGTGGAGGAGTCCTGCGGGATGGCCACCGACGCGCTGCGCGCCGCCGGGGAGATGCGCTCCGCCCGGACGGTGGAGTACCTGCGCGACTTCCACCGCCGCCTCGCCCCGTACCGCAGCACCACCGTCGTCCGCGGCTTCGAGGACGCCGCCCGGCAGTCGGGGGTGATCTGAACCCCGGGCGTCACCAGCTCTCCGCCCGTGCCCCCGGCCCGTCCGCCGGGGGCACGGGCGGGGTCGTCCCGCCGCGCACGCGCCGGGCCAGCAGGGGGAACAGCAGGACGGAGAGCAGGCCCGCGCCCACCAGCGCGGCGGCGGTGGAGGTGCGCAGGTGGCCGGCGTCCACCTCGATCGTGGTGATCACGACGACCAGTGGCAGCGCGGTCGCGGCGTACAGGCCGAGGCCGGCGCGGTCGCGGCGGGCCAGGTCGGGGGCGAAGAGCGCCGCGGGGACGCCGCGGACCACCACCAGGCCCGCCAGGAAGACCGGGACCAGCAGCAGCGTCCCCGGGTCGTGCACCAGCGCCGCCAGGTCGAACTCCATCCCGCTGACCACGAAGAACACCGGGACCAGGAAGCCGAACCCGAGTGCCTCCAGCTTGGCGTCGACCACCTCCTGCTCGGGCCGCGGGACGCCGGCCAGCAGCAGCCGGGCGACGACGCCGGCCGTGAAGGCGCCCAGCACCAGGTCGAGTTCCAGCCAGAGGGCGGCGGCGACCATCGCGCCGAGCACCAGGATCACCGCGCGCACGGCGAACTGCCCCGAGGTGTGCAGGGTGCGCACCATCACCCGGGCGACCCAGGCGGGCTGGGGCCGGCGCGCCAGGCCGAGGGCGGCGAGGGCGATCAGTGCGAAGGCGGCCAGGATCACGGCGGACCGCAGGGGTGTGTTGCCGCTGAGCAGGACGGCGACCGCGACGATCGGCCCGAACTCGCCGACCGCCCCGGTCGCCATGGTCATCGCGCCGAACGGGCTTGCCAGGACCCCCGCGTCCCGCAGGATCGGCAGCAGCGTGCCGAGCGCCGTGGTGGTGAAGGCCAGCCCGGCGAAGGCACCGTTCAGCGGGTCGCTGTTGAGCAGCCCGCCGAACACCAGGGCCACCGTCAGCGAGAGCAGCCACGCGGCGCCCGCCCGCCGCAGCGGGCCGCCGCGCAGCCGGGTGAAGTCGACCTCGTAGCCGGCCAGGAACATCAGCATCGCCAGGCCGAACCCGGACAGCGCCTCGACGAACCCGCCGGCGCTCGCCCAGCCCAGGGCGTCCGGGCCGATCACGATGCCCAGCACGATCTCCAGCACGACGGTCGGTACGGCCAGCCACCGCCCCAGCCGGTCGGCGAGCAGGGGTGCGGCAACCGCGCAGGCCGGGACCAGGACCAGCGCCTGGAGCTGCACGTCGGCCGCGCTCACCGCGCACCACCGGCCGTCCGCGATGCCCGACTCATGGTCATATCGGCATACTGACACGCGGCGGCGGAGGGGCCCGGCAGGCCAGGCCGGGGCTACGCCGCCACGTCGGCCGCCCGGTCCGCGGCCGGCACGCCGAGGTCGCCGAGCACGGCCTGCGCGGCCCGCCGCCCCGACACCAGCGCGCCCTGCACGGTGCTGGTGTCCCGGTGGTCGCCGCAGACGTACAGGCCGGCCAGCAGCCGGACGGGTCGGCGCACGTTGTGCGGCGGCGGCATCGCCGGCACGGCGTCCGCGAGGTGCCGCACGCTCAGGAACTCCCAGCCGGCCGTGCCGGTGCCGTACAGCTCCGCCAGCCGCCGCCGGACGGCCGGCTCCTCCCCGGCGGGGCCGCCCGGGTCGAAGCGCTGCCGGCCGAGCACGGTGGTGGCGATCAGGGCCCGCCCGGCGGGGGCGTACGAGGGGTCCAGCTCGCTGAGCACCAGGGAGTGCGCGACGCCGCCGCGTTCGGTTCCGCGGTCCGCGTCGAGCAGCAGCAGCGGCTCCTCCAGCGGCGAGCGGTCCGCCGCGTGGTAGTACGTGGTGACGGGGTGGAAGCCGGGCATGCGCAGGCCGGGCAGCAGGGCCGCGGCCGCGCGGGCGTCGGTGGCCACCACCACGGCCCGGGCGGTGATCCGGCTGTGTCCGGCGGTCTCCACGCCGTCCGCCGCGATCGCGGTGACCCGCACGCCGAGCCGGACCGTCCCGGCCGGCAGGCCTTCGGCCAGCTGGGCGGGCACCGCGCTCGCCCCGTCGGCCGGGAGACAGAGCCGGCCCCGGGCGTAGCTGCGCAGCACCAGGTCGGCGACCCGGCTGCTGGTGGTGAGCGCCGGGTCGGCGAGCAGCACGCCGAGCAGCGGGCGCAGGAAGCCGTCCACCGTCCGCGGGGACAGTCCGCGCTCCGTCAGGGCGCGGGCGGCGGTGGTCTCCGGGCGGGCCAGCAGCTTGGCGGCGGGGGTGGCGGCCAGCCGGGCGAGCGTGGCGGCCAGCCTGGCCTTGTCCAGCGGGCTGCCCAGCGGCCCGCGGGAGGCGGCCTGCCGGGCCGTGGTCTGCTGGGGGTCGCCGACCCGGTGGCGGCGGCCGCCGCTGTGCACCAGCATCCCGGCGGCGAGCGGGCGCAGGGCCAGCCGGTCCAGGTCGAACCGCCGGGCCAGCTCCGGGAAGTCGGTGTTGAGCAGCAGGCTGCCGTGGTCCAGCCGGAAGCCGTCCAGCTCGCGGGCGGCCATCCGGCCGCCCGGCCGATCGGTGGCTTCCAGGACCTGGACGGTGACGCCGCGGGCGGTCAGCGCCCGGGCTGCCGTGAGGCCGGCGAGCCCGGCGCCGACCACGATGACGTCCGGATCCGACGGCTGGCGGATGCGGCGGGTGAAGTCGTATGCGGGCACGGATGTGCTCCTCCCTGACGGTGGGTTCCGCGGCCGGGCGCCGCCGGACCGGTGAACTCCGGCCGAGCGGGCGGCGACGTGCCGGGAACCGGTCCGTTCGGGTGATGCCCAGTCACTGTCCTGATCAGACAGTCGGATCCGGTGATTTACGGCGGCACGGCGGGGGCGTGGCGGCACGGTACGGGGGCACGGTCACGGAGCGTGCGCCATCAGGGGGCGGGTAGCGGGGTGACGGGCGCGCACGGTCACCACAGGCGCGCAGCGCGCCGCCCGCATGCCTCCGTGCGCCCCCCGGTGACCGCCTCCCGCGCCGTCCCTGCCGCAGCCCCGCGCCGCCCCCGGGGCCGCCCCGACGCCCCCGTGCGGCAGCCCCCGAGCGGCCCGTCCGCGCCCTACAGGGCGGCCCGCACCACCGACTCCGCGTCCGGGTGCCGGAAGACGAACCCGGCGTCCAGCAATGCCCGCGGCACCACCCGGTGGCTGCCCGAGACCTCGACGGCCATCTCGCCGAGGGCGGCCTGAAGAGCGAGGTGCGGGACGGTGAACACCGTCGGCCGCCCGAGCACCCGCCCGAGCACCTCCGTCAGCCGGCGGTTGGTCACCGGGTCCGGCCCGACCAGGTTGACCGGGCCGCTCACCTCGGGGGTGTCGAGCAGGAAGCGCAGCGCCGCGACCTCGTCCGCCAGGGAGATGACGCTCCAGTACTGCTCACCGGAGCCGAGCCGGCCGCCCAGCCCCAGCTTGAACAGCGGGAACAGCCGGGCGCCGGCGCCGCCCCCGGCCGCGAGCACCAGCCCGGTGCGCGGGTGCACCACCCGGATCCCCGCCTCGGCGGCGGGCCGCGCCGCGGCCTCCCACTCCACGCAGACCGAGGCCAGGAAGTCGTCGCCGGCGCCGTCCCGTTCGTCGATCACCCGGTCACCGGTCTGGCCGTAGTAGCCCACGGCCGAGCCGCTCACCAGGACCTGCGGCGGCCGCTTCAGCCCGGCCAGCGCGCCGGCGATCGCCTCGGTGCCCAGCACCCGGCTGTCCCGGATCTCGCGCTTGTAGGAGTCGGTCCAGCGCCGGTCGCCGACGCCGGCGCCGGCCAGGTGCACCACGGCGTCCACGCCCTCCAGGCCGGCGGTGTCCACCCGCAGCAGGTGCGGGTTCCACCCCACCCCGACGGTGCCGTCCGCCTGCGGGCCGGTACGGCTGCGCCGGCGCACCAGCCGCACCACCTGGTGGCCGTCCGCCAGCAGCGAGCGGACCAGCGCCGAACCGATCAGACCTGTGGAACCCGTCACCGCGATGCGCATGGTCCCATCCTCGCAGCCGCCGCGGCCGTCACGGGCCCGGCCGCGCGGATCGGCCGGCCCGGGCGGGGCGCCGGGCTGCCCGGCTCCGCCCGGAGCGGTCCTGCGTGGACGATGTTCTGGCGGCGCGTCAGCCGGCCGCCGCGGCGCCCGGGGGCGGTGCCGCCGTGCCAAGTCGTGACCCGGCCGCCCCTGCCCCGCGCCGGTGTGCGGCCGGTACCGTTCCGGGGTGACCAACTCGATTCCTCCCGGCTGGTACCCCGTCCAGGGGACGTCCGAGGAGCGCTGGTGGGACGGCAGCGCCTGGACGGCCGACGTACGCCAGGCGGGTGCGCCCACGGCCGGGCAGCTCGCCGACGCGCCGACCCAGGCGTGGGAGAGCGCGGGCTACGGCCCGCCCGCGGCGCCCGTGGGCCCGCCGACCGCGCAGCCGGCCTACGGCTACCCGCCGCAGGGCCTGGCGGGCGGTGGCTACGGCTACCCCGGGCCGCCGCCCTCGCCCCGGCGCAACGGGCTGGTCATCGGCATCAGCGTCGCGGTCGTCGTGGTGCTGGTCGCGGCCGGCGCGATCGGGTACGCCTTCACCCGCGGCGACGACCCGAGCCCGCCCCCGCCGGGCCCGTCCGCGTCGGGCTCCGCCTCCCGCAGCGCGTCCGCCTCGCCCAGCCGCAGCCCCCGGCCCAGTGCGAGCCCGAGCCCGAGCCCGAGCGCCGGCGCGTCCCGCAGCACCGGCGCCCCGACCACGGTCACCGACACCGTGCACTCGCTGCGGGTCACCGTCCCGTACGGCTGGACGACCGGCACCCCGACCGACGTGGTCTCGATGCGGTCCACCAGCGGTCCGTACGACTGCGGCATGGCCCAGCAGTGCGTGCGCGGCCAGTTCTCGATCGAGAGCAACGCCGTCACGGGTGCCGACGCCAGGAGCGCGGCCGAGGCCGCGATGGCCGAGTTCGCGCCCTCGGTCTTCGGCAAGCTGCTCGGCCACCGCGAGCTGGCCTCCGGCCCGATCGTGGTCGCGGGGGTCGACGGCTACGCGGTGCGCTGGTACGTCACGCCGGAGCAGGGCGCGCAGGGGTACACCCTGATGATCGCGTGCCCGGCCGAGGGCGGCGGGTTCGTCCTGCTGCGCGGCGGGGTGGACGACGACCCACTGGCCCCGAAGCCCGCGGTGCTGGAGCAGATCGTCGCGGGCATCCGGACCACCGGCTCCGGCAGCGGTACCTGATCCGCCGCCGCGGGGTCAGTCGCCGAAGCGCTCCCACAGCAGGGGGAGGCGCTTCGCCATGACCCCGGCGTCTTCGAAGTCGAAGGATTCGCCCTCGGGCCCGGCCGGCTGGTCGAGCCCGAGGTCCGGCAGCGGCAGCCCGGTCAACTGCTCGTACGCCTCGTCGGCCGCGTAGCCCAGGTCCTCGGCGTCCCCGTCCTCCTCCTCGTCGAAGTCCGGCACCAGTTCGGCCAGCGAGTCCGGCTGGTGCACGGCTCCCTCGAAGACCTCCCGGCCCTGGCCGATCAGCCAGCACCGGAAGTAGTCGAAGGTGTCCTCGGAGGCGCCGTCCAGCATCAGGTGGGCCGCCGCCCACAGGTCGGTGCGGTAGGCCCGCCGGAACCGCGCCTCGAACAGCCGGGCGAAGTCGATCACATCGTCGGGCGTCAGCTGGGCCAGGCGCTCCACCAGCACGTCGGCCTGCTCGTCCGGGTCTCCCTCGGCCGCGTCCCTGGTCTCGTCGATCAGCTGCCAGAAGTCCGTCTCGTACATCACCGCTCCAGCATCCCTGTTCGCCCGCGCCGATGCACACGCGGCGCACGGGCGAGCGCGCGCCGGGCGCGTCCGGTTCGGCGGGGGAAGGGCGGGAGAAGGGCGGGAGAACGGCGGTGCCCCGCCCGTCCGAGGACGAGCGGGGCACCGGCGTGCCGACCGTCAGAGGCCGAGGTCGCCCTCGAAGGCGCCCTCTTCCAGACGGGCCTTGACCGCGCCCAGGTAGCGGGCGGCGTCGGCGCCGTCGACGATCCGGTGGTCGTACGACAGGGCCAGGTAGACCATGTCGCGGACCGCGATCGTCTCGCCCAGGTCCGGGTGGTTGATGACCACCGGGCGCTTCACAGCGGCACCGATGCCCAGGATCGCCACCTGCGGCTGGTTGATGATCGGGGTGTCGAACAGCGCACCGCGCGAGCCGGTGTTGGTGATGGTGAAGGTGCCACCGCCCAGCTCGTCCGGGGTGACCTTGTTGTCGCGGGTGCGGGCCGCCAGGTCGGCGGTCTTCCTCGCGATGCCGGCGATGTTGAGGTCGCCCGCGTTGTGGATGACCGGGACGAGCAGGCCGCGGTCGGTGTCCACCGCGATGCCCACGTGCTCGGCGCCGTGGTAGGTGATGGTGCCCTCGGCCTCGTTCACCTGGGAGTTGACGACCGGGTGGGCCTTCAGCGCCTCGGTGGCGGCCTTCACGAAGAACGGCATCGGGGACAGCTTGACGCCCTCGCGGGCCTCGAAGCCGGCCTTCGCCTTGGCGCGCAGGCGCATCACCTTGGTGATGTCCACCTCGACCACGGTGGTCAGCTGCGCCGACACCTGGAGCGACTCGACCATCCGCTTGGCGATGACCGAGCGCAGACGGGACATCTTCACCGTGGTGCCGCGCAGCGGGGAGACCTCGGCGACGGTGGCCGGGACCTTCGCGGCGGCGGCCGGGGCGGCGGCCGGAGCCTTGGCGGCCTCGGCGGCGGCGATGACGTCCTGCTTGCGGATGCGGCCGCCGACACCGGTGCCGGTGACGGCGGACAGCGCGACGCCCTGCTCGGCGGCGAGCTTGCGCACCAGCGGGGTGACGTAGGCGTCACCCGCGTCGGCGGCCGGAGCGGCCGGAGCCGGCGCGGCGGCGACCGGAGCGGCGGCGACCGGGGCCGGAGCCGGGGCGGCGACGGGGGCCGGAGCGGCCACCGGGGCGACCGGAGCCGCGGCGACCGGGGCGACCGGGGCCGGGGCCGGAGCGGCGGCCGGAGCCGGAGCCTCGACCACCGGAGCCTCGACCACCGGAGCCGAAGCCGGAGCGGCCGGAGCGGCAGCGGCCGGGGCGGCGGCAGCGCCGGCCGCACCGATCAGCGCGAGCTGGGCGCCGACCTCGGCGGTCTCGTCCTCGCCGACCAGGATCCTGACCACGACGCCGGCGACCGGCGACGGGATCTCGGTGTCGACCTTGTCGGTGGACACCTCCAGCAGCGGCTCGTCGACCTCGACGGTGTCACCCTCGGCCTTGAGCCAGCGGGTGACGGTGCCCTCGGTGACCGACTCGCCCAGGGCGGGCAGCAGGACCGGGGTGGCGTCGGCGGCGGGAGCGGCGGCGGCCGGAGCCGCGGCCGGGGCCTCGGCCACCGGGGCCGGGGCGGCGGGAGCCTCGGCCACCGGAGCGGCCGGGGCCGGGGCGGCGGCCGGAGCGGCCTCCGCCACCGGGGCCGCGGCGGCGGCCGGGGCGCCGGAGCCGTCGTCGATGATCGCCAGCTCGGCGCCCACCTCGACGGTCTCGTCCTCGCCGACCTTGATCGAGGCCAGGATGCCGGAGGCCGGCGCCGGGATCTCGGTGTCGACCTTGTCGGTGGACACCTCCAGCAGCGGCTCGTCCATCTCCACGTGCTCACCCTCGGCCTTCAGCCAACGGGTGACGGTGCCCTCGGTCACGCTCTCGCCCAGTGCGGGCAGTGTTACTGAGACCGCCATGGTTTCAGCGACTCCTATCAAGTCTTGCGTACAGGAATGGGGGTGGCTGGGCGCGATCAGTCGTGCGCGTGCAGCGGCTTGCCGGCCAGCGCCAGGTGCGCCTCGCCGAGGGCCTCGGACTGGGTCGGGTGGGCGTGGATGAGCTGGGCGACCTCGGCCGGCAGCGCCTCCCAGTTGTAGATCAGCTGGGCTTCGCCGACCTGCTCGCCCATGCGGGCGCCGACCATGTGGACACCGACCACGGCGCCGTCCTTGACCTGGACGAGCTTGATCTCGCCGGCGGTCTTCAGGATCTTGCTCTTGCCGTTGCCGGCCAGGTTGTACTTGAGCGTGACGACCTTGTCCTTGCCGTAGATCTCCACGGCCTTGGCCTCGGAGATGCCGACCGAGGCGACCTCCGGGTTGGAGTAGGTCACGCGCGGGACGCCGTCGTAGTCGATCGGCACGGCCTTGAGGCCGGCCAGCCGCTCGGCGACCAGGATGCCCTCGGCGAAGCCGACGTGGGCGAGCTGCAGGGTCGGGACGAGGTCGCCGACGGCCGAGATGGTCGGCACGTTGGTGCGCATGTACTCGTCGACCAGGACGTAGCCGCGGTCCGTGGCGACGCCGTTCTCCTCGTAGCCGAGGCCGGCCGAGACCGGGCCGCGGCCGATCGCGACGAGCAGCAGGTCGGCGTCGATCTGCTTGCCGTTCTCGGTGGAGACGCGGACACCGTCGGCGGTGTACTCGACGCCGGAGAAGCGGGCCTTGAGCTCGAACTTGATGCCGCGCTTGCGGAAGGCGCGCTCCAGCAGCTTGGAGGAGTTCTCGTCCTCCAGCGGCACCAGGTGGGGCAGGGCCTCGACGATGGTGACGTCGACGCCGAACGACTTCCAGACGGAGGCGAACTCGACACCGATCACGCCGCCGCCGAGGATCACGGCCGACTTCGGGATGCGGTCGAGCTTGAGGGCGTGGTCCGAGGAGATGATCCGGTCGCCGTCGATGTTCAGGCCCGGCAGCGACTTCGGCACCGAACCGGTGGCGAGCAGGATGTGGCGGCCTTCGATGCGCTGGCCGTTCACGTCCACCGAGGTCTGCGAGGAGAGCTTGCCCTCGCCGGTGATGTAGTGGACCTTGCGCGAGGCCACCAGGCCCTGCAGGCCCTTGTACAGGCCCGAGACGACGTCGTCCTTGTACTTGTGGACGCCCTTGATGTCGATGCCCTGGAAGGTGGCCAGGACGCCGAACTCGGCGGCTTCCTTGGTCTCGTCGGCGATCTCGGCCGCGTGCAGCAGGGCCTTGGTGGGGATGCAGCCGCGGTGCAGGCAGGTGCCGCCGAGCTCACCCTTCTCGATCAGGGCGACGCTCAGACCCAGCTGAGCGGCGCGGAGCGCCGCGGCGTAACCGCCGCTTCCGCCTCCGAGAATGACTACGTCGAAAACGGTGCTGGCGTCGTTCGCCACGTCACGTCCTCCATGCAAAGGTGTGCGGTTCGCCGGGCCGGTCGCGGTCCGGTGGTCGGGCTGGCCTTTGTAAGGCGCCCAGTCGTGCCGGAAATACATCTTTGCACTTGTTGGCGGCGGCTGATGTCCGGGGCTGCCCCGAAGGGTCCGTCGAGGGCGTCGACAGGCGGCCGAATACCCCGTACGTGTGGTTATCGTCGCAGCTCACAGCGGTGTCGGCGGGTCTGCGAGTGGCCGTGTCGGGCGGCTGGTGGCCCGGATCGTTCCGCTGTGTGGAACAAAGTTTCGCCGGAGGCGAACACGCCCCCGCATTGCGGAGGGCCGTTACCGGCTGGTAATGCCGGAGGGGCCCGGGTGCCGTCACGGCATCCGGGCCCCTCCGGGCAGCGGCGTCAGGCGCCGGCGGTGTCCTCGGCGAAGCGCACCAGGGTGCGGACGGCGCTCGCGGTGCCGCCCTTGGGGGTGTAGCCGAACGGGCCGCCCTCGTTGTAGGCCGGGCCGGCGATGTCCAGGTGGGCCCAGTCGATGCCCTCGGCGACGAACTCCTTGAGGAACAGGCCGGCCACCAGGCCGCCGCCCATCCGCTCGCCCATGTTGGCGAGGTCGGCGACGGTGGTGTCGACCATGCCCTTGCGCAGTTCGGCCGGGAGCGGCATCGGCCAGGACTGCTCGCCGACCGCACCGGCGGTGGCGTGCAGGCGGTCGCGCAGCTCGTCGTCGTTGGCCATCACGCCGAAGGTGCGGTTGCCCAGGGCCAGCACCATGGCGCCGGTCAGGGTCGCGACGTCGACGATGACGTCCGGGTTCTCCTCGCCGGCGCGCACGATCGCGTCGGCCAGCACCAGACGGCCCTCGGCGTCGGTGTTCAGCACCTCGACGGTCTTGCCGCCGTACATCCGCAGCACGTCGCCGGGGCGGGTCGCGGAGCCGGACGGCATGTTCTCGGCCAGCGCCAGCCAGCCGGTGACGTTGACGGCCAGGCCGAGACGCTTGGCGGCGACCACGGCGGCGAACACGGCGGCGGCGCCGGACATGTCGCACTTCATGGTCTCGTTGTGGCCGGCCGGCTTCAGCGAGATGCCGCCCGAGTCGTAGGTGATGCCCTTGCCGACGAAGGCGAGGGTCGCCCGGGCCTTGGGGTGGGTGTAGGCGATCTTCACCAGCCGCGGCGGGTTCGCCGAGCCGATGCCGACGCCCATGATGCCGCCGAAGCCGCCCTTGGTCAGCGCCTTCTCGTCGAGCACCTCGACCTTGAGGCCGTGCTCCTTGCCGGCCGCCTGGGCGAGCGCGGCGAAGGACTTCGGGTTGAGGTCGTTCGGGGCGGTGTTGACCAGGTCGCGGGCGCGGTTCATCTCCTCGCCCAGCGCGGTCGCCCGCTCCACGGCGGCCTTGGCGTCCTTGCTGCCCTTGCGGGCGGCCAGCACGACCAGCTCGCCGACCGGCTCCTTGCCGCTGCCCGCACCCTTGTAGGTGCCGAAGCTGTACGAGCCGAGCAGGCCACCCAGCGCGACCGCCTCGATCTCCTCGGCCGACTCGGCCGGCAGGGCCAGCGCGGCCTTCTTGGCGCCCGCCAGCGTGCGCGCGGCGACACCGGCGGCCCGGCGCAGCGCCTCGGCCCCGTACCCGGCCTCGGCGGCCTCGCCGAGGCCGACGGCCAGCACCAGCGAGGCCTTGAAGCCCGCGGTGGTGGGGAGCTTGACCGCCTCACCCTCGGCGCCGGTCGCGCCCAGGGTGGTGAGGACCTCGGCCAGCTTGCCGTCGAACGCCTCGATCACGGCCTCGGCGCCGGGAGCGACGACCAGGCCCTTGGAGCCCTTCGCCACACCGATCACCAGGGCATCCGCACGCAGCGTTGCGGCGGAGGAGGTGCTCACAGACAGTGCAGTCACGTAAATGCGTCCTGTTCTTTCGCGGTCCACGGCCGGGTACGGCACCGGTGCCGTACCGGCATAACCCCGGCGTGTTCCGCGGGGAAACGGGCGCAGGGCTACGGTTGCTCCCCGCATGGTAGTCCGCATGCTGGGATCGCGCCGCCCCCGGTACGCGGGTTGTGCGGCACCTGTCACGACCGTCGACCGGCGACTACAGCGAGTGACCGAGCGGCGGCCCGGCGGCCCGAGCGCCCGTCAGCTGAACGGGCGTCGGCATCCGAACCGTCAGGCGCCCTGCCGGGCCCGGCCGTCAGACGAGCGCCAGCACCAGCAGCGCGCCGGTCGCCGCGGTCTCCGCGAGTGCGCCCAGCACGTCCCCCGTGACGCCGTCGAATCGTCGTTGGCACCGGCGCAGCAGCGCCCACGCGCAGCCCAGGCCGACCGCCAGCGCGACCGGCTGACGCAGTGTCGACCAGCCCTCGGCCGCGCCCGCCAGCGCCAGGACCAGCGCCGAGCCGGCCGTCACCGCCAGCGCCCCGCCGACCGGGACGGTGCCCGCGACCATCGCGCCCAGGCCGCCGGGGCGGGCGGCCGGCACCGACCGCAGGCAGCCCCAGGCGAGCGCGCAGCGCGCGGTCACGGCGGCCGTCAGCACGGCGAGGGCGCCGCGGCCCGCGGAAGCGGCGAAGGCGTCGGCCAGCGCGGCGATCTGCGCCAGCAGTACCAGCAGCAGGGTCAGCACGCCGAACGGGCCGATGTCCGACTGCTTCATGATCCGCAACGCGTCCTCGGCCGGCTTGCCGCTGCCCAGCCCGTCCGCCACGTCGGCCAGCCCGTCCAGGTGCAGCCCCCGGGTGAGCCCGGCGAGCACCGCGACCGCCGCCACCGACCCGAGCAGGGCGCCGCCGCGCGACGCGACCAGCGCGCCGGCCCCGGCCGCCGCACCGCCCAGCACCAGACCGACCAGCGGCGCCGCGAGCATCGCCCGCCCCGCCGTCGGCCGGTCCCAGCGCTCGACCCGGACCCGCAGCACCGAGAGCGTGCCGAAGGCGAACCGCAGCCCGTCCAGCACGGCCCGGTTACCCCCGGCCCAGCAGCTCCGCCGCGCTCGGCAGCCGGGCCGGCGGCCGCGGCTCCTGCGGGGCGGCGGCCGGCACCGCGGAGGGCTCGGCCAGGGTGTCCGAGGCGGCCTGGAGCAGCGGCAGCGCCAGCAGCGCGCCGGTGCCCTCGCCCATCGAGACACCCAGGTCCTGCAACGGGCTCAGGGTCAGCCGGTCGTACGCCGTCGCCTGGGCGGGCTCCCCGGTGGCCATCCCGGCCTGCCACCACTCGGGCGCCCGGAACGCGATCCGCTGGGCCACCAGGGCACAGGCGGCCGAGACCACCCCGTCCAGCACGACCGGCAGCTTGCGCACGGCGGCCTGGAGCAGGAAGCCGGTGATCGCGGCGAAGTCCGCGCCGCCGGTGGTGGCGAGCAGGGCCAGCTGGTCGCCGAGGACGGGCCGGGCCCGGCGCAGCGCGTCGCGCACGGTGGCGCACTTGACCATCCAGATCCGGTCGTCGATGCCCGAGCCGCGTCCGGTGACGGCGGCGGCGTCGGTGCCGCACAGCGCGCCGACCAGGACCGAGGCGACGGTGGTCGAGCCGACCCCGAGGTCACCGAGCACGACCAGGTCGGTGCCGACGTCGGCCTCCTCGTCGGCGACGGCGACGCCGGCCAGGAAGGCACGGGCGGCCTCCTCGGCGCTCACCGCGTCCTCGACGTCGATCCGGCCGGAGCCGCGGCGCACCCGGTGCCGGACGACCTCGGCCGGGAACTCGCCCGGATCGGCGTCCACCGCGAGGTCGACCACCCGCACCGCCGCACCGTACCGGCGGGCGAGCACGGCGACCGGGGCGGTGCCGTCGAGCACGGCGTGCACCCGCCGGGCGGTGCCGCCGGCGGCGTCCAGCCGGGAGACCCCGAGCGAGGCCACGCCGTGGTCGCCGGCGAACAGCAGCACCTTGGCCGCGGTCAGCGGCCGGGTCGGGGAACCGCCCTGGACCGAGGCGAGCCAGCTGCCGAGCGCCTCCAGCTGGCCGAGGCCGCCGCGCGGCTTGGGCGACGCCAGCCAGCGTTCCTCGGCGGCGCGCCGGGCACTCTCGTCGGGGCGCTCGACGAGCGAGGAGAACGTATCGAGATCCACGGTGGTGTCCATCGGTCGGAAGGCTACACGGCGGCCGTGCCTAGCCAGCAGCAGGCTTGATGATCAGCGCCTGACCCGCTACGACGAGCAGGACCCGCTCCGAGGCCTCGGCCACCGCCATGTTCAGCCGGCCGAGCGCGTCCCGGAACCGCCGCCCGGCGGCGGTCGCGGGCACCACACCCATCCCCACCTCGTTGCTCACCGCGATCACCGTGCGCCCGGTGTCGTGCCAGGCCGCCGCCAGGGCGTCGCAGCGCGCCTGGACGGCCCGCTCGCCACCGGCCGCCCAGGCCGCGTCGTCCCAGGCGTCGTGCTCGTCCATCACCGCGGTCAGCCACAGCGCCAGGCAGTCCACCAGCACCGGCGCGGGGTCGGCCCGGTCGGCCAGCACCGCCTCCAGGTCACAGGTCTCGGCGGTGCGCCAGCTCGCCGGCCGCCGCTCGCGGTGCAGCTCCACCCGCTGCGCCCACTCGGCGTCGCCGTCGCGGTCCCCGCCGGTCGCCACGTACAGCACGTCGGGCCGGTCGCCGAGCAGCTGCTCGGCGCGGGTGGACTTGCCGGAGCGGGCGCCACCGAGGATCAGGGTGCGGGGGATGGTCATGCGCCCCATCCTGCCGGAGAAGCGTCCCGGCGAGGTATGGGAGCGATCACGGCGGGCACGCTACTGTCCGTACGGAAGAGCGGTCGGACGGTGGGAGGAGCACGGCATGGTGTGGACGTGGCGGTTCGAGAAGGAGGACGGCTCCGTGGTGGCCGGGGCCGGCGCCGACGAGGAGTTCAGCAGCCAGGGGGACGCCGAGTCCTGGATCGGTGAGAGCTGGAAGGACCTGCTGGAGGGCGGGGCCGACCGCGCGGTGCTGCGCGACGACGACCAGGTCGTCTACTCGATGAGCCTGCACGAGGGCTGAGCCCGCACCGGGCCCGCACCAGGCGCGCCGGCCCGCCGACGGCCCGCCGCTACTTGCCGCCGAACACGTGGAGCAGGGCCGCGACCTGCCGGTACGGGTCCTGCCGGCCGGCCCGCTCCTCGGCGTCCAAGAGCTGGGCGAGCTGGCGCCCGTCGACCGGTGCGGCGTGGTCCGGCGTCGTGTCGGTGAAGACCCGCACGCCGTACCAGTGCCGCAGCGGCACCGAGACCTCGGCGAGCGTGACGGCCAGGTCGGCGAGGCGGTCGGCGCGCGCGGACAGCCCCAGCCGGTTGGTGTAGCGGGTGGACTCGAAGGACTGCAGCGCTGTGCGCCAGTCGCCGGTCAGGCCGGGTCGCATGGCGAGCGCGTCGGCGTTGCGGACCACCAGGGAGAGCACGCCGCCGGGGGCGAGCACCCGGGCCAGCGAGGCCAGCATCGGGTCCGGGTCGGAGAGGTAGCGCAGCACGTCGTGGCAGAGCACCACGTCGAAGCTGCGCGGGCCGAACCAGCGACCGCAGTGGTGACCGTCGCCGGTGTGCAGCCGCACCCGGGCGCGGACCTCGTCCGGCTCGGCGGCCAGTGCGGCCTGCGCCGCGCCGAGGACGACCGGGTCGGGGTCGAGCGCGGTGACCAGGTGCCCGGCCCGTGCGAGCCGCAGGGCCTGGGTGCCCTGGCCGCAGCCGACGTCCAGCACCCGCAGGCCGGTCCGCCCGCTGAGCTGCTCGGCGAGCTGGCGGGCCACCAGCTCCTGGCGCACCAGGGTGCGCAGCCCGCCCTGCCGCTCCAGCCAGTGGCCGGTGGAGCTGCCGAGCGGGGCGCTGCCGCGGGCTGGCAGGTGTGACGGGAGGGGCGGTGCGGCGAACCGGTCGTGGCCGCCGCCGCCCTGCCCGGGCAGCGCGTACAGCCCGGGCGTCTGGGGATCGACGGCGGAGACCCAGGCGGGCGGCACCGGCTCCGCGGTCAGGGCCGCTCGCCCCGCTTCACCTGCGGCTTGGGCAGCCGCAGCCGGCGCATCTGGAGGGTGCGCATCATCGCGTAGGCGATCACACCGCGGGTGTTCTGGTCGGGGAAGCGCTCGCGCAGCGCCTTGCGCAGGCCGAAGCCGAGCCGCAGGAAGTCCAGGATCACCACGACGAAGAACGCCATGAACAGCAGCGTCGACAGCAGCTGCAGCGACTGGACCTTCATCACGCTGAGCACCAGCACGACCACCGCGTACGGCAGGAAGAACTCGGCGGCGGACCAGCGGGAGTCGATGAAGTCGCGGGCGAAGCGTCGCACCGGGCCCTTGTCGCGGGCCGGGAGGTAGCGCTCGTCGCCCTCCAGCAGCGCGGTGCGCTGCTTCTCCCGCTCGGTGCGCATCCGCTCGCGCGCCTGGCGGTTCGCCTCCTTGCGGTCCTTGGGCACGGTCACCCGGGTGCGGCGGTTGGCCTCGGCCTCGCTGCGCTTGGGTGTCGGCCGGCCCTTGGGGGCCTGCGGGTCACGGGACAGGGTCTTCTCGTCCTGCTCGGCCAGCGCGGTGGCGGAGGAGGCATCTTCTGAGCGGCGTCGGAACACATCACCAGCGTACGTGTTGACCGGGTGCTTTCGGCCAGGGCAGTCGGACCCAAACCGGTATCGATCACCTGGCGTGTCCCTAAGGGTGCCGCCGGCCTCCGGTGGATCATGGAGTCAGGGTCGGCTCCACCCCAGGGACGATGCCCCGCGGGCCCGTGCTGTAGCAGTCTTGTTGCAGCTCGTGCACTGCGGCGAGGACCTCGCTGCGAATACACTCGACGTGTTACGAGACGAATCCGCAGGCCCGAAGAAGGGGGCACTCGACGCCCATGAGCGACGGAATCATGAAGCGTATGGGGCTGATCTTCCGCTCCAAGGCGAACAAGGCCCTGGACCGTGCGGAGGACCCGCGCGAGACGCTCGACTACTCCTACCAGAAGCAGCTCGAACTGCTGCAGAAGGTCCGCAGGGGCGTCGCCGACGTGGCCACCTCGCGCAAGCGCCTGGAACTCCAGCTGACCCAGCTCCAGCAGCAGTCCGCCAAGTACGAGGACCAGGGCCGCAAGGCGCTCTCGCTGGGCCGCGAGGACCTCGCCCGCGAGGCGCTGACCCGCAAGTCGAACCTGCAGTCCCAGATCACCGACCTGGAGGTGCAGTACCAGCAGCTCCAGGCCGAGGAGGAGAAGCTCACGCTGGCCTCCCAGCGGCTGCAAGCCAAGGTGGACGCCTTCCGCACCAAGAAGGAGACCATCAAGGCCACCTACACCGCGGCCCAGGCGCAGACCCGGATCGCGGAGTCGTTCTCCGGCATCTCGGAGGAGATGGGCGACGTCGGTCTGGCGATCCAGCGGGCCGAGGACAAGACCGCCCAGATGCAGGCCCGGGCCGGCGCGATCGACGAGCTGCTCGCCTCCGGCGCGCTCGACGACGCCAGCGGCCTCGGCCGCAAGGACGACATCGAGGCCGAGCTGGAGCGGGTGGCCGGCGGCAGCGACGTCGAGCTGGAGCTGGCCCGGATGAAGGCCGAGCTCACCGGCGGCACCCCGGGCGGGGCGCCGCAGGCCATCGAGCAGGGCAAGCAGGACACACCGCCCACGATCAACTACAACAAGTGACCTGACCTCCAGGGACCGGGAGACGCGCGGCATGATCATGAGGGTCATGGGTGAGGGGCAGTTCCAGGTCGGCGACAGCCACCTGAACCGGCTCAACCGGCTCGACGACGAGCTGCTGAGCGCACTGGAGTCGGGCGACGAAGCGGCCTTCCGGGCCGCGCTCGCCGGCCTGCTCGGCGCGGTGAAGGAGTTCGGCACGCCGGTGCCGGACGATTCCCTGGAGCCGTCCGACCTGATCCTCCCGGACGCCGAGGCGACCATCGAGGAGGTCCGGGCGATGCTGCGGGACGAGGGCGACGGCCTGATCCCGGGGCTTCCGGAGTAGTCCGTGACAGCGAGCGGGGCGGCACCCACCGGGTGCCGCCCCGCTCGCTGTCCCCGCCCGGGCCGTGGCCCCGCGTCTCCGCCCCGAACCGATGTGCGGAAACGATTCTGCTGACGGGGACGGGCCGGTGGGCCGTCGCTACGGGAGCGCCAGCATCCGGTCCAGCGCCGCCTTGGCGTACTTCTCGGTCTCCGGGTCGACGGTGATCACGTTCGGCACCCGGCCCTCGACCAGCGACTCCAGCGCCCACACCAGGTGCGGCAGGTCGATCCGGTTCATGGTCGAGCAGAAGCAGACCGCCCGGTCCAGGAAGACGATCTCCTTGTCCGGGTGGGCCTTGGCCAGCCGGCGGACCAGGTTGAGCTCGGTGCCGATGGCCCACGCGGAGCCGGGCGCGGCGGCGTCCAGCGCCTTGATGATGTACTCGGTCGAGCCGACCATGTCCGCGGCGGAGACCACCTCGTGCTTGCACTCCGGGTGCACCAGCACGGTGACCCCGGGGATCCGGGCCCGGACGTCGTTCACCGAGTCCAGCGAGAAGCGGCCGTGCACCGAGCAGTGCCCGCGCCACAGGATCATCCGGGCGTTCCGCAGCTGCTCGACGGTCAGGCCGCCGTTCGGCTTGTGCGGGTTGTAGAGCACGCAGTCGTCGAGCGAGAAGCCCATGTCGCGGACGGCGGTGTTGCGGCCGAGGTGCTGGTCCGGCAGGAAGAGCACCTTCTGGCCCTGCTCGTACGCCCACTCCAGGGCCCGCTGGGCGTTGGAGGAGGTGCAGATGGTGCCGCCGTGCTTGCCGGTGAAGGCCTTGATGTCGGCCGAGGAGTTCATGTACGAGACGGGGACGGTGACGTCCGCGATCCCGGCCTCGGTCAGCACGTCCCAGCACTCGGCGACCTGCTCCGCGGTGGCCATGTCGGCCATCGAGCAGCCCGCGGCGAGGTCCGGCAGGACCACCTGCTGGGCGCTGGTGGTGAGGATGTCGGCCGACTCGGCCATGAAGTGCACGCCGCAGAAGACGATGTACTCGGCCTCCGGGCGGGCGGCCGCGTCGCGGGCCAGCTTGAAGGAGTCGCCGGTGACGTCGGCGAACTCGATGACCTCGTCGCGCTGGTAGTGGTGGCCCAGGATGAAGACGCGGTCGCCCAGCTTCTCCTTGGCCGCGCGGGCGCGCTCGACGAGGTCCGGGTCGGAGGCGGCGGGGAGGTCGCCGGGGCACTCGACGCCGCGCTCGCTGTTCGGGTCGGCCTCCCGGCCGAGCAGCAGCAGTGCGAGCGGCGTCGGGGTGGGGTCGACGCCGTAGGTCTCGGTGGTGGTGGTCACGGGCGGGTGCCCTCCTGTGCGGCCGATCGAACGAACCAGCCTTCTCGTCTATCTGACACTATCTATGATAACCCGTTAGCGTCACTCTGACGATGGCCGCCCTGTCAGTGTGACGAGAACCGCTCGCCGAATCGGCGTCTTCCCGGCGTGGCCGAATCGATATCCGGACCGGCTCGCGCTTGGCTTGGGCCATGAAGGCAATCGCGATCAGGAAGTACGGCGGCCCCGAGGTCGTCGAGTACACCGAGCTCCCCGACCCCAAGGTGGGCCCGGACTCGGTGCTCGTACGAGTGAAGGCCGCCGGGATCAACCCGGTCGACTGGAAGGTCCGGGAAGGGTACCTGGACGGGCTGATGGACGTGCACTTCCCGCTGATCATGGGCTGGGACCTGGCCGGGGTGGTGCTGGCGGTCGGGGGCGCGGTCACCGAGTTCAGCCCGGGCGACGAGGTGATCGGCTACGTCCGCAAGGACGCCGTGGAGCACGGCACCTACGCCGAGCTGGTCTCCGCCCCCGTCCGCACCCTGGCGCGCAAGCCCGCCGCCCTGGACTGGGCGCAGGCCGGCGGGCTGCCGCTGGCCGGGCTGACCGCCCACCAGACCCTGATCGGCGCGATGGGCCTGCGGGCGGGGGAGAGCGTCCTGATCCACGGCGCGGCGGGCGGCGTCGGCTGCCTGGCGGTGCAGCTCGCGGTCGCCCGCGGCGCCAGGGTGATCGGCACCGCGGGCGAGCGCAACCACGCCTTCCTGCGGGGCCTGGGCGCCGAGCCGGTGGCGTACGGGGACGGGCTGGTGGACCGGGTCCGCGCGCTGGCCCCGGACGGGGTGGACGCGGCGCTGGACCTGGTCGGCGGCGGCGAGCCGCTGGAGGTGTCGGCCCAGCTGGTGGCCGATCCGTCCCGGCTGGTGTCGGTCGCCGACTACGGGGTGGTGGCCCTCGGCGGCCGCTACGTCTTCGTCCGCCCGGACGCGGCGGGCCTGGCCGAACTGGCCGCGCTGGCCGAGGAGGGCAGGCTCCGGGTGCCGGTGGCGTCCACCTTCCCGCTCGCCCAGGCCGCCTCCGCGCAGGCGCTGAACGCGGAGGGCCGCACCCGCGGCAAGATCGTGCTGCTGGTGGACTGAGCCGGGTCTGGTCAGAATGGGGGCGGTGCGCCGGCGACCCCGACGCCCCGCCGCCCCCACCCGCACCACCCGTGGAGCCCGCACCGATGAGCACGCACCGACCGGCAGACCAGGGCGGGGCGTCCCTGGACGAGACCGACCGGCTGTTGCTGGAGCACCTGAGCCGCGACGGCCGCGCCTCGTACGCGGAGATCGGACTGCTGGCCAACCTCTCCGCGACCGCCGTGCGCCGGCGGATCGACCGGCTCCGGGCCCGGGGAGTGGTCCGCGGCTTCACCGTGGTCCTCGACCCCTCGCTGCTGGGCTGGCAGACCGAGGCCTTCGTCGAGGTGTACTGCCGCGAGCGCACCGCCCCCGAGGAGATCCTGGCCAGCCTGCGGCAGTTCCCCGAGGTGGTCGCGGCCTGGACGGTCACCGGGGACCCGGACGCGCTGGTGCACCTGCGTGCCGCCGACACCCGCCACCTGGAGGCGGTGATCGAGCGGATCCGCAAGGAGCCCGGCGTCCAGCGCAGCCGCAGCTCGGTGGTGCTCTCCCGGCTGATCGGCTGACGCCGCCCGGGCGGCGCGAGGGTGCCGTCGGGGGCGCCCTCGCGCAGCCCCGGGCGGCGGATCCGCACCCGCGCAGGAATCCTGCGCGGGGTGCCTCCAACGCGCTCGAATCCTGCCCGGTGGGCCCGCTTCCGACGCGCGGAGGAACGTTTCTGCTGCCTAGGCTGAAGAGCGTCCGGTCGGCCCCCAGCAACCCCACCCGCCACCGGAACCCCTGCTCCGGGACGATCCCGTCGAGCCCCGAGAACGACTGAGAGGGACACCGGTGTCCTCAGCTCCCGACCGCATGCACCAGCCCGACAACCAGCTGGTCGACCTGGTCTTCGACTACATGCGCGAGCGGCTGCAGTACGACCCCGTGCCGCTCGACCACCCGGGCGACGGGGAGCACCTGCGCAGCCGGCTGGCCGGCCTGCTCAACGAGCGCGGCAACGCCGCCACCGACGTGCTCAAGCTCTACGACCACGAGCTGTCCAGAGCGGTGATCTCCGCCGACAGCCCGCGCTACCTGTCGTTCATCCCCTGCGCCCCCACCAAGGCCGCCCTGCTCTTCGACATGGTGGTATCCTGCGCCTCCCTCCAGGGCATCTCCTGGCTGGAGGCGGCCGGCGCGATCGCCGCCGAGAACCAGGTGCTGCGCCTGATCGCCGACCGGGCAGGCCTGCCCGAGACGGCCGGCGGCACCTTCGTGTCGGGCGGATCGGCCGGCAACCTCTCCGCACTGGTGGTCGCCCGCGACACCGCCCGGCGCCGGCTCGGCGTCGGCCCCGAGGCCCGGCTGCGGATCGCCGTCGCCGACCAGGTGCACTCCTCGGTCAAGAACACCTTCAACATCATCGGCGTGGAGGCCTTCAAGGTCCCCACCGTCGACCGCCGCTTCACCGGCGAGGCGCTGCGGGCCGCCCTGGCCGCCGACCCGAACCCCGAGACGGTCATCGCCGTGGTCGGCACCGCCGGCACCACCAACGAGGGCATCGTCGACGACCTCCAGGGCCTGTCCGAGGTCACCCGCGAGCGCGGGATGTGGTTCCACGTGGACGGCGCGTACGGCGGCGCGGGCCTGTTCGCCCCCTCCGTGCGCGAGCGCTACAACGGCATCGAGCACGCCGACTCGTTCATCGTCGACCCGCACAAGTGGCTGTTCGCGCCCTTCGACTGCGCCGCCCTGCTGTACCGCAACCCCCAGCTGGCTCGCGCCGTGCACACCCAGGACGCCTCCTACCTCGACGTCCTGCACACCGAGGGCGACGAGTGGAACCCCACCGACTACGCCTACCACCTCACCCGGCGCGCCCGCGGCCTGCCGCTGTGGTTCTCGCTGGCGGTGCACGGCACCCAGGCGTACACCGCCGCGATCGAGGAGGGCCTGACCCTGGCCCGCGAGACCGCCCAGGTGATCCGCGACACCGAGCACCTGGAGCTGCTGCACGACCCGCAGCTGTCGGCCGTCTGCTTCCGCCGCACCGGCTGGACGAGCGAGGACTACTACCGCTGGTCCCAGCAACTGCTCGCCGACCAGGTCGGCTTCGTCACCCCGACCGGCTGGGACGGTGAGACCGTCGCCCGCTTCGCCTTCGTGCACCCGGGCACCACGATGGAGATGGTCCACGAGATCCTCGCCACCATGGCCTGACCGCCCCACCGGCCCGAACGGCCGGCCGGGAGGGCGCGCCGGGACGTCCCCGGCGCGCCCTCGCGCGCTCCCGCGGTCCGCGCAGCCGGAGCCGCCGGAACGTCGGAACCGCTGGTGCGCGCGGTCAGAGCAGACCGCCGTTGGGCACGTACGGCGTCGGCGGCCGCATCCCCCGCAGCGCGACCCAGCCGTGGGTCTCCAGGCTCAGGCCGAGCTCCAGCCCCACGTCCACCGCCCACTCCTGCTCCGCCGTGAGGTGCTCGACCAGCGCCTCCCGCCCCTGCGGGACACGGGACAGCGCCTCCCGCAGCAGCCGGGTGGCGATCCGCTTCGAGGTCGCGCCGAGCAGCTTCACCTCGCCGCCGTGCCGGTAGCAGTACCCGCTGCCGGCCAGGCTGTCGGCGACCAGCAGCTCGTCGTAGTGGCCGATCATGTACGCGTGGTCGGGCCCGTGGGCCGCTCCCCGCAGCCGGCGGTCGACCGAGTCGAGCAGGTGCTGGTGGCCGGCGTTCCCCGGATGCACCGGGATGTCCCCCGGATCCCGGAGACCGCCCCGGTCCACCGCGCCCCGGAGCGTCATCGCCGGGTGCAGGGTGAACCCGGCCCGCCGGTAGTGCCGGGCAGCCGCCGGCGAGGCCGACGCGCACAGCATGCCGCGCAGGCAGCCCCGCCCGTACGCGGCGGCCCGCTCCAGCAGCAGCCGTCCGACCCCCTGCCCCTGGGCCTCGGGCAGCACCACGAACAGGGCCAGGATCCACACGCCCTCGCGCCGCAGCGACAGCGCCGCGCCCATCGTCTCGCCGTCCCGCTCCGCGATCCAGCAGCCCCCGGCGTCCGCCCGGGCCAGGTGCCGGGTGCGGGCCAGCTGCTGCGCGGAGAGCGCCTGGTCGTCCGGGCTGTCCCGGGACGTCCCGTAGAAGTGGCGGAAGGCCGCCCGCGCGACGGCCTGTACGGCGCGGGCGTCCGCCGCCGTGTCCCGGAGCCGACGAAGGATCACATCCGCCATCCTCCCCGCGGCAGCCCTCCGACGTGGCCGGTTCGCCCAGATCGGACGGTGAACAAGGTTCCCGGGTGTGCGAGCATGGGTGTGTGGGGGAGCGGGCGACGAAAACGTCCCCCGGAAGCACCACCGACCGGAAATGATTCCGGGAGGCCGCTGGTTGGCACTGGCGGCAGACAGTCGTCAAAGACCGGGAGTAAGCATGACCGTCCAGGACGAGACCACCAAGGTCGAGAGTGGCATCCAGCTGACCGATGCCGCGGCGGCCAAGGTCAAGGGCCTGCTCGACCAGGAGGGCCGCGACGACCTCGCGCTGCGGGTCGCCGTACAGCCGGGCGGCTGCTCGGGCCTCCGCTACCAGCTGTTCTTCGACGAGCGCTCGCTCGACGGCGACGTCGTCAAGGACTTCAACGGTGTGAAGGTCGTCACCGACCGGATGAGCGCCCCCTACCTGGGCGGTGCCACCGTCGACTTCGTCGACAGCATCGAGAAGCAGGGCTTCACCATCGACAACCCGAACGCCACCGGCTCCTGCGCCTGCGGCGACTCGTTCAGCTAAGCCCTGACACACCCGAAGGGCGGCGCCGGGAGATCCCGGCGCCGCCCTTCGGCACGGGCGGGGCGGGTCAGCGCGGGCCGGGCTCGCCGACCGGCTGGACCTGCTCGCCGGTGGCGAGGTCCAGCACGGCCTCGCCGTGGTACGGCTTGTCGAGCTGGGCACTCACGTCGGTCGGCTTGGCCAGGGCCGCGCAGGCCTGGCCCTTGGGCGCCGGCTCGGTGATCACCACGCGGACCCGGATCACCCCGGGCGTGGCCTCCTCGGCCTTCAGCCCGTACCGGTCGCAGACCCCGCCGTAGAACGAGACGACCAGCTTGGTCCCGCCGTCCACCCGGTACCCGGTGACCGGGAACCGCGGCGCCGTCGGGTCCGGCTCGCCGACGGCTATGCCCGGGATGGTGGGGGCGGCCGAAGCGGACGGCGGCGCGGTCGACGGGCGCGGGTCGGTGCTCGGCGCGGCGCTCGCGGAGTCCGACGGGGACGGGGACGCCGACGCCGTCGGGCCGGTGGAACCCGGTGCGGCGCTGCCCGAGGCCGGTCCGGGCGAGGACGCGGTCGGGCCGCCCTCCGCGCAGGCGGCCAGCGCGCCGACCGAGAGCATCAGCCCGGCCAGTGCGGCGGCGGCCCGGCGACGGCGGGCGGCCCGGAACGGTACGGCTGCGGTCCTGTCGTCCATGGTGTGACTTCCTCCCGAGGGCTGTGCAGCCCGCCTCTCCGCGGCGCTGCGCGGATTTGACGTGCCCCGGAGGAATCCGGTTCCCCGGCCGCGGATCAGCCGCCGTAGTCCGGCATTCCGGCCACCAGCCGCTGCGCCCCGGCCGTCACCTCGACACCGGCCGGCGTGGCCGGGACGGGCTCGGGACCGGAGGCCAGCGGGGGCCAGAAGCGCCCGAGCCGGCGGGACGAGCGGACCAGGGCGGCCAGGCTGTCCGGGTCGCCGTCGCCCCGCAGCGCACGCGGGGGCCGAACGGGGGAGTGGCTGGGCATCATCGGTCATCGCTCCGATCGCCGAGCCGCGGCGGGCGCCGCGGACGTCCGGGGGGGTCGGTACCGGCCCCCGACTGCGACCCTAGGCCTGCCCGGGCGGTCGGGCCAGGCCTACCGCGGGGTAGCACCCGCGGGGCTGACGGTCGGCCCTTCGGCGCACTCCCCTGTACCGTAGGTGAGTTCCCGTTCACCGCTTCCGGCCCCCTTCCGCCCGAGGAGACCTCCGTGCGCATCGCCGTCGCCGGCTCGATCGCCACCGACCACCTGACGACCTTCCCCGGTCGGTTCGCCGATCAGCTGGTCGCCGAGCAGTTGCACACCGTGTCGCTCTCCTTCCTGGTCGACACCCTGGACATCCGCCGTGGCGGCGTGGGCCCGAACATCGCGTTCGGCATGGGCCGCCTGGGCCTGCGGCCGATCCTGGTCGGCGCGGCCGGCGCGGACTTCGACGAGTACCGCAGCTGGCTGGAGCGCAACGGCGTGGACACCCAGTCCGTGCACATCTCGGAGACCCGGCACACCGCCCGCTTCATGTGCACCACGGACCAGGACCACAACCAGATCGCGTCCTTCTACACCGGCGCCATGGCCGAGGCCCGCAACATCGAGCTCAAGCCGATCGCCGACCGAGTCGGCGGCCTCGACCTGGTGCTGATCGGCGCGGACGACCCGCAGGGCATGGTCCGCCACACCCAGGAGTGCCGCACCCGCGGCTACGCCTTCGCCGCCGACCCGTCCCAGCAGCTGGCCCGCCTGGAGGCCGACGACATCCGGGAGATCGTCGACGGCGCCGCGTACCTGTTCACCAACGAGTACGAGGCCGCGCTGATCGAGACCAAGACCGGCTGGGGCACGGAGGAGATCCTGTCCCGGGTCGGCACCCGGGTCACCACGCTGGGTGCCAAGGGCGTCCGGATCCAGCGCAAGGGCGAGCCGGACATCACCGTCGGCTGCCCGGCCGAGGAGCGCAAGGCCGACCCGACCGGCGTCGGCGACGGCTTCCGCGCCGGCTTCCTGGCGGGCCTGTCCTGGGACCTCGGCCTGGAGCGCTCGGCCCAGCTCGGCTGCATGCTCGCCACCCTGGTGATCGAGACCGTCGGCACCCAGGAGTACCAGCTGCGCCGCGGCTCCTTCGTCGGCCGCTTCGAGGCCGCGTACGGCGCCGAGGCCGCCGCCGAGGTCCGCGCCAAGCTCGCCTGACGAGGCCGACGAGCTCGGCGGGAGCCCGCCGGCCGCCCTCAGTCGACCCTGCGCACCAGGTAGGCCCGGCCCCGGTCGCCGCCGTACGCGGCGGCCGGGGCCTCGCCCAGGTACTCCTGCCCGCGCATCCCGCACCAGGCCGGGATGTCCAGCCGGGCCGCCTCGTCGTCGGCCAGCACCACCACCGTGCCGCCGACCGCGACGTCGCCGATCCGCTTGGCCAGCTCGATGACGGGCAGCGGGCACCGCTTGCCCAGCGCGTCCAGGACCACCTCCGCGGTGCCCGGCGCCGGCCGGGCGAGGTCCAGTCCGAGCGGCGCCCGCACCCCCTCGACCAGGTCCGGCAGCACCGCGAGGAACCGCTCGACGTCCGCCTCGGCGACGCCGTACGGCAGCGAGAGGCGTACGTTGCCCTCGGTCAGCGCGCCCATCGCCGCCAGCACATGGCTGGGCGTCAGGGTGGAGGACGTGCAGGAGGAGCCGGAGGAGACCGCGAAACCGGCCCGGTCCAGTTCGGTCAGCAGCACCTCGCCGTCCACGTAGAGGCAGGAGAAGGTGACCAGGTGCGGCAGCCGGTGCACCGGGTCGCCGACCACCTCGACCTCCGGGACGAGCTGCGGGACCCTCGCCCGGATCCGCTCCACCAGGGTGTGCAGCCGGGCGTTCTCCCGTTCGGCCTCGGCCCGCACCGCGCGCAGCGAGGCGGCGGCGGCCACGATCGCCGGGACGTTGACGAAGCCCGGCACCCGGCCGCGCTCACGCTCGTCGGCCGGCAGCGGGGAGACGTACCGCACGCCCTTGCGGACGGCCAGCACCCCGACGCCCGCGGGCCCGCCCCACTTGTGCGCGCTGGCCGCCAGCAGCGACCAGCCCTCCGGTACGGGCAGCCGGCCCGCGCTCTGCGCGGCGTCCACCAGCAGCGGCACCTCGCCGCAGAGCCCGGCCGTCTCGCCGACCGGCTGGAGCGTGCCGACCTCGTGGTTGGCCGACTGCAGGACGGCGAGCGCGGTGTCCGCCCGGAGCGCGGCGGCGAACGCGGCGGGGTCGACCCGGCCGAGCCGGTCCACCGGCACCACGCCGACGTCGCCGCCGGCGGCCTCGTGCTGCTCGGCGGTGTGCAGGACCGCGGAGTGCTCGACCGCGGAGTGCACCAGGTGGGAGCCCCGGCGACGGTTGCCGCGCAGGGCCCCGAGCATCCCCAGCTGGACGGCCTGCGTCCCGCTCGCGGTGAAGGAGACCTCGTCGGCGCGGGCGCCCAGCACCTCGGCGACCGTCTCGCGGGCGGAGTCCAGCAGCATCCGGGCCTGGCGTCCGGAGCGGTACAGCCGCGCGGGGTCGGCCCAGCCCTCGTCGAGCGCGGCGGTCAGCGCCTGCCGGGCGACGGGGTGCAGCGGGGCGGTGGAGGCGACGTCGAAGTAGGACACGGTCCCACGCTATCCCGGTGCCCGGCCGGACCCGGTGCTCGCTGACACCGGCTCAGCGGGGGACCGGTCGCTCGGCTGCGAACCGCCCTCTTTGTCGGTTTCGTCCCCACCCGACGGTCCGTCACCCGCGTGTCGCAGCGCCGTCGCCCGATCGGCTGTGCGACCCTCGGATGCCTACGATGACCTGGGGCTCCTTCCCCGCCGGGTCTGATCGGGTAGCCGGGCGGCGCGTTACCGGGGGCTGCTCGTGAGTGGCGCATAAGGATGCAGTAGCGTTTGGCCCGCATAAGCATTCAAACCGTGCCCGTGGCCGGGCCGCCGGGGGAGCCAAGGCTCCAGCTCAGGGTGGCGCGATCGCGGGCGAGACTTCGGGAAGGCGCTACGTGAGTCCCAACGGCTCCGACCGCTCGCCGCGGCGCACGATGCGGCGGAAGCTGCCTCAGGCGCTGGCACTGGGCCTCGTCATCGCGTCCGCCACCGGCTGCTCGGCCAACGACCTCCCCAGGCTTGGCCTCCCCACCCCCGTCACCAAGGAAGGGCCCCTGGTCCTCCACATGTGGCAGGGCTCGTGGATCGCGGCGCTGGCAGTGGGCGCACTGATGTGGGGTCTGATCCTCTGGAGCGTGATCTTCCACCGGCGCAGCCGCACCAAGGTGGAGATCCCGGCTCAGACCCGGTACAACGTGCCCATCGAGGCGCTGTACACCGCGGTCCCCCTCGTCATCGTCTCGGTGCTCTTCTACTTCGTCGCCCGCGACGAGGCGACGCTGACCTCCACCTCCGCCAAGCCCCAGCACGTGGTCAACGTGGTGGGCTTCCAGTGGAGCTGGGCGTTCAACTACGAGAACACCGAGAACCCGGACCCGGCGAACACCAACGCCGCGTACGACGTCGGCACCCCCGCCGAGCCGCCGACCCTGTGGCTGCCCGTCAACGAGTCGGTGACGTTCCGGCTGACCTCGCGTGACGTGATCCACGACTTCTGGCCGATCAACTTCCTGATGAAGCAGGACGTCGTGCCGGGCGTGGTCAACAAGTTCGAGGTGACCCCCACCGCGGAGGGCACCTACCGGGGCAAGTGCGCCGAGCTCTGCGGCGTCGACCACTCGCGGATGCTCTTCAACGTGAAGGTCGTCTCGCACGACGCGTACGAGCAGCACCTCAAGGAGCTGCGGGCCAAGGGCCAGGCCGGCGCGGTGCCCTCGGGCATCACGACCACGGGAAGTGAAGAAGAGTGACCATCCTCAACGAGCCCGCCGCGGCCGGCGGGGGAGCCGGGGCCGTCACGGCCGGCGGTGCCCAGCGCACCCGCAAGCCGGGTTCCACCATCATCAAGTGGCTCACCACCACTGACCACAAGACGATCGGCACGATGTACCTCGGTACGTCGTTCGCGTTCTTCCTGATCGGTGGCATCCTCGCCCTGGTCATGCGCGCCGAGCTCGCCCGTCCCGGGACGCAGATCCTGTCGAACGAGCAGTTCAACCAGGCGTTCACGATGCACGGCACGATCATGCTGCTGATGTTCGCGACGCCGCTGTTCGCGGGCTTCGCCAACTGGATCATGCCGCTCCAGATCGGCGCCCCCGACGTCGCCTTCCCGCGGCTGAACATGTTCGCCTACTGGCTCTACCTGTTCGGCTCGATCATCGCGGTGGCCGGCTTCATCACCCCGCAGGGTGCCGCCGACTTCGGCTGGTTCGCCTACTCGCCGCTGTCCGACGCCGTCCGGTCCCCGGGCATCGGCGCCGACATGTGGATCATGGGTCTGGCGTTCTCCGGCTTCGGCACCATCCTCGGTGCGGTCAACTTCATCACCACCATCATCTGCATGCGCGCGCCCGGCATGACGATGTTCCGGATGTCGATCTTCGTCTGGAACGTCCTGCTGACCGCCGTGCTGGTCCTGCTGGCCTTCCCGGTCCTCGCCGCCGCGCTCTTCGCGCTGGAGGCGGACCGCAAGTTCGGAGCACACGTCTTCGATCCGGCCAACGGCGGTGCGATGCTCTGGCAGCACCTGTTCTGGTTCTTCGGTCACCCCGAGGTCTACATCATCGCGCTGCCGTTCTTCGGCATCGTCTCGGAGATCATCCCGGTCTTCAGCCGCAAGCCGATGTTCGGCTACTCCGGCCTGATCGCGGCCACCATCGCGATCGCCGGCCTGTCCGTGACCGTGTGGGCCCACCACATGTACGTCACCGGCCAGGTGCTGCTGCCGTTCTTCTCCTTCATGACCTTCCTGATCGCGGTCCCGACCGGTGTGAAGTTCTTCAACTGGGTCGGCACCATGTGGAAGGGCTCGCTGAGCTTCGAGACCCCGATGCTCTGGACGGTCGGCTTCCTGGTCACCTTCCTCTTCGGCGGTCTGACCGGTGTGCTGCTCGCCTCCCCGCCGATCGACTTCCACGTCTCGGACTCGTACTTCGTCGTCGCCCACTTCCACTACGTGGTCTTCGGCACCGTCGTCTTCGCGATGTTCGCCGGCTTCCACTTCTGGTGGCCGAAGATGACCGGCAAGATGCTGGACGAGCAGCTCGGCAAGATCTGCTTCTGGACGCTGTTCATCGGCTTCCACGCGACGTTCCTGGTCCAGCACTGGCTCGGCGCCGAGGGCATGCCCCGCCGCTACGCCGACTACCTGGCCTCGGACGGCTTCACCACGCTGAACACCGTCTCGACCATCGGCTCGTTCCTGCTCGGCCTGTCGATCCTGCCGTTCCTGTACAACGTCTGGAAGACCGCCAAGTACGGCGAGAAGGTCGACGTCGACGACCCGTGGGGCTACGGCCGCTCGCTGGAGTGGGCGACCTCCTGCCCGCCGCCGCGGCACAACTTCCTCACCCTGCCGCGGATCCGCTCCGAATCGCCGGCGTTCGACCTCCACTACCCGGAGATCGCCGCGCTGGACTACCTGGAGAACCACGGCGAGCCGGCCAAGCACTTCGCCGGTGTGACCCCCGCGCAGTACGACCGCCCCCCGCTGGGCAAGGGCAAGAAGGAGGGTGACGCCTGATGAAGGAGCAGGGCAAGATCTTCATCGGCTTCGCCGTCTTCATCCTGGCGATGGCCATCACCTACGGCCTCTGGTCGAAGGAGCCGGCCGGTACCACCGCGCTGTTCCTGGCCTTCTCGCTGTGCGCCTTCATCGGCTACTACCTGGCCTTCACGGCCAAGCGGGTGGACGCGGGCCCGGGTGACAACCCGGACGCCGAGGTCGCCGACGACGCCGGTGACGTGGGCTTCTTCGCCCCGCACAGCTGGCAGCCGCTCTCCCTGGCGATCGGTGGCGCACTGGCCTTCCTGGGCGTCATCTTCGGCTGGTGGCTGCTGTACTGGTCGATCCCGATCATCCTGATCGGCCTGTACGGCTGGGTCTTCGAGTTCTACCGCGGCGAGAACCAGAACCAGTAGGTTCCTCCCGCTCCCGGCACGGGCCGGGCACCCCTCGGGGGTGCCCGGCCCGTCCTCGTGCGCCCGGCGGCCCGTCACCCGGCCGGGCCAACGGGCCGGGCGCCGGGGTGCCGTCCGGACGGGTGCTTCCTACGCTCCGAGTAATCGTCCCGAAGAGCTCGGAGGCCACGATGGGCCGTAGTCGGAGACACACGAACGGACGGACAGCCGCCGCCGCGATACTGCTGCTGGTACCCGTGGCAGCCTGCTCGTCGGCAGGTGGGACCAGGGAGACCAGCACCTTCTCGACGGTGGACGCGGCGCCACTGGTGCACGCCGCGGCCGACACCGACGTCGACCCCTCGAAGCCGTACACGGTCACCGCGGCGCAGGGCAGCCGGCTGACCGACGTCACGGTCACCGGGCCGGACGGCAAGCAGGTGGCCGGCCGGCTGGCCGACGACCAGGCCAGCTGGCAGACCACCGGCCGGCTCAGGGCCGGCACGCACTACACCGTGCAGATCGCCGCTGACAACGGCAAGGGCGGCCGGGGCGTGACCAGCACCGCCTTCACCACCCTGACGGCGCAGAACCTGCTCACCGCCGAGCTGGGACCGGACTCCTCCGGCAGTGGCGTCTACGGCGTCGGCCAGCCGCTCACCGTGAAGCTCTCCGCCCCGGTCAAGGACCCGGCGGGCCGCCAGGAGGTCGAGCGGAGCCTGTCCGTGCGCTCCGAGCCGGCCGCGACCGGCGCCTGGTACTGGGTGGACGACCAGAACCTGCACTTCCGGCCGCAGACCTACTGGCCGGCCAACGCCAAGGTGCAGCTGGTCTTCGACGCCGCCGGCGCCCGGATCGCCGACGGCCTCTACGGCGGCGACCGCAGCAGCCTCAGCCTGCGCACCGGCGACCGGGTGGAGGCCGTGGTGGACGCCGGCACCCACGAGATGACCTTCAAACGCAACGGCGAGCTGGTCAAGACGCTGCCGGTGACCACCGGCAAGCCGGGCTTCGACACCCGCAACGGCGTCAAGGTGGTGCTCGGCCAGGAGTCCCAGGTGCGGATGAGCGGCGAGAGCATAGGCATAGCCGCCGGCAGCTCGGAGTCCTACGACCTCCAGGTCATGTGGGCCACCCGGGTGACCTGGAGCGGCGAGTACGTGCACGCGGCCCCCTGGTCGGTCGGCTCGCAGGGCGTCGCCAACGTCAGCCACGGCTGTACCGGCATGAGCACCGAGAACGCCCACTGGTTCTTCGAGAACACCCGGGTGGGTGACATCGTCCAGGTGGTCAACAGCCTGGGCGACCCGATGGAGCCGTTCGGCAACGGCTTCGGCGACTGGAACGTGTCCTGGGAGGACTGGGTCAAGCACAGCGCCCTGGGCAAGCCGGTGTCCACCTCCGGCACCGCCGACGGCGGCCCGGGACAGGCCTGGGGCGGCCTGCTGCCCCAGGTGTGACGGCGGAGCGCGGTCAGGCCCCCTGCGGGGAGCGCTCGCCGTAGGCCACGGCGAGCGCTCCCCGGGCCGCTTCCAGCGCCTCCTGCTGGCTGACCCCCAGGCGCAGCGCGTGCCGGGCGTACTCCGCGGCCTTGGCGGCCGCCAGCCGGTGCGCGGTGTCGCCCACCGCGGCGATCAGGGTGCCGCGCCGCCCGTGCGTCTCCACCACCCCGTCCGACTCCAGCTCCCGGTACGCGCGGGCGACCGTGTTCGCCGCCAGGCCGAGCTCCTCGGCCAGCGCCCGGACGGTGGGCAGCTTCAGGCCGACCGGCAGTTCGCCGCTGTGGGCGAGCTCCGAGATCCGGGCCCGGACCTGCTCGTACGGGGGGACGGGGGAGTCGTGGTCGACGGACAGCTGCACGGGCGCTCCTGACGGTACGTGGGGCACCCATTGTGCCTCGCGGGACGGGTACGACGAGGGCCCCTGCGCGGACTGCGCAGGGGCCCTCGTGCGGTGGCGATCAGTGGTGACCGTTCAGGACGGGATCAGTGGTGGCCGTGGCCGCTCTCGATCTCGCGGAACTCCTCCACCGTGGGCTTGGCGATCTGGCCGCCCTCGCCGTAGTAGCCCTCGGAGAGCTTGGCGCGGGTCTTGGCCAGGACGCCGGCCTTGCGGGCGACGCCGTTCTCGTCGGTCGCCGCGGGGAGCTCGACCGGCTGGGGCTGCTCGTGCGCGGTGAGGGTGTGCAGGTCCTTGGCCGCCAGCGGCGTGTGGACCTCGACGAACTCACCGTGCGGCAGGCGCTTGATGACGCCGCTCTCGCGGCCGTGCAGCACCTTGTCCTTGTCGCGGCGCTGGAGGCCGAGGCACCAGCGCTTGGTGACGAAGAAGACGACGACCGGCACCACGAAGAAGCCGACCCGCACGAAGTACGTGATCGAGTTCAGCGACAGGTGGAAGTGGGTCGCGAACAGGTCGTTGCCACCGCCGACCAGCAGGACCAGGTACAGGCTGATCCAGGCGGCGCCGAGCGCGGTGCGGACCGGGGCGTTGCGCGGGCGGTCCAGGATGTGGTGCTCGCGCTTGTCGCCGGTGATCCAGCCCTCGATGAACGGGTAGACCGCGATCGCGACCAGGACCAGCGGGAAGATCGCCAGCGGGATCATCACGCCCAGGTTGAGGGTGTGGCCGCCCCAGACCGAGATCTCCCAGCCCGGCATGACGCGGATCAGGCCCTCGGAGAAGCCCATGTACCAGTCGGGCTGGGCGTCGGTCGACACCTGGTCCGGACGGTACGGGCCGTACGCCCAGATCGGGTTGATCGTGGCGATCGCCGAGATGGCCGAGATGATGCCGAAGACCAGGAAGAAGAAGCCACCGGCCTTGGCCATGTAGACCGGCATCAGCGGCATGCCGACGACGTTCTTCTCGGTCTTGCCCGGGCCCGCCCACTGGGTGTGCTTGTGGTAGAAGACCAGGATCAGGTGCGCCACCAGCAGGCCCAGCATGATGCCCGGGATGAGCAGCACGTGGATGGTGAAGAACCGCGGCACGATGTCGGTGCCCGGGAACTGGCCGCCGAACAGGAACATCTGGATGTAGGTGCCGACGATCGGCACCGCCAGGATCGCGCCCTCCATGAACCGGATGCCGGTGCCCGACAGCAGGTCGTCGGGGAGCGAGTAGCCGAAGAAGCCGTCGAACATGCCGAGCACGAGCAGCAGGAAGCCGAAGACCCAGTTGATCTCGCGGGGCTTGCGGAACGCGCCGGTGAAGAAGACGCGCATCATGTGCACGAGCATCGCCGCCACGAAGACCAGCGCGGCCCAGTGGTGGATCTGGCGGATCAGCAGACCGCCGCGGATCTCGAAGCTGATGTTCATGGTCGAGGCGTACGCCTCGGACATCCGGATGCCCTCGAGCGGCGTGTACGGACCGTGGTAGACGACCTCGGCCATGCTCGGCTTGAAGAACAGCGTCAGGTACACACCCGTGAGGATGATGATGACGAAGCTGTAGAGGCAGATCTCGCCGAGCATGAAGGACCAGTGGTCCGGGAAGATCTTGCGCAGGTTGGACTTGGCCAGGGTGTAGATCCCGAGCCGTCCGTCCGCCCAGTCCGCGACCGACTCCGCCTTGTTGGCGGGCTTGGCACGGGTGCTGGCCGGCTTCGAGGCGCTGGAGGTGGCGCCGCTCGTGGTGCTCATCGCTTGCGCTCCCAGAAGCTCGGACCGACGGGCTCGTCGAAGTCGCCGGTGGCGACCAGGAAGCCCTGCTCGTCAGTGGTGATCTTCAGCTGCGGGAGCGGGTGACCGGCCGGGCCGAAGATGACGCGGGCGCCGTCCGCCAGGTCGAAGGTCGACTGGTGGCAGGGGCAGAGCGCGTGGTGGGTCTGCTGCTCGTACAGGCTGATCGGGCAGCCGACGTGGGTGCAGATCTTCGAGTAGGCGAGGATGCCCTCGAACCCCTTGTCGCGCGACTCGCTGTCCTTGATGTCGTCCGGAGCGATCCGGACCAGCATCAGCGCGTCCTTGGCGATCTGGACCTGGAAGTCCTCCGCCTCCTCCTCCAGGCCCTCGGGCTTGGCGAAGGTCAGCGAGCCGACGATGACGTCCTCGGGCTTCATCGGCTCGTTGGTGTTCATGTTGATCAGCTGGAGCGGCTTCTTGGGGGTCGCCACCTCCCAGCCGGTGTGGTTCAGCTTCTGCTCGGGCATCGGGCCCAGGTCGCGCAGCAGCACGACGCCGGACAGCGGCACCAGGGCCATCGAGCCGATCATGGTGTTGCGGATCATCTTGCGGCGGCCGAAGCCGGACTCGGCGGCGCCGGTCCTGAACTGCTCGATGACGTCCGCGCGGACCTCGTCGTCGGCCTCGATCGGGTGACGCTCGGCCGGGATCTCGTGGTCCGACATCAGCGTGCGGGCCCAGTGGACCGCGCCGGCGCCGATGCAGAAGAGCGCCACACCCAGGGTCAGGCCGAGCGCGAAGTTGAGCGCGCTGACGTGACCGAGCGGGAAGATGTAGACGATCTTGTCGATGTCGAAGATCACGTACGAGGCGATGAAGCCGATCGTCGCGAGCATCGAGATCACGAACATCAGCGACACCTGGCGCTCGGCCCGCTTGGCGGCCCGCTCGTCGATGTCGGTGCGTCGCGGCTCGTGGACCGGCAGGCCCGGGTCGGCGAAGGGGTCGTCGTGGACGGCGACCGCGTGGCCGTGGGAGTCGCCGTGCGACTCCGGCAGGTTCTCTTCAGAGATGTCGTGGCTCATGACTTCTTGGCCTTGGTGGTGTGGGCGGCGACCCAGATCGCAACCGCGATGAGAAGGCCGAGACCGAAGATCCAGCCGAACAGGCCCTCGGTCACCGGACCGAGGCTGCCCAGGGTCAGGCCGCCCGGGTTGGGCTCATCGTTGGTCGTGTGGCGCACGAACGCCACGATCTGCTTCTTCTGCTCCTCCGGCATGGTGGTGTCGGGGAACGACGGCATGTTCTGCGGGCCGGTCTGCATGGCCTCGTAGATGTGCTTCGCGTCGACACCCTCCAGCGAGGGCGCGTACTTGCCCTTGGTCAGGGCGCCGCCCTGGCCGGCGAAGTTGTGGCACTGGGCGCAGTTGGTGCGGAAGAGCTCTCCGCCCTTGGCCACGGCGTCCGCGTCGGTCGCGGTGTACTGCTCCTTGGTCGGCGTCACCGGGCCGGGGCCCAGGGAGGCGACGAAGGCGGCCAGCTGGTCGATCTGGGCCTGGGAGTAGATGTTCTTCTTGGCCGGGACCTGGGCACCGGGCTGCTGCGCGGGCATGCGGCCCGTACCGACCTGGAAGTCGACCGCGGCGGAACCGACGCCGACCAGGCTCGGACCGTCGGAGCTGCCCTCGCCGTTGAGGCCGTGGCAGGAGGAGCAGCCCAGGGCGAAGAGCTTCTTGCCCTCGTCGATGGCCAGGGACTGCGCGGAGGTGTCGGCCTGGGCCTTCTCGGCCGGCGCGAATGCGGCGTACAGCCCCCCGGTGGTCGCCAGGGCGAGAAGTAGGACGACCAGCGCCGCCAGTGGGTGGCGCCGTCGTGCGGAGAGCTTTTTCACGGAATAACCCCGGTGTCAGGATCTGGTCGGCTGGTGGCTGCGTCCGGGTGCCTCGGCTGCTCAGGCCGGGCACGGGGACGCGCGGTCGGGTCGGTGCGGCGCGAGCCGAGGGGCAGGCGCAGTCTCCGGCCGGCGGCCAGCGACCTGATCAGCTGGTTACTTGATCAGGTAGATGGTCGCGAACAGGCCGATCCACACGACGTCGACGAAGTGCCAGTAGTACGACACCACGATCGCGGCGGTGGCCTGCTCGTGCGTGAACCGCTTGGCTGCGTACGTCCGTCCCAGGACCAGCAGGAAGGCGATCAGACCACCCGTCACGTGCAGACCGTGGAAGCCGGTGGTCAGGTAGAACACCGTGCCGTACGCGTCGGAGGACAGCGAGAGGCCGTCCTTCTTCACCAGCTCGGTGTACTCGAAGATCTGACCACCGATGAAGATCGCGCCCATCACGAAGGTGATGACGAACCACGACCGGAGCTTCTTCACATCACCGCGCTCGGCGGCGAAGACGCCGAGCTGGCAGGTGAGGGAGGAGAGCACCAGGATCGTGGTGTTCACCGAGGAGAACGGCACGTTGAGCGCGCTCGCCTTCTCGGTCCAGAACTCTGCGCCCTTGACCGAGCGGAGCGTGAAGTACATCGCGAACAGGGCCGCGAAGAACATCAGCTCCGAGCTCAGCCAGACAATGGTTCCGACGCTGACCAGGTTCGGCCTGTTGACCGCTCCGTGCGCGTGTCCGGTTTCTGTTGCTGTTGCTGTCGCCACGACGGACATTATGTCGGTCCCTTATTCCGTCTTCACGTCGGGGGGTCTCCCTCGGAGTGTCCGGTGCGTGCGGTATGCCCCGGTGGACTCGGGCCGGCCGCCCGCGGGTGCCGCTGGCTGGGCGTTGTCCGATTTCTGACGGTTGTTCGAGGGGCCCGGACCGGGTCCACCACCCGTCTGCCCGGCGTGTCCCCCGGCGCCCGCCGCTCGTTGGGGGTGTACCGGCAGAGCCGTCCGGGTGGTCTGCGGCGGGGAGGGTGACGCCGTTACGCCCGGGAGGGTGAGCGGCGGGCGCGGCGGCTTGAGCGAGATCGCGTCAGGGGCTCACCACGGGGGGTGGGCGGGAGTAGCATCCGAGGTGAACGTGGTCCGGATCACACCGGGTCGCGCGGAGCCGACACGCACGACACCTATTAATGGGGACGAGCACCCGGGAGCAGGGCCCATGGCGCACAGGACCGACGAGACGCTCACCGTTCTCGTCTACAGCGACGACCGCAACATCCGCGAGCAGGTCACCCTGGCGCTGGGCCGCCGGCCCGCCGCCGACCTCCCGGAGATCGAGTACCTGGAGTGCGCGACCACTCCCGCCGTCCTGCGGGCCCTGGAGAAGGGCGGCGTCGACCTCTGCGTGCTGGACGGCGAGGCCGCCCCGGCCGGCGGGCTCGGCCTCGGCCGGCAGCTGAAGGACGAGATCTACGGCTGCCCGCCGGTGCTGGTGCTGATCGGACGCCCGCAGGACTCCTGGCTGGCCGCCTGGAGCCGGGCCGACGCCGCCGTGTCGCACCCGGTCGACCCGGTCGCGCTGGCCGAGGCCGCCGCGGCGCTGCTGCGGGCCCGGGTCGCCCGGCGGGCCCCGGCGCACCAGTAGGCCCCCACCGGCCCGGTTCGACCGGTCGTCTCAGCAGGAGAGAAGCCGTCCCTGGATTCCGGCGCGTGCCCCGCGCCGCTCGCTAGGCTGGCTCCGACCCGATGGTGATGTACCGATGAGAGCTGGAGTCAGCCATGGTGAACGTGCACCCTGCGAACGGCGGCGACGACCCCGCGCAGGTGGTCCGCACCTGGCCGGACGTCCTGACCGCACTGCTGAAGGGGGAGGACCTCGCCCAGGCCGACACCGCCTGGGCGATGGACCGGATCATGACCGGTGAGGCCACCCCGGTCCAGGTGGCCGGGTTCATGGTCGCGCTGCGCGCCAAGGGCGAGACCGTCGAGGAGGTCTCCGGCCTGGTCGACGCGATGTACGCGCACGCCGAGCCGCTGCACATCCCGGGCCCGGCGGTGGACATCGTCGGCACCGGCGGCGACCGGGCCAAGACGGTCAACATCTCCACCATGTCCGCGATCGTCGCGGCGGCCGCCGGCGCCAAGGTGGTCAAGCACGGCAACCGGGCGGCCTCCTCCGCCAGCGGCTCCTCCGACGTGCTGGAACGGCTCGGCATCCGGCTGGACCTGAGCGCCCGGCGGGTCGCCGAGGTGGCCGAGGAGACCGGGCTGACCTTCTGCTTCGCCGCCAAGTTCCACCCCGCCATGCGGCACGCCGCGCAGGCCCGCCGCGACCTCGGGGTGCCGACCGCCTTCAACATCCTGGGCCCGCTGACCAACCCGGCCCGGGTCACCGCCCACGCCATCGGCTGCTTCGACACCCGGCTGGCCGGCCTGATCGCCGGCGTGCTGGCCCGGCGGGGCTCCACCGCCCTGGTCTTCCGCGGTGACGACGGCCTGGACGAGCTGACCATCTCGACCACCTCGCGGATCTGGCTGGTCGACGGCGGCCGGGTCACCGAGAGCTCCTTCGACCCGCGCGAGGTCGGCATCGACCTGGTCGGCCTGGAGGCGCTGCGCGGCGCCGACCCCGAGTACAACGCGGGCGTGGTGCGCCGGCTGCTGGCCGGGGAACAGGGGCCCGTACGGGACGCGGTGCTGCTCAACAGCGCCGCCGCGCTGGTCGCCCTCGACCTCACCGACGCCCCGCTCGCCGAGCAGCTCGCGGCCGGCATCGAGCGGACGGCCGCGGCGATCGACTCCGGCGCGGCCGCGGCGACCCTCAAGAACTGGGTCGAGGCGACGGCCCGGGACTGACCGCGGCGGGCGGGGCCCGCCGGGCGATCCGCCCGGCGGGCCCCGTCGCGTCCGAATGCCGGAACGGTGTTTGACCACTCTCCGGATGCTGACCTAGAGTCCGTGCCAGGTCATGAGTGACAGCGACAAGCCCCAGCTTGCTGTCCGGCAACCCTCCGTCCGTGGCGGGGTGCCCTGGGTGAGGACCGGGCCACTCGGCGATCCGTCCGCGTGGCAAGCGCGGACCGCCGGCATCGCACTCCCGGGGTCCTTTCCCAGGAGGAGTGCACCCCCATGACCCTGTCGACCGACCTCTGCGCCCCGCTCGCCGTCCTCGGCCACGACGTCCAGGTCCCGCTGGTCGGCGGGGAGAAGGTCACCTACGCCGCGCTCGACTACGCCGCCAGCGCCCCCGCCCTGCAGCGGGTCTGGGACGACGTCGCCGCCTACGCCCCGTACTACGGCAGCGTGCACCGCGGCGCCGGCTACCTCTCCCAGCTGTCCACCGACCTGTTCGAGCAGAGCCGGCGCACCGTCGCCGACTTCCTCGACCTGCGCGAGGGCGACCAGGTGGTCTTCACCCGGGCCACCACCGACTCGCTCAACCTGCTGGCCGCCGCCGTGCCCGCCGGTACCCGGGTGTTCGCCTTCGAGACCGAGCACCACGCCTCGCTGCTGCCCTGGCGTCGAGAGGGCGTCACCGTCCACTACCTGCGCGCGCCCCGCTCGCACGCCGAGGCGGTCGCCGCCCTGGACGCCGCGCTGACCGAGCACCCCGACGGGCCGCGGCTGCTGTGCGTCACCGGTGCCTCCAACGTCACCGGCGAGCTCTGGCCGGTCGCCGAGCTGACCGCCACCGCCCACCGGCACGGCGCCCGGATCGTCCTGGACGCCGCCCAGCTGGCCCCGCACCACCGGGTCTCGGTCCGCGAGCTGGACGTCGACTGGATCGCCTTCTCCGGCCACAAGCTCTACGCCCCCTTCGGCGCCGGCGTGCTGGCCGGCCGCAGCGACTGGCTGGACGAGGCGGAGCCGTACCTGGCCGGCGGCGGTGCCAGCCGCACCGTGGCCCGCGAGGCGGACGGCTCGGTGGCCGTCGAGTGGCACCGGGGGCCGTCCCGGCACGAGGCCGGCTCGCCGAACGTGATCGGCGCCTACGCCATCGCCTCCGCCTGCCGGGCGCTCACCGAGGCGGGCTTCGACGCCCTCCGGGCCCGCGAGCAGCGGCTGATCGAGCGGCTGAAGGCCGGACTGGCCGGGATCCCCGAGGTCAAGGTGCTCAGCCTGTTCGGCACCGACGCGGAGCGGGTCGGCGTGCTCTCCTTCGTGGTGCGCGGCTGGAACAGCTCGCACTTCTCGGCCGCGCTCTCCGCCGAGTACGGCATCGGCGTGCGCGACGGCCTGTTCTGCGCCCACCCGCTGGTGCGGACCCTGCTCGGCGGGGAGGAGGCGGCGCCGTCCGAGTGCGGTGCGCCGGAGGCCTCGCTCCCCGGCGAGCGCAGCCTGAACGCGATCCGGGTCAGCTTCGGCGCCGGCACCCCCGACGAGCACCTGGACCGCTTCCTGGGCGCCGTCCGCGAACTGGTCACCGACGGCGCCCGCTGGAGCTACCGCAACGAGGGCGGCCGCTGCGTCGCGGACGTGCTGTCGCCCGCCCGCGGATAGGCCCCGGCCGGCCCCGCCCGGGGGCCTACTCCAGGCCGAGGGCGAACGCGGCCTCCAGGTCGTGCTGGGAGTAGGTGCGGAACGCGATGTGGGTCTCGGTGTGCTCGACCCCCGGCACCTTGTTGACCTGGCCGGGGATCACCTCGGCCAGGTCCTCGTGCTGCCGCACGCGGACCATCGCCACCAGGTCGTAGCTCCCGGTGACCGAGTAGACCTCGCTGACGCCCTCGATGGCGGCGATCGCCTCGGCGATCTCGGGGATCCGGTCGACGCTGGTCTTGATGAGGACGATCGCGGTGATCACGGCTGGGCTCCTGTGTGAGGGGACGGCCCCAGCGTATCGGCCGTCAGGTGGGCCGTCTGCTGCCCCGCGCACTCCCCGCCCAGGCGATCAGCCAGCCGGTCGCGAAGCCGATCACGTGCACCAGGTACGCCACCCCCGAGCCGCCGGCCCGCACCGACCACCACTGCAGGGCGAACCACAGGCCCAGGACCAGCCAGGCCGGGAAGCGCAGCGGGAGGAAGAGGAGTACCGGCACCAGGGTGGTGACCCGGGCCCGCGGGAAGAGCCGCAGGTACGCGCCGAGCACCCCCGCGATCGCGCCGGACGCGCCGACCAGGGCCCGGACCGACTCGTCGGAGTGCGCCTCCGCCAGCGCGTAGCCGTAGGTGGCCAGGTAACCGATCGCCAGGTAGCAGAGCAGGAACCTGATCCGCCCCAGCCGCTCCTCCACCCCGGGGCCGAAGACGAACAGGAACAACATGTTGCCGAGCAGGTGCAACCAGCCCGCATGGACGAACAGCGAGGTCAGCACCGACAGGACGGGGCTCTTGCCGGGGTTCGGCGGCAGCGCGCAGCCGTCCGCCGCGGGGGCGAGCGCGCGCAGCTGGTCGGCCGTCAGCGGGTGCCGCTCCAGCAGCTCGACCGGGACCGCGCCCCAGCGCTGCTCGTAGCGCTGCTCGGCGCAGACCCGGGCGTCGCCGGTGCCGTAGACCGGGTTCAGGCCGAAGCTGGGGCCGCACAGCAGGACCAGGGCGCTCAATGCGATCAGGGTGAGGGTGACCACCGGCGGCCGCCCGGACGGGACGGCGGGCGGACGGCCGGCCCGGGTGAGAACGGGGAGCGCCATTCCCCGAGCATCCCTCCCGGCCGGGCGGGCGACACCGCGGTTGCTGCGGGTGGGTGAACGGGTGTTCGCGGTGGCCGGTGATCGTGCGCCGAGGTGCAGGCAATAGGCTTGAGGGCCCGGAACAGGGACCATCCGAGAGGACCTCGATGACCATCGCCGCCCCTACCGCCGAGACCCGCTGGCGCTGCACGCTGTGCGGCAACCTCACCCGCTTCGACGTGACCCGTACCGCCCGTGTGGTCGAGTACCTGCACTTCGACCTGGCCGGCGAGTCCAAGGTGGAGGAGACCGAGGTGCTCAGCGAGACCCTGGAGTCGGTGCGCTGCCGCTGGTGCAACGCCGTCGACCAGGTCGAGCTGGTGGCCCGTCCGGGCGCCGACGAGGACGGTCCCGAGAGCGCCGGGGAAGCGCCCGGCGCCTGACCCGGACGGCCCCGCGGTCGGCCGGCCTCCGGGTCGGATCCCCGCGGGGCGCCGGCCCGGCGCGTCCGGCACGGATGTGTGGCGTGCTGTCGGTGGGGCACGGTAGACGGGACAATTGCAGAGAGCGGTGAGTTCCGGGGCGGCGGCAGACGGCCGTACGGACCCCGCCGGACCAGGATCGGAGCCGAGGACGTGGTGGACGCAGCGAGGGGGCCCGCCGAGCCGCAGGGGCAGCAGCCCGCTGCGGGGCCGGTGCTCCCCGGCACGGACGAGACCGTCCCCGCGACCGAGGCCGACCGGGCGGCGCCCGACGAGGGCGCGGCTCCCGACGGCGACGGCGGACCCGCGCCGGCACCCGAGCACCTGGACCGTCCGCTGCCCGAGGGCGTCCGCCGCCGCGTGGTCGGGCTGGCGGCCGACGCGCTGGGCGGCATCCCGGCCGCAGACCTGCCCGCCTCGCTGCGCCAGTACGCCAAGTTCACCCCCGCCCGCCGCGCCAAGTACGCGGGCACGGCGCTGGCCGCCGCGCTGGAGGCCGACCCGGTCTTCCGGCTGCGGATAGCCGACCGCCTGCGGCTCGGCCAGCCGGACCTGGTGACCGCCCTGGAGTCGGGCACCGTGCCCGGGGCCGCCGACCCGATGGACGTCGCCGCCGGCGCCTACCTGCTGCGCACGGCGGGCTGGACGCGGGTGGTCGTGGAGGCCGGCGAGGAGGTCGAGCGCGCCGGTGCGGAGGGTGCCGCGGCCGAGGCGGCCCGGCAGGTGGAGAAGCTCCAGGAGGAACTGGCCGAGGTACGGGCCACCGCCCGGGCCGACCTGGACCGGCAGCGGGCCGAGTCGGAGGGCGTCCGCAAGGAGGCCGAGTCGCTGCGCAAGCGCGTCCGCACCCTGGAGAGCGACACCCGGCGGGCCCAGGCCGAGAGCCGCAAGCTGCAGGGCGAGCTGGAGACCCTGCGGGCGGCGGGGGCGGCCGAGCGCAGCGCCGCCGAGAGCGAGGCCCGGCGGCTGAAGCACCGGATCACCGAGCTGGAGACGGCGGTCGAGGCCGGCCGCCGGTCGGCGCGCGAGGGCCGCACCGTGGAGGACATGCGGCTGCGGCTGCTGCTGGACACCGTGCTGCACTCCGCGCAGGGCCTTCAGCGGGAGCTGGCGCTGCCGGTCGCCCAGCTGCGCCCGGCGGACCTGGTGGACGCGGTCGTCCCGGTGTCGGCCTCGCCGAACGACGTGGCCCGGCGCGGCCTCGCGGAGGATGACCCGGCACTGCTGGACCAGCTGCTGGCGATCCCGCAGGTCCATCTGGTGGTGGACGGGTACAACGTGACCAAGTCCGGCTACCCGACGCTGCCGTTGGAGCAGCAGCGGCTGCGGCTGCTCGGCGGGCTGGCGATGCTGGCGCAGCGGACGCAGGCCGAGGTGACCTGCGTCTTCGACGGGCAGGACCTGGACGTCCCGGTGATGATGGCGCCGCCGCGCGGTGTGCGGGTGCGGTTCAGCCGGACCGGGGAGACGGCGGACGAGCTGATCCGGCGTCTGGTGCGCGCGGAGCCGCAGGGGCGCCCGGTGGTGGTGGTGTCCACCGACCGGGAGGTCGCGGACGGCGTCCGTCAGGCCGGGGCGCGTCCGGTGGCGTCGATCCTGCTGCTCAACCGCCTGGCCCGGGCCTGATTCCGGTGACCTCGCGTCAGCCCCCGTTGACCGGGTTGTGTCGGTGGGGTGAAATCCCGTGGCGGGAAGGAAGTTCGTTCCAGTAGGGGAGTGGCGCCGGAGCATGATCTTCACTAGGGTCTGGCGTCAAACCTATATTCCGGACTTTCCCTCGTTCGGGTGAGTCCAGCAGGAAGAAGGAGCAACCCCCTTGGCCTCCCACCGCCGTCCTAAGCAGCCCAGCCGCGCACGAGTGACCGTGCTGACCGCTGCCGCAGCGACCGCGGTCGCCCTTTCCGCGCAGGTCAGCGCCCACGCGGCACCGGCCAAGCCGAACAAGGACGAGGTCAAGGCGCAGGTCGACAAGCTGCTGGAGGAGCAGGAGCAGGCGGCCGAGAAGTACAACGGCGCCAAGGAGCGGTCGGACCAGCTGCGCAAGCAGGCCGACCAGCTCCAGGACCAGGTCGCCCGCGGCCAGGGACAGATGACCGAGCTGGCGTCCGGGCTGGCCGCCGTGGCCGGCCAGGAGTACCGCTCCGGCGGCATCGACCCGTCGATGCAGCTGATGCTCTCCACCAACCCGGACGGCTACCTGGCCCAGGCGTCCAGCTTCGAGCAGGCCGCCAGCACCCAGGCGGACACCCTGAAGTCGCTGAAGGACCAGCAGCGCCGGCTGGACCAGCAGAAGCAGGAGGCCGCGGCCGTCCTCGCCGAGCTGGACCGCAGCACCCAGACGCTGAACGACGCCAAGACCGAGGTCCAGAACAAGCTCAAGGACGCGCAGAAGCTGCTGGGCCAGCTCAGCGCGGCCGACCGGGCCGCCGTGATGGGCGACCGGGCCTCGCGCAGCGACGACCGCTTCGACCTGGCCAACCTCCCGGCCCCCGGCGGCTACGCCGGTGTCGCGGTGGACGCCGCCATGGGCAAGCGCGGTTCGGCCTACGTCTGGGGCGCCACCGGCGCGAGCACCTTCGACTGCTCGGGTCTGATGGTCTGGGCGTACGCGAAGGCCGGCGTCTCGCTGCCGCGCACCTCGCAGAGCCAGGCGACCGTCGGCACCAACGTCGGCACCAACATCGCCAACGCCCAGCCGGGCGACCTGGTGATCTACCACAGCGACGCCCACCACGTGGCGATGTACATCGGCAACGGCCTGGTGGTGCACGCCCCGCGCACCGGTGACGTGGTGAAGGTGATGAAGGCCGACGCCATGCCGATCAAGACCATCCGACGGGTCTGAGACCGGTCGCTCCGGGACGGGATCGACACCCCGACCCTGCAGTCCCATTTCGGACATTTGCCCTCTTGAGGGGCTAGTTGACGCTCCATGACACGCCCGGACGGGTCGAGATCCCGCTGTGATCTCCGACACGCCGGGCGTTTCATTGTGCGACCATATGCTGAGTATTTATCAGCCCTGGGTAGGTGTTCTGTCACTGTCGGTCGTAATCGGAATCAAACATGGCAATGATTCCGACTTTTTTCCGACAAGGATTTGAACGGATCACGGATGGGTTACTAGGGTCATGTCACGGACCGCCGCGCAGTCGTCCACCCAGCCCGGGTGGCAACGGTGGTCACCGCCGAGTCCGAGAAGCAGCCGGGCAGTCTGACTGCCTGTGGGGGAGCCCCTGAGGGGGTGCTGTGCATCGGAGCCGGGGAACCACGTTCCTCGGGGTGAATCGGCGCCAGGTCGACCGCAGGGGCGGCGCGCGGAGTTGGTCCGCGCGCCTGACGGGCAGTCGGTGAGGCGTTGTAGGGCTTGTCTTCCGGCCCGAACCCGTCAGCTCACCCGGTAGGCGGTGTGAGGAAGAAGGAGTCCGCCTTCGTGGCGTCCCATCGTCGTCCCAAGCCCGCAGGCCGGGCCCGCGTCTCCATCCTGACGGCCGCCGCCGCCACCGCCGTGGCGCTCTCCTCGCAGTCCGGTGCGCACGCCGACCCGGCTCCGACCAAGGACCAGGTCAAGGCCCAGGTCGACGCCCTCAACGAGGAGGCCGAGTCCAAGACCGAGGAGTACAACGCCGCGGTCGAGAAGGAGCAGAACCTGCAGAAGCAGGTCTCCCAGATGCAGGACCAGGTCGCCCGCCAGCAGGCGCAGGTGAGCACCATTCAGGGCAGCCTGGGGGAGATCGCCGCCGAGCAGTACCGCACCGGTGGGATCCCGCAGACCGTGCAGCTGATGCTCTCCGCCAGCCCGGACTCCTTCCTCAACCAGGCCGGCGCGATGAACCAGGTCGGCAGCTCGCAGGCCGACGTGCTGAAGGCCTTCAAGGACGAGCAGGGCAAGCTCGACCAGCAGAAGCACGAGGCCGAGCAGAAGCTCGCCGAGCTGGACACCACCGCCAAGCGGCTGAAGGCCGACAAGGAGGAGGTCCAGGCGAAGATCGCCAAGGCGACCGCCCTTCTGGAGACGCTCACCCAGCAGGAGCGTGACGAGCTCGCCGCTGCCGAGGCCAAGGCCGCCGCCGAGGCCAAGGCCAAGGCGACCGCCGCCCCGGCCCCCGAGCGGGCCTCCCGCGACTCGGCCCGTACGGACATCGCCGTCAACGTGCCGGCCGGTTCGCACGCCGCCGCCGCGATCGCCGCCGCCCAGTCCAAGCTGGGCAGCCCGTACTCCTACGGCGCGGCCGGTCCGAGCAGCTTCGACTGCTCCGGCCTCATGAAGTGGGCCTACGCGCAGGCCGGCGTGTCCCTGCCGCGGACCTCGCAGGACCAGCGCGGCGCCGGCACCAACGTCGGCACCAACATCGCCAACGCCCAGCCCGGCGACCTGATCATCTACCGGAGCGACGCCAGCCACGTCGCGATGTACGTCGGCAACGGCCAGGTCATCCACGCCCCGCACACCGGCTCCGTGGTCCGCTACGAGACCGCCACCATGGCGCCGATCAACGCGATCGTGCGGCCCTGACGCCGTCGCGTCCCCGTCCACGTCCACCGGCCCGGCACTCCCCGTGAGTGCCGGGCCGGTGGCGTCACGGCCGCCGGCCTGCGGCGGGACCGAGCGGTGGGCCAGGTGTCCGATTAGTGGTCAAATATTCGCTGCTGGAGGGGTTTGGACTAGCTCGGCCTGACTCGCTAACGTCTGCCCCCGGACCTCCGCACGGACGGCCGCCCACCCCCGGGCGGCGGCGGTGGCCCGGCCCGCAGGAACGGAGTCGCCGAAGCATGACCGTGCACCGCCGTCCCCCACTGCCAGGCGTCCGGCGGATCGCCCGCGCCCTGGCCGTCACGGCCGCGGCCACCACCGCGCTGGGAGTGACGGTCGCGGGCAGCGCCCAGGCCCTCCCCGGCCAGCCGGCCGAGCCGGTGGCCAAGAACGACGTCAAGGCCCAGGTCGACCAGCTCTACGACGAGGCCGAGCAGGCCTCGGAGAGGTACAACGCGGCCCAGGAGGACCAGCGGCGCCTGCAGACCGAGGCCGCCGCGCTGCAGAGCCAGATCGCGGGCGGCCAGGAGGAGCTCAACCGGCTGCGCCAGGACCTCGGCGCGCTGGCCGGCGCCCAGTACCGCTCGGGCGGGATGGGCCCGGGTGTGCAGCTGATGCTGGACTCCGACCCCGACGGCTACCTGGCCCGGGCCCGCGCGCTCGGCCAGGCCACCGACCGGCAGAACGACACCCTGCGCCAGGTGCTGGACCGCCAGCGCCGGCTGGACCAGCGCCGCGCCGAGGCGACCGCCAAGCTGGCCGAGCTGGAGGAGGTGCGCCGCTCGCTGGCCGAGAGTAAGTCCGAGATCCGGCAGCGGCTGCTCAAGGCCCAGCGGCTGCTGAGCGGCCTGGGCGCGGCCGAGCGGGCCCGGATGGTCGCCGACGACGCCCGGGCCGCCGAGCAGCGCGCCACCCGGGGCACCGACCGGCTGGACCTCGGTAGCCTGCCACCCTCCTCCGACCGGGCCGCCGCGGCGCTGGCCGCCGCCGTCAGCAAGATCGGCTCGCCGTACGTCTACGGATCGACCGGCCCCCGTACGTTCGACTGTTCGGGTCTGATGTACTGGAGCTGGCGGCAGGCCGGAGTGACCCTGCCGCGGACCTCGCAGGCCCAGGCCCACGCGGGGCAGCGGATCAGCCTCGCCGACGCACGGCCCGGAGACCTGGTGATCTTCTACAAGGACATGCACCACGTCGGCATGTACGCCGGCGGCGGTGTGGTGGTGCACGCGCCGTACCCGGGCGCCCAGGTCCGCTACGAGAGCGTCAACGCGATGCCCGTCGCCGGGGTGGTGCGGGTCTGAGCGGAGAGCTGGAGCGGCTGGTGACGAACCTGCCCCCCGAGCCGGGGGCGGGTCGTCCCGTGCTGTCCCGGCGCGCCGCCCTGCTGCTCGCGGGGGCCGGGGCGGCCCAGCTCTCGCTGCCGTTGCTGCGCCCGCCGGGCCGGCCCGCCGCTGCCGGGCCCCCCGTCGCGGCCCCGCTGCGGCCGGTGGTGGAGGAACTGCTCGCGGCCCGGGCCGCCGCCCTGCTCGGGCGGGACGGCGCGGCGCTGGCGGCGGGCACCGCGCCGGCGGCCCGGCCGGTCCAGCAGGGGCTGCTGGACCGGATGGCCCAGGTGCCGCTGGCCGAGCTCTCCTACCGGCTGACCTCCTTCACCGAGCCGCCGCCCGGCGCCGACCGGATCTCCGTCGCGGCCGAGCTCGGCCACCGGCTGGCCGACCTCGACCGCTACCCTGCGGTGCTGAACCGGCGGCTGGAGCTGGTCCGGCTGGCCGAGGGCTGGCGACTGGTCTCGGACGAGCCGGTCGGGGCCCCGGCGCTGTGGGACCTCGGCCCGGTCAAGGCCGTGCGCGGCAGCCGCTGCCTGGTGCTCGGGCTGGGGGCGGACCAGGACCTGGCGGGGCTGGCCGCCCGCGCGGACCAGGCGGTGCCGGCCGTCCAGTCCGTCTGGGGGGACGCCTGGCCGGGTCGGCTGCTGCTCCAACTCCCCGCCACCGAACTGGAGTTCGCCTCACTGCTGGACGTCCGGCCGGAGCCCTACCAGGGCATCGCGGCCGTCACGGTCGCCGCCGGCGGCGCCCCCGAGCACACCCCGGCGGACCGGATCGCGGTCAACCCGGAGGCGTACCGGGGCCTCAGCGAGCTGGGCCGGCGGGTCGTCATCACCCACGAGGCCACCCACGTCGCGACCCGGGCCGACACCCACGCCTGGACCCCGATGTGGCTCTCCGAGGGCGTCGCCGACCACACCGCGTACCTCGGCTCCGGGCGCACCCCCCGGCAGATCGCCCCGGCGCTGACCCAGGAGGTGACGGCCGGCCGGCTGCCCGCGGCGCTGCCCTCCGACGCCGACTTCACGGCCGGCGCCGACCGGATCGGCCAGGCGTACGAGCTCTCCTGGCTCGCCTGCCACGTGATCGCCCACGACTACGGGGAGCGGCAGCTGGTCGGCCTCTACCGGGACTTCGGCACCTCCGGCCGGCCCGTCGCGGGGGAGAGCGCGGACGCGGTGCTGGACCGGCTGCTGCGCGGGCGGCTCGGGGTGGGCGCGGCGGAGTTCACCGCGCGCTGGAGGAGCGAGGCGGCCTTCCTGGGTTAGGCCCGTCCGAGGTCAGGCCCCGTCCGAGGTCCGGCCCGGGAGCTGGAACATCCCGGGCAGGGCGGCCGTGAGCCGTTCCCGGTCGATCAGCGAGGTGTGGGTGCCGGCGCCGGTGCAGGCGTACGCCCCGGCCACCGCTCCGGCCCGCATGCAGGCCTCCGGCGGGTGGCCCGCCAGTCGGGCGCGGAGGAAGCCGGTGACGAAGGCGTCGCCCGCGCCGTTGCTGTCCACGATCGGCAGCCCCGGGTCGGCCACCGGGAAGTGCCGGACCTCGTCCCGTCCCCGGGTGAGCAGGTAGCTGCCGTGCTCACCGGCGGTGGCGACCACCAGCTGGGCCCGGCCGTCGGCCAGCACCGCGCGCATGACCTCCTCGTGCCGTCCCCGGCAGCCGGCCGTGGACAGGAAGACCAGGTCGGAGTTGAGGGCGTAGTGGCGGTGGTGCTCGTCGGCGCCGTCCCAGGCGTGCAGGTCGGTGGAGCAGCTCAGGCCCAGGCGGTGGATGTCCGGGTAGAGGTCGCGGTTGACGCCGGTGATCGACAGGTGCACGTGGGCGGCCCGCTCCAGGAACGGCAGCCAGAACTCCCGGGGGAGCCGCAGCCCGGCGGGGTGGCGGCCGTCGTAGAAGGACAGCCGCCGGCCGGCGGCGTCGACCAGGTTGACCCCGCGCGGGGTGCCGGCGGGGGAGACCAGGTGGCTGAAGTCCAGGCCGTGCCGGCCGTACGCCGCCAGCACCTGGGCGCCCTGCGGATCGTCGCCGAGGAAGTCGATGAACTTGGTCCGCAGGCCCAGCGCGTGGCAGCCCAGGGCCACCCCGCTGCCGGTGTGGCCGACGTAGTCGTGGACCGGGGGGACCTGCACCGAGTCGGCGTCCGGCAGCTCCAGCCGGTCCACCCGGACGATGGTGTCCACGCCGGCACCGCCGACGACCAGGACGTCGTACTCGGACATGAGGCATCCCCCAGGGGTGGGCGGCGGGGCCGGACGGCTCCCGATCGTGCCAGGGGGAGAGCATGCGCTGCAAGGGCTTGCAGCAAGTTTCAGCGGCCCGCCGGCCGGCTCAGGACGCGGTGCCGCGGCCGACCGGCTGGTCCAGCCCGTCCAGCAGGGCCTGCTCGTACGCGATGCCGGGCCGGACCGGGTACCCGACCGGGGTGGGGTCGGCGGCCGGCAGCACCACGGTGGTGGCCGGCTCGATCCGCCGGGTGGAGCGCCACAGGCGGCGGCAGGAGATCAGGGTGGCCGCCAGCAGGGTCAGGTTCCGCGCACTGATCACGGCGACGCCGAGCGCCTGGCTGCGCTGCACCTGCCCGAAGAGCAGCGGGAACTCCAGGGTGGTCAGCACCGCGGCGACCAGGATCAGCACGGCCACCGGCTTCTGGCTGGTGCCCCGGACGGTCAGGCAGACCGCGGCCAGGCCGATCAGCCAGATCATGTACTGCGGGCTGATCACCCGGCTGGTCACGGTGAACACCAGCAGCGCGGCCAGCGCCGCGTCGAACGGGGTCGCGGCCTGCCACCGGGTGGCCCGCAGCCGCCAGACCAGCAGCCAGCCGAAGCCGATCGCGGTGCCCGCCAGCGACAGCTTGGCGATCACCGGCACCCAGGGGCCGAGCATCTCCTGGGCGCCGTAGTTCATGGTGACCTGGCCGTCCCAGCCGCCGAACAGCCGGGCGAAGTGCAGCGGCAGGGCGCCCAGCGACTCGATCTCGATCCCGCGCTCCTTCTGGAACTTCAGGAAGTCGAACGCGCCGTTCATGCCGGCCGTCAGCAGGAAGCCGAGCGCTGCGGCGGTGGCCACGGCGGCCGTCCAGGACCGCCTGGTCCGGCGCCCGCGCGGGGTGCCGGTCAGGGCCAGCACCGGCCAGACCTTGATCAGGGCGCCCAGGCCGAGCAGCAGGCCGCCGAGCGCCGGCTTGCGCGCCACGGCCAGCAGCCCGACCACCGTGATCGCGGTCACGATGATGTCGTACCGGCAGTAGACCGTCGGACCGAGCAGCGGGACGCCGACCACCCACATCCAGGCCCCGGTGAAGCTGCGGCCGCGGCGGGCGCCGACCCGCATCAGCAGGCCCATGGTCAGCAGGTCGAACAGCCCGCACAGCACGAAGAACGAGACCAGGTAGGACCAGGGCAGCACCCCGGGAAGCATGATCACCAGGGCCGCGCCGGGCGGGTACTGCCAGGTGACGTCGTCGAGCGGGAAGGTGCCGGTGCGCAGGACCTCGAACCACCCGTGGTAGATCACCGAGACGTCGGTGCTGACGTCGGCGTTCGAGATCCGCAGGATGCCGAGGACCATCAGCACGATCAGTACCCGGGTGGCGATCCAGCCGGCACCCAGGCCCCACAGGGCCCCGCCGGCCGGGGTGGGAGTCGAAGGGGGCAGCGCGGTGCTGCCGGCGCTGCGCTCGGCTCTGCCGACCGGGGCCAACTCCACGACTCTCCTTCGTTCGTCACACACGTCACAGGCGGACACCACGGGACGGACGCCCGGAAGCGTCTCGCACCGCGGTGCGCTCTGCCTGCTACCCCCGGGTCCACCTGCTAGGACCGACCCCGAGCGAAAACGGTTGCGCGGGCATGCTTCGTTCCCGACGCGCCGGGGTGTTGACCTATGGTACGGATCAGTGAGCGGTACACCGAGCACCCCCCGACCGAGCGAGCCGTGGCAATGCACAAGACCCTGATCGTCACCAACGACTTCCCGCCCCGGCCCGGCGGCATCCAGGCCTTCGTCCACAATATGGCCGTCCGCCAGCCGGCGGGCAGCATTGTGGTCTACGCCTCGACCTGGCGGGACGGCGGCGAGGTGGCGAAGTTCGACGCGGAACAGCCCTTCCCGGTGATCCGCGACCGGACGCGGATGATGGTCCCCACCCCGCGGGTGACCCGGCGGGCCGCGGAGATCCTCCGGGCCGAGGGCTGCAGCTCGGTGTGGTTCGGCGCGGCCGCGCCGCTCGGCCTGATGGCCCCGGCGCTGCGCCGGGCCGGCGCGGACCGGCTGCTCGGCATGACCCACGGGCACGAGGCCGCCTGGGCCCAGCTGCCCGGCTCCCGGCAGCTGCTGCGCCGGATCGGGGCGGGCACCGACACCCTCACCTACCTCGGCGAGTACACCCGCTCCCGGATCGCCGCCGCGGTCGGCCCGCAGGCGGCCGGCCGGATGGTGCAGCTGCCGCCGGGCGTCGACGAGGGGACCTTCCGGCCGGACTCCGGCGGGGCCGCGATCCGCGAGCGGCTCGGCCTGACCGACCGCCCGGTGGTGGTCTGCGTCTCCCGCCTGGTGCCGCGCAAGGGACAGGACACCCTGATCACCGCCATGCCGCGGATCCTGGCGGAGGTCCCGGACGCGGTGCTGCTGATCGTCGGCGGCGGCCCGTACCGGGGGGAGCTGGAGAGGCTCGCGGACGCCACCGGGGTACGGGCCTCGGTGCGCCTCACCGGCGCGGTGCCCTGGGAGGAACTGCCGGCCCACTACGGCGCGGGCGACGTGTTCGCGATGCCCTGCCGGACCAGGCGCGGCGGCCTCGACGTGGAGGGCCTCGGCATCGTCTACCTGGAGGCCTCGGCGACCGGCCTGCCGGTGGTCGCCGGCGACTCGGGCGGCGCGCCGGACGCGGTGCTGGAGGGCGAGACCGGGTACGTCGTCCCGGGCCGCTCCGCCGAGGTGACGGCCGAGCGGATCGTCCGGCTGCTCCAGGACGAGGCGCTGCGGCGCCGGATGGGCGAGGCCGGACGCCGCTGGGTCGAGCGCTCCTGGCGCTGGGACCTGCTGGCCGGGCGGCTCACCTCGCTGCTGGCCGGCTGAGCCGCCGGGCGCGGGACCCCGCGGGACCCCGCGGACGCGGGACGGCCCGGGCGCTCCGGGTGGAGCGCACGGGCCGTCGGCGTGCCGGGGCCGGCCCGGGTCAGCGCCGGTAGATCGCCTCGACCTCGCCCGCGAAGTCCTTGAGGACGACGTTGCGCTTGAGCTTCAGCGAGGGCGTCAGGTGGCCGCTCTCCTCGGAGAAGACGGTGTCCAGCAGGCGGAACTTCTTGACCGCCTCGGCGGCCGAGACGGCCAGGTTGCCCTCGTCGACCGCGGCCTGCAGGGCGGCCAGCAGGTCGGCGTCCTCGCGCAGGTCGGCCAGGGTGGCCGCGGCGGGCTTGCCGTTGAGCTCCTTCCACTGGGGGAAGAACTCGGGGTCGACGGTGAGCAGGCAGGCGATGAAGGGCCGGCGGTCGCCGACCACCATCACCTCGCCGACCAGGGCGTGGGCCCGGATCCGGTCCTCGATCACGGCGGGGGCGACGTTCTTGCCGCCGGCCGTGACGATGATCTCCTTCTTCCGGCCGGTGATGGTCAGGTAGCCCTCGTCGTCCAGGGTGCCGATGTCGCCGCTGGCGAACCAGCCGTCCTGCAGCGCCTCGGCGGAGGCCGTCGGGTTGTTCCAGTAGCCGGTGAAGACCTGCGGGCCCTTGAGCAGCACCTCGCCGTCCTCGGCGATCTTCACGGCGGAGCCGGGCACCGGCTGGCCGACCGTGCCGATCTTCGGCTTGTCGTGCGGGTTGAAGGCGATCGCCGCGCAGGTCTCGGTCAGGCCGTAGCCCTCCAGCACGGTGAAGCCGATGCCGCGGTAGAAGTGCCCGAGCCGCTCGCCGAGCGGTGCGCCACCGGAGATCGCGTGGGTGCAGCGGCCGCCCAGCGCCGCGCGCAGCTTGCTGTAGACCAGCTTGTCGAAGACCGCGTGCTTGATCCGCAGCATCAGCGGGATCCGCCCGGCGTCCAGCGCCCGGCTGTAGGCGATGGCGGTGTCGGCGGCCCTGTCGAAGATCGCGCCCTTGCCGTCCGCCTGGGCCTTGGCCCGCGCGGTGTTGAAGACCTTCTCGAACACTCTCGGCACGCCCAGGATCAGGGTCGGCCGGAACGAGCCGAGCTCGGCCGTGACGTTCTTGATGTCGGAGACGTGGCCGAGCTTGATGGGGGCGATCGCGGCGGCGATCTCGGCGATCCGGCCGAGCACGTGGGCCAGCGGCAGGAAGAGCAGGGTGGAGCCCTCGCCGGTGCGGAACAGCGGTTCCAGGCGTTCGGTCACGTTGCCCAGCTCGGAGATGAAGTTCCCGTGTGTCAGCTGACAGCCCTTCGGGCGGCCGGTGGTGCCCGAGGTGTACACGATGGTGGCGAGCGAGTCCTCCGACGCCAGCGAGCGCCGCTCGGCCAGCGTGGCGTCGGTGACCCCGGCGCCGGCCTGCGCCAGCGCGGCCAGCGCGCCGGCCTCGATCTGCCAGGTGTGCGCCAGCTCCGGCAGCTCCTCGCGCAGGCCGGCCACCACGGCGGCGTGCGCGTCGGTCTCGGTGACGACGGCCACGGCGCCGGAGTCGCCCAGGATCCAGCGCACCTGCTCGGCGGAGGAGGTCTCGTACACGGGGACGGTGACCGCGCCGGCGCACCAGATCGCGAAGTCCAGCAGCGTCCACTCGTACCGGGTGCGGGAGAGCACGCCGACCCGGTCGCCGGGCCCGATGCCGGCGGCGATCAGCCCCTTCGCGGCCGCGTGGACCTCGGCCAGGAACTGGACGGCGGTGACGTCCTGCCACTGGCCGTCCACCTTGCGCCCGAGGACGGCCACGTCCGGGTGCAGCTCGGCGTTCTGGTGGACGAGGTCGGCGAGGTTGCCGCCGCTCGGTACCTGGTAGCGGGCCGGAAGGCTGAACTCGAGCAAGACTGCTCCTCGTCTGCGACGCTGCGGGACGGCAGGACGTTACTGCCCGGTAGGTCGTTTGGGCCAGGGGGGTCGCCCCCGGTGTTCCGATCGTCACACCCGCCGTCTCCGACAGGCCAGGTCAGGGCCGGTCCCACCGGCACCTTACGGCAGGCCCGGGGTGACCCACGGGTAGTGGGGGCACCGACCGGCCCCCGCGGCCGGCGCCGCAGGGGCGGCGGGCCGGGCGCCCGCCGGATCGCGATAGCCTGCCCTGGGCGCACAGCTGAAGAGACGCGGAGGGCCGTCATGGCGGAGCACACCAGGTCGAGCATCATCATCGACGCCACCCCGGCCGAGGTGATGGCCGTGATCGCGGACTTCGCCGCGTACCCGGCCTGGACCGGGGAGGTCAAGGAGATCGAGGTGCTGTCCACCGTCGACGGCGGGCGCGCGGCCGAGGTGCGGCTGCTGCTGGACGCCGGGGCGATCCGCGACGAGCACGTGCTCGCCTACACCTGGGACGACGACCGCGAGGTCTCCTGGACGCTGGTCAAGAGCCAGATGCTGCGCGCCCTGGACGGCTCCTACGCGCTGGCCCCGCTCAAGAACGGCAGCACCGAGGTCACCTACCAGCTGGCCGTCGACGTGAAGATCCCGATGCTCGGGATGATCAAGCGCAAGGCGGAGAAGGTCATCATCGACCGGGCGCTCGCCGGCCTGAAGAAGCGCGTCGAAGGCTGAGCGGTCCCGTCCCCGAGGCCGGTCCCCACCCCGGGGCCGGGCCCGTCCCGGATGCCGGTCGCACCCCCGAAGGCTGAGCGGAGAGACCCCGTGGCACCCCGCACGATCCTGGTCAGCGGCGCCGAGAGCGCGGTCGCCACCGTCGCCGCCGCCACCGCCCTGCACAGCGCCGCCGCGGGCCACCGCACCCTGCTGCTCGCCGCCGACGACCCGCACCGCACCCTGGACGTCCTGCTCGGAACCCGCCTCGCGGGCGAGCCCGCCCGGTACGCCGAGCGCCTCGACGTGGCCCGGATCGACGAGCAGAGCACCTTCCGCGACGCCCTCGGGGCGCTCGGCGGCCGGCTCGCCCCCGCGCTCGCCCTGATCGGCGCGGAACCGCTCGACCCGGAGGAGCTCACCCCGCTCCCCGGCACCCGGCCGCTCGCCCTGCTGCGGCACCTGCGCTCCGCCGACGCCGAGGTCGTGGTGGTGGCCGGCCCCGCCCCCGCCGAACTGATCGCCGCGCTCGCCCTGCCCGAGCAACTGGACCGCTACCTGTCGCGGCTGCTGCCCGAGCAGCGCCAGGCCGCCCGGGCGCTGCGCCCGCTGCTGGCCGCCGTCGCCGGCGTCCCGATGCCCGCGGACTGGCTGTTCGAGGCGCGCGCCACCGCCCAGGCCGCGCTCGCCGAGGCCCGCGCGGTGGTCGAGGCCCCCGGCACCACCGTCCGGCTGGCCGTCGACGCCGAGACCCACCGCCCCGAGGAGCTCCGCCGGATCCGGGCCGGCCTGGCGCTGTACGGGCACCGGCTGGACGCCGTGGTCGCCCACCGCGCGCTGCCCGCGGACGCCGTCGCCTCCCCCGACCCGTGGCTGGCCGAGCTGGCCGCCCGCGAGCGCGACCGCCTCGCCGAGCTGGCCGTCGAACTGGACGGCGTCCCGCTGCTGACCTGCCGCCGGCCGGAGGTGGCCCTGGAGGACGTCGCCGCCCAGCTCTACCCCGCCGGTGGGCCGCCCTCCGCCGGCCGGCCGCCGGCCCCTGCGCCGCAGCCCCGGATCGAGGACCGGCTGGCCGAGGAGGGGCTGCTGCTCTGGCACCTGCCGCTGCCCGGGGCCGACCGGGACGGGCTGGAGCTGGTCCGCCGCGGCGACGAACTGGTGCTCGGCGTGGGCGCCTACCGGCGGATCCTGCCGCTGCCGTCCGCGCTGCGCCGCTGCACCGTCAGTGGCGCGGGCCTCGCGGACGGGGTGCTCACGCTGCGCTTCACGCCCGACCCGGCGCTCTGGCCCCGCGGCCTGGCGCAGTAGTGCGGCCCCGGCCGCGCGGGGCCGGGCCCGAGGAGTGACCGGGACCGCCCGTCGGCGCGGTCCGGTACCGTCGGTGGCTCGACCGCGGCGAGAGGGACCACTGATGGCGGACCAGAAGACCGACCGTTCCGAGCGGCCGGACGGCTCCGGCGACCCGTTCGGCCCGGAGCTCGGACCGCTGGTGGACGAGGTGCGGCGGTTCGCCGAGGCGGTCGGCGGCAAGGCCCAGGAGTTCGGCACCCGTGTCCGGGAGAACAACCCCGAGGTGTTCGGCCACCTCGCCGCCGCGGGCGGTGAGCTGCTGGCCGCGTACCGGGCCGCGGTGGCCGGCCACGAGCGCCGCTGGTCGGCGCCCGGACACGCCGAGCCGGAGCACATCGACCTCGACGAACCGTCCGACAACTTCTGAAGCTGCTGGTCAGCGATGGTGACCGAAAGCTCTGTCCATGTCACTCAACGGGGCGAACATTACGACTTTTGAATGCGCCTCGGGCAAATTCTCGAAAATTGTCTTCGATTCATGTAGGTCGGAGTGTGTACGGGAGCACCACCCAGCGGGTAGCGTTCCGCTCAGCGGGAACGAGTGAATAGCTGAGGGACACATGGCTCTGACCATCGGCGTCGATGTCGGCGGGACGAAGATCGCGGCAGGCGTGGTCGACGAGACCGGCGAGATCCTGGCGAGGACCCGGGTGCCCACCCCGGCCGACCCCCAGTGGGCGGTCGACGCCATCGCACAGGCCGTCCGGGAGTTGAAGGAACAGCACCCCGAGGTGGGCGGTGTGGGCGTGGGCGCCCCCGGCTTCGTCGACCGGGACCGCTCCACGGTGATCTTCGCGCCGAACATCGCGTGGGAGAACGAGCCGCTCAAGACCCGGATCGAGGAGCTCACCGGGCTTCCCACGGTGGTCGAGAACGACGCCAACTGCGCGGCCTGGGCCGAGTTCCGGTTCGGCGCCGCAGCCGCGCACGAGGACATGGTGCTGATCACCGTCGGCACCGGCATCGGCGGCGGCATCGTCCTCGACGGCCGGCTGCACCGCGGCCGCTTCGGCGTCGCCGGCGAGATCGGCCACCTCAACATGGTCCCCGACGGCCTGCTCTGCGGCTGCGGCGGCCACGGCTGCTGGGAGCAGTACGGCTCCGGTCGGGCCCTGCGCCGCTACGGCCGGGAGAAGGCCGCCGCCGACCCCATCGCCGGCAAGCGGATGCTGGAGCTCAACGACGGCGTCGCCGAAACCATCCGCGGCATCCACATCACCGAGGCGGCCGAGGACGGCGACCCGCTGGCGCTGGAGTGCTACGCGGAGCTGGCCGACTGGCTGGGCCGCGGCATGGCTGACCTCGCCGCGCTGTTCGACCCGGGCGTCTTCGTGCTCGGCGGCGGCGTCTCGGACTCCGGCGCACTGCTGCTCGACCCGGTCGCCGAGGCCTTCGGCAGGTACCTCACCGGCGGCGTGCACCGGCCGCGGGCCGAGGTCGTGCTCGCCTCCATGGGCTCCGCCGCCGGCATCTCCGGCGCGGCCGACCTCGCCCGGATCTGATCGCGCAGGACCAGGGGCGGTGGGACGGGCGCACCGCCCGTCCCACCGCCCTCTTCGCGCGCTGATCCGACGCGAACGGCCGGCCAACCCCTAGCATCGGCTCCGTGACGTCAGTGACCGAGCCGCCCACCTCCGGGGCCGAGCCCGACGGCGCCCAACGCGTCCGCGTGCTCAGCTACAACATCCGCTCGCTGCGCGACGACCGGGACGCCCTGGTCCGGGTGATCAGGGCCTGCGCACCCGACCTGGTCTGCGTGCAGGAGTCCCCGCGCTACTGGAAGCCCGAGAAGCAGGCCGCCCGGCTCGCCCACCGCACCGGCACCGTCATCCTCTCCGGCGGCGGCCGGGTGGCCGCGGGCCCCTTGCTGCTCGGCCGGCTGCGGGTCGACGTCCTGGCGACCAGGGACCGCCTGCTCCCCAAGACCCGGGGCCTGCACGCCCGCGGCTTCGCCACCGCGCTGGTCAGGATCGGCGGATCCGTCCCGTTCTCCGTGACCAGCTGCCACCTCAGCCTCGACGCCGACGAGCGGCAGCGCCAGTTCGCCCTGCTGCCAGGGCAGTTCGACGAGGGGGAGCCCGGCCTGATCGCCGGGGACTTCAACGAGGACCCCGGCGGCCCGGGTTGGCAGGAGCTGGCCGCGCGGTTCCAGGACGCCCACCTCGCGGCACCCTGGGGCGGCACCTTCACCTCCGTACCGGACAACCCGTACCAGCGGATCGACGCGGTCTTCGCCACCCGCGACCTGGAGGTCCTGGCCTGCGGGGTGCCGCACGGGCTGCCCGGCCTCGACCCGGCCGACCTGCTCGCCGCCACCGACCACCTGCCGGTGCTGGCCGTCCTGCGGGTGCCGGCCGCCGGCCCGCCCGGGCGCGGTCCCGGGAGGTGACGGCCGCGCAGTAGCCCGGCACGACCCGGGCGGGGGCCGGGACGGCTCCGGCGGGCGTTCCACCGTCGTGCCCGGGCGTGCTCCGATCCGGCTGCTCCCCGGCGAGCCGGGCCGCCCGGTGGTCGTGGGCCCGCGCACAGTGGGGGCGTGAGCGAGGCGACGGTGGCAGCGAGCCAGGAGGAGCACCGGGCGGGCTGGTTCGAGCTCTTCTTCGACCTGGTCTTCGTGGTCACGGTCAGCGTGCTCGCGCACGGCCTGCACGGGGATCCGGACGCGGGGGACTTCGGGACGTTCCTGGTGCTGTTCTTCCCGGCCTGGTGGGCGTGGGCCAACCTGACGGTGACGGTCAACGTCTTCGGCTCGGCGCGGCCGGGCGTGCAGGCGATGCTGCTCGCGGCGATGCCGGCGCTCGGGCTGATGGCGGCGGCCGCGCCGGACGGGCTCGGCGACCGCGCCTGGGCCTACGCCCTGGGCGCGGCCTGGGTGCGGCTGATGTTCTTCCTGATCTGGTTCGGCCGGGCCCGGCGCAGCGACGATCCGGTGCCGCGGTGGCGGCCGCTGGGCTACGGCCTGGTGCCGGCCGTGCTGTGGGCGGTGTCGGCCGCGGTGCCGAACCCGGGGCGGTTCGTGCTGTGGGGGGTGGCGATCGCCCTGGAGGTGGTGCTGCTGGCGGTGCGGACCGGGCTGACCGAGGGGTTCTACAACCGGCTCTCCACCGAGCACCTGGTCGAGCGGATCGGCCTGTTCGTGGTGATCGTGCTCGGTGAGAGCGTGTTCACGGTGGTGGCCACCCTGGCCGACCACTTCGCCGCCGCCTCCGCCGGTGCCGCACTGGCCGGTTTCGTGGTGGTCGCCGAGCTGGCGATGGTCTTCTTCCTCTGGGGTACCGGCCACGCCGCCCGGGGGTTGGACCGGGCCCAGGCGGGCGGCGCCACCCGGGCGATCCGGGACACCGTGATGTACCTGCCGTTCGTGCTGGTCTCCGGCATCACCGTGATCGCCGCCGCGCTCGGCACCGCCGTCGCGGAGCCGGACCACCACCTGCCGTCCGGCTCCTGCTGGGCGCTGTGCGGCGGTGTCCTCGCCTTCTACACCGCCAACGCCGCCATCGCGATGCGCTACGGGGACGGCGTTCGGACGGTCCTGGGCTGGTACGTGCCCTGCGTGGTGCTCGTCCTGGGCGGGCTGCTGCCCGCCGCGCTGCTGCTGCCGGCCTGGGCGGCGGTGACCTGCGCGGCGGCCGTCGTGTTCGCCCTCGCCAAGATCTCCGGCTACCGGGTCCGGCGCCGGCGCACCGACCCGCCCGGGGCCTGAGCCCGCGGGGTCGTTGCCCGGCGCCCCGGGACCGGTCGCCGGGCGGCTCAGACGACCGCGCCGCCGTTCGGGTCCTCGGGCTCGTCGTCGTCGCCGGCCTTCATCCGGGCCACCAGGGTGGCGAAGCCGCCCAGGAAGGCGGCGACGCCCACCCAGGCCGGCCAGCCGGACACCTCGCGCCAGACCAGCGCGTCGAACAGCAGCAGGGCCGGACCGCCGAGGACGGCCATCCAGGCGAACTTGGCCGTGGTGTCGGCCGGCGGCAGCGGCGGCGGCTCCGGCGGGACGAAGTGGCCCTCGTCCTCGTCCTCCGCGGCCACGTAGTCGCGCGGTCCCGGTCCGCCGCCCCGGGGGCGCGGGCGCGGGGCGAGGTCGGCCAGCGACGGGTCGCCGCCGGTGGCCGAACTCTCCTTGGTGGCCCGCAGGTTCTCGATCTCGGGCCACTGGGGGTCGGTGAGGTCCACGGGGTCGTCGAACTGGGCGACCAGGGCGGCGAAGATCGCGTCCTGTTCGGCCTGGCTGCCGCCGACCGGACGGCGCGCGGGCGCGTCGGCGGCCTCGACCGTGGTGTCGGTGGCCTCGGACGTGTCGGCCTGGTCGGCGGGCTCGCTCGCGGAGCCGCCCTGGGGCAGCTCCTCGTCGCCGCCCGCCTTGTTGGTCTCGTGCACTGCCGGCCCTTCAGCCCGAGTGGTTGTCGGCATCGACGGTCGCCACCGGCGCCAGGCGCCGGACGAAGTCGAGGCTCGCCTCGAAGATCAGCCCGGCGTCGTGGTCCAATGTCGCCACGTGGTAGCTGCGTTCAAGAAGCAGCTCGGTCACATCGGTCGAGGATATCCGGGCGAGTACCAGTTCCGAGTTGGCCGGCGAGACCACGTGGTCCTGCGGGCTGTGCAGCAACAGCACCGGCTGATCTATTTCCGGCAGCACCGCCTGCACTTCCTTCCACAGTCGCGACAGCGACCAGGCGGCGTGCAGCGGGGTCCGGTCGTAGCCGAGCTCGGTGGACCCCTCCAGGGCGATGTCGTCGGCCACCCCCGGCAGGCTCGGCACCAGGTGCCGCAGCACCGGCAACAGCACACTCGCGGGGTTGTCCGAGCGGACGGACGGGTTGACGAGCACCAGTCCGGCGATCGCGGCGCGGTGCCGGGAGGCCAGCCGCAGGGCCAGCGAGCCGCCCATCGACAGGGCGAAGACGAAGACCTGCTCGCACCGTTCGAGCAGTGCGCGCAGTTCCCGGTCGACCTCCGCGTACCAGTCCTCCCAGCGGGTGAGCTGCATGTCCTGCCAGCGGGTTCCGTGGCCCGGCAGCAGCGGGAGGGACACGGTCAGACCGGCCGCGGCCAGGTGGTCGGCCCACGGGCGCAGCGACTGCGGCGAGCCGGTGAAGCCGTGGACGAGCAGGACACCGACCGGTCCGCCCTGGTGGCGGAAGGGTTCGGCACCGGGCAGTGGCGGCATCGGGCGGCTCCTCCGTGGGCTGTGGGACGGGGTCGGCGCATCGTCCCACGCCCGGCGCGGCCCCGTACAGGGCGTGCCGCCCGCGGGCCGGGACGGCCCCGCCGGTACGGAGCCGAGGGTCGTGGGCATTAGGATCGTGCGGTCCGCATAACAGGAGGCCCGGGTTGTTCTACCGACTGATGAAGATGATCGTCGCACCGCTGCTGCGGATCTTCTTCCGGCCCTGGATGGAGGGCGAGGAGAACATCCCCGACGAGGGGCCGGCGATCCTCGCGAGCAACCACCTGTCCTTCTCCGACTCGTTCTTCCTGCCCGCGCTGCTCAAGCGCCGGGTCACCTTCATCGCGAAGGCCGAGTACTTCACCACGCCGGGCCTCAAGGGCCGGCTGACCGCGGCCTTCTTCAAGGGCGTCGGCCAGCTCCCGGTGGACCGCTCCGGCGCCCGCGGGGCCGGTGAGGCCGCGATCCGCAGCGGCATCGCCGTGATCGAGCGCGGCGAGGTCTTCGGGGTCTACCCCGAGGGCACCCGCTCGCCCGACGGCAAGCTCTACCGCGGCAAGGTCGGCGGCCTGGCGCGGGTCGCGCTGGCCACCGGCGCCCCGGTGATCCCGGTCGCGATGATCAACACCGAGAAGGTGCAGCCGCCCGGCCAGGTGGTGCCCAACTTCGGCATCCGGCCCGGCATCCGGATCGGCCGCCCGCTGGACTTCTCCCGCTACCAGGGCATGGAGAACGACCGCTTCATCCTCCGCTCGGTGACGGACGAGGTGATGTACGAGATCATGCGGCTGTCCGGCCAGGAGTACGTCGACATCTACGCGACGGCGGCCAAGCGGCAGATCACCGAGGACAAGAAGCGCGCGGACGCCGAGCGCAAGGCCGTCCAGAAGGCCGAGGCCGCCGAGCAGAAGGCGGCCCAGAAGGCCGAGAAGGCGGAGAAGGAAGCCCAGCAGGAGGCCGAGAAGGCCGCCGCCGAGGCCGCTGCCGCCGAGGCCGCCGGTGGGACCGCCGCCGGGACCGCCGGTGGGACCGAGAAGCAGGACGACTCCGGGGAGAAGTAGCCCGGAGCAGCCGAGGGGGAGCTGATGGCGGAGCACGGCTCCACCGACCTGGCCCGCGCCCGCACCGACTCCGGCGCGGGCCCGGTCGACGTCGCCCGCGCCCTGACCGCGCCGCTGCGCGGCAGCCTCGGGGCCGGCGGGATGTCGGTGGAGCTGCCGCTCTGGCGGGCGATCTCCTACTTCCGGATGCTGGCCCTGGCGTACGCGATCGTCCGCTACTTCAACGCCTTCCACGACTTCCTGCACCCGGTCTCCGGGTGGATCTACCTCGGCGCGCTCACCCTGTGGACGCTCGCCACCACCCGGGCCTTCGCCAACCCGCTGCGCTGCACCTGGGCGGTGCTCGGGACGGACCTGGCGATGACCGTCACCGGTGTGGTGATGAGCGGCATCATCGACAGCCCGGAGCGGATCCGGGCCGGGGCGCTCACCCTGCCGACCATCTGGGCCTGCGGCACCGTGCTCGGCTTCGCCTGCAAGGGCGGCTGGAAGGCCGCCGCGTTCGCCGCCACCCTGATCGGGATCGCCAACATCGGCGGCCACGGCGGCGTCACCCCGGACAACCTGCACAACATCGTGCTGCTGCTGATGGCCGGCTGCGCGATCGGTTACGTGATCGAACTCGCCCGGGCCAGCGAGGCGGTGCTGACCCGGGCCCTCCAGGTCGAGGCGGCCACCCGGGAACGCGAGCGGCTCTCCCGGGACATCCACGACGGCGTGCTCCAGGTGCTGGCCATGGTCCAGCGCCGCGGCGGAGAGGACCTCGCGGACCTGGGCCGGCTGGCCGGGGAACAGGAGCGGGCGCTGCGCGCGCTGATGACCGGCGGTCCGCTGCCGGCCCGGCCCGCGGACGCGTACGCCCACCAGGACCTGCGCCCGCTGCTGACGGTCCACGCCGACGACCGGATCACCGTCTCGGCGCCGGGTACGGAGGTGCTGCTGCCCGGCCCGGTCGCCGGGGAGCTCGCCGCCGCGGTCGGCGCCGCCGTGGACAACGTGCGCAGGCACGCCGGTCCGCGGGCGCGGGCCTGGATCCTGGTCGAGGACGAGCCGGAGGCCGTCACCGTGTCGATCCGCGACGACGGGCCGGGCTTCCCGGCCGGGCGGCTCGGCGAGGCGGAACGGGCCGGCCGGCTCGGCGTCTCGCAGTCGATCCGGGGCCGGCTGCTCGACCTGGGCGGCAGCGCGGAGCTGTACGCGGTACCGGGGGAGGGCGTCGAGGTGGAGCTTCGGGTGCCGAGGAAGGGGAACTGATGTCGGATCAGGTACGGGTGATGGTCGTCGACGACCACCCGATGTGGCGGGAGGCGGTCTCCCGGGACCTCGCCGAGGCGGGCTTCGACGTGGTCGCCACCGCCGGGGACGGCGACGAGGCCGTCCGCCGGGCGCGGGCCGCGATGCCGCAGGTCGTCGTCCTCGACCTCAACCTGCCCAGCCTGCCGGGCGTCGAGGTGTGCCGCGAGGTCGTCCGGCACGACCCGACCGTGCGGGTGCTGGTGCTCTCCGCCAGCGGCGAGCACGCCGACGTGCTGGAGGCGGTCAAGTCCGGGGCCACCGGCTACCTGGTGAAGTCGGCGGGCCGCGAGGAGCTGATCGACGCGGTCCGGCGCACGGCGGCCGGCGACCCGGTCTTCACCCCGGGCCTGGCCGGCCTGGTGCTCGGCGAGTTCCGCCGCCTCGCCACCGAGCCGCCGGCCCCGGCCTCGCCCGCCGTCCCGCAGCTGACCGCCCGGGAGACCGAGGTGCTCCGGCTGGTGGCCAAGGGGCTGTCGTACCGCCAGATCGCCGAGCGCCTCGTGCTCTCGCACCGCACGGTCCAGAACCACGTGCAGAACACCCTGGGCAAGCTCCAGCTGCACAACCGGGTCGAGCTGGTCCGCTACGCCATCGAGCAGGGCCTGGACGACGACCTGCGCTGAACCAGCCGGTCTCGCTGACCTGCCCCGCGCTGACCTGCCCCGCGCTGAACCGCCCCGCGCTGAACTCCCCTGCGGGGTACGGACCGTGGCTCCTGCGTTCCGCACCCCGGCACGTTCGTGGCGGGCCGTCAGCGGGCCACCGGGCTGGCCGTCCGCAGCAGGTGCGCGACGATGTCGACGCCCTCGCGGGTGAGCACCGACTCGGGGTGGAACTGCAGCGTGGCGAAGCCCGGGCCGCGCAGGGCGTGCACGTCGCCGGTGAGTGGGTCGAGGGCGGCCTCGATGCCGTCGGCGGCCAGCCGGGCGGTGTCCTCGGCGGTGCAGCGGGCGGTGAAGGTGTTGTAGAAGCCGACGGTGCGGCGGGTGCCGAACAGGTCGACGCTCTCCTGGGCGCCCTGGTACGGGACGTGCTTGCGCACCAGCGGCAGGCCCAGCCGGTGGGCGACCAGCTGGTGGCTCAGGCAGACGGCGAGCAGCGGCGCCGACCGGGTGCCGGTCCGGGCGGCGGTGAGGGCGTCGGCGGCGATCGGGCGCAGCAGCGCCATCTTGGCGTCTGCCGGGTCGGCCGGGTCGCCAGGGCCGGGGCCGAGGACCAGCGGGCCGGTGTGCGCCGCGGCGAGCCCGCGCAGGCCGGGGGTGTCGTAGCGGAGCACGGTGACCCGGTGTCCGAGCGAGCCGAGCAGGTGGGCCAGCATCGAGGTGAAGGTGTCCTCGCCGTCCACCACCAGGGTGTCCAGGCCCTCGGCGGGCCGGGCCGGCTGCTGCATCCGCAGCCAGAACGGGGCGAGGCCGGCCCGCCGCGCGTCGAGGGCCGCCTGCACCCGGTGGTCGTCGGCGAGCCGGGGCCCGCCGCCGTCACCGGCCGCCCGGGCCGGCCCGGGCCGGGCGCCGATCGCGGCGAGCACCCCGGCGGCCTTGGCGTGCGTCTCGGCGACCTCGGAGTACGGGTCGGAGTGGCGCACCAGCGTGGCGCCGACCCGGACGACCAGCTCGCCGGTAGCGGGGTCGATGTCGGCCGTGCGGATGCAGATCGGCGAGTCGAGCTGCTGGCCGCCGCTGGCCCCGCGGCCGATCAGGGCCAGCGCACCGGAGTAGTAGCCGCGGCCGCTGCGCTCGTAGCGCCTGATCACCCGGGTCGCGTTCTGCACCGGGCTGCCGGTGACGGTGGCGGCGAACATGGTCTCCCTGAGCACCTCCCGCACGTCCATCGAGGTCCGCCCGCGCAGCTCGTACTCGGTGTGCGCCAGGTGGGCCATCTCCTTGAGGCGGGGGCCGAGGACCTGGCCGCCGAGGTCGCCGACGGTGCACATCATCTTGAGCTCCTCGTCGACCACCATGGTGAGCTCCTCCAGCTCCTTGGGGTCGTGCAGGAAGGCGAGCAGCGAGTCGAGGTCGGAGCCGGCGGCCGGGTAGCGGTAGGTGCCGGAGATCGGGTTCATCACCACGGTGCCGCCGGACTGCCGGACGTGGACCTCGGGGGAGGCGCCGACCAGGACCCGCTCCCCGGTGTGCACCAGAAACGTCCAGTAGGCGCCCTGCTCCTGTTCCAGCAGCCGCCGGAACAGGCTGAGCGCGGTCGCGGTGGTGAAGCCGTCCAGGGTGCCGCGGAAGTCGCGGCGGATGACGAAGTTGGCGCCCTCACCGTTGCCGATCTCGTCCTCGATCACCCGGCGGACGATGCCCGCGTACTCGTCGTCGTCGATGTCGAAGCCGCCGCCGCGCACCTCGACCGCCTCCCGGGGCAGCGCCGCCAGCAGGTCGTCCAGCCCCAGCGCGTACTGCTCCTCGACGGCCAGCGCCTGCAGCGGGGTGCCGTCGTCGTGGGCGTCGAAGCCGCGCTCGCGGATCTGCCGGTAGGGGACGAGCGCCAGCAGGTCGTGCCGCGGGCCGGCGGCGGGTGCTCCGGAGCGGACCGGCAGTTCGGCCAGCGTGTCGTACGAGCCGACGGTGCCCAGCAGCACCTCGACGGTGTCGGGGGCCAGGCGCGGGGTGCGGCGGTGGAGCAGGGCGAAGGCGGGTGCGCCGGGGGAGGTGAGACGGGAGAGCAGGGCTGCGGCGGCGGGACTGGTGGTCACGGGTGCGGCTTCCTTCCGGGAGGGGGGCGGGGAGCTGTGCTCCGGCCGCCGCCCGGGAGGGCCGTCCGACTCTCGATGCGCCGACGGCCGCCCCGGGGGGCGGCCGTCGTTCGTCTCAGGGACGCGCGATACGTGGACCACCCGAAGGGTTGGTCCACCACCAGCAGAGGGTGTGCGGCGCGTTCATGGGGACGAGCGTAACCGATGACCCGCCGGTGTGAACGGCATCACCCGAATGTCCAGCAGGTGTCTCATCCATCGGGCGGTGGTCACAAATGGGTTGGCGCACCCCGTAGCCTTGATCCTGTGACCGTGACGACTGAGACATCGAGGACTGGCCACTCCTGGCAGTCCCTGCCCGCGGCGCAGCAGCCTGAATGGCCGGACCAAGAGGCGCTGCGCAAGACCCTTGCGGACCTCGCCTCGTATCCGCCGCTCGTCTTCGCCGGCGAGTGCGACCAGCTGCGCGCCCGGCTCGGTGCCGTCGCGCGCGGTGAGGCCTTCCTGCTGCAGGGCGGTGACTGCGCCGAGGCGTTCGACGGAGTCTCGGCCGAGCAGATCCGCAACAAGCTGAAGACGCTGCTGCAGATGGCCGCCGTGCTCACGTACGCGGCCTCGGTGCCGGTCGTGAAGGTCGGCCGGATCGCCGGGCAGTACTCCAAGCCCCGCTCCAAGTCGACCGAGACCCGCGACGGGGTGACCCTGCCGGTCTACCGCGGCGACTCGGTGAACGGGTTCGAGTTCACCCCCGAGTCCCGGATCCCGGACCCGGAGCGCCTGAAGCGGATGTACAACGCGTCCGCCGCGACGCTCAACCTGGTGCGCGCCTTCACCACCGGTGGTTACGCCGACCTGCGCCAGGTGCACGCCTGGAACCAGGACTTCGTGCGCAACTCGCCGGCCGGCCAGCGCTACGAGAAGCTGGCCCGCGAGATCGACAACGCGCTGGCCTTCATGAACGCCTGCGGGGTGGCCCCCGAGGAGTTCAAGACGGTCGAGTTCTTCTCCTCGCACGAGGCGCTGATCCTGGACTACGAGACCGCGCTGACCCGCACGGACTCGCGGACCGGCCACCTGTACGACGTCTCCGGCCACATGGTGTGGATCGGCGAGCGGACCAGGCAGCTGGACCACGCGCACATCGAGTTCGCGTCGAAGATCCGCAACCCGATCGGTGTGAAGCTCGGCCCGACCACCTCGGTCGACGAGGCGCTCACCCTGATCGACCGGCTGGACCCGGAGCGCGAGCCCGGCCGGCTCACCTTCATCACCCGGATGGGCGCGGGCAAGGTCCGCGAGCACCTGCCCTCCCTGGTGGAGAAGGTCACCGCGTCCGGCGCCCAGGTGGTGTGGATCTGCGACCCGATGCACGGCAACACCTACGAGGCCGAGACCGGCCACAAGACCCGCCGCTTCGACGACGTGCTCGACGAGGTCAAGGGCTTCTTCGAGGTGCACCGCGCGCTCGGCACCCACCCGGGCGGCATCCACGTCGAGCTGACCGGTGACGACGTCACCGAGTGCGTCGGCGGCGGCGACGAGGTGTTCGAGGACGATCTGCACCAGCGCTACGAGACGGCCTGCGACCCGCGGCTCAACCGGAGCCAGTCGCTCGACCTGGCCTTCCTGGTGGCGGAGATGTACCGGGGCCACTGAGGCCGCCGGCTGCACCGGTGTGACGAAAGCCCCTCCCTGCTCGGGTGATCCGAGCGGGGAGGGGCTTTTTCGTACGCCGATCGCCGGGTAAGGTAAGGCTTGGCGAGGTAAGGCAAGGCTTTGCTGATCTTGGTTCGCCGGGGTCGCCGGCAGGGCCGGGAGAACCCACAGGACCCCGTTCGGCAGCACCGTCCAGCACCACCCGGGAGAGACCGCGATGTACGTCTGCATGTGCCATGCGGTCACCGAGGCCCAGGTCAAGGATGCGATCGACGCCGGCGCCGCCACCCCGCGGCAGATCGCCAAGGGCTGCAAGGCCGGCACCGACTGCGGTTCCTGCGTGCGGCGGATCCAGGCGCTGCTGGGGGAGCACGGTGCGCGCCCGTGCCCGACAGCCAGGCTGGCGGTCCGGCTCGGTCTCGCCGAGCCGGAGGGCGAGACCCCGCAGCTCCGGCCGTCGCCGCTGGCCGCCTAGCCTCCGCGGCGCTCCCGGATCCGTCCCCGGCCCCGGGTGATGGGGCTCAGGACTCCGGCTGTTCGATCAGCTGGGCCAGGTAGAGCGGCTCGCCGAGCCTCTCCAGCAGTTCGAGCTGGGTGTCCAGGTAGTCGATGTGGTGCTCCTCGTCGGCGAGGATGTCCTCGAAGATGTTGGCCGAGGTGACGTCGTTCTTGGCCCGCATCACCACGATCCCGCGGCGCAGCCGGTCGATCGCCTCGACCTCGACCTGGCGGTCGGCCTCGAACATCTCCTTGACGGTCTGGCCGATCCGGACGTGGAAGAGCCGCTGGTAGTTGGGCAGGCCGTCCAGGAAGAGGATCCGGTCGGTGAGGACCTCGGCGTGCTTCATCTCGTCGAAGGACTCGTGCCGGGTGTACTTGGCGAGCTTGGTCCAGCCGTTGTTCTCCTGCATCTTCGCGTGCAGGAAGTACTGGTTGATCGCGGTCAGCTCGGCGGTGAGCTGCTCGTTGAGGAATTCGATGACCTCGGGGTCGCCCTTCATGGCGGTGCCTTCCTTGTCCCATGCGTCGCTCGCGCTACCGCGGTTGGGGGCATCGTGGCACCGTTGTGGGCGGTAATTCCAGTAAGTTCACGCTCACCCTGACATGTGTCGTATGGCCCGATCTACGTACTTCTGGGGCGTGCGCCAGGGGCGCGCGCGGCAGGGCGCCCGCCGTCTGTCACCATGGAGGCATGGGTCAGCACGAACCGGAACAGCCGCAGCCGTCTGACCCGCGGATCCCGCCGGGCCAGCGGCTGCAGCGCGGCTGGCCGGTGCTGCACTACGGTCCGGTGCCCCGCTTCAAGCCGCAGAGCTGGGACTTCCAGGTGTTCGGCGCCACCGCCTCGGCCGAGAAGCACAGCTGGGACTTCGCCGCCTTCCACGCGCTGCCCCGGGTCACCGTCCGCGGCGACCTCCACTGCGTGACCCGGTTCTCGATGCTCGGCAACGAGTGGGGCGGCGTGGCCGCCAAGACCGTCCTGGACCTGGTGCCCCCCGCCCCCGACGTCACGCATGTGATGGTCTGGGCCGAGTACGGCTACAGCGCCAACCTGCGGCTGGCCGACTTCGCCGACCCGGGCACGGTCTTCGCCACCCACCACAACGCCGAGCCGCTGACCCTGGAGCACGGCTTCCCGGTCCGCCTGGTGGTCCCGCACCTGTACGCCTGGAAGGGCCCCAAGTGGGTCCGCGCGGTGGAGTACATGCGGGCCGACCGGCGGGGTTTCTGGGAGGAGCGCGGCTACCACAACCGGGCCGACCCGTGGGCCGAGCAGCGCTACTCCTACCAGGAGGAGCCCGGCGACGGCCCGCTGCGGTAGGGCCCCGGCGGGCCCCGCCGCACGACCCGGGCCCCCGTCCGGTCGACCTAGAACAGCGAGAAGTTGATCGTCACGACGCTGTTCTGCGGCCGGGGCTGCCCGGCCTGCGGGCTCTGCGAGGCCACCTTGCCGGTGCCGAACAGGTTGAGGCCGGAGGTCTGCACCTTGAACCCGGCGTCGGCGAGCGCCTTGGCCGCCGCGTCCTTGTCCAGACCGACCACGTTCGGCACCGGGACCATGCCCTTGCTGACCACCAGCGCGACCGGGGAACCGACCGCCAGCTGCTCGCCCGCGCCGGGCGAGGCGCTGACCACCGCGCCCTTGGCCACCGTGTCGTCGAAGGACTCCGTCACCGTGCCGGGCGTCAGCCGGGCGTCCGTCAGCGCCTTGCGGGCGGTCTCCAGCGGCTTGCCGGCCAGCTCCGGGACGGGGATCCGCTCCGGGCCCTTGGAGAGCCTGACCTTCACCGAGTCGCTCTTGCGCAGCTTCTGCCCCACCCCGGGATCGGTGGAGATCACCTGCCCGGCCTTGACCGACTCGCTGAACTCCTCGGTGTAGGTGCCGTGCAGCCCGGAGTGGTCCAGCGCCGCCTGGGCCTGCGACTGGCTCTGCCCGAGCACGCTCGGCACCGTCGCGTAGACCGCGCTGGACAGCACCCAGGTGGTGCCGCCGACGAGCACGAGCAGCACGGCGGCCACGGCCGCCCAGATGAACGGCTTGCGCGAGCGCGGCGCGCGCTCCGGTCCCACCGCGCGCAGCTGCATCGTCCGGTGCCCGGGGGCCTCGTCGACCGGCGGGCGAGGCGGCAGCAGGTCCGGCGGGACCTCCAGCACGCTGGTCCGCTCGACCGGCGGGGTGATCACCGAGGTGACGTCGCCGGTCGAGTACTGCGGGGTGAGCCGGGAGGAGGCCGGCGGCTCGGCGTCCAGCTGGGTCTGGCTCAGGCCGCGGCGGACCCGCTGGAGGGTGGCCAGCAGCTCCACCGCGTCCCACGGCCGGGCCTGCGGGTCGCGCGCGGTGGCGGCGGCGACTATCGCGTCCAGCTCGGGGCCGACGGCCGGCGCCGACAGCGACGGCGCCGGGACGCTCTCGTGCAGGTGCATGTACATCACCTGGGCCGGGTTGTCACCGGTGTGCGGCTTGGCACCGGTGAGCAGCTCGTACAGCAGGATGCCGGCCGCGTAGACGTCCACCCGCTGGTCGGTCGGGTCCTGGCGGATCTGCTCCGGCGCCAGGTACGACACGGTGCCGAGCACGGTGCCGGCCTCGGTGGTGCTGGTGACCGCGCCGTCGGTGCCGGAGAGCAGCCGGACCAGGCCGAAGTCGGCGACCTTGACCATGCCGCCCTCGGTGATCAGCACGTTCTCCGGCTTGATGTCCCGGTGCACCAGGCCCGCCCGGTGCGCCGCGCCGAGGGCGGCCAGGATCGGTTCCATGACGTCCAGCGCGGCCCGCACCGACAGGGCGCCGCGGTCGCGCAGCACGTCCCGCAGGTTGCTGCCGGGCACGTACTCCATGGCGAGGAACACCGCCTGGCCGTCGGCGCCCTGGTCGAAGACGTTCACCACGTTCGGGTGCGCGAGCCGGGCGATCGCCTTGGCCTCGCGGATGAAACGGTCGGTGAAGTCGTTGTCGCCGACCAGCGACTCGTGCATGACCTTGAGCGCGACCACCCGGTCCAGCCGGGTGTCCAGGCCGCGGTAGACGGTGGCCATGCCGCCCGCGGCGATCCGCTGCTCGACCCGGTACCGGCCGTCGAGCAGGGCTCCGATGAGGGGGTCGCGCAGCGTCATGTCCACCAGAGGAGTGTAGGGGCGAAGGCCCCGGCGGTGGCCGGTGGCCTGCCCGTCGGGAGCAGTCTGTGCCGAAGTTGAGACCAGGTCAGAACGCCGGGTGCTCCCGGGTGTCCAGTTCGGCCCGTCCGGCCATGGCCGAGGAGGCCTCAGCGTGGAACCGGCGCGGGATCCGGCCGGCCCGGTGGGCGAGGCGGCCGGCCTCGACCCCGCGGCGCATCGCGTCGGCCATCAGCACCGGGTCCTGCGCCCGGGTCACGGCGGAGGCCAGCATCACCGCGGCGCAGCCCAGCTCCATCGCCAGGGCCGCGTCGGAGGCGGTGCCGGCACCCGCGTCCAGCACCACCGGGACGCCGGCGCTCTCGACGATCAACTGGAAGTTGTGCGGGTTGCGGATGCCCAGGCCGGAGCCGATCGGCGAGCCCAGCGGCATGATCGCGGCGCAGCCGACGTCCTCCAGCTTGCGGGCCAGCACCGGGTCGTCGTTGGTGTACGGGAGCACCGTGAAGCCGTCGTCGACCAGGGTCTCGGCGGCGTCCAGCAGCTCGATCGGGTCGGGCAGCAGGGTGCGCTCGTCGGCGATCACCTCCAGCTTCACCCAGTCGGTGCCGAGCGCCTCGCGGGCGAGCCGGGCGGTCAGCACGGCCTCCCCGGCGGTGAAGCAGCCGGCCGTGTTGGGCAGCACCCGGATGCCGTTGCGGGTGAGCACGTCGAGCACCGAGCCCCGGGTGCCGGGGTCGACCCGGCGCATGGCCACGGTGGTCAGCTCGGTGCCGGAGACCAGCAGGGCCTGCTCCAGCACCTCCAGGCTCGGGGCGCCGCCGGTGCCCATGATCAACCGGGAGGAGAAGGTCGTCCCGGCGATGGTGAGGGTGTCCGCGTCCGTGTCCGGCGCGGGGCCGGTGCCGGTGTCCGGTGCGAGGCGGGTGTCGGTCATCGCGCTCAGCCCCCCTGGACCGCGGTGAGGATCTCCACCCGGTCGCCGGCGCTGAGCACCGTCTCGCCCCAGGAACCGCGCGGCACCACGGCCTCGTTGAGCGCCGCCGCCACGCCCGAGGGCGCCTTGCTCAGCTGCGCCACCACCTCGGCCAGCGTGGTCGCGGCGGGCAGCTCGCGGGGCTCGCCGTTGACGGTGAGCGGGATCTGGTTCATGACGTGACCTCTGCGGTGAAGCGGCTGGGGGAGAAGGGGGCGGCGAGCCCGGGCACGGTCCCGGTCGCCAGGTGGTCGGCGATCAGGTCGGCGGTGACCGGGGTGAGCAGGACGCCGTTGCGGTAGTGGCCGGTCGCCGCGGTGAGGCCGGGCAGCGCGGTCGGGCCGAGCAGCGGGGCGTTGTCCGGGGAGCCGGGCCGCAGCCCGGCGCCGGTCTCCACCAGCGGCAGCTCGGTGATGCCGGGGATCAGCTCGTGCGCGTCGCGCAGCAGCTCGTACACCCCGCCCGCGGTGACGGTGGTGTCGTGGCCCAGCTCCTCGCTGGTCGCCCCGATCACCAGCTCGCCGTCGGCCCGCGGCACCAGGTAGATGTGCTGCCCGCGCACCACCGCCCGCACGTTGCGGGACAGGAACGGCGCGTACGCCGGCGGGATCCGCAGCCGCAGCACCTGGCCCTTGACCGGGCGGACGGCCGGCAGCACGCCGTCCGGCAGGCCGGGCAGCAGGTGGCTGCGGCAGCCGGCGGCCAGCACCAGCTGCCCGGCGGTCAGCCGGGTGCCGTCGGCCAGCCGGACGCCGGTGGCCCGGCCGTCCGTGACCAGCAGCTCGGCGGCCTCGGCACGGTGCAGGACGACGCCCTCGCGGGCGCAGGCGGCGAGCAGGGCCCGCGACAGCCGCCGCCCGTCCACCTGGTGATCGCCCGTCACCTGGAGGCCGCCGCGCACGCCGGGGGCCAGCATCGGTTCCAGCCGGCGGCACTCGCGGCCGGTCAGCCAGTGCGACTCCAGGCCGAGCCGCTGGTGGAAGGCGAGCAGCTCGCGCAGCTCCGCCCGGTCGTCGGAGTCCAGCGCCACCGCCAGCGTGCCGGTCTGCCGGTACCCGGTGTCCAGGCCGGTGGACTCGGTGAGTTCGGCCGCGAACGCGGCGTACCGCTCGTTGGAGGCCATGCCCAGGCGCAGCAGCGGCTCCTCGCCGTACTGGAGCTCCGTGACGGGGGCCAGCATCCCGGCCGCGACCTGGGCCGCGCCGCCGCCCGGGGCCGGGTCGAGCACGGTGACCGCGAGACCGCGCTGCGCGGTGCGCCAGGCGACGCCGAGGCCGATGATGCCGCCGCCGACGACCAGGACGTCAGGTGTCCGTGCCAAAGTCGATACTCCCTTCGCCGGCATGACCCGGATCAGGTTCGGACGGTCGCGGGCCGCCTCAGCCCGCCTCTCAGCCCGGTGCGCCGGGCTCCCGTGTGTGGTGTCCGTCCACCATAACGCCGGGCGCGGCCCGGCCCGAAGGCGCGTACACGGCGTGGACGCGCGGTCGCTACGCTGGCCCGGTGGTCGAACTGAAGCGAACCGGACGGGTGGTCGTGGTCGGGGCCGGCATGGCGGGCGCGCAGGCCGCGCTGGGCCTGCGCCGCGGGGGCTGGGAGGGCCGGATCTCGTTGCTCGGCGACGAGCCGCACCGCCCGTACGACCGGCCGCCGCTGTCCAAGAACGTGCTGCTCGGCAAGGCCGACGACACCACCTTCGAGATCGACTGGGACCACCTCGGCGTCGAGCTGCTCCCCGGACGCCGGGCCCTCGCCGTGACCCCCGGGGTGCTGCGCACCGACGGCGGCGACCTCCCGTACGAGGCGCTGGTGGTCGCCACCGGCGCCGCGCCGCGGCCACTGCCCGGGGCGCCCGGCGCCCGCCTGCTGCGCACCGTCGACGACGCGCTGGCGCTGCGCGAACGGCTGCGCCCCGGCGTGCGGCTGGTGCTGGTCGGAGCCGGCTGGATCGGTGCGGAGACCGCCACGGTGGCCCGGCAGCTGGGCTGCGAGGTGACGGTGGTCGAGGCCGGGCCGGCGCCGCTGCCCGGTGCGCTGCCCGAGCCGCTCGGCGAGGCGATGGCCGGCTGGTACGCCGCCGCCGGGGTGGCGCTGCGCTGCGGCACCGGGGTGCTGGCCGCCGAGCCCGGCGCCGTGGTGCTCACCGACGGCACTCGGCTGCCCGCCGACGAGGTGCTGGTGGGGATCGGCGCCCGGCCCGCCACCGGCTGGCTGGAGGGCTCCGGCGTGGAGCTGGACGCGGCCGGGTCGGTCCTGGTGGACGAGCGGCTGCGCACCTCCGCCCCCGGCGTGTGGGCGGCGGGGGACTGCGTCTCCTACCCCTCGGCCCGCTCGGGCACCCGGCTGGCCGTCCAGCACTGGGACCACGCGTTGCAGTCCGGTACGGCGGCGGCCGCCTCGATCCTGGGCGCGGACGCGCCGTACGACCCGGTGCCGTACTTCTGGTCCGAGCAGTTCGGACGGATGGTGCAGTACGCGGGCCGGCACGCCGGAGCGGACGAGCTGCTCCACCGCGGTTCGCCCGATGAGCCGTCCTGGACGGTGCTGTGGCTGCGTCAGGGCGCCCTGGTCGCGGCCCTGTCGGTGGACCGGCCGCGCGACCTCAACCAGGCGCGGCGGCTGATCGACCGGGCTGCGGTGCTGGACCGGGCGCTCGCCGCCGATCCGGCCGTCCAGCTCAAGGCGGCGGTGGCCTGACCGGACGGCAGGTGCGCGGGGGTCGCCGGAGGTGGCAGTCTGGGGGCGTGAGCAAGATTGATCCCAAGATTGATGCCCTTGTCCCTGCGTGGCTCTACCTGCCCGACATCTCGGAGCTGTGGGGTGTGCAGATCACCGAGGTCCGGGACCAGGTGAGGAACCGGACCCTGCTGGCCGTCCGCCGCGGCGAGAACAACTCGCTCCAGGTGCCCGCCGCCTTCATCGAGCCGGACGGACCGGTCAAGCACCTGGTCGGCACCCTCACGGTGCTGCGCGACTGCGGGCTCGACGACGAGGAGATCCTCGAGTGGATGTTCACCGAGGACCCGTCGCTCCCCGGCAGCCCGATCCAGGCGCTGCGGGAGAACCGGGGCACCGAGGTGAAGCGCCGCGCCCAGGCCATGCTGCTGTGACGGTCGACGCCCGGGCCGCGTTGGAGGACGCCCGGCTGTACCTGTGCACCGACGCCCGCCGGGAGCAGGGCGACCTGCCCGAGTTCCTGGACGCGGTGCTGGCCGGCGGCGTGGACGTCGTCCAGCTGCGGGACAAGGGGCTGGAGGCCAGACAGGAGCTGGAGTACCTGGAGGTCTTCGCCGACGCCGCCCGCCGGCACGGCAAGCTCTTCGCGGTCAACGACCGGGCCGACGTGGCCCACGCGGCCGGTCCCCAGGTGCTGCACCTGGGGCAGGACGACCTGCCCGTCCCGGCCGCCCGCGCGGTCCTCGGCCCGGACGTGCTGATCGGCCGGTCCTGCCACGCCGAGTCCGAGGTGGACACCGCGCTGGTCGAGCCGGGGGTGGACTACTTCTGCACCGGGCCGGTCTGGCCCACCCCGACCAAGCCCGGCCGGCACGCGCCCGGCCTCGGCCTGGTGTCGTACGCCGCGGGGCGGCCGACCGACCGGCCGTGGTTCGCGATCGGCGGCATCGACCTGGGCAACCTGGACCAGGTGCTGGCGGCGGGCGCCCGACGGGTGGTCGTGGTCCGCGCCGTCACGGCGGCCGAGGACCCGGGTGCGGCGGCGGCCGAGCTGGCCCGCCGGATCCGCGCGGCCGTCTGACCGCCTCCCGGGTGCGGGCGCCCCGGCCCGGGGCGCCCGCGCGGGCTCAGTGGCTGCGGACGGTGGCCGCCTCGGCGAGGGCCCGCAGCACCCGGCGGGCCGGGCCGGCGCTGAGCGGGGCGGTCTCCAGTGCGGCCATCGAGTCCCGCATCAGCGTGTCGATCCGCTGCTCCACCAGGTCCGCGGCGCCGCTGCGCTCGACCAGCGAGCGCAGCACCGGGACCTCGTCGGCGGTCAGGTCGGGCGCGCCGAGCCGCTCGTCCAGGTGCCGGGCGTCGGCGGGCGACAGACCGCGCATGGCGTGCGCGACCAGCAGGGTCCGCTTGCCCTCGCGCAGGTCGTCACCGGCCGGCTTGCCGGTGACGGACGGGTCGCCGAAGACGCCGAGCAGGTCGTCCCGCAGCTGGAACGCCTCGCCGAGCGGAAGGCCGAAGGCCGCGTAGGCGGCGACCAGTTCGGGACCGGCCCCGGCCAGCACGGCGCCCACCTGGAGCGGGCGCTCGATGGTGTACTTCGCGGACTTGTAGTGCAGCACGGTCTGGGCGCGGTCCAGCGCTCCGGCGTCGGCGGAGTCCCCGGCGACCGGCTCCAGCACGTCGAGGTACTGGCCGAGCATGACCTCGGTGCGCATCAGGTCGAACGACGGCTTGGCCGCCCGGACGGCGGCGGGGTCGAGCCCGCAGTCGTTGAACAGCTCGTCGCACCAGATCAGCAGCAGGTCACCGAGCAGGACGGCGGCCGAGGCCCCGTACTGTTCGCGGTCGCCGCGCCAGCCGCTGGTGCGGTGCAGGGCCTCGAAGCGGCGGTGGACGGAGGGCAGGCCGCGGCGGGTGTCGCTGCGGTCCATCAGGTCGTCGTGGACCAGGGCGCTCGCCTGGAGCAGTTCGAGTGCGGCCGCCGCCCGGGTGATTCCCGGGGCATCGGCATGGCCGCCGGCGCCGCGCCAGCCCCAGTAGCAGAAGGCGGGACGCAGCCGCTTGCCGCCGTCCAGCAGGAAGTCGCGCAGGGCGTCGGAGACCGGACCGAGCTGCGGGGAGATGCCGGCGAGCAGGGCCGTGCGGCCGTCCATGAACTCGGCGAGGGCCGCGTTGACGCGTTCGCGCACGGCTTCCGCGTCGATGGGGTGGGTGGGCAGACCGGTGGGCGAACGCACGGGAGACTCCGGATCGATTGGCTGACAATCAGACTATCGGGGTGTTTGGAAGGCTTCTCACCGCCACGGATCGGACGTCTCGACAGGTGTCTCACTTGGTGGACCACGTTTGGTTGCGATCTCCGGATCCCGGCTAACCTGCGAGCATGGCACTCGGGATTCCCTCCACCAGAACCGACCGTGCGCAGACCGTGCGCGATCTGCTGGCGGCAGGTGACCGCTCGTTCTCCTTCGAGTTCATGCCGCCCCGCAGCGAGGCCGCCGAGCGCCGCCTCTGGGACGCGATCCGCCGGGTCGAGTCGCTGGACCCCAACTTCGTCTGCATGACCTACGGCGCGGGCGGCTCCTCGCGCGGCCGCACCGTCAACCTGGTCGGCCGGATCGCCACCGAGACCACTCTGACCCCGGTCGCCCACCTCACCGCCGTGGACCACTCGATCGCCGAGCTCCGCAACATCATCGGCCAGTACGCCGACCAAGGCGTGCGCAACGTCCTCGCGGTGCGCGGCGACCCGCCCGGCGACCCGATGGGCGAGTGGGTCCGCCACCCGGACGGCGTCACCTACGCCTACGAGCTGGTCGAGCTGATCCGCAGCATCGGGGACTTCTGCGTCGGCGTCGCCGCCTTCCCGCAGATGCACCCGCGGTCCGCCGACTGGGACGAGGACATCAGGCACTTCGTCGCCAAGTGCCGGGCCGGCGCCGACTACGCGATCACCCAGATGTTCTTCGAGGTCGACGACTACCTGCGGCTGCGCGACCGGGTCGCCGCGGCCGGCTGCCCGACGCCGATCATCCCGGAGATCATGCCGGTCACCAACATCAAGCAGCTGGAGCGCTTCCCGCAGCTGTCCGGCTCGGCGTTCCCGGTCGAGCTGGAGCGCCGCTTCCGCGCCGCGGCCGAGGACCCGGAGGCCGTGCGGGCGATCGGCATCGAGCACGCCACCGCGATGTCCGAGCGGCTGCTCGCCGAGGGGGCGCCCGGGCTGCACTTCATCACCCTGAACCACTCCACCTCCACGCTGGAGATCTACCAGAACCTCGGTCTCCACCAGCGCTGACGGACGGCCGCGGGCGGGCCCGTCCGGGATGTGGGGCCCGGCGCCGGGAACCGGTACAGTCGCCCGCAACCGCGCGGTACGCGACTGGAGGTAGCGGGGATGGGCATCGGACACCTGCTGCTGTACGTCGCGTTGGCGGTGGTCGCGCTCTGGCTGGTGGCCGAGCTGCTGCTGCAGAACCGGGCACCGCTGCACTGGCGGGCGCTCGCGCTCGCCGGCTTCCTGGGCGTGGTCGCCGGGATGCGGCTCCAGTCGGTGCTGGTGATAGGGGCCGGCGCGGCCGCCTTCGCCGCCGGCCAGACCTTCGTCACGCTGGCCGTCAAGCGCGGTCGGCCGGCCGGCTGGTCGCTGCGCCGCCCGGACGGCTCGCTGCCCGGCCCGCTGGCCAGGGTCCCGCTGCTCGCCGCCGCCACCGGCGGGGTGGCCGCGGTCGCCGCGGCCGAGACCGTGGCACCGGTCGGCGAGGTCGGACCGGTCGAGCCCGAGGACGGCCCGGCCCCCTTCGCCTACGAGCAGTTCCAGGAGCTCGGCCCCGACGACGGCGTCTACGCCGAGGAGCCCGCCGGGTACCAGCAGGCCCAGCCCGAGCAGCAGCCGTACTACCAGGACGGGTACCAGCAGGCCGGTTACGCCGACCAGCAGTGGCAGCAGCAGCCCGCCGTCGCGTACGACCAGTCGTACGACCAGTCGTACGGCCAGCCCTACGACCAGTCGTACGGCCAGTCGTACGGCCAGTCCTGGGAGCACCAGCAGCAGCCCTACCAGCAGCCGTACCAGGACCCGTACGCCCAGCCCCAGTACCAGGAGCCGTACGCGGCCCAGCAGCAGCCCGCCCAGAACTGGGAGTACCAGCAGCAGCCGCACCCGGGCATCCCGCAGCAGCCCGCGGCCGAGTACCAGCCGCAGCCCTGGGACTACCAGCAGCAGGGGTGAGGGTGCGCGAACTGCGGGCGAAGGGACCGGCCGGCTTCCGGTAGCCCGCCGGGAGAGCCCCGGCGGTGCTGCCGAGGAGGCCCGTTGTCCCGCACCGCCCATCACATCGCCACCGACCCCGCCGGCGCGTTCGGCCGGCTCGGCGCGCCGTGGCGCTCCGTCGAGCTGACGGACCTGCGCTACGCCTCCGCGCTGCTGCGCGCGGCCCGGCAGGAGGGCCGCCGCCCCCGTCCGCAGGCCGTCCGCCGCTCGGTGCGGGTCCACCGGTGGGCCCGCCACGCGGTACGGGACCGTTGGGTCGGCGGGTACGCCGCGCTCGACGAGCGGCGGGCCCGGCAGCGGCTGCGGCGCGAACTCGGCCGGCTGACCGCCCACCGGGACCCGGAGGCGGACACCACCCCGACCCGCCACCGGCACAGCGCCCGGTGGCTGTACTGAACGCCGCTCAGGCCGGGCCGATCAGACCCGCCGTGACCGCCGCGGACATACCCACCCGAGCCAGCCCGCCGCCCGGATGGGCGGCCGCGCCGATCCGGTAGAGGCCCGCCACCGGGGACCGGTTCGGCGCGCTGAGGAACGCGCCCCCCGCTCCGGCCAGGGCCGGCGCGGGCACGGCGCCCCAGGTGCGCGTCTCGCGCCACAGCAGCCGCTGTCGGACGTCGCACCCGGCGCCGGCGACGTGGTCCAGCAGCCGGTCGGTGTAGGAGTCGAGCAGCGCCGCGTCCACCCGCGCGGGGACGGTGACGGTCAGGGTGACCGCCTCGTGGCCGTCCGGGGCCAGGGCCGGGTCGCCGGGGCGCAGCACCTGGACGGTGGGCCGCCCGGGCAGCGCGCCGTCGGTGAACAGCTCGTCCCACTCGGTGCCCTGGTCGGCGGCGTGCACCACGGTCCGGTGCGGGGTTCCGGCGGGCCGGGCGCCGCGCAGGGCGAGGAACACCGAGAGCCGGCCGGCCCGGGCGGCGGGGGCCGGGGCGTCCTCGGCCGGTTCGGCCGTCAGCACCGCGTCCGCCTCGATCCGCTCCCCGCCGGCCAGCACCCCGGTGACCCTGCCGTGCCCGGTCAGGACCTCGTCCACCCGGGTGCCGAGGCGGAACTCCACGCCGCGCTGCTCGCACCGCCGGTACACCGCGTCGGCGAGCGCCCGGATGCCGCCGCCGACGTACCAGACGCCGAAGGACTGCTCCATGTACGGCAGGACGGTCGCCCCGGCCGGGGCCTCGCGCGGGTCGAGGCCGAAGCGCATCGCGTACTCGTACAGCAGCTCGCCCAGGCCGGGCCGGCCGCGCAGCTCGGTGGCGGCCACGTCCGCCAGCGTCCAGTGCGCGCGGCGGCGGCGCAGCCGGGCCAGGCCGCGCGGGGCCGGGACCGGGTACGGATCGGTGTGCAGCGGGGTCGGGTCGGCCGGGAGGGGTTCCTCCAGCAGGGGGCGGCGGGTGGCCTCCCAGACGGCGCGGCCCCGGTTCATCACCTCGCCCCAGGCCTCGCCGGAGCCGGCGCCGAAGGCCGCGTCGAGCGCCTTGCCGACCCCGCCCCGGGAGGCGTTGGGCAGCACCAGCTCGGTTCCGTCGGCGAAGACGTGCCGGCTCTCAGGGTCCACCGGGGTGAGCTCGACGAGCTGCTCCAGCGGCTCCCTGCCGGTCTTCAGCGCCAGGTCCCGGTAGACGGCCGGCAGGGTGAGCAGGGTCGGCCCGGTGTCGAACGCGAAGCCCTCGCGCTCGTACCGGCCGACCAGGCCCCCGTACGTGCCGGTGGCCTCGCAGACCGTCACCCGGTGGCCGACGGTGGCCAGCCTGGCGGCGGCCGCGAGCCCGCTCATTCCTGCGCCGATGACGACGATCCGTGCCATGGCAGACGATCTTAGGGCGTGCGTGCGGACCCGGTGCGCGGTGCGCCGGCTCAGTACGCGGGGGCGGCGGCCGTGCGGGCGGCCCGGCGCTCGCGGCGGCGCTGTACGAAGCGGCGGATCCGGGAGACCGCGAACAGCACCAGCAGCACCCCGAGGGCCAGCAGCACCGTCGCGACCGAGGCCGCGACCCAGGGACGGAAGATCGCCAGGGTGACGACGCCCGCCACCGAGAGGTCCTCCAGCAGGCTGACGATGATGTTGGAGGCCGGCTCGGGCGAGGTGTTGACGGCCATCCGCAGCGAGGCCTTGATCAGATGGCTGACCAGCGCGGTCGTACCGCCCAGGGCTCCGGCGGCGACCTCGCCGAGCGAGCCGGGGTCGTGCGAGGCCATCAGCGCCGCCACGGTGGCGCCGGCCGCCGGGCGGATCACCGTGTGGACGCCGTCCCAGACGGTGTCCACGTACGGGATCTTGTCGGCGACGGCCTCGCAGAGGAAGAGCACACAGGCCGCGACCAGCACGTCGGTGCGCTCCAGCACCGGCGGCACGCTGTCCGCGCCGCCGAACCTGCCGAACAGGCCCAGCAGCAGCACCACGGCGTAGGCGTTGATCCCGCTCGCCCAGCCGCTGGTGAAGATCAACGGGATGACGCTCAACTCTGTGCTCCCCTTCGCCCCGCCCGTCCGCCGGCCGGCCGGGCCACACCGTACCGGCACAAGGCCCGGCGCTGTCAGGACGCGGGGCGCGCCGGGACGGTTGCACCGCCGGCCGGCCCCGGCCGCACTGAGTACGGATACTCAGTCTCCCACTTGAGTACCCGAGCGGATGGCCTCCCACCTGCGAGGACGGCAGACTCTGCGGAGCGGGTGGACGAGCCGTCGAGGCCGTCGCGACCCGCGGCGTCCGGTCCGGACCGTCGACCGTGGGGGAACGGCGGCCCGGGACCGGGGCGCACCGGGCCGCTGCCCGGCCGGTCGGCGACGGGGGAGCCGGCCGGCCCGGCGCAGCCTCCGCGGTCCGCGGGGACCGGCACTGTCAGTGGCGCGGTTCACGATGGGAGGGCGCGGGTCGACCGGCCCGGGCACTCGCCTCGGACCGGGGGAGACCATGACCATCAGCCGTCCTGAGCCCGTCACCCGCCGCCCTGCCGCCGACCAGTCGCCCGCCGTCCCCCGGCCCGCCGCCACCGCACCGGTGCCCGGCGCCCGGGGCCGTGACGTCCACCCCGTGCCCCGCCTCGCCGCCGCCCCGCCGGCCGCGCTCGACCTGCTCCGGCACGCCCACCGCACCCTCGACCAGGCCCGTTCCCTCCAGGACCCGCTGGAGCGCTACGCCACCGCGCACCTCGCCGCCCTGCGCACCACCGCCGCGGTGCTGGCCGTGCGGGGCCGGCCCGAGCGGCACCCGCGCCGCCGCCAGGCCATCCGCAGCGCCTGGGAGCTGCTGCCCGAGGTCGCCCCCGAGCTGACCGAGTGGGCGGTCTACTTCGCGGCCGGCGCCCGCCGCCGGGCCGCCGCCGAGGCCGGGATCACCGGTGCCGCCGGCGTCCGGGACGCGGACGACCTGATCCGCAACACCGCCCTCTACCTCCGGATCGTCCAGCGGCTGCTCGGGCTGTCGCCGGCCCCGCCCGCCCAGCCCTTACCGATCGAGGAGGCCGGCTGAGCGGCCGGGCCCGCGGACGGCTCCGGGGAGGGGCGTGCGGCAGGGCCTACAGTGGAGCCGTTCGGCCCGCCACTGTCCAAGGAGCCCACCCGTGTACCCGACGCGTCCCCGCAGTGCCCTGCGTACCGCCGTGGTCTGGGAGGTGGTGAGGGCGGCCCTGGAGCGCCGGGCCGCGGAGCTGGACCAGCCGGTGCTGGACGTCCTCGACACGGGCGGCGGTACGGGCAACTTCGCCGTGCCGGTGGCCCGGCTCGGCCACCGGGTGACCGTGGTCGACCCGAGCCCCGACGCGCTGTTCGCGCTGGAGCGCCGGGCCGCCGAGGCCGACGTCACCGGGCTGGTCCGGGCCGTCCAGGGCGACACCCAGACCCTCCCCGACCTGGTCGAGCGCGGCAGCGTGGACGCGGTGCTCTGCCACGGCGTCCTGGAGGTGGTGGACGACCCGGCGGAGGCCCTCGGCAGCCTGGCCGGGACGCTGCGCAAGGGCGGCCTGGTCAGCCTGCTGGCCGCCAACCGCAACGGCGCGGTGCTGGCCCGCGCGCTGGCCGGCCACTTCGGCGAGGCCCGGACGGTGCTGGGCGCCGCGGACGGGCGGTGGGGCGCGGGGGACCCGATGCCGCGCCGCTTCACCGGCGAGGAGCTCACCGAGCTGGCCGTCGCCGCCGGCCTGCGGGTCGCCTCGGTCCACGGCGTACGGGTCTTCGCGGACCTCGTCCCCGGGGTCCTGGTCGACACCGAGCCGGGCGCCGTGGAGGCACTGCTGAAGCTGGAGCAGGCCGCCGCCGAGGAGCCCGCGTTCCACGCCGTGGCGGCCCAGCTGCACCTGCTCGCCGAGCTCGCCTGAGGCCCCGTCCGCCCTCCCGGACGACGCCCCGCCGCCTGCCGTCACCCGCCCGTCGAACCCGCGTCAGCCGGGTGTCAGCCCGGCGTCAGCGGGCCGTCACCGGGGGTCGCTCGACCGTGGGCCGTGGGGCGGGCGCAGGTCAGCGGGGTGATTCCGAGGAGTCGGGCACTTGTCCCCGTCCTGCTGCGTTGGGCAGCGTACGGGCACACTGCCGAAGTGGCCCGAGCCACGCTGGATTGACCACGCCGAAGCAGGCCGCTGGACCGTATGATCTGGGTAAAGCCGGAAAGCATGACACCCAGACCCTTGGGGCATATGGACCACACAGGGCCGAGCCAGGGGTGGCGGACCGGTCGCCCCGCGACCGACGAGTAGGAGGACTCCGTGCCGCTCTCGGAGCACGAGCAGCGACTGCTCGAGCAGATGGAGCGAGCGCTGTACGCCGAAGATCCCAAGTTCGCGTCAGCGCTTGAGGGAACCGGGCTGCGCACCTACACCCGTCGGAGGGTCTATCTGGCCGCCGCAGGGTTCGTGGCGGGCATCGCTCTGCTGATGGGCGGCATGGTCGCTCAGCTCATCTGGGTGAGTGTGGTCGGGTTTCTGGTGATGCTGGGTTGTGCAGTCCTCGCCGTCACCGCCTGGAGGCGGGGCCCGGTCGGGCCCGGCACGGGCCCGAGGACAGCCTCCACACCACGCCGCAAGGCCGGTGTGATGGATCGTATGGAGCAGCGCTGGCAGCGCCGCCGGGAGGAGCACGACGGCCTGTAGACCAGGGCCGTGGTGCGGTGAGTCCGGGCGGGTCGCCGGCAGGACCGGAGCAGGAAACCGCGAGGGCGGGCAGTCGGCCGACTGCCCGCCCTCGCGGTTTCCACCGGCCCGGTCAGCCGCGCCGGAACGGCTTGGTGACGGCGGACCGCACGGCGGCGAACACCCGGGCCGTCCGCTCCCGGGCCGCCTGCCGCAGGACCATGACCCGGTCGGCGGCCCGCCACCAGACCCGGGCCAGCGAGGCCGGCAGCAGCACGGCGCGGATCCGGCCCAGCCGGCCGGTCCGGGCCAGCATGCCTTCCCGGGCGGCGCGCACGTCAGGGCCGAGGGGGGCCGTCGCGGCCCCGCTGCGGGCGTACATCACCTGCTCGGTGGCGAGCGCCACCCGGCCGGCGGCCGCGGCCGACTCGGCGTCCAGTTCGGCGCTCTCGGCCAGCCGCTGCACGGCGCTGCGCGGGGTGCGGGCGTCGTCCGGCGGGATGCCGAGGTCCCAGGCCGAGTCGATCAGCTCCTGCCAGGCGGCCAGCACCTGGTCGTCGGTCAGCTGGACCCGGTCCGGCCCACCGCGGTGGCGGCCGACGCCCAGCCGGCGGCGCCGGATCCTGGTCCGCCACAGCATCGGCGTGACCAGCAGGGCCAGCAGCAGCACGATCAGGGCGCCCGAAGCCAGGACGGGGGTGCTGGTCCACCAGGCGTCCTGGCCGGCGCCGAGCGCGGCGTCCTTGGGCCCGCCGCCGCACTCGCCGATCCGGCGCAGCTTCGGGTCGCAGGACTCCCCGCCGGACGGCGACGGCGCGGAGCTCGCCCCGGTCGGGTCCGCGGTGGGCTGCGTGGTCGGCGCGGTCGTCGCGGGGGCGCTGGTGTCCCGGGTGTAGACCGGGGCCGAGCCGCGGGACGGGGTGGGCTCGAACCTGGTCCAGCCGGAGCCGGGGAAGTACAGCTCGGGCCAGGCGTGGTAGTCCAGGCTGCGGACCTGCCGATTGTTGCCGCCCAGGGCCTGGCCCGGGGTGAAGCCGATGGCCACCCGGGCGGGGATGTTCAGCGAGCGGGCCATCGCGGCCATGGTGGCCGCGAAGTGGACGCAGAAGCCCTCCTTGTCGGCCAGGAACTTCTTGATCGCGTCCGTCCCGGTGCCCGCGTCGATCTTGGTGTTGTACTTGAACAGCGGGCTGGTGAACCAGGTCTGCAGCGCGAGCGCCCGGTCGTAGGCGTTGGTCTTGCCGGCCGTGACCTGCAGCGCCGTCGCCTTGACCTCCTGCGGCAGGTTGTCCGGGAGCGCCAGGTACTTCGAGCTGATCTCCTTCGGCGCCGGCCCGGCCGTCCTCAGCTGCTCGGCGGTGGGCTGCACGTCCAGGCTGGTGACCTGGTACGACAGGCCGTTGGTCTTCTGACCGTTGTCGCCCGTCACCATCCGGGTGATCGGGTCGAACCGCCAGCGGCCCTTCACCTCGACCGTGGTGGCCGGGTAGGGCAGCGGGAGCCACTCGCTGCTGAGGTTCTCGGTGGCCTTGACGGTGGTGTGCACGGCGCTCGGGCTGGCGCCGGCGGACAGGCCGTCCGGCTGGGGGAGGACCGGCGGCAGCGCGGTCGGCTCCTGGTCGCCGAACGTCCACTCCACGCCGTCGAACTCGTCCAGCGCGGCGACCCGCAGGTACATCTCGTCGGAGTGGGCCCCGTCGGAGGTGTAGTCCAGCAGGATCGTGTTGTCGGTGTTGCGCAGCGCGGAGGTCAGCGCGACCACCGGGCTGAGCGACTTGAGGCCGCCGCCGCCCGGGCCGAGGCCGGCGCCCGCGCCGCCGTTGCCGAAGCCGCCGATCAGGCCGGCGCCCATGTGCGGGACGAAGACCGGCAGCACCAGGGCGACGGCCAGCGCGACCACGCCCGCCTGCCGGCCGCCGTGGGCCACGGTGGCCGCGCCGGAGCGGCCGGTGCCGTGGAAGACCCGGCCCCAGCGGGAGATGCGGTCCTGGCCCTCGATGTGCAGCAGCGCCAGGTAGCCGCCGCCGGCCAGCAGAAACCACAGCCAGGCGGCCGTGCCGTCGCCGGCCAGGCCGGTGCCGACCGAGTACAGGGCGAGCAGCGGCAGCCCGGCCGCCGCGGCCCGGCGGTAGGTCACCGCGAGCGCGTCGACCAGCACCGCGATCAGTGCGACCGAGCCGACCACGATGAGCCGCAGGCCGGCCGTGGCGGGCGCCGGGATGGAGTACTCCTGGATGTCGGAGCCGCCGCTCGCCAGCAGGCCGCCGAGCGCGTCCAGGGCGCGCGGCCCGGGCAGCAGGCCGGCGGCCATCGAGGACTGCACGAAGCCGAGCATGACGAGGTACACCACGCCCAGCAGTTGCAGCGGGACGATCAGTATCCGCGGGGTCGGCAGCCGCCGCAGGCCCGCGCCGATCGCCGCGGTGGCCGTGATCAGCAGGACGGAGTGGGCCGCCCAGCCGTTGGGCCGGAGCAGGGGCAGCAGGCTGCACATCACGAGCGTGCTCGCCAGCGCGGCGAACACGGTCAGTTTGGCGCGGGTGGTCACGTGCCCACCTCGTCTCGGTAGGGGGAGGAGCCGCCGGTACGGCCGGAGCCCTCGGTGCGGTCGGCCATCCGCCACAGCTGGGGGACGGAGTCGCCGGCGCGCACCGGCAGGACCGTCCAGCCGGCCAGGCGCAGCCGCTTGGTCTGCTCCTCCTGCCCGGCGTCGGGGGTGTCCGGCATCAGCATCCGCAGGCCGGACCAGGTCGCGGTGTCGATCAGGAAGACCACCGCGCCCGCGGTCCGGCGGCGCAGCCGGCTCAGCCGGGTGATCTGTTCCTCGTCCAGGGAGCCGACGATCGCGACCAGCAGGCCCTCGCCGCCCAGCCGCAGCGCCTCCTCGGCGCGGGAGAACCCGCCGCCGTCGGAGTACTCGACCACGGCGAGCGCGTCCAGCAGCAGGCCGGTGGCCTCGCCGACGGTGCTGACCCCGATGCCGGGCTCGGGCACCGCGGAACCGGTGTCGGTGAGCAGCCGGGTCTGGTAGCCGCGCTCGGCCAGGTGGACCCCGACCGAGGCGGCGCAGCTGACCGCCCACTCGAAGGAGGACGCCGGGCCGCTGCCGCGATGGCCGATCTCCCGGGTGTCGAGCAGCACGGTGGCCCTGGCCTTGAGCGGTTGCTCCTCGCGCCGGACCATCAGCTCGCCGTACCGGGCGGTGGACTTCCAGTGCACCCGGCGCAGGTCGTCGCCGTGCCGGTACTCGCGGGGGATCACGTCGTCGTCGCCGGCCAGGGCCAGGGCGTGGGAGCTGCTCTCGCCCCGGCCGGACCACTCGCCGGGCAGCCGGACCGGCGGCAGGGCCTGTACCTGCGGCACGACGGTCAGCACGTCGGAGGCGGCGAAGGCGCGGGTCAGTTCGCACATCCCGAACGGGTCGGAGAGCCGGAGCTGGAGCGGGCCGAGCGGGTAGCGCCCGCGCAGGTCGGAGCGGACCCGGTAGGAGACCTCCCGGAAGCCGCGCGGTTCGACCCGGTCCAGCACGAAGCGCGGGCGCGGCCCGAGCACGTACGGGACCTTGTCCTCCAGCAGCAGCAGGCCGGTGGGCACCCGGGAGACGTTGTCCAGCCGCAGGTGCACCCGGGCCTCCTGGCCGGCGGCGGCCCGGTGCGGGCTGAGCCGGCGGCCGCTGGCCACCCGGTAGCGGGTGCGCAGCAGCAGGACGGCGGAGGCCAGTGGCAGCGCGGCGAGCAGGACGCCGATCTGGAACAGCGCGTCCTGGCCGAAGACCAGTGCGCACAGTGCGGCGGTGACCCCGGCGGCCAGGAAGGACCGGCCCCGGGTGGTCATGCCGCGCAGGCCCGCCCGCAGTCCTGAGGGGTTGTCCGGACCGGCCACGTCAGCGGCCCTGCGGACGCGGGATGGGGAGCCGCGCCACCAGGTCGAGCACCACCTGCTCGGCGGTGCGCCGGCTCAGCTGGGTCTCGGCGGTGGGCAGCAGGCGGTGGGCGAGCACCGGGACGGCCAGTGCCTGGATGTCGTCCGGGAGCACGTAGTCCCGGCCGTCCAGGGCGGCGGCCGCGCGGGCGGCCCGGACCAGGTGCAGGGTGGCCCGGGGGGAGGCGCCCAGGCGCAGCTCGGGTGAGGTGCGGGTGGCGCCGACCAGGTCGACGGCGTAGCGGCGGACCGGCTCGGAGACGTAGACCGTGCGGACCAGGTCGACCAGCTTGAGGATGTCGTGGGCGTGCGCGACGGGCTGCAGGTCGTCCAGCGGGTTGGCGCCGCCGTGCAGGTCGAGCATGGCGAACTCGGCGTCCGGGCTCGGGTAGCCGATCGAGATCCGGGCCATGAAGCGGTCGCGCTGGGCCTCGGGGAGGGGGTAGGTGCCCTCCATCTCCACCGGGTTCTGGGTGGCGATCACCATGAACGGCGAGGGCAGCTCGTAGCTGGTGCCGTCGATGGTGACCTGGCGCTCCTCCATGGACTCCAGGAGCGCGGACTGGGTCTTGGGCGAGGCGCGGTTGATCTCGTCGCCGACCACGATCTGGGCGAAGATCGCACCGGGGCGGAACTCGAAGTCGCGCTGGTGCTGGTCGAAGACGTTGGTGCCGGTCACGTCGGACGGCAGCAGGTCGGGGGTGAACTGGATGCGGCGCACGGTGCAGTCCACCGACCGGGCCAGCGCCTTGGCCAGCATGGTCTTCCCGACGCCGGGCACGTCCTCCAGCAGCAGGTGGCCCTCGGCCAGCAGGACGGTCAGCGCGACCCGGACGGCGTCCGGCTTGCCCTCGATCACGCTCTCCACGGAGTTGCGGATCCGCCCGGCCACCGCGGCCAGCTCCGCAAGGCCCGCCGGTTCGCGGTGCCCGTCGGGGCTCGCCGAGTGCGATGTCCCCGTTGCGCTCTGCCCGTTGTAGGTCGTCACCCGTTGCTCCCAATGGCCATTCATACGCCGGGGCCTCGTCACGGCCCGGCCCACCCCGATGACACGCTCCGGACGTCGGGCGGTTCCGGTGGGGACCGCGCGGCCGTCGGGCTCGTGGCCGGACCGCCCCAGGTGGTTCGGGGTCCGGTCCGCAGGCGCATTCTCCCTCGCGGACCCGGCCGAAGTCACCCTCCCCCCTCGCCCGCGGCCCGCCGGCCGGGACCGGCGGGGCGACAAGCGTGCACTGTCCCGGTTCGTCCCCGGAACGGTCGGCGACCCGGACGTCACCGGCCGGGTCGCGAGGGGTGGGGAGGCGATGCGGGGCAGGTCAGCTCTCGACCTCGCGGAGCAGGCCGGTGTGCACGTCGAAGACGAAGCCGCGCACGTCGTCGGTGTGCAGCAGGAACGGCGAGGTGCGCACGCGCTGCATCGACTGCCGGACGTCGCCGTCCAGGTCGACGAAGGACTCCACCGCCCACTGCGGGCGCTGGCCGACCTCCAGCTCCAGTTCCCGGCGGAAGTCCTCGGTCAGGCCGAGCAGCCCGCAGCCGGTGTGGTGGATCAGGGCGATCGAGCGGGTGCCCAGCGCCCGCTGGCTGATGGTGAGCGAGCGGATGGTGTCGTCGGTGACGACTCCGCCGGCGTTGCGGATGATGTGGGCGTCGCCCAGTTCCAGTCCGAGTGCGGCGAACAGGTCGAGCCGGGCGTCCATGCAGGCGACCACGGCGACCTGCTGCACCGGTCGGGCGTCCATCCCGCCGTCGCGGAAGTCGACGGCGTAGGCGCGGTTGGCCTCGACGAAGCGGTCGATGACGGGCAGCGTGGGAGTGGCAGCGGCGGTCGGCGCGGGCCGGTCGGGGGTCACTGTCATGAGGATGACGGTAATAGGATTTCCTTCTCCGCGGCAGCGGTGATCAGGCCTTGATTCCCCGCTGTGACGGAGCCCATAGCGGAGCGCGACGCGCCCGTGGACCGGTATCCGCCGGATTGCGGTGATCTGTCCCGGCGTGGGCGGCAGCCGTGCGCCCCCGGACCGGACCGCCCGTCCGCCCGTCGCGACCTGCGGGAATCCATACCTCCGGCCGGGTGGCACGCCGCCCGGGACCGTTGACTGCGCCCGGCCCCGCGATAGGCTGGCCGCGCGATGGAGCACAGTCCGTACAGATCGTCAACTGTGCCCCGTCAGCCGGTCGCTGCGGCCCGTACGCCGCCCGCGGCCTCCACCCGCTCCCGGCCTCCCGGCACACCTTCCCCGGTGCCTGGCGGCCCCTCCTTCCCCAGGCGAGCGGGCGGGGACCGCGGGCGGCGTACGGCCGGTGCGGCCCGGTGGGCCAGAATGGGAGCAGCCGTCCGGCCCCGGGCGGCCGCACCGAGGAAGGGCGCCACCGCGCAATGACGAACGACGCTCCGGCACCCAAGCACGTCCCGGTGATGCTGCAGCGCTGCGTGGACGCGCTGGCACCGGCCATCGCCGCCCCCGGCGCGGTCGTGGTGGACGCCACCCTCGGCCTCGGCGGCCACAGCGAGGCGCTGCTCACCCAGTTCCCCGAGGTCAGGCTGGTCGCCGTCGACCGCGACCCGGCCGCCCTCAAGCTCTCCGGCGAGCGCCTCGCCCCCTTCGGCGAGCGGGCGACCCTGGTGCACGCCGTGTACGACGAGATCCCGCAGGTGCTGGCCGACCTGGGGATCCCCGAGGTCCAGGGCGTCCTGTTCGACCTGGGCGTCTCCTCGATGCAGCTGGACGAGGCCGAGCGCGGCTTCGCGTACGCCCAGGACGCACCGCTGGACATGCGGATGGACCAGACCCGCGGGCTGAGCGCCGCGGAGGTGCTGAACACCTACAGCCACGGTCAGCTCGCCCGGATCCTCAAGGTCTACGGCGAGGAGCGGTTCGCCGGGAAGATCGCTTCGGTGATCCTCCGCGAGCGCGAGAAGGAACCGTTCACCAACAGCGCGCGTCTGGTCGAGTTGGTACGCAACGCCATCCCCGCCGCCACCCGGCGCACCGGCGGCAACCCGGCGAAGCGCACCTTCCAGGCCCTGCGGATCGAGGTCAACGGCGAGCTGGAGGTGCTGGACCGGGCCATCCCCGGCGCCCTGGACTCGCTGGCCGTCGGCGGCCGGATCGTCGTGATGTCCTACCAGTCCCTGGAGGACCGCCTGGTGAAGCAGTACCTGACCGCGGGGGCCACCAACACGGCCCCGCCCGGTCTGCCGATCATCCCCGAGGAGCACCAGCCCTGGCTGAAGCTCCTCACCCGGGGGGCCGAACTGGCCACCGAGCAGGAGATCGAGGAGAACCGGCGCGCCGCACCCGTACGGCTGCGGGTGGCGGAGAGGATCAGGGACAACCGGGGCTGACCCGCCGGAGCGGCCCCGCGGGCCCGTCGCGAGCCCGAGGGCGCCGCCGGCGCCGAGGCGGAGGGCGCCCGGAGGCGAGCGAGGACGACACAGAGGGAGAGCAGCGGTGCCGGTGGCCGACGGTGGGCGGGCCAGGGGGAGTGGTCGGCTCCCGGGGCAGGGCGGCAGGGCGCGGATCACCGTGCGCCCCGGTGCGCGCCAGGCCCGGGGGCGCACGCCGTTCGCCGTGCTGGTGGTGGCGCTGCTCTCGGCCGGACTGCTCGGGCTGCTGACGCTCAACACCGCGCTCAACGAGAGCTCCTTCGAACTCGCCCGGCTGAAGCGGCAGACCACCGAACTGACGGACCAGAAGCAGTCGCTCCAGCACCAGATCGACCAGTACTCCGCGCCCGACGCGCTGGAGCGGCGCGCCCTCGAACTGGGCATGGTGCCCGGCGGCGACCCGGCCTTCCTCCAGGACGACGGCAAGGTGCTCGGCAAGCCGGCGCAGGCCCAGGACGCGCCACCGGTGAAGCGTTCCGGCACCGGCCTGTGGCAGCAGCCCGAGCCCAGCCCGCAGCAACCCGCCCAGCCGTCGCCGCAGCCCTCCGGCCCGTCCGTGCCGCCGGCCGCCGCCGACGGCGGGGTCGAGATCGCCCCGCTGCCGCCCGCCGGCCAGGGCGCCACCCCGTCAGCCCCGGCCGGAGGTACGCCGCGATGAGCACGCCCCGTCAGCCGTCCCGAGGCTCCGGCGAGCGCCGCCCGCCCCGGCCCGCCCGCCCCGGCGAGCAGCGTGCCCGCACCCCCCGGCCGCGCCCGGCCGACCAGCGCCGCCCGCCCACCCGCCGCCCGCCCGTGCGGCGCCCCGCCGCCCGCGCCCAGTCGCGCCCGATCCGGCTCGCCGACCCGCGCCGCCGGCTGCGCCTGGTGACCGTCGCGCTGGCGCTGGTCTTCACCGTCTTCGCGGGCCGCCTGGTCCAGCTGCAACTCCTCGACTCGGACGCGCTGGCGGCGGCCGCCAGCGCCAACAAGTACATGAAGATCGAACTGCCCGCCGAGCGCGGCTCGATAACGGCCGCCGACGGCACGGTGCTCGCCACCACCGTGGACGCCTACGACATCGTCGGGGACCCGACGCTGCTCACGCCCGGCGCACTGCACCTGGCGGACGCCCCCGAGCAGGCGGCCGCGCTGCTCGCGCCGATCCTCGGCCAGTCGAAGGAGAAGATCGCCGCCGCCCTGCACCTGAACCAGAAGAACCCGAAGAGCCAGTACGCGCCGCTGGCCTTCCGGCAGACCCCGGAGGTGAAGAACCGGATCAGCGAGCTGAAGGCCGGCCTGGGCCGGCAGACCGACACCGCGGCCTGCCGCGGCCAGCGGCTGCTGCTCGGCAAGCCCGCCGAGCAGGGCGGCCGGCAGTTCCTCGACCTGGCCTGCGTCAACCCGCTGACCGGGATCGCCAGCACGGAGAGCACCCGCCGGGTCTACCCCGCCGAGGGGCTGGCCGCCAACCTGGTCGGTTTCGTCAACGCCGAGGGCGTCGGCACCGGCGGCCTGGAGCTCCAGTACCAGCGGGACCTGTCCGGCACTCCTGGCCGGACCACCTACGCCTCGGCCGGCGGCCGGATGGTGGCCACCGCGGGCGGCAGCCGGCAGGACCCGGTGTCCGGCCAGGACCTGCGCCTCACCCTGCACCCGGACATCCAGTGGGCGGCCCAGCGGGCCATCACCGACCAGGTGTCCAACGCGGGGGCGGAGAAGGGCTACGTGATCGTGCAGGACGTGAAGACCGGTCAGGTGCTCGCGATGGCCACCTCACCCGGCTTCAACCCCAACGACCTCGCGGCCGCCAAGTCCGAGCAGCTGGGCAACGCGGCGCTCCAGGACGCGTACGAGCCGGGCTCCACCGCCAAGCTGATGACGATGGCGGCGGTCCTGGACACCGGCAAGGCGACCTGGGACACCAGGGTCACCGTGCCCAACACCCTGCAGCGCTCCGACCGGGTCTTCCACGACGACGTGGACCACGAGACCTGGAACCTGACCCTCGCCGGGGTGCTCGCGAAGTCGTCCAACATCGGCACCATCGAGGCGGCCGAGACGCTCGGCGCCGACCAGGGGGAGTCCAACAAGGTGCTGGCCGGCTACCTGGACCGGTTCGGCATCGGCAAGCCCACCGGGCTGGGCTTCCCCGGCGAGACCAAGGGCATCCTGGCCAAGCCGGAGGACTGGAAGGGCTCGCAGCAGTACACCATCCCGTTCGGCCAGGGCCTGTCGGTCAACGCGTTGCAGGCCACGTCGGTGTTCTCCACCATCGCCAACGGCGGGGTGCGGGTCGCGCCGAGCCTGCTGATGGGGACCACCGGGCCGGACGGCCGGTACACCGCGGCCCCGGCCGGGGCCACCTCCCGGGTGGTGAGCGAGCAGACCGCCAAGACCCTGACCGAGATGCTGGAGTCGGTGGTGACCGACGAGCAGGGCACCGGCACCAAGGCGGCCATCCCCGGCTACCGGGTCGCCGGCAAGACCGGCACCGCCAACCGGGTGGACCCGAAGACCGGCAAGTACTCCGGCTACACCGCCTCCTTCATCGGCTTCGCCCCGGCCGACCAGCCCCGGGTGACCGTGTCCTGCGTGATCCAGAACCCGGTCAACGGCCACTTCGGCGGCCAGCTCTGCGGGCCGGTCTTCAAGCAGGTGATGGAGTTCACCCTGAAGTCCCTGCAGGTACCGCCGAGCGGCAGCGACGCACCCAACCTGCCCGTCGAGTGGAAGCCCTGATGAACAGCACCCCGGACCAGAGCAGTGGCACCCCGTCCCCCGTGGGTACCGGAACGACCGGCACCCACGGGTCGGACCCGCGCCGTACCACCCCCCGTTTTGGCTCTGGGGGTACTTCGGCCGATAGCCTTCGCGCCGTGCCGAAACCCGATCAAATCTCCGCGAGCCCGCCCCGTCCCACCGAGGAGGCGGCGATGCCGTTCGCCGAGGTCGCCCGACTGCTGGGCCTGGAGCCCGTCGACGGGCCGCAGGTCACGGGCATCACCCACGACTCCCGGGCGGTGCGCCCCGGCGACGTGTACGTCGCCTTCCCGGGCGCCAACCACCACGGCGCGGCCTTCGCCGCCGCCGCGGTGGCCGCCGGCGCGGCGGCCGTGCTGACCGACGCCGCCGGGGCCGAGCTGGCCGCCGACTGCGGCGCCCCGCTGCTGGTGGTGGAGAGCCCGCGGGCGTCCATGGGCGAGCTGGCGGCGGCGGTCTACGGCCGGCCGAGCGAGCGGCTGCTGATGATCGGGCTGACCGGCACCAACGGCAAGACCACCACCTCCTACCTGGTCGAGGGCGGTCTGCGCGGGGCCGGGCAGCTGCCCGGCGTGATCGGCACCGTGGAGATGCGGGTCGGCGACGAGCGGATCAAGAGCGAGCGCACCACCCCGGAGTCCACCGACCTGCACGGCGTCCTCGCGGTGATGCGCGAGCGCGGCGCGGACGCGGTGGTGATGGAGGTCTCCAGCCACGCCCTGGTCTTCGGCCGGGTCGACGGCGTGGTCTACGACGTGGCGCTGTTCAACAACCTCACGCCCGAGCACCTGGACTTCCACCCGGACATGGAGGACTACTACCGGGCCAAGGCCCGGCTCTTCCAGCAGGACAAGGCCCGCCGCGGGGTGGCCAACCTGGACGACGCCTACGGGCGCCGGCTGGCCGCCGAGGCGCCGATCCCGATGTCGACGTTCTCCGCGCTGGGCGACCCGGAGGCCGACTGGCGGGCGCTGGACGTCCAGCTCGGCCCGGCCGGCTCCGCCTTCAAGGTGGCCGGCCCGGACGGCGCCCTCGCGGACGCCTCGGTGCCGCTGCCCGGCCCGTTCAACGTGGCGAACGCGCTCGGCGCGATCGCCACCCTGGTCACCGCGGGCGTCCCGCTGGCCGCGGCGGTGGCCGGCGTGGCCGCCGTCCCGGGGGTGCCCGGCCGGCTGGAGCGGGTGGACGCCGGTCAGCCGTACGTGGCCGTGGTCGACTACGCGCACAAGCCGGACGCCCTGAAGGCGGTGCTGGAGTCGCTGCGCGAGGTGACCAAGGGCCGACTGCACGTGGTGGTCGGCTGCGGCGGCGACCGTGACCCGTACAAGCGCGGACCGATGGGCGCGATCGCCGCCCGGCTGGCCGACACCGCCGTGCTGACCAGCGACAACCCGCGCTCCGAGGACGAGCTGGCGATCCTGGTCGCGATGCTGACCGGCGCCGCCGGGGTGCCGGAGGCCGAGCGCGGCGAGGTGCTGGTGGTGCCCGACCGGGCCGCCGCGATCGCCCGGGCGGTGGCCCACGCGCACGCCGGGGACACCGTCCTGGTGGCCGGCAAGGGCCACGAACTGGGCCAGTACGTCCGGGGCGAGGTCCGCCCCTTCGACGACCGGCAGGTACTGCGCGAGGCCATCGAGCGCAGCCCGGCCGAGCGAGCAAGCCGAGGAGCTGAGCAGTCGTGATCGCACTCACCCTGGCCGAGGCGGCCGCCGCGGTCGGCGGCACCCTGGACGGCGCGGACCCGCAGGCGCGGATCACCGGGGCCGTGGTGGTCGACTCCCGGCTGGTCGAGGACGGCGGCCTGTTCGCAGCCGTGCTCGGCGAGCACGTGGACGGTCACGACTACGCCGAGCGCGCGATCGCGGACGGCGCCGTCGCGGTGCTGGCCAGCCGGCCGGTGGGCGTGCCGGCGATCCTGGTGGACGACGTCGTCCAGGCGCTCGGCCGGCTCGCCCGGGGCGTCGTGGAACGGGCCCGGGACACCGCGTTCGTGGCGCTGACCGGCTCCGCCGGCAAGACCTCCACCAAGGACCTGATCGGCCAGCTGCTCCAGCGCCGCGGCGAGACGGTCTTCCCGCCCGGCTCGTTCAACAACGAGATCGGCATGCCGCTGACCGCGCTGCGGATCACCGGATCCACCCGGCACCTGGTGCTGGAGATGGGCGCCCGTGGCAAGGGCCACATCGACTACCTGACCGGCATCGTGCCGCCCACCGTCGGCGTGGTGCTCAACGTCGGCACCGCGCACGTCGGCGAGTTCGGCTCCAAGCAGGCCATCGCCGAGGCGAAGGGCGAGCTGGTCGAGGCGCTGACCAGCGACGGCGTCGCGATCCTGAACGCCGACGACCCGCTGGTGCGGGCGATGGCCGAGCGCACCAAGGCCCGGGTGGTGCTCTTCGGCGAGAGCCGGGACGCCGAGATCCGGGCGGAGGGCGTTCGCCTGGACGACACCGGACGGCCATCGTTCACGCTTGTCACCCCGGCCGGTTCCGCAGCCGTGAAGCTGCGCCTGTACGGTGAGCACCACGTCTCGAACGCCCTCGCCGCCGCAGCGGTGGCGGTGGAGCTCGAGATGCCCGTCGACGACGCCGCCGAAGCCCTCAGCGAGGCGGGCGCGCTGTCCCGCTGGCGCATGGAGGTCGTCGACCGGGCCGATGGTGTCACCGTCGTCAACGACGCCTACAACGCGAACCCCGACTCGATGCGGGCCGCGCTGCGGGCACTCGCGACGATGGCGGGCCGGGGCCCGGAGCGCCGCCGTACCTGGGCGGTGCTCGGAGAGATGCGGGAGCTCGGCGAGGAGAGCCTCGACGAGCACGACGCCATCGGGCGGCTCGCGGTCCGACTCGACGTCACCAAGCTGGTGGCGGTCGGCGGACGCGAGGCGGCCTGCATGGAACTGGGCGCGAGGAACGAAGGTTCGTGGGGTGAGGAGTCGGTGCTGGTGTCCGACGCGGACGCGGCGGTCGAACTGCTGCGCAGTCAGCTTCAGCCGGGGGACGTGGTGCTGGTGAAGGCCTCCCGTTCGGTCGGCCTGGAGAAGGTCGCCGAGGCGCTGCTCTCGGACGGAGCCGCCCGATGAAGCAGATCCTCTTCTCGGGCATGATCGGCCTGGTGCTGTCCCTGCTCGGCACCCCGGCGCTGATCAAGCTGCTGGCCAAGCACGGGTACGGCCAGTACATCCGCGACGACGGCCCCAAGGCCCACCACAGCAAGCGCGGCACCCCCACGATGGGCGGCATCGCCTTCATCCTGGCGACGCTGATCGCCTACGCGGCGACCAAGGCGATAACGGGCGAGTCGCCCACGGTGTCCGGCCTGCTGGTGCTGTTCCTGACCACGGGTCTGGGCCTGGTCGGCTTCCTGGACGACTACATCAAGGTGGTCAAGCGCCGCTCGCTCGGCCTGCGGGCCAAGGCGAAGCTGGCCGGCCAGTCCCTGGTGGGTCTCGCCTTCGCCATCCTGGCACTGCAGTTCGGCGACAGCCGCGGTCTCACCCCGGCCTCCCAGCACCTGTCGTTCGTGCGCGACTTCGGCTGGTCGGTCGGCCCGGTGCTGTTCGTGATCTTCGCCTACTTCATGATCGCCGCGATGTCGAACGGCGTGAACCTGACGGACGGTCTGGACGGCCTGGCCACCGGCGCCTCGGTGATGGTCTTCGGTGCGTACACCTTCATCGGCGTCTGGCAGTACAGCCAGAGCTGCGCCTACGCGATCACCGCGACGGCCCAGTGCTACGACGTCCGCGACCCGCTGGACCTGGCCATCGTCGCGGCCGCGCTGATGGGCTCCTGCTTCGGCTTCCTGTGGTGGAACACCTCGCCGGCCAAGATCTTCATGGGGGACACCGGCTCGCTCGCCCTCGGCGGCGCGCTGGCCGGCCTGGCGATCTGCTCCCGCACCGAGCTGCTGCTCGCCCTGCTGGGCGGCCTCTTCGTGGTCATCACCCTCTCGGTGATCATCCAGGTCGGCTCGTTCCGGATGACCGGCAAGCGGGTCTTCAAGATGGCTCCGCTCCAGCACCACTTCGAACTCAAGGGCTGGAGCGAGGTGCTGATCGTGGTCCGGTTCTGGATCATCCAGGGCCTGTGCGTCGCGGTCGGCCTCGGTCTTTTCTACGCAGGATGGGTAGCCGGATGACCCCCAACCCCGAGTGGCCGGGCCTGCCGGTCGTGGTGGCCGGCCTGGGCCTCTCCGGGATCAGCGCCGCCCGGGTGCTGCACGGCCTGGGCGCCCGCGTCACCGTGGTGGACGGCGGCGACGGCGAGGCCCAGCGGGCCAGGGCCGCCGAACTGGAGGCGGCGGGCATCGCCGTCCGGCTCGGCGACGGCGAGACCCTCCCCGAGGGCACCCGCCTGATCGTCACCTCGCCCGGCTGGCCCCCGAGCAGCCCGCTGTTCACCGAGGCCGCGCTCGTCGAGGTCCCGGTCTGGGGCGACGTCGAGCTGGCCTGGCGGCTGCGCCGCCCGCTGCCGGAGACCGGCGAGCCGGCCCCCTGGCTGGCGATCACCGGCACCAACGGCAAGACCACCACCGTCCGGATGCTCGCCTCGATCCTCACCGCGGCCGGCCGCCGCACCGCCGCCGTCGGCAACGTCGGCGTCTCGGTGCTGGACGCCGTACTCGCCGAGGAGCCGTACGACGTGCTCGCGGTCGAACTCTCCAGCTACCAGCTGCACTGGGCGCCCAGCCTGCGGCCGCACTCGGCGGCCGTGCTCAACCTGGCCCCGGACCACCTCGACTGGCACGGCACCATGGAGGCGTACGCCGCCGACAAGGGCCGGATCTACGAGGGCAACCAGGTCGCCTGCGTCTACAACCTCGCCGACCCGGTCACCGAGGAACTGGTCCGCGGCGCCGACGTCGAGGAGGGCTGCCGGGCGATCGGCTTCGGACTCGGCGCTCCCGGCCCGTCGCAGTTCGGCGTGGTCGACGGGATCCTGGTCGACCGGGCCTTCGTCCCGGAGCGGCAGAAGAACGCCGCCGAGATCGGCGCGGTCGAGGACGTCCACCCGCCGGCCCCCCACAACATCGCCAACGCCCTGGCGGCGGCCGCCCTGGCCCGCGCCTACGGCGTGGACTCCAAGGCCGTCCGGGACGGCCTGCGGGCCTTCCGCCCGGACGCGCACCGGATCGCCGAGGTCGCGGTGGTCGGCGAGGTCGCCTACGTCGACGACTCCAAGGCCACCAACACCCATGCCGCCGCCGCCTCGCTGGCGGCGTACCGGCCGGTGGTGTGGATCGCCGGCGGCCTGGCCAAGGGCGCGACCTTCGACGAGCTGGTGGTCGGCGCGGCGTCCCGGCTGCGGGCCGCCGTGCTGATCGGTCAGGACCGCGGGCTGATCCGGGAGGCGCTGGCGCGACACGCGCCGGATGTGCCGGTGATCGAGGCGGCCGAGGGCCAGACTGGCGCGGTGGCGATGGCCGAGGCGGTTCGAACGGCGGCCGGCCTCGCGCAGCCCGGCGACACCGTCCTGCTCGCCCCGGCCTGCGCGTCGATGGACATGTTCACCGACTACGGCCAGCGCGGCGACCTGTTCGCCGAGGCCGTCCGGGAGCTGGAGAAGTAGCGGCGGCAACGCAGCACGGCGGGTCGACGGACGCGCCGGCGCCGCGGCCCCGCGCCCACCCCGGCCCGCACGGACCGGGCGGGGCGCGGGGCCGCCGCGCCGGACAGGACGAGGGTGGGGGCACGTGGCGGGCGACGGCAAGGCGGGGACCACGGCACCACCCGAGCGGGCCTCACCGCTCAAGCTGATCTCGGCGACCACGACCACCTTCAAGTCGGCCGGGCCGGTCGCCCGGGCCCGCGCCTTCCGGGCGCGCTTCCGGTACACCCTGGACCGGCCCCTGACGCCGTACTACCTGATCCTGGGCTCCGCCCTGCTGCTGGTCGTGCTCGGCCTGGTGATGGTGTTCTCCGCCTCGCAGAACGTGGTGACCGACAACCACCTGCCGATGACGTTCTTCTTCCGCAAGCAGCTGGTCGCCCTGCTGCTCGGCGCGGCGCTCGCCCTGCTGCTGGCCCGGGCCCCGGTGAAGGGCCTGCGGGCACTCGCCTACCCGGTGCTGTTCGGGGTGCTGGCGGGCCTGGCGCTGGTCGCCGTCCCCGGGATCGGCACCCAGGTCAACGGCAACCGGAACTGGATCAGCCTCGGCTTCTTCCAGATCCAGCCCTCGGAGTTCGCCAAGCTGGCCCTGGTGCTGTGGGGCGCCGACCTGCTGGCACGCAAGCAGAAGACCCACATGCTCGACCAGTGGAAGCACCTGCTGGTGCCGCTGGTGCCGGGCACCGTGCTGCTGATGCTGCTGATCATGATCGGTGGCGACATGGGCACCACCATGGTCCTGGTCGGCATGCTCTTCGGCCTGCTCTGGATGGTCGGCGCCCCGATGCGGCTGTTCGCCGCGACCCTCGGCATCGCCGTGGTCGCCTGCACCGCCCTGATCATCACCGTGCCGCACCGCCTGGACCGGCTCGGCTGCGTCGGCGTCACCAAACCCGACCCGAACCTGAACTGCTTCCAGGCACTGCACGGCCTGTACGCCTTCGCGGCCGGTGGCCCGTTCGGCTCCGGGCTGGGTGCCGGCGTCGAGAAGTGGGGCCAGCTGCCGGAGGCGCACACCGACTTCATCTTCGCCGCGACCGGCGAGGAACTCGGCCTGGTGGGGACGCTGTCGGTACTCGGCCTGTTCGCGGCACTAGGGTATGCGGGTATCCGTGTGGCTCTCGGCACCAAGGACCCGTTCGTCCGGTACGCCGCGGGAGCGGCCACCACGTGGATCATGGCGCAGGCCGTGGTCAACCTGGGGTCGGCCCTGGGACTCCTGCCCATCGCGGGCGTCCCGCTCCCGCTGTTCTCGTACGGCGGCTCCGCCATGCTGTCGGCCATGTGCGCCATCGGCGTGCTGCTCTGCTTCGCACGCAGCTCCCCGGGGGCGAAGGCGGCCCTGGCCGCCCGGAGCTCGAACTCCCGGGTCAGGCCCGTCCTGGCCCGGGTGCTGCCACGACGACGGACCACAGCGCGCAAGGCCTCCCGGCCGCCGCGCAGGGAGCGGTGAATTTCGGTGCATGTCGTACTCGCCGGCGGCGGGACCGCCGGCCACATCGAGCCGGCCATGGCCCTCGCGGACGCGCTCCGCAGGCACGACCCGTCGATCGGGATCACCGCGCTCGGCACCGAGCGCGGCCTGGAGACCCGGCTGGTCCCCGAACGGGGCTACCAGCTGGAGCTGATCCCGGCCGTCCCGCTGCCCCGCAAGCCCACCCCCGAGCTGATCACCGTCCCGGGCCGGCTGCGCGGCACCGTACGGGCCGCCCAGGAGATCATCGAGCGGGTCAAGGCGGACGCCGTGGTGGGCTTCGGCGGCTACGTCGCCATGCCCGCCTACCTGGCGGCCAAGCGGGCCGGTGTGCCGATCGTGGTGCACGAGGCCAACGCCCGCCCCGGCCTGGCCAACAAGATCGGCGCCCGGTACAGCGACTTCGTCGCCGTCTCCACGCCCGACTCCAAGCTGCGCGACTCCCGCTACATCGGCATCCCGCTGCGCCGCACCATCGCCACCCTGGACCGCAACGCGGTCCGCCCGGAGGCCCGGCACTACTTCGGGCTCGATCAGCGGCTGCCCACCCTGCTGGTCTCCGGCGGCTCCCAGGGCGCGCGCCGGCTGAACGAGACCGTCCAGGCGATCGCGCCCCGGCTCCAGCAGTACGGGGTGCAGATCCTGCACGCGGTCGGCCCGAAGAACGAGCTTCCGCACATCGACGACATCCCCGGGATGCCGCCGTACCGGGCCGTGCCGTACGTGGACCGGATGGACCTCGCGTACGCCGCCGCCGACCTGATGCTCTGCCGGGCCGGCGCGATGACCGTCGCCGAGCTGGCCGCCGTCGGCCTGCCGGCCGCCTTCGTGCCGTTGCCGATCGGCAACGGCGAGCAGCGGCTGAACGCCCAGCCGATGGTCAAGGCGGGCGGCGGCCTGCTGGTCGACGACGCCGAGCTGACCCCGGACTGGGTGCTGCAGAACGTCCTGCCGGTGCTCACCGACCCGCGCAGGCTGTGGGACATGAGCCGGGCCGCCGCCGAGTTCGGCCGCCGGGACGCGGACGACCTGCTGGTCGGGATGGTGTACGAGGCGATCGACGCCGCCCGGGGTGGCCGCCGACGTGGCTGACGCCTCGGTCCTCGACGACCCGCCCCCGGCCTCCGGCCGGGGGTACCGCCACGAGGACGAGGAGGACGGGGAGGAGCGTGCTCCCCGGCTCCGGCTCTCCCGGCGGGGCGTCGTGGTGCTGGGCGTGCTGGCCGCCCTGGTGGCCGGCACGCTCGGCTGGCTGGTCTTCCTCTCCTCGGAGCTGGAGGTGCGCACGGTCGCCGTCCAGGGCCTGGAGAGCGGGCACCTGAGCGAGGACGAGGTACGGCGGGCGGTCGGGGCCGAGCAGGGCCGTCCGCTGGCCCGGGTGGACCTCGCCGCGGTGGAGCGGCGGGTCGGCGCGGTGCCCAGGGTGGCCGGCGTCGAGGTGTGGCGCGGCTGGCCGCACACCCTGCGGGTGAAGGTGACGGAGCGCCGGGCGGTGGCCGCGATCCACACCGAGGGCGGCCGGTTCGTCCAGGTCGACGCCGGGGGGCGGGAGTTCGCGGACGAACCGCAACCCCCGGGCGGGGTCCCGGTGGTGGAGCTCCAGCTCAGTGCGCAGGCGAACGACGCGCTGGGCGTGATCGACCGCCCGGCCCTGGTGCGGGCGGCCGTCACCGTCGCGGCGGGTCTGCCGCCGGAGGTCGCGAAGCGGGCCGGCGCCGTCCAGGTGCACTCCTGGGACGACATCCGGCTCCAGCTGCGGGACGGGGTGACGGTGCGCTGGGGGAGCGCCGAGCGGACCGCGCGCAAGGCGGTGGTGCTGACCGCGCTGCTCGGCCGGAAGGCGGCGAATTATGACGTGAGTGCGCCGGACGCACCAGCTGTGTCGGGATGATCCGGTAAGTTCTGTGCCTGAGGGCGGTATTGACGGGGCTCCGGCTCCGGTCCGACTCTTGGTGGTCACCCCGGTTTCACCGAGGGGTCGATGATCACATAGGCTCAAAAGAAAAAAGGGAAGCTCGGCGTGTTCGTTGAACACGTACCGTCCCGCAACCTACTGTCCTGTTCACCAGGCTGTGTCGGACAGTGATGTGACACAGGAACAGCAGTAACCCTAAACCTCAAGTTCAGGGTTCGGGTCGGCGGTCGGCATTTCGGACAATCCGTTCGAAAGCGCGCTCCCCACCCATCGACATCCGTCGGCCTTCACCAACGCGGGGAGCCGACCCGGAAATTCGAGGCGAGAGGCCTTCGACGTGGCAGCACCCCAGAACTACCTCGCGGTCATCAAGGTTGTCGGAATCGGCGGCGGTGGCGTCAACGCCATCAACCGGATGATCGAGGTCGGGCTCAAGGGCGTCGAGTTCATCGCGATCAACACCGATGCGCAGGCCCTCCTCATGAGTGACGCCGACGTGAAACTCGATGTGGGCCGTGAACTCACCCGGGGCCTCGGCGCCGGCGCCAACCCCGACGTCGGCCGCAAGGCCGCCGAGGACCACCGCGAGGAGATCGAGGAGGTCCTCAAGGGGGCCGACATGGTCTTCGTGACCGCCGGCGAGGGCGGCGGCACCGGCACCGGCGGCGCGCCCGTCGTGGCCAACATCGCCCGCTCGCTCGGCGCGCTGACCATCGGCGTGGTCACCCGCCCCTTCACCTTCGAGGGCCGCCGCCGGGCCAACCAGGCCGAGGACGGCATCGCCTCGCTGCGCGAGCAGGTCGACACCCTCATCGTGATCCCCAACGACCGGCTGCTGTCCATCTCGGACCGCCAGGTCAGCGTGCTGGACGCGTTCCGCTCCGCCGACCAGGTGCTGCTCTCGGGCGTCCAGGGCATCACCGACCTGATCACCACCCCGGGCCTGATCAACCTGGACTTCGCCGACGTCAAGTCGGTCATGTCCGACGCGGGCTCGGCGCTGATGGGCATCGGCTCGGCCCGCGGCGAGGACCGCGCCAAGGCCGCGGCCGTGATGGCGATCTCCTCGCCGCTGCTGGAGGCGTCCATCGACGGCGCCCGCGGCGTGCTGCTCTCCATCTCGGGCGGCTCCGACCTCGGCCTGTTCGAGATCAACGAGGCGGCCCAGCTGGTCAGCGAGGCGGCACACCCCGAGGCGAACATCATCTTCGGCGCCGTGATCGACGACGCGCTCGGCGACGAGGTCCGGGTCACCGTGATCGCGGCCGGCTTCGACGGCGGGCAGCCGCCGGCGATCGTCCGTGAGCCGGTGGTGAAGTCCGGCTCGACCGCCGCCCCGGCGAGCACCCCCGAGCGCCCGGCCACCCGCCCGTCCTACGGGACGATCGGCTCGGTGACGGCCCGTCCGGAGGAGGCCGCCCGCACCGAGGCGCCGGCCCCCGCCACCACGACCGCCCCGCCGGTGCCGCCGCAGGTGCAGCCCGTCCGGCAGCCGTACGTCGAGAGTCCGGCCGAGGAGCTGGACGTGCCCGACTTCCTCAAGTAGGCAAAGCCCGGAGTGCTCGGGCCGACACTTCGTCACGGTGCTCACCGCGCCCCCGCCACCCGGTGGGAGCGGGGTGGGCACCGTGGTGTGTGGGGGGGCCGGGGCCCGGCCCGGGCGGGCCGGCGGCGTCGGCGCACCGGACACCCGTCGGGTCCGCCAGTGTGGCGACGGTGTCGGACCAACACATGATCACCGAATTGGTGCGATCATCTGTCTGCATTCCTGAGCCGGTCGATCACTTCTCCTACCGTCGCGAGCAGCCGGCCGGCCGGCTCGCGAGCCACGTCTGGTTGGGTCCTGAATTCTCATGACGAACGACATCTACGGACCGTTCCCGGGAAGCGCGGCGTTCCTCGCGGGTCTGACGGAGCGGCAGCGCGCCCGGTACGAGGAGCTCGGCACCAACCTGGAGGTGGTCGAGCGCCGGATCGCCGACGCCTGTGCGGCGGCCGGCCGGCCCCGCTCGGAGGTGACCCTGGTCGTGGTCACCAAGACCTACCCCGCCGAGGACACCGCGCTGCTGGCCGCCCTCGGGGTCGCCGAGGTCGCGGAGAACCGCGACCAGGACGCCGCCCCCAAGGCGGAGACCTGCGTGAACCTGCCGCTGACCTGGCACTTCGTCGGCCAGCTGCAGACCAACAAGGTCCGTTCGGTGGTCCGGTACGCGGATCTGGTGCACTCGGTGGACCGGCCCCGGCTGGTGGAGTCGCTCGGCGCCGCGGTGCTGAAGGCCGAACGTGCCCCGCTGGGCTGCCTGGTGCAGGTCGCCCTCGACAAGGAGGCCGGCGAGGGGGAGCACCGGGCCGGGGTGGCGCCGGCGGACGTGCCGGCGCTCGCCGACCTGATCGCCGACACGCCCGGGCTGCACCTGGCCGGTGTGATGACCGTCGCTCCGCTGATGGGGCCGCTGGCCGGTGATCCGGCCGGCGCCTTCGGGCGGTTGGCGGAAATCGCAAGCGCCGTACGCGCGACCCATCCGGCTGCCACGATGGTTTCGGCAGGGATGAGCGGGGATCTGGAGCAGGCCGTGGCAGCCGGAGCGACACATGTGCGCGTCGGTACTGCGGTACTCGGAGCGCGGTCACCGCTCGGGTAACGTCACCGGGTAGTAGATCAGACTGCAGGACAAAATAGGACAGAACCTAGCAGCTTTCCAGAGCGCTAGCGAACCGTGGATCGCACCTCCGCACCCCCTCCCCTCACGGCCTGACGCGCCGTCGGCCCGACGGCCGGTGGGTGGGCGGCGGAATCCGAGACGAAGACCGTAGTCGGAGCCGATCCACCACAGAGCGGAGGAGACAGGAGCATGGCCGGCGCAATGCGCAAGATGGCGGTCTACCTCGGCCTCGTGGAGGACGAGACGTACGACGGCCAGGGGTACGACCCCGACGACGACTACGACGCGGACCCCGAGCCGATCCGGACCGGGCGGACGGAGGACCTGAGGTCCGCGGCCGCCACCCAGCCCGCCCCGGCGCCGGTCGCCCACATCGCTCCCCAGCCGGTGCCGGCCGCCGTGCCGATCCGGCAGGAGGCGCCGCGGATGGCGCCCGTGTCGTCCATCACACCCGACCGTCGCCACAACGTGGAGAAGAGCGCCCCGGTGATCATGCCCAAGGTAGTGAACGAACGAGAGCCCTACCGCATCACCACACTGCACCCTCGAACCTACAACGAGGCCCGTACCATCGGGGAACAGTTCCGCGGCGGGACCCCTGTGATCATGAATTTGACCGAGATGGACGACACGGACGCCAAGCGACTCGTAGACTTCGCGGCTGGACTCGTCTTCGGTCTGCACGGCAGTATCGAGCGCGTGACCCAGAAGGTGTTCCTGCTGTCTCCTGCTAACGTCGACGTCACGGCGGAGGACAAGGCTCGGATCGCCGAGGGTGGGTTCTTCAACCAGAGCTGACCCGGCCACGACTTCACGTGTGGATCGAGCGACAGTGCGTGACTGACGGAATGCTGGCAGGGGAGAGGGAGACGAGATGGGGATCGTCGGCGCGGTGCTCTACTGGGCGCTGACCGTCTTCCTGCTGATCCTGCTCCTCCGGCTGGTGATGGATTGGGTCTTCCAGTTCGCCCGATCGTGGCGTCCGGGCAAGGCCATGGTCCTGGTCCTGGAGGCCACGTACACTGTCACGGATCCGCCACTCAAGCTTCTTCGGCGATTCATCCCGCCGTTGCGTCTCGGGGGCGTGGCGCTCGACCTGTCCTTCTTCGTTCTGATGATCATTGTGTATGTCCTGATCTCGCTCGTGCGGTCCCTGTCGGTGTGAGCGAAGCGACAGGATTCCGGATTGCCGACGATCACGTTGAGGTGAAGAGATGCCATTGACCCCCGAGGACGTTCGGAACAAGCAGTTCACGACCGTCCGCCTGCGCGAAGGCTATGACGAGGACGAGGTCGATGCCTTCCTCGACGAGGTCGAAGCCGAGCTGACGCGTCTGCTGCGCGAGAACGAGGACCTGCGCGCCAAGCTGGCGGCAGCGACTCGTGCCGCCGCGCAGAACCAGGCCAATATGCGCAAGGAGCAGCCCCCGCAGGACGCCCGACCGGGCGCCCCGGTACCCGCTGCCATATCCGGCCCGCCGGTGCCCGGCCAGCAGCAGGGCCCCGGTCCGCAGCAGATGGGCGGCCCGCAGCAGCAGATGGGCAACCAGCCGCTCGGCCTGCCCTCCGGTGCCCCGCAGCTTCCGGCCGGTCAGGGCGGCCCGATGCAGCAGCAGATGGGTCAGCCGCAGCTCGGCCAGCCGATGGGGCAGCCGCAGATGGGCCAGACCATGGGCGGCCAGCAGCAGCTGGTGCAGCCGATGGGCGGCCAGATGCTGCAGCCGATGGGCAACCCCATGCAGCAGCAGATGGGCCAGACCATGGGCGGCCAGCAGCAGATGGGCCAGCAGATGGGCGGCCAGCAGCTGCAGCCGATGGGCGGCCCGATGGGCCAGCAGCTCGGCGGCCCGATGGGCGGCCCGATGCAGCAGCAGCAGGGCCCCGGCGGCGACAGCGCGGCCCGCGTGCTCGCCCTGGCCCAGCAGACCGCCGACCAGGCGATCTCCGAGGCCCGGTCCGAGGCCAACAAGATCGTCGGCGAGGCCCGCAGCCGCGCCGAGGGTCTGGAGCGGGACGCCCGCGCCAAGGCCGACGCCCTGGAGCGGGACGCGCAGGAGAAGCACCGGGTGGCGATGGGCTCCCTGGAGTCCGCCCGCGCGACGCTGGAGCGCAAGGTCGAGGACCTGCGTGCCTTCGAGCGCGAGTACCGCACCCGCCTGAAGTCGTACCTGGAGACCCAGCTGCGCCAGCTGGAGTCGCAGGCCGACGACTCGCTCGCTCCGCCGCGGATCCCCGCCACCGCGTCGCTGCCGCCGGCCGCGTCGTCGATGTCGCAGACCGGTGCCTCCTCGATGAGCAGCGCCACCCCGAGCTTCGGCGGCCAGCCGTCGTTCGGTGGCAACGGCCAGTCCTTCGGCGGGCAGAACTCCTTCGGCGGCGGCAACGGGCAGCCCTCCTTCGGCGGTCAGTCGGGTGTCGGCAACGGTGCTCCGCAGATGGCTCCCGCGGGCATGACCCAGCCGATGGCCGCGGTCCGTCCGCAGCCTCCGCAGCCGATGCAGCAGGCTCCGGCCCCGATGCGCGGCTTCCTCATCGACGAGGACGGCGACAACTAGGCCCTGTCCGGCCGATTGCGCCGGGCGCGGTACCACGAAGGGCGCCCCCACCGTGACTCCGGTCACGGGCGGGGGCGCCCTTCGTGGTACCGCGGGTGGTCCGTCAACCGGCGGTCCGGCGACAGGCCGGGCCCTCCGCGATCCGGGTGCCGTGGCCGGCCCCGGCGGCGGGGCGTCGCCCCGCGCGCAGGGCCGGCAGGTGGCAGGTGAGCTGCTGGACCGCGTGGCCGGTGCGGACCAGCGCGAGTTTCCTGTTGTACGTGCGGCGCGGGATGCCGATCAACAGACAGAACCTTGAGACCGGCATCTCCGCATCGGTGCGAATCATCTCAAGGTCCTGGAAGGGAAAGCTTGCTCTTCGCTGTTCATCCAGACCCGAAGCTGGACGCGGACCTCGTCCAGGGCCGCCCTCAGGTTGTCGATCTCGGCCTTGAGCGCGGTCTCCCGCGCCGAGGCGCGTTCGGTCCGTGCCGTACCGCTCAGTCCTTCACGGCCCCCCTGGATGAACTGCTTCTTCCAGTTGCCGATGGTCTGCTCGGAGAGTCCGTGCTTGCGGGCCGCCGCAGCGATCGTCGACTCTCCGGCCAGGATGCTCAGTACGATGTGGAGCTTGTCCTCCACCGGTAGTGCGGGTGGACGTGCCATGCTCGTCCCTCCTGGTCCAGGTTGCTCCAAGTCGTCCTCGTCCCAGGCGCCCGGGTACCGCGGGAAGTGCACCGGGCCCGTCGAGGGTGGTCGAACGGGCCCGGATGCGCACTTCTCGGCGGTACGTCAGGCGCCTGCCGCACCGGCGGTGCTGGGGGACTCGGATCCGGCGGACTGCGGCTGGGGCTGCGCCTGCGCGGGGGCCGGCGCCGGGTCGGGCAGGGTCAGGGCGACCAGTGCGGCGACGACGCTGACCACGGTGCACGCGATGTACACGGCGTGAAAGGCGTCCACGCCGGGCTTGGCGTAGGAGGCCATGATCGCGGCCAGACCGGCGGTGCCGATCGCGCCGCCGACCTGACGGGAGGTCAGGTTCATGCCCACGCCGGCGGCGAACCGGACCGGCGGCAGCGAGGTGGCCGCGATCGAGGAGAGCGCGGTGGCCGCGAAGCCGAGGCCACCGCCGCCGAGGATGCCGGACGGCACCCAGGCCGACCAGAACCGCGGCTCGGTGCCGAACAGCGCGCTGGCCTGCATGGCGGTGCACGCGGCGAACATCAGCAGGCCGAGGACGACCAGCACCCTGTGCTTGCTGCCGTCGCTGATCCGGCCGGCGACGGTCGAGGTGATCATCGACGCCACGGCGCCCACGCTGAGCGCGCCGGCCGCCTGCATGATGCTCCAGCCCCAGATCTGGGTGGCCCAGAGCGGACCGGCCAGCAGCCAGGCGAACATCGAGACGCCGAAGATCGAGGCCACCAGGTTGGTCCGGGCGAAGCGCCGGCTCTTCCACAGGCCGGTGTCGATGGCCGGGGCCTCGTGCTTCTGCGAGCGCAGCAGCGCGACCAGGCCGAGCGCGAGACCGCAGATCAGCAGGCCGAGGGTGCGGGCGTCGGCCCAGCCCCAGCTGTCGCCCTCGGTCAGTGCGGCGACCACGAAGGCGACGCCCACGGCGAAGGCCACCGTGCCGACCGGGTCGGGCAGCTTGCTGCCGGCCGGCGGCAGGTGCCGGGGCAGCGCGCGCAGGCCGGCGACCAGCAGGATCAGACCGATCGGGCCGTTGATGTAGAAGACCGAGCGCCAGCTGAAGTGGTCGACCAGCAGGCCGCCGATGACCGGGCCGATCACCGCGGAGAAGCCGGCCGCCGCCGACCAGGCGCCGATCGCCTTCATCAGCTGCGGCAGCGGGGTCGCCGCCATGATCAGGCCGAGTGCGGCCGGGATCATGCCGGCGGCCATCGCGCCCTGCAGGAAGCGGCCGATGATCAGCCAGTTCGCACTCGGGGCGGCACCACAGAGCAGCGAGGCAAGGGTGAAGCCGACCAGCGAGCCGAGGAAGACCTTGGCCCGGCCGACCGTGTCGGCCAGCCGGCCGGCCGGCGTGAGCAGGGCGGCGAACATCACCGCGTAGCCGCTGACCACCCAGGTCAGATTGGCCATCGTGGTCTCGGGGAAGGCCTTGATGATCTCCGGGAAGGCGATGTTGACCACCGACAGATCCAGGAAGGCCATGAAGGTAGCGCCTGAGCAGAGCAGAAGAACCAGCCCGGGGTTGACCTGGGGCTGGCCTCCCGTCTGCTGTGAAGTGTCCGACATTGCGGAACTCACCTTCCAATGGGCAGGGTAGAACCCTGCCGGGGACGGGAATTGGCACGTACAGAGCTAGATCGCGGACCCCGCCCGGGGTCGGCGCGCAGTGGGGCGCGGAAGGACGGGTTCCACCCGGGGCGAGGCGGGACGGCCTCGGCCAGGTAGGATAGGCAGGGTCCTGACGATTGAAAGACTGCCAGGAACGTAAGGTTCCTGTCAATCAGGCTTGGCGGTGAGGTGGCCATGGGAAACGCTGGATCCGGGTCCGAAGAGGTACAGCTTTGCCTGAGCTTCCTGATCCGGCAGGCATGGTTCAGCATGCGGTCGTCGGTCGAGGAGGCCCTGGTCGAGTGCCGGCTCTCGGTGCCCCAGTACGCGACGCTGCTCGTGCTGGAGGAGCAACCGGGCGTCTCGCTCTCGGACTTGGCCAGGGTGCTGGTGTCGACCCGTCAGTCGGTGACCGAGATGGTGGCCGGGATGGAGCGCGACGACCTCGTCGAGCGCAGACGGCATCCGACGAACGGGCGCACCCATCAGGTCTTCCTTGCGGAGGGCGGACGCAAGCGGCTGGCCGAGGCGCGGCCGGCCGTCCGGGCCCGGGAGGGACTGATGGAACAGGGTCTGACGGACAGTCAGAAGAGCGCCGCCCGAGCCTGGTTGGCGCACGTGGCAGCCGCCGGGGAGGCCTGACGGGAGCCCCTTCGCAGGTCTGAGTGCCAAACTTTGTCGTTGCCGCCGCTGGGCCAAATCGGTCCGGCGGCGGTTGCGCGTCCGCAGGTCACGCATCTGCCCCAAGGGCCAAGCATGCGGGTCACAATAGTTTGTCGTTGACTCGACAGTTTGGTGCCTACTAGATTTGGGGCAGGCGTTCGATAACGCATTTGGGTAGGTCGGTGGAGGATTAACGAAGATCTTCCCGGCGATTATCCCGATAAACGTGCATTGCGGATCCGATGGCTAGTCGGGGGGTTTGATGCGCATTCTTGACTGGATGGACAATGCGTCCGTCGACCGGGGAATACACTTCTTCCGGAACGAGCGAGGCTGGGAGTTCCGCTCCTACGCGGAGCTGGCCGGGCAGGCCGGCCGGGTGGCGGCGTTTCTCGTCGGGCAGGGCGCCCGGCCGGGAGACGTGGTGTCCCTGCTGCTCTCCGAGGTCGAGGACTTCGTCCCGGCCTTCCTGGGCACCATGCTGGCGGGGCTGACGCCCTCGCCGATTGCATCACCCGTAACATTCCAGGGAGTTGGCAACTACTCGAGCCATGTGGCGGACATCGTCCGGACCGCGGGATCGGCGTTGCTGCTGGCCGACGCGGAGCTGGCCGAGGTCGCCCGCCAGGCGGTCGCGCTGTCCGGCCGGGGCCGTACCGTGGTGCTCGGCGACGTGGCCGAGCTGCCCGAGGCGCCGCTGGTGCGCCGGCCGGAGCCGGACGTCGCGCTGCTCCAGTTCACCTCCGGATCGAGTGGCACGCCGAAGGGCGTCCAGGTGTCCCCGGAGAATCTCGCGGGAAATGTCCGGGCAATTCACGGATGGCTCGGAATCACGCCGGAGGATTCCTGCTCGTCCTGGCTCCCGATGTATCACGACATGGGGCTCGTCGGTACATTCCTCGGTTCCGTCGTGGCGCAGATCGATCTGTGGCTCATGACACCCCTGGAATTCATCCGGTCGCCACTTCGGTGGATCGAGGCCCATGGTTCGAACGGTGTGACCGTCACCACGGCACCCAACTTTGGCTACGCCTACGCCGCCCGGCGGGTCCGTCCGGACGACCTCGCCGGCATGGATTTCTCCAGGTGGCGGGTGGCGATGAACGGTGCGGAGCGCATCGTTCCGAAGGCCGCCTCGGACTTCGCGGCGCTGCTCGGCCCGCACGGCTTCCGGCCCGAGGCGTTCGCGCCCTGCTACGGTCTGGCGGAGTCGACCCTCGCGGTCACCGGCGTCCGTCCGGGCACCGGGGCGCGGGCCATCCGGCTCACCGGCGGGCTGCGGACCGGCGAGCCGGTCCGGGTCATCGAACAGGGCACCCTCGGCGACCCGCTGCCCGAGGACGGCCCCGCGTGGCTGACCTCCTGCGGTGCGGCGGTCCCGGGCGCGATCGTCGACGTGGTCGACGAGGAGGGCGCCGCCCTGCCGGACGGGACCTTCGGGGAGATCCGGGTGCGCGGCACCTCGGTGGCCCTCGGCTACCGGTCCCTCCAGGAGGGCGCCTCCTCGAACTTCACCCCGGACGGGCTGCACACCGGCGACTCGGGCTTCCTGCTCGACGGTGAGCTCTACGTGGTCGGCCGGGTCGGGGACAGCCTGAAGATCCGCGGCCGGCGGGTGCACGCCGAGGACGTCGAGGCCGGCCTGACGGCCGTGCCCGGGGTCCCGGTGGGCCGCTGCGCGGTGGCCCTCGGCGGCAGCGAGCAGGCGCACCGTGCGGTACTGCTGGTCGAGGCGGCCGGGGACCAGTGGCTGGCCCCCGCGCTGGGAGTGCTGCGCTCGGTGCTCGACGGGTCCGTCGAGGTCACCGTGGTGCGGGTGCAGCGCGGAGGCATCCCGCGGACCTCCAGCGGCAAGCCGCGCCGACGCCTGATCTGGCGCCAGTTCCAGGACGGCGAGGTGGGCGGGGACGTGCTGCACGGCGAACTCGCCACGGCCGCCCCGGCGGTCTGAGCCCGCGCCGTCCACTCCGGGGGTTCGCCTCCCCCTGTCCTCCACTGAGAGCGCTTTCACCGGCCCCTTCACCCGGCCCTCTCGCTCGGCCCTCCCGCCGAGCCCGTCACCCCCGCCCCGGCCGCGGCACGGCCCCGGGGGTCGTACGTCCCTGACGTCCCACACACCTGATCGGGAAGGCCACCATGTCCGTTCCTACTCTTGTCGATGCCGGATTCGTCCCGGACATCACCGACGAAGCCGTCGAGGAGCCCGCCGAGAAGGTCGGCCGCCTCGCCACCTCGGCCGACCTGTACCGCCGATGGGAGCGCCAGCAGTGGAGCGTCGCGGAGGTCAACCCGCGCCGTGACGCAGCCGGCTGGCAGGCGCTGCGCCCGTTCTCCCAGGAACAACTGCTCGGCTCGCTCGCCGAGTTGGAGGTCGGCGAGGTCTGCGTGACACAGACCCTGGGGTCGCTGACCGACCACCCCCAGACCGAGGACGACCGGATCTACCTCTGCACCCAGATGGCCGACGAGGCCCGCCACGTGCGGTTCTTCCAGACCTACATCGAGGACGCCTGCGGCGTGCCGCTGCACGAGCAGGAGGGCCGGGAACTGGAGGCGGCCGCGGACTACGCCACCGTCTTCGCCCCCGAGCTCACCCGGGTCACCTCCGAGGTGCGCGTCGACGGCTCGCCCGAGGCCTGGTACCGCGCCCTGGTCTACTACCACCTGATCACCGAGGGCGTGCTGGCCGCGACCGCGCTGCGCACCACCCGGTTCCTCGCCAAGCGGCTGCGGCTGGCCGCCCTGGAGGAGGGGCTGACCAACGTCACCCGGGACGAGTCCCGGCACGTCTCCTTCGGGCTCCGGGCGGCCACCGACGGCGTCAACAACGGCTACCGGGAGATCATCACCGACTCCCACTTCGAGGCCGTCGACATGGCCGCCTGGGTGCTGATCGGCCCGGCCCGGCACAACCCGTCGCCGGCCATCCCGGCCGCCCTGGCCAGCCGGGCCGCCCAGCTCCAGGGCTCGGTCGACATCGGCCGCGAGCGGCTGCTGAAGCAGCTGCGGATCATCGGCCTGCCGGAGCTCGTCGAGCGGGTCGACCAGGCCTGGAGCGCCGGCATCGACAAGGCGCTGGACGCCTACCAGGCGCGCTGGGACGCGCCGCACCCGATCCGCGCCGCGGCCGCCCGGGCCTGACCGCGCCCGCCGCACCCCCGACGACACCCCAGACCACACCCCAGACCGGAAACGAAAGCGAGCACTTCCATGAGTGACACCGTTGCAGACCAGGTCCGCCGGCTCGTCGGCGAGATGAGCCCGCTCGGCGCCCGCGAGGCCAAGTCCACCGACCGGCTGGTCGAGGACCTCGGCTACGACTCGCTCGCCGTCATCGAGCTCTCGCTCCAGCTGGAGTCGACCTTCTCGCTGACCGCCATGGGCCAGGGCGAGGCCGCCGACATCACCACCGTCGGCGACGTCGAGGGCCTGGTGGAGAAGGCCCTGGCGAACACCGCCGACGCGGTCTGACCGACCGGGCCGACGCGCGTCCCCGGCGCCCAGGACGACCCCAGGCGAAGGACCGGACCGGACGAGGGACCGGACCAGCCGACAAGACCGGACGAGACCGGACGAGAAGGGTGAGACGACATGACGAACGACCGCTCGACGGAGACCGTTGACCCGTACTGCCTCAGTGACGAGGCCGCCGTCGACCTGCTCTCGGGCACCCCCTGGAAGCGGTTCGCGGTGATGGGGGACAGCTTCGCGGCAGGGGTCGGCGGGCCCTGCCCGGGCTACGCGGACATCTCCTGGCCGGAACGCGTCGCCCAGGCGCTGCGGGGCAACGTGCCGGACCTGGCCTACCTGAACACCGGCGAGGTCGGACTGCGCACCCGTCAGGTCAGGGAGACCCAGCTCGCGAAGGTCCTGGAGTTCGGGCCGGACCTGGTCAACGTCGCCACCGGCGGCAACGACCTGTTCGGCCCCAACCCCGACCTCGACGCCGTCGAGGCCGACCTGGAGGAGATCTACGCGGCGCTCACCGCCCGGGGAGCCCACGTCTTCGCCTTCACCGTCGCCGACATCTTCGAGGCCTTCCCGGACTTCGCCGAGTTCCGCGCCCTGGTCGACCGGCTCAACGGCCGCATCCGCGCCGTCGCCGAGCGGCACGGGGCGACCCTGGTGGACATGTGGGAGCACCCGGTGCGGACCTCGCCGACCCTGATGAGCGCCGACGGCATCCACTTCTCCATGGAGGGGCACGCCGTGCTCGCCGGCGAGATCATCCGCAACCTGTCCACCGCCACTCCCGCCACGGCGCCCGGACGGTCGGCATGACCGGCTCCGCCACCCCGGCGTCGGACAGCGCCGACTACGTGATCGTCGGCGCCGGTTCGGCGGGCTGCGTGCTCGCCGACCGGCTGAGCGAGGACGGCAGCCGGGTGCTACTGATCGAGGCCGGCGGGCCCGACCGGGCCGCCGAGATCAGCATCCCGGCCGCCTTCCCCAAGCTCTTCGGCTCCGACTTCGACTGGTCCTTCCACACCACCCCGCAGCCGGGGCTGAACGGCCGCCGGATCTTCTTCCCGCGCGGCAAGACCCTCGGCGGCTCCTCCTCCATCAACGCCCAGATCTGGACCAGGGGACACCAGGCCGACTTCGACGGCTGGGCCGCCGCTGGCTGCACCGGCTGGGAGTACTCCCGGGTGCTGCCGTACTTCCGCCGGGCGGAGGGCCGCAGCGGCCCGACCGGACCGGACGGCTACGGCACCGCGGGCCCGATCCGGATCGACGACCTGCGCGACCTCAGCCCGGCCACCGAGGCCTTCCTCGCGGCCTGCGCCGCCGCGGGCCACCCGGAGCTCGGCGACGCCGAGTCCAGCGCCCGCGAGGGCGCCGGCCCCGTCCGGGTCACCCAGCACAACGGCCGCCGCTGGAGCGCCGCCGACGCCTACCTGCGCCCCGCGCAGCGCCGGCCCAACCTGACCGTGCTCACCGGCGGCCTGGTCCGCCGGGTCCTGCTGGAGGACGGACGGGCCGTCGGCGTCGAGCTGGACCACCCGGACGGCGTCCGGCAGATCCGCGCCGAACGCGAGGTGATCCTCAGCGCCGGCGCGGTCGGCAGCCCCCAGCTGCTGATGCTCTCCGGCATCGGGGACCCCGCCCAGCTGCGCCCGCTCGGCCTGCCGGTCGAGGTGGACCTGCCCGGCGTCGGCCGCAACCTCAGCGACCACCTCTACGTGCCGCTCGCGATGGCGGCCCGGCAGGAGGTGTCGCCCGGGGTGGGCGAGCAGGGCGAGGACGTGCTGGAGTACTTCCGGCACCGCCGCGGCCGGCTCAGCTCCAACCTGGCGGAGGCCCTGGTGTTCCTGAGCACCGAGGCGGGACTGCCCGGCCCGGACATCGAACTGGTCTGGATGCTGGTGCCGTTCCTGGACAGCGGCCGCGGCGAACCGGCCCACGGGGTCACCCTGGGCGTGGTGCTGCTGCAGCCGCACGGCCGCGGCAGCGTGCGGCTGCGCACCGCCGACCCGGCCGACGCCCCGCTGATCGACCCGGGCTTCCTGGCCGACCCGGCCGGCCGCGACCTCGCCACCACGGTGGCCGGGGTCAGGGAGGCCTGCCGGCTGCTCGCCCGGCCCGAACTGGCGCACGTCGTCGGCGAACCGCTGATCCCCGGCCTGACCGCGGCGTCCGACCGCGGCCTCGCGGACCTGGTCCGCGAGCACGCCGAAACCCTCTACCACCCGGTGGGCAGTTGCCGGATGGGCGCGGACGAGGAGTCCGTGGTCGACCCGGAGTTCCGGGTGCGGGGTACCACCGGCCTACGGGTCGTCGATGCCGGTGTGATGCCGGTGGTACCCCGGGGCCACACCCACGCGCCCACCGTGATGCTCGCCGAACGGGCCGCCGACCTGATCCGCGGCCTGCCCGCCCTGCCCGCCGCGCGCGAGCGCCGCGCGGCCCTGGCCGGCCGGTCCTGAGCGACCGGCCCGCCGCCCCTGTGTCCCGTCGTTCCGTTCCGCCGTACCCGGAAGGCCACCGAAGATGACCACCAGCACCTCCGCCGACGTCCGTGGCACCACCCTGATCGAGGAGACGTTGGCCGCCCTCGTGGACGACAGCGAGCTCATCGCCACGCTCAAGGAGCGCCAGCTGTCCATCCGCTTCGTGCAGCGCGACCCCGGCGCCGTCGTCCAGCTCTCCGCGGACGGCGTCGCGTACGGCGACAGCGGCGAGGCCCCGACGCTGCGCTTCGAGCTGACCGCCGACACCCTGCACCAGCTGCTCACCGGCCGGCTGTCGCTGCCGCGGGCCGCCGCCGCCCGGCTGCTGACCGTGAAGGGCCCGGTCGCCCGGCTGCGCCAGCTGGCCGACGTCCTGCCGAAGGTGGGCGCCAAGTACGCCGAGGTGGCGACCCGCCGCTCCGCCTGAGCACCCGCCGCCGCCTCCGTTCCCCGGCCGACCAGGCCCTCTAGACGATTGCGAGTACCCGCACGTGACCACCGTTGTTGAGCTCAAGAATCCGGCGACCCTCTCCGACCTCGGCGCGATGAACGCCGCCGCCATCCCCTCGCTCTTCCAGCTGCCGCCCGACGTCGAGCAGCTGCGCGACGAAGTGCGGGAGTTCGCCCAGACCGTGGTCAAGCCGCGCCGGCTGGCCAACGACCTGGCGCCGCACGACGAGTTCGACTGGGAGATCGTCCGCAAGGGCCACGAGATCGGCCTGCTGCGCCTGACCCTGCCCAAGGAGATCGGCGGCCGCGGGGTCGGCACCCTCGGGGTGGCCGTGGCGCTGGAGGAGCTGGCCGCCGTCTGCGCCTCCACCGCGCTGATCTTCGGTGCCTCGATGCTCGGCCAGACCAGCGTGCTGGCCTCCGGCGACCCGCACCTCCAGGCCCGCTTCCTGCCGCAGTTCCTCGGCGACGAGCCGGTGCTGGCGTGCAACGCGATCACCGAGGAGGTGGCCGGCTGCGACCTGCTGATCCCGGACAACTCCCCGCTCGCCGCGGACGTGATGACCGCCCGCCGGGACGGCGACGCCTACGTGCTCAACGGCATCAAGCGGTTCATCACCAACGGCAAGGTGGCGGAGTGGGCGACCGTCTTCGCCAACCTGGAGGGCCACCCCGGTGCGGACGGCCTGACCGCCTTCATCGTCCCGCTGGACAGCGAGGGCGTCACCCGCGGGCCGGTCGCCGACAAGATGGGCTACCGCGCCTGCCTGGGCACCACCCTGCTGTTCGAGGACGTCCGGGTGCCGGCCGAGAACATCGCCTTCGGCGAGGGCGGCGGCTGGGGCTTCCTGACCATGCAGTCCAACCAGGCCCGTTCGACCGTGGCGGCGATCTCGGTGGGCGTCGCCCGTGGCGCCTTCGAGATCGCGCACCGCTTCGCCGGCGAGCGGGTGCAGGGCGGACTGCCGCTGTACCAGCACCAGTTCACCGCCCGGAAGCTGGCCGAGATGGCCGCCAAGATCGACGCCTCCCGCCTGCTCTACCTCCAGGCCGCCTACCAGGCCGACAACATGCTGCCGGCTCCCACGTACGGCCCGGCCGCCGCCAAGCTCTACGCCGACCGGATCGCCATCGAGGTGGCGGAGGAGTCGATGTCGATCCTCGGCGCCCGCGGCTACTGCCGTGACTACGACGTGGAGAAGTTCGTCCGCGAGTCCTTCGGCGCCCGGATCTACGAGGGCACCCCCGAGGTGCTGGCGATCGCGATCACCAACGCCCTCTACGGGCACCGAGTCTGACCGTCGACCTGTGTGATCCGGTGCCCGACGGCCCGGAGGAAGGAGCCAGACCCATGACCGACACGGCTGTCGCCCCAGGCGTCGCCACGGCCTCCCCGTCCGCAGCCGCGGGCATCGGCACCGGGACGGAGGACCGGCAGAACCGGTTCGTCTCCGACGTGATGGCCCTGCACGACCGGATGAACCTGCGCGGCCTCGCCGCCAGCATCAGCCCGGACGACCTGCTCTACCTCGCCCGGCGGCCGGACGGCCTGGTCGTCCTGGCCGCCCGGCACCGCGGGATCCCCGAGCGGTACCTGATCGGCATCTACGGCTTCCGGCTGGCGCAGTACCTGAGACTGCGGTTCGCCGACGAGAGCCTGGCCTTCAGACGGGCGCTGTTCTCCGAACCGCACGGCGGCCACCGGGCCGAGGAGGTGCACGTCCTGGCCATGGACGAGCGCACCGGGGCGATCCTGCGCTACGTCTCGCTGGTCGGTGCCCCGGAGGGAGACCCGGCCGACCTGCGGGACCCGGACCGGACGCCGTTCCCGTGCGAGCGGGCGCACCGGATCAACCTCTTCGACCACGTCGCCTTCGAGGAGGAGGTGACCACCTCCGAGGTCTGGGAGGTGAAGCGGCTGGTGCACCGCGGACCGCAGGGCGGCGACAACGGCGCCACCCGGCTGAGGGTCACCCTGGAGTTGATGCTCGGCTTCTACACCGCGCTGGGCCGGATCCGGCCGGGCGTGAAGGTGCTGGTCGGCGACGGCGAGGAGGGCGTGGCGATCCAGCGGACGCTGCGCAGCCTCCGGGAGATCACCGTCCTGGAGGGGACCGTGCCCTCGCTGCCGGCCGACGACCTGATGTTCCCGCTCTACACCCAGCGCGAGGTGGTCAAGGCCTTCGCGGCCAGGGCTCCCCGGGGCGGCGAACTCGACGAACTGATCGGCCAGTTGCAGTGTGCGCTGGCCCACGAGGACCTGTTGCTCGGCTTCCGGTCGATGGTCGGCCAGGTGGGCGGGCAGCTGAGGAGGGTCACGATATGACCGACACCCCGACGAGCGCCGAAGCTCTCACCGCGGACGACTTCTACGCCGAACTCACCACCCGCAACCGGGGGCTGATCCCGGAGTCGGCGCAGCTGGCGCTGGGCAAGGCCCGGGTGCTGGTGGCCGGCTGCGGATCCACCGGGGGAGCGGCGGTCGAGCCGCTGGTCCGGCTGGGTGTGCGCGACTTCGTCCTGGCCGAGCCGGGTGAGTACGAGCTCAACAACCTGAACCGCCAGCACGCCCGGCTGTCGGACCTCGGCCGCAACAAGGCCGAGGTGTCGGCCGAGCTGGCCCGGTCGGTCAACCCGCACGCCCGGGTGGAGGTGCACACCGACGGCGTCCAGGAGGAGAACGTCACCGCCCTGCTGGACGGCGTGGACGTGGTCGTCGACGGCGTCGACGTCACCACGATCGGCGGCTGGCGGGCCAAGTTCCAGCTGCACGCGGAGGCCGCCCGCCGCGGGGTCCCGGTGGTCTCCGGGTACGACATGTCCGGCACCCAGTTCATCCGGTACTACGACTACCGGCAGGACCCGACCCCGCTGGCCGGCCGGGTGACCGCCGGGCAGCTGGAGACCGAGGAGGTCTGGGACCTGCTGCTGCGGATCATCCCGCGCGAGCTCGTCCCGCTGGACCTGGTCGAGGACATCCGGGCGCACCGGTCCGACCCCGACTACAGCGTGCCCCAACTCGTCTACACCTCGCACCTGTTCGGCGTCCTCGCCGCCCGCTACACGGTCGCGGTGCTGGCCGGTGTGCCGGTCCGTGCGGAGCTGACCGTCGATGTCCACGCGCTCGTTGCCGACAGCTGACCTCCACCCCCACAAGGAGCACCGATGACCGACCTGATCGACAAGGCCGACCCGACCGCGCGGCAGACCAAGAAGGCCGCGCAGCTGCTGATCGCCTCGGCCAAGCACTCCTACGACCCGCTGATCGACATCGACTGGGACGCGCCGCTGGAGGAGGGGAAGTGGTTCCTCGCCGAGAAGCGCTGCTCGCTCTACGGCACCGAGCTCTGGGACTCGCTCACCCTGGAGCAGAAGATGCTGGTCAGCCGTGAGGAGCTGGCCTCCTCGGTGGCGGTCGGCGTGTGGACCGAGCACATCCTGCTGCACCTGGTCTCGCGCTACGTCTACAAGCGGGACGTCTCCACCCCGCAGGTGCAGTTCGCGCTGACCGAGGTGGCGGACGAGGTCCGGCACATGATCATGTTCGCCAAGCTGGTCGAGAAGATCGGCAGCGAGATCTACCCGACCCCGCCGAAGACCCTCAAGAACGGCCTGGTGCTCAAGACCTTCGCACCGGTCTCGGCGCTGTGGGCCCTGATCCTGCTGACCGAGGAGTTCTTCGACCGCTTCCAGCGGGAGCAGTCCAACGACGAGACCATCCAGCCGGTGGTGCGCAGCGTCGCCCGGATCCACGTGGTCGAGGAGGCGCGGCACATCAGCTTCGCCCGGACCGAGCTGGAGCGCTTCGTCCCGACCCTGTCCAAGTTCAAGCTCGACCTGCTGCGCAAGTTCCTGGCCAACACGGTCAAGAGCATCCGCGAGGAGCGGGCCAACCCGCTGGTGTACGAGCGGGCCGGGCTGGACCCGAAGGTGGCCGTCGCGCAGGCCAAGGCGAGCCCGTTCAACAAGGAGAACGCCGCGTACGGCGCCGAGCGGATCGCCGCGTACTACCAGAAGATCGGCCTGATCGGCGGCTCCTCGGAGAAGGTCTGGCGTGACGCGGGCTGGATCTCCTGACCGTCGTACCGACCCGCCGGGGGGCCGCACGGCCCCCCGGCGGACCGCCCCCAGGAAGGGACCGGGAATGGGACCGGGTGTTGCCCACGTGCCTGACGCCTCATCAACTACCCTGCATACGATGGACCATGACGACGACGGGTACACCGGAGCGGCCTTCATCGAGGCCGCCGGGCTGAGCCTTCCGGTGCGGGTCACCCTGGCCGGGTACTTCCAGCCGCTGGACGGCCGCTACCGCTGGTACGGGCGGGTGCAGGCCGACTCCGAGCTCGCCGGGCTGGTCGGCGCGGGACGGCTGGACGCCGTGCTGCGCACCCCGCACGGCGACGCGGCCGGCACGCTGGGCGATCCCGACCTGTGGCAGCGCTACCGGATCGAGGGCGTCGGGCGTCCGCCGTTCCCGGTGCCGCTGGAGGTGGACGAGTCGGCGCCGCCGGACTGACGGCACGTCCGTCCGCCGGGCCGCGGCCCGAACCCCCTCAGCCCGGGCCCGCCGTCGCCCCGGTAGGACCGAACAGACAGACTCTGGAGCCCCGATGTGTTTCGACCCTGACTCCGCGCCGCCCGTCGAGCACGGCCCCGGCGCCGTCGCCGAGGCCGAGGTGATCGCCCTGCGATCCGCCGACGGCACCGAGTTCGCGGCCTTCCGTGCGGCCGGTGAGACCCCGAGCGGTGTGGGCGTGGTGGTCCTGCCGGACGTCCGGGGCCTGTACGGCTTCTACCGGGAGCTCGGCCTGCGCTTCGCCGAGAACGGCCACACCGCGCTGGTGGTGGACTACTACGGCCGCACCGCGGGCGTCGGCGAGCGGGCCGAGGACTTCCCGTACCAGGAGCACATGCGCCGGCTGACCCCGCGCCAGCTGCACGAGGACCTGACCGCGGCGATCGCGCACCTGCGCTCGCCGGAGGGCGGCAACTGCCGTGCGGTGGTGACCATCGGGTTCTGCATCGGCGGCCGGCTGGCCGTGCTGGCCTCGATCCGCGACCGCGAGCTGGCCGGCACCATCGGCTACTACTGCTGGCCGGCCCCCGGGCCGGACGGCGCCCCGGGCCCGACCGGCCGGGCGGCCGACCTGGGAGCGCCGGTGCTGGCGCTGATGGCGGGCGACGACCCGGGCATCCCCGCGCAGCACGTCAAGGAGTTCGAGGAGGCGCTGGCGGCGGCCGGGGTGGACCACGAGGTGGTCACCTACGAGGGCGCGCCGCACAGCTTCTTCGACGTCAAGCAGAAGGAGTTCACGGCCGATTCGGTGGACTCCTGGCGGCGGGTGCTGGCCTTCGTCGACCGGGTGGCCGGGCCCGTCGGCTGACGGGGCGGACGTACCCCGGACGTGCCGGTGGCCGCCCACCCCCGACCTGCGGGGAGGGGCGGCCACCGGGCGTGGGTCAGGCCTTGCGCAGCTGGAAGGCCAGGCCGAGGGACTCGTCGGCGAAGGTGGCCGACTCCCAGTCGGCCGGGCCGGCCGCGAAGTCGACCGCGAGGACCTCCTCGGCGACCAGGCCGCCGTGCTCGGTGACGGCCGCGGCGGTCTCCTCGTCGGTGGCCTGCCAGCGGAGCACGATCCGGTCCGCCACGTCCAGGCCGGAGTTCTTCCGGGCCTCCTGGATCTGGCGGATGGCGTCGCGGGCGACACCGAGCCGCTTGAGCTCCGGGGTGATGGCCAGGTCGAGGGCGACGGTGGCACCGGACTCGTTGGCCACCGCCCAGCCCTCGCGCGGGGTCTCGGTGATGATCACCTCGTCCGGGGTGAGGGCGACGGTCTCGCCGTTCACCTCGACGCCCGCCTCGCCGGTGGCGCGCAGACCGGCCGCGAGCGCGGCCGCGTCCGCCGCGGCGACGGCCTTGGCGACGTCCTGGACGCCCTTGCCGAAACGCTTGCCGAGGGCGCGGAAGTTGGCCTTGGCGGTGGTGTCCACCAGCGAGCCGCCCACCTCGGCCAGCGACTCCAGGGCGGCGACGTTGAGCTCCTCGGCGATCTGCGCGCGCAGGTCGGCCGGCAGCTCCTCCCAGCCCTGGGCGGCGACCAGCGCCCGGGAGAGCGGCTGGCGGGTCTTCACGCCGGACTCGGCGCGGGTGGCCCGGCCGAGCTCGACCAGCCGGCGGACGAGCGCCATGTTCCGGGACAGCTCGGTGTCGATCAGGCTCTCGTCGGCGACCGGCCAGGTCGACAGGTGCACCGAGACCGGCGCCTGCGGGGCGACCGGGACGACCAGGTCCTGCCAGACCCGCTCGGTGATGAACGGGGTCAGCGGGGCCATCAGCCGGGTGACGGTCTCCAGCGCCTCGTGCAGGGTCGCCAGCGCGGCGGCGTCGCCCTGCCAGAAGCGCCGGCGCCCGCGCCGCACGTACCAGTTGGACAGGTCGTCGACGAAGCCGGAGAGCAGCTTGCCGGCCCGCTGGGTGTCGTACGCCTCCAGCGCCGCGTCCACCTCGCGGACCAGGGTGTTCAGCTCGGAGAGCACCCAGCGGTCCAGCTGCGGGCGGTCGGCCGGGCGCGGGTCGGAGGCGGACGGCGACCAGTCGGCGGTGCGGGCGTACAGCGCCTGGAAGGCGACGGTGTTCCAGTAGGTGAGCAGGGTCTTGCGGACGACCTCCTGGATCGTCCCGTGGCCGACCCGGCGGGCCGACCACGGCGAGCCGCCGGCCGCCATGAACCAGCGCACCGCGTCGGCGCCGTGCTGGTCCATCAGCGGGATCGGCTGCAGGATGTTGCCCAGGTGCTTGGACATCTTGCGGCCGTCCTCGGCCAGGATGTGGCCCAGGCAGACGACGTTCTCGTAGCTGTTCCGGTCGAACACCAGGGTGCCGACCGCCATCAGGGTGTAGAACCAGCCGCGGGTCTGGTCGATCGCCTCGGAGATGAACTGCGCCGGGTAGCGCTTCTCGAACAGCTCCTTGTTCCGGTACGGGTACCCGTACTGGGCGAACGGCATCGAGCCCGAGTCGTACCAGGCGTCGATCACCTCGGGCACCCGCACGGCGGTGCCGGAGCACTCGCGGCAGGCGAAGGTGACGTCGTCGATGTACGGGCGGTGCGGGTCCAGTTCGCTCTGGTCGGCGCCGGTGAGCTCGGAGAGCTCGGCCAGCGAGCCGACGCAGGACAGGTGGCCCTCCTCGCAGCGCCAGATCGGCAGCGGGGTGCCCCAGTAGCGGTTGCGGGAGAGCGCCCAGTCGATGTTGTTGTTCAGCCAGTCGCCGAAGCGGCCGTGCTTGACGTTCTCGGGGAACCAGTTGGTCGCCTCGTTCTCCCGGATCAGGGCGTCCTTGACGGCGGTGGTGCGGATGTACCAGGACGGCTGCGCGTAGTAGAGCAGCGCGGTGTGGCAGCGCCAGCAGTGCGGGTAGCTGTGCTCGTACGGCAGGTGGCGGAAGAGCAGGCCGCGCGCCGCGAGGTCGGCGACCAGGGTCTCGTCGGCCTTCTTGAAGAAGACGCCGCCGACCAGCGGGACGTCCGCGGCGAAGGTGCCGTCGGCCTCGACCGGGTTGACCACGGGCAGGCCGTACCTGCGGCAGGTCGCGAGGTCGTCCGCGCCGAACGCCGGGGACTGGTGGACGATGCCGGTGCCGTCCTCGGTGGTGACGTACTCGGCGGTCAGCACGTAGTGCGCGTTCTCGATCTCGACCAGGTCGAACGGCCGGGTGTACGCCCAGCGCTCCATCTCGGCGCCGGTGAACGACTGCCCGGTGGTCTCCCAGCCCTCGCCGAGCGCCTTGCCGACCAGCGGCTCGGCGACGACCAGCCGCTCGGTGCCGTCGGTGGCCACCACGTAGGTGACGTCCGGGTGCACGGCGGCGGCGGTGTTGGACACCAGGGTCCACGGGGTGGTCGTCCAGACCAGCAGCGCGGCCTCGCCGGCCAGCGGGCCGGACGTCAGCGGGAAGCGGACGAACACCGACGGGTCGACGACGGTCTCGTACCCCTGCGCGAGCTCGTGGTCGGACAGACCGGTGCCGCAGCGCGGGCACCAGGGGGCGACCCGGTGGTCCTGCACCAGCAGGCCCTTGTCGAAGATCTGCTTCAGCGACCACCAGACGGACTGGATGTACTCCGGGTCCATCGTCCGGTACGCCTCGTCGAGGTCGACCCAGTAGCCCATCCGCTCGGTGAGCTTGGCGAACTCGTCGGTGTGGCGGGTGACCGAGTCGCGGCACCGGGCGTTGAACTCGGCGATGCCGTACGCCTCGATGTCCTGCTTGCCGGAGAAGCCGAGCTCCTTCTCGACGGCCAGCTCGACCGGCAGGCCGTGGCAGTCCCAGCCGGCCTTGCGGGCGACGTGGTAGCCCTTCATCGTCCGGAAGCGCGGGAAGACGTCCTTGAAGACCCGGGCCTCGATGTGGTGGGCGCCGGGCATGCCGTTGGCGGTCGGCGGGCCCTCGTAGAAGACCCACTCCGGGCGGCCCTCGGACTGCTCCAGGCTGCGCCGGAACACCTTCTGGTCCTGCCAGAAGCTGAGGATCTGGTGTTCGAGCGCGGGCAGGTCGACCTGCGGGGGGACGGCGTTGTAGCTGGCCATGGGGGGCGTCTACCTCCGGCGGATGCGTGGACTGGCTTCCGACGGAGGGACGAGACGGCGTGCCGTCCCGCGGTACCACCCTCCTTGACCGCGATGAGGCTGCGGCCCTCTTGTTTAGGGCTTGCTGCCGGTTCTACTCGGCCGCCGTGCGGCCTTTCCTCCGGCGGCTCCGGGGTGATCTTCCCGCCGCGCACACCCCCGGGCTCACACCGTCCCCGGATCGCTCGTGGCTGCGTACGTCGGTACTCGTCCCATCAGCGCCTTGCAGGCACCAGTGTATCGGCCCGGGCAACCCGCTTTCGCTGCGTGACCCGCCCGGGCGGGCGGGGCGCCGCGGGGGGCGGAGCTTCGCTACGGGCCGTGAGGTTAGCGGATGACGATCTGGGCACAACTTGGGCAGCAACGGGGCGCGGGTCGAGCGGTCACGGCTGCCCGAGTGGGTTCGGTGGAACGCATCGGTATGTCCCGTTGTGACCGGATTCGATGGGGATTATCGTTCCGGCACCGGAGACCGCCGGGAACCGGCGGTTCGAATTATTCGTAAATGAGGTCGAAGCCATGGCTGAGAAGGCAACAGGTGCGGGTACCGCCACCAAGCGGGCGCGCAAGGCTGTGGCAGGCGACTCAGGGGAGGGGACCGTGAGCACTACACGGCGTAAGACCAGCACCACCACCGGTCATTCCGCGACCACCAGCCGCACCCACGTACCGGCGGCCACCGGTGCCCGCGCGGCCAGCGGCGGTGCCGAGTCGGTCGACCCGGCCGAGCTGCCGGTCCGCCCCGGCGAGGACCCGTGGACGGCCGCCGAGGTGGCCGAGCTGCACGCCGAGCTGGGCAGCGACCTGGAGCGCCTGCGCGCCGAGATCGAGGCCTCCGAGGCGGCCATCGCCGGCCTGATGCGCGACTCCAACGACGGCGCCGGGGACGACCAGGTCGACGCCGGCACCAAGAACATCAACCGGGAGAGCGAGCTCTCGCTGGCCAACAACGCCCGCGACAGCCTGGCCCAGACCGAGCGCGCACTGCTCCGACTGGAGGGCGTCGGCTTCGGCGTCTGCGAGTCCTGCGGCCAGGCCGTCGGCAAGGCCCGGCTGCAGGCCTTCCCGCGGGCGACGCTCTGCGTCACCTGCAAGGCCAAGCAGGAACGCCGCTGACACCCGGTCCCGGGTGACGGGAGACGGGCGGTCGGCCTGGTCGGTGCCGTACGCTCGTCCCCGTAACGTCGGCCCACTCGGCCGGTCCATTCTGTACACGGCAGCGGAGCGGATCATCAGCACTCCAGGTTCCCCCCAGACCCAGGACGACGCCGTCCCCGGCGCGCGCGCACCGCACGAGCCCGAGACCGCCGTGCCGGAGGCCGCCGTGTCCGAGTCCGCCCGGCCGTCCGTGGCCGCGCCCGTCGGCGCCACCGCCATCGGTGCCACCGCCGTCGACGGTGCCCGGGCCCGGGCCCGCCGCCGGCGGGTCGGCGTGCTGCTCGCCGTCGCGCTGCTCGCCTACGTGATCGACCTGGTCTCCAAGCTGCTGGTGGTCGCCCGGCTGGAGCCCGACCACTCGGTGATCCGGGTGATCGGCGACGTCATGACCTTCCAGGTGATCCGCAACCCCGGCGCCGCCTTCGGCATGGGCCAGGCGATGACCGTGGTCTTCACCGCCATCGCCGCCGCCGTCATCGTGGTGATCTGGCGGATCGCCCGCCGGCTGCACAGCCTGCCCTGGGCGGTGGCCCTCGGCCTGCTGCTCGGCGGCGCCCTCGGCAACCTCACCGACCGGCTGTTCCGCTCGCCCAGCTTCTTCCGCGGGCACGTCGTCGACTTCATCTCGGTGCAGCACTTCGCCGTCTTCAACCTGGCGGACTCGGCGATCGTCTGCGGCGGCGTCCTGGTCGTCCTGCTCTCCTTCCGCGGCTCCAACCCGGACGGCACCACCCACCAGCCGTCCAAGCCGGCCCGGTCCGACGCCCCGGCCGAGGACGGCGCCGACCACTCCGGGTAACCGGCCCACCGACGGGTCGCCCGCTCCCGCCGGTCGGGCGGCCGCCCGCGGTCCGGCATACTCGTACGGGTGAGTACCGCAGCGCAGACCCGCAGCCTCCCCGTTCCCGACGGCCTGGAGGGCGAGCGACTCGACGCCGCCCTGGCCCGGATGTTCGGCTTCTCCCGGACCAAGGCCGCCGAGCTGGCCGCCGACGGCAAGGTGACGCTCGACGGGGCCGTGGCCGGCAAGTCGGACCGGGTGACCGCCGGATCCTGGCTGGAGGTCGAGATCCCCGCCCCCGCCGCACCCGTGCGGATCGTCGCTGAGCACGTCGAGGGCATGCGGATCGTCCACGACGACGACGACATCGTGGTCGTCGACAAGCCGGTCGGCGTCGCGGCCCACCCCAGCCCCGGCTGGACCGGCACCACCGTGATCGGCGGCCTGGCCGCCGCCGGCTACCGGATCTCCACCTCGGGCGCGGCCGAGCGCCAGGGCGTGGTGCACCGCCTGGACGTCGGCACCTCCGGCCTGATGGTGGTCGCCAAGTCCGAGCGCGCCTACACCGACCTCAAGCGCCAGTTCCACGACCGGATCACCGAGAAGAAGTACCACACCCTCGTCCAGGGCCACCCGGACCCGATGAGCGGCACCGTGGACGCCCCGATCGGCCGCCACCCCAGCTCCGACTGGAAGTGGGCGGTGACCCGCGACGGCAAGCCGTCCATCACCCACTACGACCTCATCGAGGCCTACCGGGCCGCCTCGCTGCTGGACATCAAGCTGGAGACCGGCCGCACCCACCAGATCCGGGTGCACATGTCCGCGCTGCGCCACCCCTGCGTCGGCGACCTCACCTACGGCGCCGACCCGACGCTGGCCAAGCGGCTCGGGCTGACCCGGCAGTGGCTGCACGCCGTCCAGCTCGGCTTCGAGCACCCCTCCGACGGCGAGTGGGTGCAGTTCACCAGCGAGTACCCGGCCGACCTGCGCAAGGCCCTGGACATCATCTCCTCGGAGAGCTGAGGGAGCCCGGCATGACCGAGATCCGTGAGGCCGTCGGCCCCGCCGACCTCGCCCTGGTGCGCGCCGTGCGCCACGCGGTCTTCGTGGTGGAGCAGCAGGTGCCCGAGGAACTGGAGTACGACGACCTGGACGCCACCGCGGTGCACCTGCTCGCCGTCGCCGACGACGGCGCGGCGCTCGGCACCGGACGGCTGATCCACGGCGCCGACGCGCTCAAGCTGACCGGCGTCGACGGCCGGGTGCTGCTCGGCCGGCTGGCCGTGCACCGGGCCGCCCGCGGCACCGGCCTCGGCGCGGAGCTGGTCCGGGCGATCGAGCGGGCCGCCGTCGAGCGCGGGGCCGTCGAGCTGGAACTGCACGCGCAGGTCCAGGCGCTGGGCTTCTACGAGCGCCTCGGCTACGCGGCCGAGGGCCCGGTCTACCAGGACGCCGGCATCGACCACCGGACGATGACCCGGACCCTGTAGGGGCGCTACGCTGCCGCCCCATGAAGATCGCGATACGGGCCGCGGTGGGCGTGCCGGCGGCTGTGCTGCTCGGCGCGCCGCTGCTGGCCGCCGGTGCCTGGTGGGCCGTCACCGGCGGCCTGTACGGCTGCTCCGCCGCCGACGAGCGGCTCGGACCGCGGCTGATCGCCGAACACGTGCTGCCGGTGCCCCCGGCCGACCTCCAGGCCGAGGGCCCGGCCGGGTCGGGCGGCTGCGACGAGGACGACCGGCACGTCGAGGTCTGGCAGGAGTACCGGTCGGCCGGCCCGGCGGCCGAGGTGACGGAACGCTACCGGGCGGCCGTCCTCGTCCAGGGCTGGCGGCCGTGCCCGGACGCCCGGGCGTCCGACGAGATCTACTGCCGGGAGGCCGCCGGGACGACGGTGTCGCTGCGGTTCGGCTGGTGGGGCGGGGGCGGGGGCTTCAGCGCCGTCCTGACGGCCGTTCCGGGGTGACGGCCGGTGGGTGCGTCAGCGGGCGTCCGCAGGCGTTTGCGGGCGTTTGCTGGTACCTGCGGCCGATGATCGTACCGATGGGCGGGCATATGATCGGGCGTTCAGGGGTGCCGCCACGGTGACCGGTTGACGGTGCGTGAGACGCAGAGGGAGGCCGGCCATGGCGTCGGAGTACGAGATCTCGGACGACGAACTGCTGGACACGGCCGACGACCCGGCGCAGGCGGCCTCGCTGCACAAGGCGCTGCGGACGATCGCGGCCAACCCGTCGGTCGGCCCGCAGCTCCAGGAGATGGCGAAGGACATCCTGAGCGGCCGGGTCGGCATGCGGGAGGCCGTCCAGTCCGAGCGCTACCTGAGCGCCATCGGGGCGCGGCTCGACGACATGCGCGCGGCCGCGGAGAACATGAGCCCGGCGGAGCGGGAGCGCTCGCAGGCGCGGGCCGAGAAGATGATCGAGGAGCGGGAGGAGCGCGAGCGCGAGGCCGCGGGCGGCGGCCGCCGGCGATAACGGGCTCCACCGGCCGCCGCCCGGGCCGGGTCCGGCGCCGCGGGTCGGGACACGGGCGGCGGCGAACAACGCGCCGGACGAGGTTCGCGTCCGGGTCACGGCCGCCGGGCTGAATCCGATGGATTGGCAGATCAGCACACCGCCGGACATGGCGCCGCGGTTCGGCAGCACCCTGCCGGCCGGGTTCGGCAGCGACTTCGCCGGAGTGGTGGGACGAGGTGGGGGCCGAAGCCGCGGGATTCGCGACCGGCGACCGGCGACCGGGTCCACGGGGCCGCGATCGGCGGGTCCGTCGCCGATTTCGTGCTGATCGAGACACCAGCGGCACACCTCTGGCCCACCCCGCAGGGCATAGGAGACGAGGTGGCGGCCACGCTTGCGGTGTCCGGTCTGACGGCCTCCGCCGCGCTCGCCGCGATCGGACTCCGCACCGGGGACACCGTCCTGATCGGAGGAGCGGCGGGTGGCGTGGGCATCCTCGCCGTGCAGTTGGCGAAGCTCGCGGGTGCCCGGGTGCTCGGCACCGCCTCCGAGAGCACGATCGGATTCCTGCGCGGGCTCGGCGCCGAACCCGTGGCGTACGGCCCCGGCCTGGCGGACCGGGTGCGGGCCTGGCGCCCGAGGGGATCACCGCCGCAACCGACCTGTTCGGCAGGGAGGCCGCCGAGACCGCGCTCGAACTCGGCGTGGCACCCGAGCGGATCTCCGTCGTCGCCGACGGCCCCGCCCCGCCGCCCGGGGTGCGCACGGCGGGCGCTCTCGACGCGGGGCCGGGCGCCCTGGAACGGATCGCCGACGCGATCGGTTCCGGCGCGATCGGGGTGCCGATCGCGGCGACCTTCCCGGTCGAGCGGATTCGCGAGGCCGTGACGACGCAGGCCGGGAGGCACGTGCACGGCAAGATCGTGATCGCCCTGTGAACCGGCGCACGCGTTCGGCCTGACGCAGCCGCGCCACCCTGAGCGACGGCTCGGACGGTACGTCACAACAGGGCGAAGGTTCTCCGATGCGGTGCTAGATGCTGATCCAGTAGTAGAGGTGGTCGCCGCGGCCGGCCGCGTCGCCGGCGAGGCCGGTCAGCTCGGCCAGGACCGGGGCGAGGGCGTCCGTGTCGACGTTCAGGTCCTGGAAGCACTCCGCGGCGGCCCACTCCGCGGCCACCGACGGCAGCCGTTCGGGGGCGAGGGCGGCGAGCGCGTCACGGAACGCGTCGGTGAACGAGTGGCACACCGTCCGGCCGTCGTCGCTGGAGTTGAGGAACGGCCCGTACGGCGGGTCGGCCGCGACGGCCTCGGCGGACCGCCCGGATATCAGGGCGTCCAGCGCCGGCATGTGGTTCTCCGGGTCCACGACGGTCAGCACCAACTGGTCGTACCCGGCGCCGATCTCCTCCAGGGTGTCGTGCTCGACCGCGTCGGCGGCGTGGGCGTCGTCGGTGGCGGCGTAGTAGCCGTAGTGGACGGTCATACGGTTGATCATGACACGCGCCACCGACACGCCCGGCCGGCCCCGTCGGTTTCCCCCGGCGGGGGCGTCCGGCGCGGGCGGGCGTGCGGCTCAGGCGGTGGCGGCGCGCTCGGCGGCGCTGCGCTCCACGCAGAACTCGTTGCCGTCGGGGTCGGCGAGGACGGCCCAGCCCGAGCCGTCCGGCCTGCGGTGGTCGTCGACCAGGACGGCGCCGAGGGCGAGCAGGCGCTCGACCTCCTCGTCGCGGGTGCGGTCCTGCGGCCGGAGGTCCGGGTGCAGCCGGTTCTTGGCGGACTTGTCCTCCGGAACGGCGATGAACAGCAGCCCCATCCCGGGGCTCTCGACCAGGACCTCCTCCGAGTCCGGCCCGTCGTCCGGGTGGATCCGGGCGTCCAGGACGGCCGACCAGAAGGTCGCCAGCCGGTAGGGGTCGTGACAGTCGAAGGTCAGCTGACGGACGAGAGAGACCATACCCGCCACTATGACGGCGGCCGGGGTGCCGGTCCAGCCGTTCCGGCCGGCGGGGCCTCTTACGACTTCCCTACCGAAGCGGTGCATAGGATCGTGATCCATGAGTCTCGGTGGGGCATGGCGGAAGCGGCCGAAGGGCCGACGGGCGGTGGTGACGGGCCTGTTGCTGGCCCTGCTCGCCGTCCTGGGCGGGCTCGGTGCGGTGGCGGCGTCCGACTCCCGGCCGGCGGTGCACCGCGAGGACCGCTTCCTCGACCTGGCCGAGACGCCGGGCAGCGCCGCCACCGTGCCGATCGACACCTCGTTCTTCACCACCGGCTCCGGCCCGCGGCCCGCGGTGCTGCTGGCGCACGGCTTCGGCGGCTCCAAGGAGGACGAGCGGGCCCGCGCCGAGCAGCTCGCCCGGTCCGGCTACGCGGTACTGACCTGGTCGGCCCGCGGCTTCGGCCGGTCCGGCGGGAAGATCGGCCTGAACGCGCCCGACCGCGAGGTGCAGGACGTCCGGCACCTCGTCGACTGGCTGGCCCAGCGCCCCGAGGTGCAGCTCGACGGCCCCGGCGACCCCCGGGTCGGCATCACCGGCGCCTCGTACGGCGGCGGGGTGGCGCTGCTCGGCGCCGCCTACGACGGGCGGATCGACTCGGTGGCCACCCGGATCACCTGGTGGAACCTGGCCGACGCGCTCTTCCCCCAGGGCGTCAGCGGCGGCGGCGCCGCCGACGGCGTGTTCAAGAAGCTGTGGGCCGGCCTGTTCTTCACCACCGGCTCGGCCGGCGACGCGACCGGGCCGGCCGGCGCCGGCCGCGGCGGCGCCGCCCCGCAGGGGGCGATCGGCTGCGGCCGGTTCCTGGACGAGCTCTGCGCGATGTACAACCGGATCGCCACCGCCGGGCATGCCGACCCGGACGCCGTCGCGGTGCTGGAGAAGTCCAGCCCGTCCTCGGTCGCCGACCGGCTCAGGGTGCCCACGCTCGTCGTCCAGGGCCAGCAGGACTCGCTGTTCCCGCTCGACCAGGGCGACCGGATCGCCCGCGCCGTCGCCGCCAACGGCGCCCCGGTGGCGGTGGACTGGTTCGCCGGCGGCCATGACGGCGGCACCGAGGGCAGCCCCCGGGTCGACGACCGGGTCACCGCCTGGTTCGACCGCTACCTCAAGCAGCGGACCGGCACCGACACCGGCCCCGCCTTCCGGGTCACCCGCACCGGCGGCGTCGACTCCACCGGCTTCCAGGCCGTGCTGCGCGGCGCCGACGCCGACACCTACCCGGGGCTGGCCGGCACCGGGTCCCGGAGCGTGCCGCTGACCGGCCGCGAGCAGGAGATCGCCAACCCGCCCGGCGGCACCCCGCCCAACATCTCCACCGTGCCCGGCATCGGCGCCCTCGCCCAGGCCTCCGCGCTCGGCGCCGGCCTCGCCCTGGACTTCCCCGGCCAGTACGCCTCCTTCGACTCCGCACCGCTGACCGGCGGCCTGCACCTCACCGGCACGCCCACCACCACCGTCACCGTGCACGCCGACCGGCCGGACGCGGTGCTCTACGCCAAGCTCTACGACCTCGGCCCGGACGGCAAGCAGTCGCTGCCCCAGCAACTGGTCGCCCCGCTGCGGGTGACCGGCGCCGACGCACCGGGCGGGCGCACCGTCGAGATCACGCTGCCCGCCGTCGACCACACCTTCGAGTCCGGCCACCGGCTGCGCCTGGTGCTGGCCAGCACCGACCTGGCGTACGCCTCACCCGCCGAGCCCGCCACCTACCGGATCTCCGCCGCCGGGCCGCTCACCGTCCCCACCGTGGACGCACTGCGCACCGAGGCAGCGCCGCTGCCCGCCCGGACCTGGGTGCTGCCGCTGCTCGCCGTCGGCGTCGTCGTGCTGCTGCTGGTGGTCGGCCGCCGCCGGGGCGGCCGGCCGGCCCCCGACGCCGCCCTGGCCGGGGTCCCGCTGGAGATCACCGGGCTCGGCAAGCGCTACCGCGGCGCCGCCGACCGGTACGCCGTCCGCGACCTGGGCTTCCGGGTCGAGCAGGGCCAGGTGCTCGGCCTGCTCGGGCCGAACGGTGCGGGCAAGACCACCACGCTGCGGATGCTGATGGGCCTGATCAGGCCCGACGCCGGCGAGATCCGGATCTTCGGGCACGCCGTGCGCCCCGGCGCCCCGGTGCTCTCCCGGGTGGGCGCCTTCGTCGAGGGCGCGGGCTTCCTGCCGCACCTCACCGGCCGGGCCAACCTCCACCTGTACTGGCAGGCCACCGGCCGGCCGGCCGAGGACGCCCACCTCGCCGAGGCGCTCGCCATCGCCGACCTCGGCGAGGCACTGGACCGCGCGGTCCGCACCTACTCCCAGGGCATGCGCCAGCGCCTGGCGATCGCGCAGGCCATGCTGGGCCTGCCCGAGCTGCTCATCCTCGACGAGCCGACCAACGGCCTCGACCCGCCGCAGATCCGCGAGATGCGCGAGGTGATGATCCGCTACGCCGCGGCCGGACGCACCGTCATCGTCTCCAGCCACCTGCTCTCCGAGATCGAGCAGAGCTGCACCCACCTGGTCGTGATGGACCGCGGCCGGCTGGTCACCGCCGGCCCGATCGGCGAGGTGGTCGGCGCGGGCGAGCAGTTGATGGTCGCGACCCCCGCCGCCTTCGGCCCCGACGCCCGGGAGGCGGCCGCCGACACGGTGGCCGAGCTGGCCGGGGTGGTCTCGGCCGAGGCCGTCGACGGCGGCCTGCTGGTCCGCCTGGACGGTCTGACGCCCGGCGCGCTGCTGGTCGAACTGGTCCGGCTGGAGGTGCCGGTCGAGCGATTCGGGCCGCACCGCCGGCTGGAGGACGCGTTCCTGTCACTGATCGGAGGTACGGCATGACCGCCACCGCTGCCGCCCCCGGCTACCGCCCCGGCCGGACCCTGCCGCTGCGGGTCGAGGCCGTCCGCCAACTGCGCCGCCGCCGCACCATGGTGATCGGCGGGGTGCTCGCGGTGATGCCGCTCGTCGTGCTGGCCGCGTTCCAGATCGGCGGTCCGCCCGGCCGCGCGGACCGCACCAGCTTCATCGAGCTGGCCACCGCCTCCGGGCCCAACTTCGCCGCCACCCTGCTGTTCATGGGCACCGGCTTCCTGCTGGTCATCCCGATGGCGCTGTTCTGCGGCGACACGGTGGCCTCCGAGGCCAGCTGGTCCTCGCTGCGCTACCTGCTGGCCGCGCCGGTGCCCCGGGCCCGGCTGCTGGCCCGCAAGTTCACCGTCGGGCTGGCCTTCTCGGCGGCCGCCGTCGTCCTGCTGCCCCTGGTCGGGCTCGCGGTCGGCACCGCCGCGTACGGCTGGGGCGACCTGCGGCTGCCCACCGGCGTCAGCCTGCCCGCCTCGGTGGCACTGCCGCGGCTCGCGCTCGCGGTGGCCTTCGTGGTGCTGAGCGAACTCGTCGTCGGCGCGCTGGCGTTCTGGCTCTCCACCGCCACCGACGCCCCGCTCGGCGCGGTCGGCGGGGCCGTCTTCCTCTCCATCGTCACCGGTGTCCTGGACGCCATCACCGCGCTCGGCGGGCTGCGCGAGTGGCTGCCCGCCCACTGGCAGTACGCCTGGGCGGACGCGCTCCAGCCGCAGCTGGAGTGGGGCGGCATGGTGCAGGGCGTCTCGCTCTCCGTCAGCTACTCCGTGGTGCTGCTGGCGCTGGCCTTCCGCGGCTTCGCCCGCAAGGACGTGGTGTCCTGAGCGGCCCCGGAAAACCGGTCGGAGGGTGCCGGCGGCTGGGCTAGGGTGGGCGGACGCGGGGCGGCTCCGCGGCGCGCTTCCTTCTCACTCACTGTAAATGAACCGAGTGCGCCCACTCTCCGCCCCGCCCTTCTCTTTCCCAGGGGGCCGACCCGTATGACCAGCGCCGCCCAGGCCGACGCCGACGCCGACCTCGACACCTTCCTGCTCCGCCGCCGCGGCGCCGTCCACGTGCCGGACGGGCTCCGCCGGCCCACGGCCGACACCTGGAGCGCCGCCGGACTCACCGCCCTCGACGGCGACCTGCTCCAGCGCGGCCACGTCCTCACCGTCCCGCTGCGCGCCGCGCTGGCCCGGCTGCGCCCCACCGACCTCGCCCTGGTCGGCAGCGCCCTGCTCGCCCGGCTCGACGCCCTGTACGGCGCCGACCGCCGGCACCGGCCGCTGTTCCGCGACTTCCCGGACAGCGTGCCGGACGACGCCCGGCTGTACTTCTCCGAGCAGATGCGCCAGTTCCTGCTGAACCAGCCGAACCAGCCCTGCGTACGGTGCTGCCGCAGCGGTGCCGACGCCGGCATCGGCGCCCTCGCGCCCTGCGGTCACCTGGTCTGCGCCGACTGCCTGGACCCGGCGGCGGGCGACCCGGCGACGGACGGCCCGGTGCGCGGCTGCCCGGTGTGCGGCGCCGAACTGGCCGCCGAGCGCCGGCTCGGCCCCGGGCGCCGCCCGTTCTCGCACCGCCTCGTCGTGCCGGCCGTCCAACGGCGCAGCCTCGTCCCGCTGAACCTCGCCGAGGGCGCCGACCCGTCGGCCGCGGCCCTCGCCGAGCTCGACGCGCTGCTCGCCCGCCGCACCCCGCTCTCCCCGCAGGACCGCGAGGACCTCGCCGCGCTGCTCGCGCACGCCCCCGCGGACCTCGCCGAGCGGCTGCCCGAGGAGATCCCCGTCCGGGAGACCAAGGCCACCGTCCTGGCCGCCCTGTTGCGCCGTGCGCCGCAGCAGGCCGAGGCGCTGCTGCTCGCCCGCACCGACACCCCCACCGACGTGCTGCGGCTGCTCTGGGCGCTGTCCGGTGCCGAACCCGACCTGCTGCCCGCCAACGCCCCCCGGCTGCGCAGCCCGTCCCGCCCGCTGCGCCGGGCACTGCTCGCCGCCCTGGACGCGCTGCCGCTCGCCCACCTCGCCGAGGACCTGCACCGCCGCCGGCAGGCCTGGCTGCGGGCCGGCGAGGTGCTGCACCCGGCCGAGCACCGCCGCCGCTACCCGACCGCGGCCGCCGCGTTCGCGCTGCTGCGGCGGACCGACCTGGACGCCCACCCGGCCGGCGCCGCGCTCCTCGACCCGCCCGCCCCGCTGCGGGTGGACGCCGGGCCGGGGCGGACCACCCGGCTGGCCTTCACCGGCTTCGCGGGCCGGGTCGAGACCCTGCTCGCCGCCGGCGACCCGGCCGGCGCCGCCGAACTGCTGGCCACCCGGCCGGGCGAGCTGGTCCGCCGCCTGCACCACCTGCTGCGGGTGCACGCCGCCACGGCCCCCGGCACCCCGCTGCCCGACGCGTTCCTGCGGACCGTCGCCGCGGCCCTGCGCGCGGTCGCACCGGGTCCGCTGCTCGGCGCCCACGGACGGCTGCGCGGCCCCCGCACCCAGGGCGAGCGGCGGCTGTACTTCCCGCGCGGCACCGCCGCGCTCGCGTACGCCCGGGAGGACCACGGCACCGTCGTACCGGCCGAACTCTCCGCCCCGGTCTGCGCGTTGATCGAGGCCGAGCTGCTGCGGCGGGCCGGCTCCGGCCCCGAGCGGTACGGGACGGCGCTGCTGGACGAGGGGCTGGCCGACCTGGTCGTGCCGTTCGCCGAGGGGGCGGCCGCCAAGGTGCTGGTGCCGGTGCCGCGCGGCAGCGTCCAGCCGCTGCCCGGCGGTTCGGCGCTGCGGCTGTTCCTGCACTGGACGCAGCCCGAGGGGCTCCGGGTCGACCTGGACCTGTCGGTCGCGCTCTACGACGCCGACTGGCGGTTCGTGGGCCTGTGCGACTACACCGCCCTGGTGCACGGGGACCGGGCCGCCGTCCACTCCGGGGACCTCGTCGACGCGCCGCCGCCGCACGGCGCGACCGAGTTCGTCGATCTCGACCTGACACGGCTCGGCGCCGCGGGCGCCCGCCACGCGGTGGTGGTGGTGTTCAGCTACAACGACATCGCCTTCGAGGAACTGACCGACGCCTTCACCGGTTTCATGGAACTCCCGGCGGCCGGGTGCACTTCGACCCGAAGGCGGTCCGCCAGCGGATGGACCTGGCGGGGCCGGCCAGGGTCTGCGTCCCGATGATCGTCGACCTGGTGGAGCGCCGGTACACCTGGACCGACCTGAACACCTCCGCCACGGTGGGCTTCCACGACGTCCGCCGCCACCAGGAGGAGGTCGGTCGGCTCTGCGCCGACGTCCTCGCGCACTTCGCCCCCGGCACCCGGGCCACCCTGTGGGACCTGGCCTGCGCGGTGGCCGCCGCCGGCTCCCCGGAGGTCCTCGTCCGGGGCCGTGACGGCGTCGACGTCCGGACCTGGCGGCGCGGCGGGAGCGAACCGGTCGACGCGTTCGCGGCCCGGTTGCGGGCCCTGCGCGACCCGGACACCGAGCGGCGGATGTCCGGCGCCGAGCTCGCCGGCCGGCTGATCGGCACCGAGGCCTTCCTCGGGCTGGTCGAGGGCGACCTCCCCGCGCCGCCGGCGCTCTCCGGCGCGGGCTACCGCCTGTACCCGGGGCCGCTGGACGCCGCTCCCGACACCTTCCACCGCCTCACCGCGGGCGACCTTGTCGCCCGCTTCGCCCCGCCGGAGAGTCGATGACCACCACCGACACGCCCCGGGTGCGCCCGGCGGTCCGGGCCGACCTGCCCGGGGTCGTCGTCCTCGCGGCCGAGCACGCCGCGTACGAGCGGGCCCCGGCCCCGGCCGACGGGCTGGCGGAGCTGCTGGCGGGCGAGCTGTTCGAGCGGGCCGAGCCCCGGCTGAGCTGCCTGGTCGCCGAACTACCCGGCGGCGCGCTGGCCGGGTACGCCACCTGCACCGAGGAGTTCGGCACCTGGCAGGGCCGGCCGTACCTGCACCTGGACTGCCTGTACCTGCGCGACGAGCACCGCGGTCTCGGCCTCGGCGCCCGGCTGGTGGACGCCGTCCTCGCCGAGGCCCGGGCTCGCGGGCTGGACGAGGTGCAGTGGAACACCCCCGCCTGGAACGAGGGCGCGATCCGTTTCTACGACCGGCTCGGCGCCGCCCGCAAGGAGAAGCAGCGCTACAGCCTGGCCGTGCGGCCGGCCTGACCCGCCGTCGGCCGCAACCGCCGGCCACCCGGCCGGTGTCCCCGTCCGGGAGGGCGACCGGACCGGGGGAGACGATGGAACAACAGCACGAGGACCGGCGGGGCGGTTGCTGGTGGGTCCTGTACGCCCCGGCGCTCGGCCTGCTCGGCGCGTACGTGGGGGCCGGACTGACCGTGCGGGCCTGGCGCCGGTGCATGCCGGACACCGGTGTCGACGACGACCTGGTGATCAGCGCGTTCGCCTTCGCCGCCCTGATGGTGGTGGTGCTGCTGGTCGTCGGCGCGCTCTGCGGTGCCCACCGCAGGAGCGCCCGCCTCCGGTGGTTGGTCCTGGTCGGCACGACCGTCCTGCTGACCGCGCTGTACCGGGTGGGGATGGGCGGCTTCGACCAGGCGGTCCGGGACTGCCGCATCCCGGTGATCCCGTTCGTCGGCTGATCGGGCCGGCCCGGACGGGCCCGGGGCGGGCCGTGCGCTCCCCGCAGGGGTCGGGGAGCGCGCGGCCGGCGGGGCGTCACTTGACGGGGGAGTACACCCGCTCGATCTGCTGGGTGCCGGAACGGGTCCGGTACGAGCGGGTCCACTTGGAGGTGGCGTCCTTCTTCGTCCGGTCGGACAGGACGTAGAAGTCCATCTGCGCGGCCTGCGGGGTGATGTCCAGGACGCCGTAGCCGTGCGAGTCCAGGTCGATCCACTTGATGTGCCGGTTGGCGGCCTCCAGGGCGGCGACGCCGACCAGGGAGACGGTCTGCGGCAGCACCTTGAGGATGTCGTCGATGTTGTCCGAGGTGACCGAGGTGACCACGAACTCGGTGGCGACGCTGCCCGAGGCCGGGTAGGTGGCGGCCTCCAGCGGGACGTCGGCGGCCCACGCGGAGTGGATGTCGCCGGTCAGGAAGACGGTGTTGGTGATGCCGTTCTGCTGGAGGTGGCCGAGCAGTTCGCGGCGGTCGTGGGTGTAGCCGTCCCACTGGTCGGTGTTGATCGCGATGCCCTCGCCGGGCAGGCCGAGCAGCTTGGCCAGCGGGCGGAGCAGGAAGCCGGGCAGCGCGAGGAAGGCGACCGGGGAGATCATCACCTCGTTGCCGATCAGGCGCCAGGTGGTGTCGGACGCGGAGAGGCCGGACTTCAGCCATTCGAGCTGCTGGCGGCCGGTCAGCGTGCGGTCGGCGGAGTCGACGCCGCCGTTGCCGACCTTGACCTGCTCGGAGCGGAACGAGCGCAGGTCCAGCAGGTGCAGGTCGGCGAGCTTGCCGTAGCGCAGCCGGCGGTAGGTGGTGCCGGCGATGGAGGGACGCACCGGCATCCACTCGAAGTACGCCTGCTTGGCCGCGGCCACGCGGTCCGCCCAGACCCCCTCGGTGCCGGGGGTGTGGTTCTCCGCACCGCCCGACCAGGCGTCGTTGGCGAACTCGTGGTCGTCCCAGATCGCGATGGTCGGGACGACGGCGTGCAGCGCCTGGAGGTCCGGGTCGGTCTTGTAACGGCCGTGCCTGGTCCGGTAGTCGGCGAGGGTGGTGATCTCGTGGGCGGGCTCGTGCGGCCGCACGACGGTGCCGCGGGCGCAGAACTCGCCGGACTTGTACTCGTAGATGTAGTCGCCGAGGAACAGGAAGGCGTCCAGGTCGCCGCGGGCCGCCAGGTGGCGGTAGGCGGAGAAGTACCCGGCCTCCCAGTTGGCGCAGGAGGCGACGCCGAGCCGCAGGCGGGAGAGGGCGGCGTCGGCGGCCGGGGTGGTGCGGGTGCGGGCGACCGGGGAGGTGACGCCGTCGGCGGTGAAGCGGTACCAGTAGTCGGTGTCGGGCCGCAGACCGCGGACGTCGGCCTTGACCGTGTGGTCGGCGGCGGCGGTGGCGGTCACCGTGCCGCTCGCCACGACGGCGGTGAACGCCCTGTCGGTGGCCAGCTGCCAGCCGACCTGGACGTCGGGGCCTCTGCCGGAGCCGGGTACGGCGTCCGGGGCCGGGGTGACCCGGGTCCACAGGAGTATGCCGTCCGGCAGCGGGTCGCCGGAGGCGACGCCGTGCAGGAACTGCGGTGCGGCCGCGGCGGTGGCGGTGGCCCCGCCCAGGCTCAGCGGAACGGCGACGGCGCCGGCGGTCAGTACGGCGGCCTTGAGGACCCGGCGGCGGCGCGGCCGGGTGGCGGAGAGGGCATCGGTGGGCTCAGTCACGTCGCCATAGGCTACTAGCCGGTAATCAGGTGTCCAGACCCTGCGCCTGACTGTTCGTCGACTCTTCATCCGGCGGTTGACCTGCCCGTTTCGGGGGCTTCGGCCCGCTTGGTCCGCCAATGGGCGGCGCCGGCGGGCGACTTGGGCCCACCGGAGCCCTTCCGCCGACATGTGATACGTGCAATGGTACATGTCACACCCGCTGTCGGCGGACGCCGCGGCCCCACCGCTGCGCCCTGCCGAGGTTCCCCCCGGCCGCCCCCCCACCCGGCCGACACCCCCACCTTCACCGGCCGCGTTCGCACGCGGCCGCACCACCGGCCCGGAGGCCCCCACGTGAGATCCTTCCGGACAACTGCGCACTCGGCGCGCCTGCTCACCGCAGCCGTCGCCGCCTGCCTCGCCATCGGCCTGTTCTCCCCCCAGAGCCAGGCCGCCACCCTGCCCGCCGGCCCCGCCCCCGCGCCGGCCCCGGCCGCCGCGGTCGCACCGCGGCCCGCCACCGGCACCCTCCTGACGGAGGACCAGCACCTGGGCACCACCGTGCCGCTCGCCCGGCGGGCCCCGCGCACCGCCCCCGACACCACGGCCCGCACCGACTACGCCAAGGCCGACGCCAAGGCCGACGCCAAGTCGCGGGCCGCGGCGCCGGCGCTGACCGCCGCGAGCTGCAACGTCTCCGACTTCACGTCCAGGACCGGCAGCGCCCTCGTCCAGCAGGTCACGTCGGTCCCGCTGGACTGCGTCAACTCGCTCTTCGGCCTGCTCGGCACCGACGCCAACGCGGTCTTCCGCGAGGCGCAGATGGTCAGCGTCGCCAACGCGCTGCGCGACGTGTCCGCGGCCTACCCCGGCGACAACACCACCTCGGCCGGGCAACTGGTGCTCTTCCTGCGGGCCGGGTACTACGTGCAGTGGTACCACCCGGCGGACGTCGGCACGTACGGCGCCGCCCTGAAGACCGCCATCCGGGCCGCCCTCGACGCCTTCTACGCCTCCGCGCACTCCGGCGACGTCACCGAGGCCAACGGGGCGACCCTCTCCGAAGCCGTCGTCCTGATCGACAGCGCCGGTGAGAACGCCCGCTACCTGTACGTCGTCAAGCGCCTGCTGAACGGCTACAACAGCACCTACAACAGCAGCTGGTCGATGGTGAACGCGGTCAACAACACCTACACCGTGCTGTGGCGCGGCCACCAGAACGCCGACTACCAGGCCGCCGTCCAGGCGGACCCGAGCATCACCGACACCCTGGTGAACTTCGCCGTCACCAACTTCGCCCTGCTCGGCACCGACCGGGGCTACCTGGCCGCCAACTCCGGCCTGGAGCTGGGCCGTTTCCTGAACTACCCGGCCCTGCTCGGCAAGGTCCGGCCGCAGGTCAAGAGCCTGCTCGACCGCAGCTCGATCACCGGCGCCAGCTCCGCGCTCTGGGTCAACCTCGCGGTCGCCACCGACACCTACGACAAGGCGAACTGCGCGTACTACGGCACCTGCGACCTCGGTCCCCGGCTCCGGGCCGCCGTGCTGACGATCAACTACACCTGCAGCCCCAGCATCAGGATCGTCGCCCAGGAGGCCTCCACCGCGGACCTCGCCGCCACCTGCACCAGCCTGGTCAACCAGGACGCCTACTTCCACGGCGTCCTCAAGGACAACGGGCCGGTCGCGAACGACGGCAACACCACCATCGAGGTGGTGGTCTTCCACTCCAGCAGCGACTACCAGACCTACGCCGGGCCGATCTTCGGCATCTCCACCGACAACGGCGGCATGTACCTGGAGGGCGACCCGGCCGCGGCCGGGAACCAGCCCCGCTTCGTCGCCTACGAGGCCGAGTGGCTCCGCCCGGGCTTCCAGGTCTGGAACCTCAACCACGAGTACACCCACTACCTCGACGGCCGGTACGACATGTACGGCGACTTCGACGCCGGGTCGGCCACGCCGACCGTCTGGTGGAGCGAGGGCCTCGCGGAGTACGTCTCCTACTCCTACCGGGGTGTGCGCTACGACGACGCGATCACCGAGGCGGGCCGGCACACCTACACCCTGAGCACGCTCTTCGACACCACCTACGACAACGCCGACCAGACCCGCATCTACAACTGGGGCTACCTGGCCGTCCGTTACATGGTCGAGCGGCACTGGGCCGACATGAGCGCCGTCCTCGCCGAGTACCGCAGCGGCGACTGGGCCGGCGCCCGGACCTACCTCACCAGCACCATCGGCACCCGCTACAACGCGGACTTCGCCAACTGGCTGACCGCCTGCAACACCGGCGCCTGCAACCCCGGCACGCCGACCAACAAGCCGCCGGTGGCGGCGTTCACGGCGCTCGTCAGCGACCTGTCCGTCACCTTCACCGACACCTCCACCGACCCCGACGGCACCATCGCCGCCCGCTCCTGGAACTTCGGCGACGGCACCACCTCCACCGCGGCCAACCCCGGCAAGGCCTACGCCGCGGCCGGCAGCTACACCGTCACCCTGACCGTGACCGACGACAAGGGCGCCACCGCCACCCGCAGCCAGACCCTCACGGTGGCCGGACTGCCGCTGTGCGGCGCGCCGGACGTCCGGCAGTACGACAGGAACTGCCGCCGCACCGGCGTCACGGCCACGACCGGCAACTACAGCTACATGTTCGCCTACCTGCCCGCCGGGGTGAAGCAGCTGAAGCTGACCAGCGGCGGCGGCACCGGCAACGCGGACCTGTACTACAACGGCACCAACTGGGCCACCACCGGCTCCTACCTCAGCAAGTCCACCACCAGCGGCAACGCCGAGTCGCTGACCGTGGCCACGCCGCCCGCCGGCTGGGTGTACTTCAGCCTGTACGCCAAGCAGGGCTTCAGCGGGGTGACCATGAAGGTCGAGTACTGACCCGCCCCGACCGCACGGACACCGCCGCCCTCCCACCCGGTCGCCCGGGCGGGAGGGCGGCGGCGCCCTTGGCCTGCCAGGCGCCGAGCGCGGGACCGCGGCGAGCGTGAGACGGGGTGCGAATGCTCGCGTCCCGCTGCCCGGGGGCGGGCGTCTTCGCCGCCCGCCGTCCCGGACCGTGAAGATGACGGTACTTCAGGTGGGGGCGGAGTGAACGGCCCGACCGCCGGTGCGGGCTGTTCGTGTCCGACGCCCACGGCGGTACTTTTCCCCGCCCGGGGCGGTCATCTCGCGATCGGGCGGCGAACAGCGCCGGAGTTAGGTGTGATTTACGTCACGCCGAACTGTCGCTCCGTCATGTGCTGGATTTGGGACGCATTTGTTGACGTTCATCCGGTGTCGAACCTGTCCGTGAATCCCATGAACGGGTAAAGAACATGGAATCGCCTCGGTCGGCCATTGCTGCGGATGGCACGTGACCATACGGTTCTCGCTGTCATGGCCGGGGGGTGCTGTGTCACGCCCTGCTCTCCGTTGACGCTTTCGAGCGGTGGGGGTTCAACGTGCCTGTGAGGACGGGGAGATACCAGGGTGCCCGAGGTCGGACATGGGGGAGACGGGCGACGCTCGCGGTGGCCGTGGCCACCGCGTTCTCCCTGACGGCCCCCGTGGCCGAGGCCGCCGAGGTGATCGTCGGCCCCTACCGGGACGTCGACCACAGCTGGGCCGCCGATCCGCTGCAGGCCCAGCCGAAGGTGCCGGGCAAGCCAGCCGGCGGGCGCGGGGACAGGCTGGTGACGCGGGTGCCCGCCGGTTCGCACGAACTGAGGCCGCACGTGGTCGCCGCCTCGTGGCCGAAGGCCGGTACCGTCCGGGTCGACCTCGCGGGCGGGGCCTCGGCCCGGTCCGCGGGCGACGGCCGGGTCCACGCCGGTCAAGGTCTCCCGGGCCACCGGTTCCGCACCGGCCGGGCGCTCGGCCGCCCCGCCGTTGGTGAGCGTTCCGGTCGATTCGGTCGACGTGCAGGTGGCCGACCGGAACCAGGCCGGCGCCGCCGACGTGGACGGCCTGCTGGTCGGCCTGAAGCGGACGGACGCCGGGTCGGGCCCCGGCGGGGTGTCGGTGTCCCTCGACTACAGCTCCATCGAGCAGGCCTACGGCGGGGGTTGGGCCTCCCGCCTGCGGCTCGTCGCGATGCCGGCCTGCGCGTTGACCACCCCGCAGGTGGCCGCCTGTCGGGTGCGCAGGCCGATCGGGTTCACCAACGACCCGCTGTCGCACTCGATCTCCGGTGAGGTCCGGCTGACCGGTACCGCGCCCACGGGCAGGTCCGTGCTGGCCGCACCGGCGGCGGGCGCCGCCGGCGGGTCGGGCACGGTGGTGGCCGCGGTCGCCGGGACAGGTGGCTCGCAGGGCGACTACACCGCGACCGCACTGTCGTCCTCGGGTTCCTGGACGGCCTCCAGTTCCGGTGCCTTCACGTACGACTACCCGGTGGCCGTCCCGCCGTCGCTGGGTGGCGCCGCCCCGTCGGTCGGACTGTCGTACGACTCCCAGGCGGTCGACGGCGAGACCTCGGCCCGTAACTCGCAGTCCTCGTGGATCGGCGACGGCTGGGCGTACAGCCCGGGATACATCGAGCGGTCCTACAAGTCCTGTGGCGACTCCGGGATCAAGGACTCCGCCGACGAGTGCTGGGCGGGGTGGAACGCCACCCTCTCCCTCGGCTCCCACTCGGGCACCCTGGTGCGCGACGCCGACGGCGTCTACCACCTGCAGTCCGACGACGGGACGAAGGTCGAGCGGCTGACCGGTGCGAGCAACGGCCTGTGGCAGGGCGAGTACTTCAAGGTCACCACGACCGACGGCACCGCCTCGTACCTCGGCCTGAACCACGCCCCCGGGACCACCGTGGACGCCCTGACCAACAGGACCCTCGTCGCCCAGGTGACGTCCAGCGACCGCACCAAGGCCGGCTCGCCGGCCCAGGTCGTCGCGTACACCTACAGCGGCGGCGCGGCCTGGCACCGCGACGACTCCGAGCTGACCGACGACCGGTACCGCACCTGGAACGACTTCCGCGGGTTCCGGACGATCACCACCACCTCGGGTGCCGCACCGGACCCGATCTCCCAGAGCACCGCCTCCTACCTGCAGGGGATGGACGGCGACTACAAGGCGGACGGCACCAGGCGCAGCGTCAGGCTGACGAACTCGCTCGGCGAATCGATCCTCGACGGCCCCTGGCTGTCCGGTGCGGTGCAGGAGAGCGCGCTCTACACCCAGGCCGGCGGCAGCGTGGTCAGCAGGACCCTGGCGGACGAGCCGGTGCACGCGGTCACCGTCGGCACTCCGCGCACGGCCTGGACCTCGCAGGACCCGGCGCCGGCGAAGCTGTCCACGCTGCCAGACCTCAGCGCCGGCCGGTCCCTGTCGACCTCCTCCCGGGCGATCGCCCTGATGTCCGACAACGCCACCTGGCGCACCACGAAGACCGCGACGGTCTTCGACGACAAGGGCCGACCGGTCCAGCCAGGACCACCTACACCGACGCACTCGGCCGCACCACCTCGACCGTGCCGCGCGACACCACGGCGGACCGCAAGCTCGGCGTCGGCGCCATCGCCTCCGGCACCTCGCTGCTGTCCCGGAGCGTGCGGCTGTCCATGCAGGCGGACGGCAACCTGGTACTGACCGCCCTGACCGGTGGTCAGAGCCTGTGGTCCTCCGGCACCTCGGGACACCCAGGCGCCTCCGCCGCCGTCAAGGCCGACGGCGATCTGGTGGTCCTGGACGCCGACGGCACCACCCAGCTGTGGTCCGCCGGCGCGGGCGGCCACCCCGGTGGCTACCTGAAGGTCCAGGGCGACGCCGACCTCGCGCTCTACGACGCGGCCAACACCAAGGTGTGGTCCGCCGGCACCGCCGGCCGGGCCGCGAGCGCCGACATCACCACCGGCTACACCTACACGCCGGCCGGCCAGACGGCGAGCGTCAAGGACAACACCGGGAACACCTGGTCCTACACCTACGACCTGCGCGGCCAGTTGGTCAGCACGACGGACCCGGACAGCGGCACCTCCACCACCGGAAGGGCCTGCCCGACTCCTCCACGCGCTACGTCGGCGGAAAGGCCGGCAGCGCGTACGTCACGAGGACCGACGGCTACGACGCCACCTACCAGCCGACCGGCACGACCACGGTGATCCCCGCCGTGGAGGGCAAGCTGGCCGGGACGTACACCGCCAGGACCGGCCGCACCACCAACGTCGGCCTGCTGGCCAGCACGTCCTACGGCGCCGACGCGGGGCTGCCGGCCGAGACCGTGGGCTACGGGTACAACCTCCAGGGCGGTTGTCCAGCATGGGCACGCCGACCACCCCGTACGTCGACACCACCAACTACAGCCCGCTCGGCCAGGTGCTGCAGACCACCGTCGGGCCGGCGGCCAAGCAGCTGCGGACCGCGCAGACCTACGACCAGGCGACCGGCCGGCCGGCCACCAACCGGGTCACCCTGCAGACCAACACCGCCAACCCGATCTCCGACGTCACCTACGGCTACGACCAGGCCGGCAACGTGACCGCGGTCTCCGACACCCAGTCGTCCGGTGGCACCGACCGGGTCACCGACACCCAGTGCTTCCAGTACGACACCAAGGGCCGCCTGATCACGGCCTGGACCGACACCAAGGGGGTCACGGCCGCGACGACCGGGCAGGTGGCCAGGTGCACCAGTGCGCGGCCGGGCCCGGCCACCGTCGGCGGACCGGCCCCCTACTGGCTGGACTGGCAGTACAACCTGCTCGGTGACCGCACCCAGCAGGTCCAGCACGACGTCACCGGCAACGCGGCCAGGAACACCACCCAGACCAGCAGTTACCCGGGCGCCGGCACGGCCGTCGCCGCCCGTCCGAACGCCGCCGGCGTGGTCACCACCGCCAATCCGACCACCGGCACCAGCACTCTCGCGCTGGGCTACGACCCGGCGGGCAACGCGATCGACCGCACCACCACGGGAGCCGCGACCGCCCACCAGACCGTCGACTACGACGACGAGGGCCGCACCGCGACCACCGTCACCGACGGCCGGCAGACCGGCTACCTCTACGACGCCGACGGCGCGCTGCTCGTCCAGCGCGGCCCCGACACCACCGTCCTCTACCTGTTCTCCGGCGCGGAGCAGATCAGCCTCGACAATGCCGCCAGGACCGTCAGCGGGCTCCGCCACTACCGCGCGCCGGACGGCACGGTGATCGTCCGCTCCAGCGCGGCCGGCATGAGTTACCAGCCCACCGGCCTCCAGGGCACGGCCCAGCTCCAGGTCGACGCCAAGACCCTGGCCGTCACCCGCCGCGCCTTCGACCCGTACGGCAACGCCCGCGGCACCGGCCCCGGTTCCTGGGCGGACAACCACGGGTTCCTCGGTCAGCCCGCGGACCGTACCGCAGGCGTCGACCTGCTCGGGGCACGCAGCTACGACCCGGTCCTCGGCCGCTTCCTGTCCGTCGACCCGGTCTTCGAATCCGGCGACCCCAACCAGATGGGCGGCTACAGCTACGCCGCCGACAACCCCGCCACCCACAGCGACCCGAGCGGGCAGTGCCCGCGCGACATCTGCGACGGATACGGCCAGAACCCCACGTCCGGCGGCGGTTCGGGTGGTGGCCAGCCCTCCGGCGACGGCGACGGGGACGACGACGGGGACGAAGGGGTCGTGCTCATCACCCCGCACTTCGCCTTCGACTCCTCGGTCAGCAACGTCGCGGCGCTGAAGGACGCCTACGAGAAGGCCGCCAAGACCACCGTCGACAAGCACTTCGACGCCGGCTACGGGTTCCTGCCCTACGGGATCAGCCCCGAGCTCGCCGAGCTCGGCACCGAGGTCAGCACCTGGGACCAGGTCTGCCAGTCGGCGCCTGCGCTGTGCACCAAGGAGTTCGCCAAGACCGTCTCCGACATGCACTCGGCGATGGACAAGGAGATCGACAAGGAGAAGGACACCTGGGGCTGCTTCTGGGGCGAGTGCCACATGGAGAAGGCGGCCACCGCCGGCATCGCCGGCGTCATCAGCCCGTTCGCCCTCAAGTTCATGCAGAGCAGTGTCAGCAGGGCCTCGGGGGACGGGTACAGCGTCTTCGAGACGGCGCGGTCGCTGCAGACCGGCGAACTCGCGGTGGAGGACCTGCCGACCATCCGCATCGTCCAGCTCGACGACGGGCTCTGGACCCTCGACCACCGGCGCCTGCTGTCCTTCCAGATGGCCAAGGTCGAACAGATCCCGTACGTGCTGGTCGACCGGAACGACCCGGCCATCGCCAGGGAGATCAAGAAGAAGTTCACCACGACCGGCGACGGGACCTCGATCCTGATCAAGAACACCAATGGCGGGACCTGGCGCAACCCCAAGGCCGGTATGGCCCTCGGGGCCGTCGAGATGGAGGAGGCCGAGCTGGGAGCCGTCGGCCGGGCCGGAGCGGCCCGGATCGTCCCGAGGCCGATGCCGAGGCCGCCGGTCATTCCCTGACCGCCCCACCCGCGCATTCGTGGTGAAGCCGTCGGCCGAATAGGCCGGACCCGTCACGCGTAAAGGAAAGGCTCGCCGCCCCGAACGATTCCCGGGGCGGCGGGCCTTTTCCGTGACCGGCCCTGCCGGGTGAATTCCCGGGCCGGTACCGCCCGTTCCGCGACCGGGGGAATCCGGTAGGGTCCGATGCATGTCACTTCCGCAGCTCGACGACCACATGCCCGACCGCGCCGCATTCGCCGCATTCGTGCGTAATCTCCGCGAGGAATTCCTGCAGAACGGAGAGGAATGGGAGAACCGCACGCTCGACCGGTTCCTGGAGGCGCTGGCCTCCTGGGTGGAGGACTCCCCGGGCTGGTACCGGAACTTCGCCCAGGAGATGCCCGAGCAGGGCGACTGGACCTTCTTCGCCCGGGCCCTGGACGCCGCCACCGCCTACGAGTGAGGACCGGGATGGGGGATCATGGAAGGTGAGCCCCCGCCCCGCGAACCGTTAGGACCGACCCCGTGGCCACCATCCTCCTGCTGCACTCCGTCTACGGGCTGCGCCCCGCCGTGCACGCCGCCGCCGAACGGCTGCGGGCCGCCGGGCACACGGTCGACACGCCGGACCTGTTCGAGGGGAAGACCTTCGAGGACGTCGAGGCGGGCATGGCGTACAAGGAGGAGGTCGGCGGCGACGAGCTGCTGCGCCGGGCCGTGGCGGCCGCCGCGCCGCTGATCGGCGCCGGTGGGCCGGGCCTGGTGTACGCGGGGTTCTCGCTCGGCGGGTCGCTGGCGCAGAACCTGGCGCTGGCGGACGAGCAGGCGCGTGGCCTGCTGCTCCTGCACGGCACCTCCGACCTGCGGGAGGACGCGGCGACGGAGATCCCGGTGCAGTTGCACGTGGCGGAGCCGGACCCGTTCGAGACCGAGGACTGGCTGAACGCCTGGTACCTGCAGATGACCCGGGCCGGGGCGGACGTCGAGATCCACCGCTACCGCGGCGCGGGGCACCTCTACACCGACCCCGACCTGGCGGACCACGACGCCGAGGCCGCCGAGCGGACCTGGCGGGTGGCGGAGGCCTTCCTCGCCGAGCTGGACGGCTGACCGGGGGAACCGGGGGAGCGGCAGCCCGAGGGCGATCGGAGCGACGCGCGGGTGCCGGGGGTGGAACGCCTCCGGCGCCCGCGCGTACCGCCGGTGTCAGAGGCCGGGGATCCGCCCGTTGCGGAACAGGTCGACGAAGATCTGGTGGTCGCTGCGGGCGCGGTCGCCGTAGGCGTGCGCGAAGTCCACCAGCATGTCGACAAAGCCACTCTCGTCCCGGCCGACGGCGGCGTCGATGGCGTGCTCGGTGGAGAACGGCACCAGGCTGTGCCCGCTGGAGGACTCGTCGGCGGCGGCGTGCATGGTGGCCGTGGCCCGCCCGAGGTACTCGACCACGGCGAGCAGGTCGGCCGGCTCGTTGAGGTCGGTCCAGTCCAGGTCGGCCGCGTAGGGGGAGACCTCGGCGACCAGCTGGCCGCGGCCGTGCAGGGTGGTGTGGCCGAGCCAGGGGTCGCTGTGCGCCTGGAGGGCCCGCTGGGAGATCACCGTGCGGTGGCCCTCGTGCCGGAAGTAGTCGCGGATCTCCGGGTCCGTGACGTGCCGCGAGACCGCGGGGGTCTGGCCCTGCTTCATGTAGATGATCACGTCGTTCTCCAGGGCGTCGGTGTGCCCCTCCAGCAGCAGGTTGTACGAGGGCAGCCCGGCACTGCCGATCCCGATGCCCCGGCGGCCGACCACGTCCTTGACCCGCAGCGCGTCCGGCCGGGTGCGGGAGGCCGGCGGCAGGGTGCCCAGGTACGCCTCGAAGGCGGCCAGCACCTCGGCCCGGACCTCCGGCTCCAGCTCGATCGCGCCGTTGCCCGTGCGGAAGCGGCGGTCGTAGTCCTCGATCACCGTCTCCTGGTCGAGCAGTTCGACCCGGGTCTGCAGCCGGGCCCGCCGCAGGGTGTCCAGGATCGGGCCGGTGGCGGTGTCCAGGGTGTACGCGTCGCCCTCGCCGGACCCGTCCACCAGCGCCGAGATCTGGCTGCGGTAGGCGCCCGCGAAGGCCCGCACCAGCTCGGTGATGGTCGCATCGGACAGCGCCTTGGCGTAGCCGATCAGGGCCAGGCTGGCGGCGAGGCGCTGGACGTCCCAGGTGAACGCGCCGACGTAGGCCTCGTCGAAGTCGTTGACGTTGAAGACCAGCCGCCCCTCGGCGTTCAGGTAGGTGCCGAAGTTCTCCGCGTGCAGGTCGCCGTGGATCCACACCCGGCTGGTCCGGTCGTCCAGGAAGCGGGCGCCGTGGGCCTCGAACGGGCCGGTGGTGAGGTCCGCGTAGAACAGTCCGGCGGTCCCCCGGTAGAAGGCGAAGGCGGAGGCCGCCATCTTGCGGAACTTCACCCGGAAGGCGGCCGGGTCCTGGGCGAGCAGGTCGCCGAAGGCGGTCTCGAAGACCGCCAGGACGGTCTCGGCGCGGTCGGCCTCGCGGTCGGCGGCGTTCTGGTGCTCGGGCATGTTCAGGACGTCCTTCGGTGGTGCTCGGGGGGAATTCGGGGCCTACCTGCGGACCGACGAAACGGTGACCGCGATGGTTCCGGGATCGACGGTACCGGGGGCTAGAGTAGGGCGGGTGAACGCGTGAGACCTGGCCCGAGCCGCGATGCGGCCGGGCCTGAAGTGTTTCCGCGCACCTGCCGTGACCAGCCAGAACACCCGCAGACCCGGGAGGCCCCGCCTTGAGCGACCAGCCGTACGCGCACCTGCACGTCCACACCGAGTACTCGATGCTGGACGGCGCCGCCCGGCTGAAGCAGCTATTCAAGGAGGTCGAGCGGCTGGGCCAGACCCACGTCGCGATGACCGACCACGGCAACATGTACGGCGCCGCCGAGTTCCACAAGCAGGCCACCGCCGCCGGCATCACGCCGGTGATCGGCATCGAGGCGTACGTGGCGCCCGAGTCCCGTTCCAACACCAAGCGCATCCTGTGGGGCCAGCCGCACCAGAAGCGGGACGACGTCTCGGCCTCCGGCGCGTACACCCACAAGACGATCTGGGCCCGGGACAGGCAGGGCCTGCACAACCTCTTCAAGCTGACCTCGCGCTCCTACGCCGAGGGCTGGCTGGTCAAGTGGCCCCGGATGGACAAGGAGATCATCGCCGAGCACGCGGCCGGCCTGATGGCCACCACCGGCTGTCCCTCCGGCGAGGTGCAGACCCGGCTGCGGCTCGGCCAGTTCGACGAGGCGATCAAGTCGGCCTCGGACTACCAGGACATCTTCGGCAGGGAGAACTACTTCCTGGAGCTGATGGACCACGGCCTCGACATCGAGAAGCGGGTCCGCGACGGGCTGATCGAGATCAGCCGGAAGCTCGCCATCCCGCCGGTGGTCACCAACGACTCGCACTACACCACCGAGGGCGACGCGGGCGCGCACGACCTGCTGCTCTGCGTGCAGACCGGCAAGAACCTCTCCGACCCGGACCGCTTCCGGTTCGACGGCACCGGCTACTACATCAAGTCGGCCGCCGAGATGTACGCGCTCGACTCCTCGGACGCCTGGCAGGAGGGCTGCCGCAACAGCCAGCTGCTGGTCGCCCAGCGGGTCGACACCGCCGGCATGTTCGAGTTCAAGAACCTGATGCCGCGCTTCCCGATCCCGGAGGGGTACGAGACCGAGGCCGACTTCTTCAAGGCCAAGGTCTGGGAGGGGATGGACTGGCGCTTCCCGGACGGCTACGACGACGAGCACAAGAAGCTCGCCGAGTACGAGATGGACACCATCATCCAGATGGGTTTCCCGGCGTACTTCCTCGTGGTCGCCGACTTCATCATGTGGGCCAAGAGCCAGGGCATCGCGGTCGGCCCCGGCCGAGGCTCGGCGGCCGGCTCGCTGGTCGCGTACGCCATGGGCATCACCGACCTCGACCCCATCCCGCACGGCCTGATCTTCGAGCGCTTCCTCAACCCCGAGCGCATCTCCATGCCCGACGTCGACATCGACTTCGACGAGCGCCGGCGCGGCGACGTGATCCGCTACGTGACGGAGAAGTGGGGCTCCGACAAGGTCGCCATGATCGTCACGTACGGCACCATCAAGGCCAAGGCCGCGATCAAGGACTCCTCGCGCGTCCTCGGCTACCCGTACGCGATGGGCGACCGGATCACCAAGGCGATGCCGCCGGACGTCATGGGCAAGGGCATCCCGCTCTCCGGCATCACCGACTCCTCGCACCCGCGCTACGGCGAGGCCGGTGAGATCCGCGGCCTGTACGAGAGCGACCCGGACGTCCGCAAGGTGATCGACACCGCCCGCGGCATCGAGGGCCTGATCCGCCAGCCGGGCGTGCACGCGGCCGGCGTCATCATGTCCGCCGAACCGCTGACCGACCACATCCCGGTGTGGACCCGGCACACCGACGGCGTCACCATCACCCAGTTCGACTACCCCACCTGCGAGGGCCTCGGCCTTCTCAAGATGGACTTCCTCGGACTGCGCAACCTCACGATCATGGACGACGCCGTCAAGGCGATCGAGAAGAACAAGGGCGTCAAGATCGAGCTGCTCGATCTGCCGCTGGACGACAAGCCCACCTACGAGCTGCTCGCCCGCGGTGACACGCTCGGCGTCTTCCAGCTCGACGGCGGCCCGATGCGCTCGCTGCTGCGCCTGATGAAGCCCGACAACTTCGAGGACATCTCCGCCGTCCTCGCGCTGTACCGACCGGGCCCGATGGGCGTCAACTCGCACACCAACTACGCGCTGCGCAAGAACGGCCAGCAGGAGATCACCCCGATCCACCCGGAGCTGGAGAAGCCCCTGGAGGAGATCCTCAAGCCGACCTACGGCCTGATCGTCTACCAGGAGCAGGTGCAGAAGGCCGCACAGATCCTGGCCGGCTACTCGCTCGGCCAGGCCGACCTGCTGCGCCGTGCCATGGGCAAGAAGAAGAAGGAGATCCTGGAGGCGGAGTTCGTCCCCTTCCAGCGGGGCTGCCGCGAGCACGGCTACTCCGACGCGGCGATCCAGGCCGTGTGGGACGTCCTGGTGCCCTTCTCCGGCTACGCGTTCAACAAAGCCCACACCGCGGGCTACGGCCTGGTCTCGTACTGGACGGCCTACCTCAAGGCCAACTACCCGGCCGAGTACATGTCCGGTCTGCTCACCTCGGTCAAGGACGACAAGGACAAGTCCGCGATCTACCTCAACGAGTGCCGGAAGATGGGCATCCAGGTCCTGCCGCCGGACGTGAACGAGTCGGACGCCGACTTCACCCCGCACGGCAACGAGCTCGTCCGGTTCGGTCTCACCGCCATCCGCAACGTCGGCGGCCCGGTCGTGGACTCGATGATCCGCACCCGGAAGGCCAAGGGGAAGTACGCCTCCTTCCCGGACTTCCTGGACAAGGTCGAGTCGGTGGTCTGCAACAAGCGGACCGTCGAATCCCTGATCAAGGCCGGTGCCTTCGACTCGCTCGGGCACACCCGCAAGGGCCTGACCGCGCAGTTCGAGCCGATGATCGACAACGTGGTCGGGGTCAAGCGCAAGGAGGCCGAGGGCCAGTTCGACCTGTTCGGCGGCGACGCGGTCTCCGACGAGCCGAGCTTCGGCCTCGACGTGGTCTTCTCCGAGGAGGAGTGGGAGAAGGGCTTCCTGCTCACCCAGGAGCGCGAGATGCTCGGCCTGTACGTCTCCTCGCACCCGCTGCACGGCATCGAGCACGTGCTGTCGGACAAGGCCGACTGTGCGGTCGCCGACCTCGCCGAGCGGCCGGACGGCGCCATCGTCACCATCGGCGGCATCATCTCGGGCCTCCAGCGCAAGATGACCAAGCAGGGCAACGCCTGGGCGATCGCCACCGTGGAGGACCTGGCCGGCTCCATCGACTGCATGTTCTTCCCGGCCAGCTACCAGCTGGTCTCCTCCCAACTGGTCGAGGACGCCGTGGTGTTCGTCCGCGGCAAGCTCGACAAGCGGGAGGACGTGCCGCGCCTGATGGGCATGGAGCTGTCCGTCCCGGACCTCTCCAACGCGCACGCCGACGCGCCGATCGTCATCTCGATCCCCAGCGTCAAGATCACCCCGCCGCTGGTCGCCCGGCTCGGCGAGGTGCTCACCCACCACCGCGGCACCACCGAGGTGCGGCTGCGGCTGGAGGGCACCCGGCAGACCACCGTGCTGCGGCTGGACCGGCACCGGGTGAAGAGCGACCCGGCGCTGTTCGGCGACCTCAAGCAGCTGCTCGGCCCCAGCTGCCTGGCGAGCACCGCGGTCTGACGGGTCACCGCACGGGCCGCCGGGCGCAGTGCCCGGCGGCCCCCGCCGTCAGCTCCAGCGGTAGCGGCGCCTCAGGCTGTCGACCACCAGGTTGAAGCGGGCCCGGTCCAGTGCGCAGGCCTCGCGCCGCATGCCGCCGTCGTACACCCGCATCACCCGGTCCAGGGCGACCCAGGAGTCCCGGCCGGACTTGTCCCACGGGCCGGCGCCGATCGGCACCCAGTCGGCGTCGTGCGCGTGGCCCTTGCTGGAGAGCATCACCGCGAGCAGCGAACCGCCGGTCTCCCGGGCCACCACCAGGACCGGTCGGTCCTTGCCGCGGCCGTCGCGCTCCTCGTACGGCACCCAGGTCCAGACGATCTCGCCCGGGTCCGGGTCGCCGTCGTGCTTGGGCGCGTACTCGGTGCGCACGGCGCCCACCTGGTGGGCCTCCACCTCCACGGTGGCGTCGGGGCCGAACCGGCCGGGGGCGTCGTCCTGCTGCTGCGTCCACTGGGTCATGGGGGACAGGGTAGTGGTGCGGTGTCAGCGCTCCGCGGCTGCGGGGGCGGGGAAAGTGTGACGGAGTGTGAAGGCCTCGGGGGTCGGTCCGTGCTCCCGGAGGGCGACCAGCCGGGCCTGTGCCTCGGCGACGTCCGGCCGGTGCCCGGCCGGCACCCACCACAGGGCGGTCATCGCCTCGACGGGCCGGGCGAACCACGTGCGGCGACGGCCCAGCACCTCCCGGTGCGCCGGACCGTAGACGTACGCGGACAGTGACCGCGGGTCGCGCCAGACGGACATGTTGACGATCAGCCAGTCGTCCTCGAAGACCCGGATCCCGGTGGCGTCGCCGCCGTAGTCCTGAAGGCGCCAGCGGTAGCCGTCGGCGGCCTCGGCGGCGGCGTTCACCGGTTCCAGGGCGGCCGTGAAGCCGGCGAGCAGCTCGCTGTCGAGCGGGGCGAGCAGGCGGGCGACGTTGATCTGGGCGAGTTCGGACGTGGTCTCCATGATGGCCACCAGCGTCGCCGACCACCGTCGGCCCGGGCCAGTGGCAGAGATGACAGCGGACCTCGAAATCCTGCCGACCGCGGCGGTCCTCAGGGGCGCGGCCCGAGTGCCGAGCGCACCTCCCGGCGGCTCGGCACCCGCAGTTTGCGCAGCACCTTCGCCACGTGCTGCTCGACGGTGCGCGGGGACAGGAACAGCACCTGGGCGATCTCGCGGTTGGTGCGCCCGGAGGCCAGCAGCCGGGCCACCTCCAGCTCGCGCGGGGTCAGCTCCTCGCCGTAGCCGCGCCGGGCGTGCGCCCGCGGGTCGCCGATGCCCTGCTCCCGGAGCACCATCGCGCAGCGCGAGCTGTCGGCCACGGCGCCGAGGCGCTCGTACTCCTCGGCGGCCTCCACCAGCCCGGGGGTGGCCGGCCGCTGTCCGGCGGCCAGCCGGGCGAGGGCGGCGAGCTCGGTGGCCCGGGCGCGGGCGTAGCGGCGGCCGATCCGGCCGTGGATCGCGGCGGCGCGCTGGTAGTGGTCGGCGGCGGCGGCCGGATCGCGGTCCACGGCCAGGTGGCCGAGGGCGAGTTCGACTCCGGCGGCGACGGCGGGGGCCGGGTGGTCGGCGCACTGCCGGGTGAACTCCTCGGCCAGCCGCCGCGCCTCGTCGCCGGCACCGGCGGCCAGCGCGGCGAGCACGGCCTCGGGCACGAGTTCGCAGCCCCAGGCCCAGACCGCCTTGGTCCGGTACAGCTCCAGTACGGGCAGCAGCGCGCGCCAGGCCTGCTCGGCGCCGCCGTCGGCCAGGGCGAGCCGGGTGGCCAGCGCGTGCGCGTCGAAGAACGGCATCGGGTCCGGGCCGTGGCCGCCGGACAGCAGGGGGGCGAGGGCGTCCGCGGCCTCGTCGAACTCGCCGTGCAGGGCGTGCAGATGGGCCAGCACCAGGGAGGCGTCGGTGCGCAGCGCGGGCATCTCGGAGATCTCCGAGAGCAGGGCGCGGGCCCGGGTCTCCAGCCCGTCGAGGCGGGCGGTGTGCCAGTCCAGGACCAGGGTCATGGCCCGGCCGACGCCCTGCATGAAGTCCATGCCGGTGGCCTCGGCGAGGTCCAGGCCCTCGTCCAGGTAGCGGCGGGCCTGCTCGTTCAGGCCCCACCCGACGGCGCCGCTCGCCGCGTTGCACAACGCCCTTGCGGTCTGGCGCAGTTCGGCCTGGTGCGGGGTGGTGCGGGGGAGTTCGGCGAGCAGTTCCCAGGCGGTCGGGTCGCCGACGCAGGCCAGCCAGGTGACCCGGCTGGCGAGCACCCCGGTCCGGGCCACCGGGTCGCCGCTGAGCCGGGCGGCCCGCTCGGCCCGGTCCAGCCAGCGGGCCTGCTGGGTGGCGTGGACGGCCAGGATCGGTGCGGCGAGGGCACCCATGGCGCGCGCCGCGAGGTCCGGACGCTCGCGCAACTCGGTGACACAGCGCTCCAGTTCGCGAAATCCCGCCTCGCTGTCGCCCTCCTGGTTGAGCAGCAGCAGGCCCAGCGTGAGGCGGACCTCGCCGCGGGTCGCCGGTTCCAGGTCGGCCGTGGTGACGATCCGCCGCAGCACCGCCAGCACCTGCTGGTGGTCGAGGGTGTTGCCGCAGATCCGGGCCAGCGCGAGGGCCGCCCGGGAACGGTGCCCGGCGGGCAGTGAGGGCTCGGCCAGCAGCTGGTGCAGCAGCTCGGTCGCGGTGGCGCTGTCGCCGGCGGCCACGGCCTGGTCGGCGGCGGCCCCGGCCTGGTCGCGCCAGCCGGTCAGGTCGCCGGCGGCCCGCAGGTGGTGGGCGAGTTCGGCCGCCGGCACCGGGTCGGCCGTCCGGAGCGCCGCGGCGGCGGCCAGGTGGGCGCGGCGCCGCTCGGGGCCGGGGACGGCCCGGTGCACGGCCTCCCGCAGGAGCGGGGCGGGCAGGTCGTACCGGCAGTCGGGGTGCTCGGTGAGCCGGCCGGTCTCCAGGGCCTCCAGCAGGGCGGTGCGGGCGGTTCGGCCGTCCAGTCCGGCGACGGCCGCCAGCAGGTCCTGGTCGGCCGGCCGGCCGACCACGGCGCACGCCCGGACCAGCGCGTCGGCGGCGTCGGAGCCGGTCTCCACCGGGTGGACGAGGGCGGCGGCGGTGTGCCGCAGGGCCTGGTCCAGGCCCTGCCCGTCCAGCCGGTCGAGCACCTGGACCAGCAGGTACGGCGCGCCGCCGGTCCAGCGGTGCAACTCGGCGGCGGTCGCGGTCGGGTGGCCCGCGCACAGGCGGCGGACCTGCGCCTCGTCCAGCGGCCCGAGCCGCAGTTCGGCGCCGGCGACGCCCGGTGGGCGGTGCGGCACGGCGGCGGCGCGGGCGCCGGAGGGGCGCTCGGCGAGCAGCAGGCCGAGGGTGGGCACCGGGTCGAGGGTGAGCGCGCGCAGCAGCTCCAGGCTGTCGGGGTCGGCCCACTGGAGGCCGTCGACGACCAGGACGGTCGGCCCGAGCGCGGCCAGGGCCGCCCGTACGGCGCGGAACACCCGGTGCCGGGCCAGCTCCGGGTCGGAGGTGGCCGCGGGGGCCGGAGGGAGGTATCGGGCGGCCTCGGGGATCAGTTCGGCCAGCGCGCCGATGACGGGGTCCAGCTGCTCGGGCAGGTGCGGTCCGGTCCCGCTCAGCAGCTCGGTGAAGACCCCGAACGGGAACGGCCGGGCCAGGGGCGGCACCCGGGTCGCCAGCACCCGCAGCCCGTCCGCACGCAGCCGTTCGGCGATCCGGTCGACCAGCAGGGTCTTGCCGAGCCCGGCCGGGGCGCTCACCCGCACCACGGCGGGCAGCCGGTGCAGGCCGGCCAGGGCCGCGGCGAGCTCGTCGTCGCGGCCGGCCGTCGGCTGCTCCGGGGCCGGTTCCGTCACCGGCTGCGGGGGAGCGGCGAGGCGGGCCCGCGGGCGTCGTGCAGTGTCCACTCCGGACTCCCGGGATCCGCGGCCTGGCAAGGGGTCGGACAGGGCCTCAACCGGTTCCACCGTAGTGGGCGCGCGCGGCCGGTACGCGGTGGAGCGGCGTGCGGCGGTCGTCCACCACGGCCGGGTGGCCCGGGACGGCCTCGGCCGGCGCGCGGCGGGCGGGCGCGGGGCGGCGGCCGGTGCGTTCCTGCGGCAGTTGCAGGACGGAGGCGCCCAGGACGGAGAGCCGGTGGCAGACGGTGGCCGCGCGGGTGTCGTCGAGGTGGAAGACGAACGGCCCCGGCACGAGGACGACGCTGAAGGTGTTGCGTTCGACGGCGCTCAGCAGCTCCAGCAGGCGGGGTTTCGGCCCGTGCGAGGCTTCGCCGTTGTCGATGAACCAGACCGGATCGGCGAGGCCGAGATCGCGGGCCCAGGTCTCCATGGTGTGCCGGTGGACCGGCATCTCCCAGGTGTCGAACGGGACGCATCTGAGATAGGCGGCGCAGGAGCGCCGGGAGCCGCTGAGCACGTTGACCTCCTGTCCGGCGAAAGGCCGGTGTCGGGGCGGTCACCGTTGACCGCCCGTCTCGGTCGGCGAGCCTCGGGATGCACTGTCAGGTGGACAGCCCGGGGCCCGCCGGCCGTCCCCTCGGACCGCGAACCCGCCGGTGGCGGGACGCCCCCGTGGTGAGTACAGCGGTCGCACCGGCGGCCCGACAAGGACTACGTAGGGGGATAGGTAGGCCGGTGCCGCGGGGCCCCAACTACGTAGTGGGGTCAGCTGATCAGCCCCGGCGGCAGGGCCTCGCGCAGAGCCGCGGTGAAGGCCGCGACCGCCGGATGGGCGCCCGCCCCGGCGCGGAAGGCCACCCGGGTGCGGCGGTGCATCGGCAGCCGGGTGAGGGTCGCCGTCCCGCTGCCGTGCAGGGTGCCAAGCTGCGGTACCAGGGCGACGCCCTGGCCGACCCCGACCAGTGCGAGCGCCGTGGAGAAGTCGTCCACCCGGTGCCGGATCTGCGGGGCGAAACCCGCGGCCCGGCAGGCCCGGACGACCATGGTGTGGCAGAGCGTGCCCGGCGGCGACACGATCCACGGCGCGTGCCTGAAGTCCGCGACGGTGCCCGCGGTGGGGGCGGCCAGGTACATCGGCTCGGTGAACACCGCCTCGGTGACGGTCAGGCCCGGTTCCGGCTCGGCCGGCACCAGGTCGTACTCGTGCACCAGCGCCACGTCCAGCTCGCCGGACCGCAGCTGGGCCGCGACCCGGGCCGGGTCCACCTCGGTGACCATCGGCTCCAGCCCCGGATGGCGGCCCGCCAGCACGGCCAGCGCGCCCGGCACGATCGCCCGGGCCGCGGACGGGAAGGTGCCGATCCGCAGCGGCCCGGCCGGCCCGTGCCGGGCACCGGCCAGCTCGGCACCGGCCTGTTCCAGCCGCTCCAGGACGGCCTCGGTGTGCCGCACCAGCTTCAGCGCGGCCGGGGTGAGCGCCACCCGGCGCCCGGTCCGTTCCAGCAGGGCGACCCCGGCCTCCCGTTCCAGCACCGAGAGCTGCTGGGAGACGGCCGAAGGGCTGAACGAGAGGGCCTCGGCGACGGCCGCGATGGTGCCCCGGTGGGACAGTTCGCGCAGCAGCCGCAGGCGGCGGAGATCGAGCATCGGCTCAGCTTACGAGAAGCGTCGGAAACCTGAACTGGACCTGCACGATCGGCGCGGGGCAGGCTCGTCGGCATGGAACTGCACGGCATCCACATCCCCCTGGTCACCCCGTTCGCGGCGGACGGCTCGGTCGCCCTCGACGCCCTGGAGGCCCTGGCGCACCGGCTGCTGGACGCCGGAGCCGCCGGTCTGGTCGTCCTCGGCACGACCGGCGAGCCCGCCACCCTGAGCGCCGCGGAGAAGCACTCCGTGACCGCCGTGGTCGGCGGCGTCTGCCGGGCCCGCGGCGCGGTCCTCACCGTCGGCGCCGGCAGTGCGGACACCGCCGCCACCGCCGGGGCGCTCGCCGCGCTGGACGGCGTGGCCGACGCGGCCCTGGTCACCGTCCCCGCCTTCGTCCGGCCCGGCGAGGCCGGCGTCATCGCCCACTTCGCCCACCTCGCCGAGCACAGCCCGGTGCCGCTGGTCGTCTACCACATCCCGTACCGCACCGGGCAGCAGCTCGGCGCCGCGACGCTGCGCCGGATCGGCGAACTGCCGGGCGTGGCCGGGCTGAAGCTCGCCACCGGCGCCGTCGACACCGACACCGTCGAACTCCTCGCCGACGTGCCGCCTGGCTTCGCCGTCCTCGCCGGGGACGACCTGCTGGTGTCACCGTTGCTGGCGCTCGGCGGCGCGGGCGGGATCCTCGCCTCGGCACACCTGGCGACCGAGCGGTTCGTCGCGCTGGAACGGGCCTGGCGCAGCGGCGACGCGGCGACGGCCCGGGAGCTCGGGCACCGGCTGGCCGCCCTGTCCGCGGCGGTGTTCACCGAGCCCAACCCGACCGTCGTCAAGGGCGTGCTGCACGCCCTCGGACAGATCCCGACGCCGGACGTGCGGCTGCCGCTGCTGCCCGCGGGCAAGGAGGCCGTCGGGGCCGCGCTCGCCGCGCTCGAACGGGTGCGGCCCACAGCGTGGGACGACTCGCCGACCGGCGCCGGTGACAGGGCATGATGGGCGGGGTGCGGCGGTGATCAGGCGCAATCTGATCAAGCGCAGTCTGATCGGGCACGAAACAGGAGGAGCAGTCGGATGAGGATCGGCATCGTAGGAGCGACCGGCCAGGTCGGCGGAGTGGTCCGCAGCATTCTGGCGGAGCGCGCGTTCCCGGTGGAGCAGCTGCGGCTGTTCGCGTCGGCGCGTTCGGCGGGGCGCACGCTGCCCTGGCAGGACACCGAGGTCACCATCGAGGACGCGGCCACGGCCGACTACAGCGGCCTCGACATCGTGATCTTCTCGGCCGGCGGGTCCACCTCCAAGGCCCTCGCCCCCAGGGTCGCCGCGGCCGGCGCCGTGGTGATCGACAACTCCTCCGCCTGGCGTCGCGACCCCGAGGTCCCGCTGGTGGTCGCCGAGGTCAACCCGGACGCGATCGCGGACCGCCCCAAGGGCATCATCGCCAACCCCAACTGCACCACGATGGCCGCCATGCCGGTGCTGCGCCCGCTGCACGAGGAGGCCGGGCTCGCCGCGCTCGTCGTCTCCACCTACCAGGCGGTCAGCGGCAGCGGCCTGGCCGGCGTCGCCGAGCTCCACGACCAGGCCCTCAAGGTGGTCGACGGCGCGGCCGCCCTCGCCCACGACGGCTCCGCCGTCGAGTACCCGGCGCCCAACGTCTACCGGCGCCCGATCGCGTTCAACGTGATCCCGCTCGCCGGCTCCGTCGTCGAGGACGGCTCCAACGAGACCGACGAGGAGCAGAAGCTCCGCCACGAGAGCCGCAAGATCCTCGGCATCCCCGGGCTCAAGGTCGCCGGCACCTGCGTGCGCGTCCCGGTCTTCTCCGGCCACTCGCTCCAGATCAACGCCCGCTTCGAGCGCCCGATCAGCCCGCAGCGGGCGGTCGAGCTGCTCACCGGTGCCCCGGGCGTCGAGCTCTCCGACATCCCCACCCCCCTCCAGGCCGCCGGCCAGGACCCGACCTACGTCGGCCGCATCCGCGCGGACGAGACGGTCGAGCACGGCCTGTCGCTGTTCCTCTCCAACGACAACCTCCGCAAGGGCGCGGCCCTCAACGCCGTCCAGCTCGCCGAGCTGGTGGCGGCGGAGCTGCGCGGCTGACCGCCGCGCCCCGTCCGACGCCGACGGCCCGCCCCGCACCGCGGTGGCGGGCCGTCGGCGTTCCCCGTCCACACCGCAGTCGGCGGCTCGGCGGCTCGAAGGCGCGCGGCCGAGGCCGCGGGACCGGAGGCGGAACGGGTGGTTCGCCCGGCGTCCCCGGGGGTAGAGGAAGGCCCAATAGCCGCACGGACCGCCAGGCGACTTCCCCCACACCGCCCGGCCGACCAGAGAAGAGGTGCGGAGCTGTGGACCGCTGTGTCGTTCTGGTCGACGCCGGATACCTGTTGGGTGCTGCCGCCAGCCTGCTCGCCGGAGAGCCCGGGCGCTCCCGGGTGGCGGTGGACCACACCGTGCTGATCTCGGCGCTGCGCGAGCGGGCGGAGGCCGAGACGGGTCTGCCGCTGCTGCGGATCTACTGGTTCGACGCGGCGCCCGAGCGCCGGCCACTGCCGGAGCACCGACGGCTGCGGGTGCTGCCCCGGGTCACCGTGCGGCTGGGCGCGCTGACCCGGGCCGAGGGGCGCTGGGTGCAGAAGGGCGTGGACGCCGCGATGCACGCCGAGCTCTCGGAGCTGGCCCGCAACCACGCCTGCGCGGACGTGGTGCTGGTGACCGGCGACGGCGACCTGCTGCCCGGGGTGATGTCCGCCAAGGAGCACGGGGTGGCCGTCCACCTGTGGGCGCTCCAGGCGGCCGACGGCGACTTCAACCAGTCCGAGGACCTGGTCGGAGAGGCCGACGAACGGCGGGTACTGGACCGGGAGTGGATCACCCGCTGGGCCCGGCAGAAGGAGCAGCCGGCCTTCCCCTCGCCGTTCCCCGCGCCGGCCCCGGCCCCCGAGATCGCCGAGATCATGGTGGTCGGGTCGACCGAGCCGGCCGTCCCCGTCCCGCCGGCCCGTCCGCGGCCGGCGGCCGCCGCCGCGCTGCGGATGATCCCCACCCCCAAGGACCTGGCCGTGCGCGCCACCGCACCGGTCGCCTCGGCCGGGCTGGGCGGCCCGGTGCTGCGCTGGTCCTCCGACCGGGGCTGGGTGGACCGCCCGTCCGCCGAACCGGTCGCCACCACCGCCGCCGACGGGCTTCCCACCCTCGCCCAGCTGACCAGCGCCGAACAGCGCTGGGCGGACCGCGAGGAGGACATCACCACGATCGGCGGTGACGCCCACGAGGTCGGACAGGTCTTCGCCCGCCGCTGGAGCGACCGGCTCTGCGCGGCGGACCGGATGGGCGCCGTCGACCGGCAGGGCACCCGGGACCGCCTGGGCGTCCTGTGGACGGACTACCCGCGCATCCCGCACCGGCTCGACGGCGAGCTGCTGCGCTACGCCGCCCGGTTCGGCCTGCTCGCGCACAAGGACGACCAGATCGACGAGCACGACCGGTACGCCATCCGGGCCGGCTTCTGGAAGGAGTTCGCCTCCCGGGTCCCCCAGCAGGCGGCCTCGCAGGGGCAGGAGGTCGACCTGCCCGGGGCGCGCAACGCCGACGAGGCCCACCAGACCGGCGAAGCCCACGCCGCTCGGGAGCCCCACCAGACCGGCGAAGCCCACGCCGCTCAGGAGCCCCACCAGACCGGCGAAGCCCACGCCGCTCAGGAGCCCCACCAGACACCGGGACACCAGGAGCCCCGCCGGGCCCAGGACTGAGCCGGGCCGGCACCCGGGACGGCCGCCGGCGCCCCGCGGACCCGCCGCCGGGCCGGATTGACCCCGTTGTCCGGATCCGCACCGTCAACGCGTAGAGTCTTCGACCGTGAGCGACACCGACCGGCAGGCAGTGCAGCCCCCGTCGCAGGGCGACGTGGGCGGGCCCGGCCGCCACTCGGAGGGCACCTGCTGCACCGTCCGCGACCTGGCCAAGAGCTACCGGAGCGGGGCCAGGGGCAGGGGCGCCCGGCCCGACGAGATCCGGGCGAACGACGGCATCGACCTGACCGTGCGCCGCGGCGAGATCTTCGGGCTGCTCGGCCCCAACGGCGCCGGCAAGTCCACCCTGGTCCGCCAGCTCACCGGCCTGCTGCGCCCCGACCGCGGCAGCATCGACATCCTCGGCCACGACGTGGTCCGTCACCCCGAGCGGGCCCCGCGACTGCTGGCGTACCTGGGCCAGGAGTCCACGGCGCTGGACGAGCTGACCGTCGCCCTGGCCGCCGAGACCACCGGACGGCTGCGCGGCCTCCGCCGGTCCGAAGCCCGCGCGGAGTCCGTCGCCGTCCTGGCCGAACTCGGCCTGGAGCCGCTCGCCGGCCGCCCGCTCGCCAAGCTCTCCGGCGGTCAGCGGCGGCTGGCCTGCTTCGCCGCCGCGCTGGTGGGGGAGCGGCCGCTGCTGGTGCTGGACGAGCCGACCACCGGCATGGACCCGGTCGCCCGCCGGGCGGTGTGGTCCGCCGTGGAGCGCCGCCGGGCCGAGCGCGGCACCACGGTGGTGCTGGTCACCCACAACGTGCTGGAGGCGGAGACGGTGCTGGACCGGGTCGCGGTGATCGACGACGGCCGGGTGATCGCCTGTGACTCGCCCGGCGGCCTGAAGGCGCTGGTGGACGGCGACGTGCGGCTCGACCTGGTCTGGCGCACCGAGGCCCCGGTCACGGTACCCGCGGTCGCCCGGTTGGCCGAGCGCGCCGAGCGCAGCGGGCGCCGCTGGACCGTCCGCACCACCCCGGAGGACGCCCGCGAGCTGGTCGCCGCGGTCACCACCGGCCCGGCCTTCGCGGCGCTGGACGACTTCACGCTGGCCACCCCGAGCCTGGAGGACGCGTACCTCAAGCTCGGCGGCCGCGGCACCGGACTGGTCAAGTGATGGGTGGCCCCGTGGACCTGGAGCGTGACCGGGTGACCCTGCTCGAAGCCCCCGCACCCGCCGACCCCGCGGTCGCGGCGCCGGCGGCCGCCGAACCGGCCCCGCTGGCGCCCGCCGCCGGCCTGCTGCCCGCGATGGCCGCCGTGTACCGGGCGCAGCTCGCCCGGGCCCGTGTGGCCCGGATCCCGCTGCTGTTCGTGGCGACCTTCCAGTCGATCGGCATCCTGGTGATGATGCGCGGCGTGGTCGACCCCGGCGACAGCCCGGCCGCCCGCTCGGTGGTGGCCGGCTCCAGCGTGCTGGTGGTGGCGTTCGTCGCGCTCAACCTGCTCGCCCAGTACTTCGGACGGCTGCGTGCCACCGGCGGGCTCGACCACTACGCGACGCTGCCGGTGCCGCCGGCCGCCGTGGTGCTCGGGGCGGCGGGGGCGTACGCCTCGTTCACGCTGCCCGGTTCGCTGGTCACGGCAGGCTTCGGCGCCTGGCTGTTCGGGCTGTCGGCGGCGCACCTGTGGGTGCTGCTGGCGGTGGTCCCGCTGGCCGGTGCGGCGCTCGCCGGGCTGGGGGCGGCCTGCGGACTGCTGGCGCCGAAGCAGGAGATCGCGACCCTGCTGGGTCAGCTCGGGATGTCCGCCGCGTTGCTGCTCGGGGTGCTGCCGGTCGACCACCTGCCGACCTTCGTGCAGTGGCTGCGGGACCTGCTGCCGTCCACCTACGGGGTGGAGGCCTTCGCCCGGACGTTCGGCGAGCGGCCCGACTGGACGGCCGTCGCCGGCGACCTCTCGGTCTGCGCGGGCGTCGCGCTCGCCTCCCTCACGCTGGCCGCCTGGGCGTACCGGCGGGCCACCCGCTGACGGGCTGAGCGGACCGGCGCGCCCGGGGCGTGAAACGATGGTCGGGTGACCGTACCAAACACACCTGCGGGTGCCGAGGCCGGGCCCGGGCCCGACCGGGACCCGTTCGCCCCGCCGACCGTCGACGTCCCGGCCGAGCGCACCAGGCCGGCGCTCCTGCCCGAGCTGCGGATCGGCGTCCTGACCGGCCTCGCCTGCGCGCTGCTCGGCGTGCTGGTCGGCCTGCTCTGGTACTGGCTGGCGCCCAGGGTGATGTTCCAGGTCAGCGGAAACCAGATCCTCTACATGGACCCGGAGGGCGAGCAGCGGGCCGGGGCGGACGCCGTCCTCGCCCTGCTCGGGCTGGGGGCGGGCGCGCTCAGTGCCGTCACGGCCTTCCTGCTCACCCGCGGCCGCGGCGGCGGGATCGCTGTCGCGGTCGGGCTCGCGCTCGGCGGTCTGGCCGGTTCGCTGGCCGCCTGGCAGCTCGGTGCCGCGCTCGGCCCGACGGCCGACCTGCGCGCGCACGCCCGGCAGGTGGGGGACGGCGGCACCTTCAGCGCGCCGCTGGAGCTCGGTGCGCACGGCGCGCTGCTGGTCTGGCCGCTGACGGCGATGGTGCTGCTGCTGGCCATGTCGGCCGCGTTCGGCAAGCGCGAGGAGGAGCCGCCGCCGTACTGGGCGTTCGGCCCGCAGTGGTCGGCGCCGGAGGGCCGCCACCGGGCGGGCGGGGGCTCGCCGCAGCAGCCGGACCAGCAGCAGCCGGATCAGCAGGGCGCGCAGCCGCAGGGCCGGACCCCGCCGCAGGACGCCCCGCGCCCCGAGTAGCCCCGCGCGGCCCCGAAAGGCCCCGGAAGGCCCCGAACCACGCCGAGCAGCCCCGCCGAGCCGCCGCCGCGGCCCGTCCTCAGCGTCCGATCGGGGCCGTCCGGGCGGAGGTGAGCGCCACCAGGTCGGCCGGGGCCAGCTCGACCTCCAGGCCGCGCCGGCCGGCCGAGACGAACACGGTCGGGTGCTCCAGCGCGCTGAGGTCCAGCACGGTGGGCAGCGGCCGGCGCTGGCCGAGCGGCGAGATCCCGCCCCGCACGTAGCCGCTGCTGCGCTCGGCGGCGGCCGGGTCCGCCATCGCGGCCCGTTTGCCGCCGACGGCGGCCGCCAGCGCCTTGAGGTCGAGCTTCCCGGAGACCGGGACGACGCCGACCGTCAGGGTGCCGTCCACCTCGGCGACCAGGGTCTTGAACACCCGACCGGCCGGGATGCCGAGCGCGTCGACGGCCTCGCCGCCGTACGTGTCGGCGGCCGGGTCGTGCTCGTAGGCGTGCACGGTGAAGGGCACCCGGGCGGCCTCCAGGGCCACCGTCGCGGGCGTGCCCTGGCCGCCCTTCTTCGTCTTCCTGGCCATGCGGCTCCTCTGCGGGGCGGGTGCGGGTCCGGGGCCGCGCGGGCCCGGGGGAGGGGTCAGTTCGGGCTGAACGCCTGCCGGGTCAGGTCCACGGCCGGCAGCGAGGGGAGCTGGGTCAGCAGGGCCGTCTCGCTGCGCAGCAGCTCCAGTTCGAGCGCGAGCCGCCCGGCGTTGTCGGGGCAGGCCAGCAGCTGCTGCTTGACCGGCGCGGGCAGCACGGCGGCGGCCGCGACCAGGTAGGACAGCACCTGCGGGTCGCCCGGCAGGTCCTGCTCGCCGGCCAGGCTGGCCTCGCGGGCGCCGGCCAGCCGCTTCTGGTACGCCCGGAAGGCCCGGACCACCCCGGCCGCGAGCGCGCCGGCGCCCTCGCCGGGCTGCTCGGGCAGCGTCTCGGCCTCGCCGACCAGGTACGGGCCGCCGGTCTCCACCGACCGCAGCCGGAACCGGGTGGTGCCGGTGACCAGCAACTCGAACCGGCCGCCGGGCTGTTCGCGCAGCGAGCTGACGTCGGCGACGCAGCCGACCCGGTGGATCGCCTCCAGCGGGTCGCCGCTGACGGTGCCCAGGCCGTCCAGCGGGCCCGCGGGCTCCTCGCTCTCGCGGACCGGGGCCACCTCGCGGCCGTCCCGGATCGCCACCACGCCGAAGCGGCGCGGCCGGTCCTCCGGTTGGTCCTGCAGGTCGGCCACGAGCCGGCGGTAGCGCTCCTCGAAGACGTGCAGGGGCACCACCAGTCCCGGATAGAGGACCGTGTTGAGCGGGAAGAGCGGCAGCCGTTCAGTCACGGCGCACAGCGTAGTTGCCGCGCCGCCGCCCGCGCCCCGCCCTTTTCGCGGAGAGTCCCCCGATCGGGCCCGCCGCGGCCCGTGGGCCGGTCTTCAGCCGCGCTGGAGCAGCCGGGTCGCGGCGGTGACGACGGTGGTGGCGAGCAACCAGCCGGTGATCACCAGGGCGGCCGCGACCCACTGGCCGGGCCGGTCGGGGTTCCAGCCGCCCTGCCCGAGGTCGACCACCGGGATCACCTTGCTGAGCGCGTACAGCGGGGCGTTCCAGGCGGGTGCCTCGTCGGCCTTCAGCGGCGGTGGCGGGTGCTCGGCGAAGTACGCGGTGCCCAGCCCCCAGGCGAGCACCAGCCACAGCGCGGCCCGCCCGGGCCGGTAGCCGTAGCCGACCGTGAAGTCCTGGAGGACGCCCCAGAGCCGGCCGGGCAGCGGCAGGGCGGCCCGGCGGCGGCGCTGCTTGGCGTACTGGACCTCGCGGGCGTCGTCGTCCCGGCCGTCGCGGCGCAGGGCGGCGGCCAGCTGTTCGTACGGCTCGGGGCGGTACTCGGCGAGGGCGTTCTCCAGCCAGGAGATCCGCTGCCGGACGGTGAAGGGCCGGTCCGGGCGCAGCGAGTCGTAGGTGAAGCCGGTGAGCCCGACCAGGCCGTCGCGCGGCCAGCTCTCGGGCGAGTCGACCAGGTTGCCGACCCGGGCGCGGGAGAGCGAGACCCTGCCGCGGGGCGGGGTGGGGCAGGTGATCCGCAGCTCCGGGGTCTGGATCCGGCGCAGCGAGAGCTCCTGCTGCTCGGACAGGTGGAACTCGGCGTTGGTGATCAGACAGGCGTTCTCGAACCGGCCGTCGACCAGCCGGACGCCGCCGAAGGCCCGCAGCGGGGTGCTGGCCGCGCCGGGCGGGATGGGTGCGCCGTAGCCGTCGCCGTAGATGGTCCGGGAGTCGGCCCAGCCGCCGTCCAGCGACCCGCCGAGGTACAGGGTGTGGCCGACGGTGATGTGGGCCAGGTTGAGGCAGTTGCGGTCCTCGGCCGCGGCGTGCAGCTGGGCGCCGCGCAGTGAGAGCCGGCCGCCGATCCGGGCGGAGCGCAGGCTGACCTCGCCGTGGGCGGTGATCCGGTCGGCCTCCAGGTCCTGGCTGACGGTGAGGCCCTCGCCGGACAGTGCCCGGCCGTGCCGGTCGGCGCCGATGACGGCCTGGTTGAGCAGCAGGTCGGTGCCGATCTTGGCGTCGGTGAGCCGCAGGCCCTGCGGGAGGTGGCAGCGCGCCAGGTGGAGGTCGCCCTCGGTGGCCAGCCGGGAGGCCTCCAGCCGGGGTATCAGGCAGCTGATCAGCCGGACCGTGCCGGCCCGCGCCTCGGAGATCAGCACCTTCCGCTCGAACCGGCACTGGTGCAACTCGACGTAGTGCCGGATGTCCGCGCCGGCCAGCACCAGCGGGCCGGTGATCAGTGCGCCGCTCAGTTTGAGCGAGGCGACCCGCCCGGGGGACGGCTCCGGTCCGGCGAGCAGCAGCTTGGCGATCACCTCGGCCCGGACCGTGCGGGAGGGGCCCCAGACCGCCGGGCCGGCCGCGTCGTCGAGGGTGTCGTCGCCGACCCGCAGATCGTGCACGCTGCCCTGCCGGAAGGCCTGCCACAGCCGTTGCTCGGTCGGCGTCCAGTCGCCCGGTGCGTGGTCCACGCCGTCTCCCCCGAAGATCGTGAATCGTCTCGGCTTTCGTATCACGGACTGAAATGCGCGACCGTCGGTTTCGGCCACTCCCTACACTTGGCCGTGTGATCTCTCGAATCGACCTGCGCGGCTCCTCCTCGGACCTGCGCGACGTGCTGCCCCGAGCCGAGTTCGACGTGGAGGCCGCCCTGGAGAAGGTGCGGCCGATCTGCGAGGACGTACGCCATCGCGGGGTCGCGGCGCTGATCGAGATCACCGAGCGGTTCGACGGCGTGAAGCTGGAGAGCACCCGGGTCGCCGAGGAGCAGATCGTCGCCGCCCTGGAGGCGCTGGACCCGAAGGTCCGGGCCGCGCTGGAGGAGTCGATCCGCCGCGCCCGCCTGGTCCACCGCGAGCAGCGCCGCACCGACCACACCACCCGGGTGGTGCCCGGCGGCACGGTCACCGAACGGTGGGTGCCGGTCGACCGGGTCGGCCTGTACGTGCCGGGCGGCCTGGCCGTCTACCCGTCCTCCGTGGTGATGAACGTGGTGCCGGCCCAGGAGGCCGGGGTCGTGGGCATCGCCGTCACCTCGCCGCCGCAGAAGGCCTTCGGCGGCTCCGTCCACCCGACCATCCTGGCGGCCTGCGCGCTGCTCGGCGTCACCGAGGTGTACGCGGCCGGCGGCGCCCAGGCGATCGCGATGTTCGCCTACGGCACCGAGGAGTGCGCGCCGGTCAACCTGGTGACCGGCCCCGGCAACATCTACGTGGCCGCCGCCAAGCGCCTGCTCAAGGGCCGGATCGGGATCGACGCCGAGGCCGGGCCGACCGAGATCGCCGTCCTCGCCGACGACACCGCGGCCCCGCGCGAGGTGGCCGCCGACCTGATCAGCCAGGCCGAGCACGACCCGATGGCCGCCTCCGTGCTGGTCACCGACTCGCCCGCGCTGGCCGAGGCGGTCGAGGCCGAGCTCGCGGCGCAGGTCGCCACCACCCGGCACCGCGAGCGGGTCACCGAGGCGCTCGGCGGCCGGCAGTCCGGCATCGTGCTGGTCGACGACCTGGAGCAGGGACTCGCGGTGGTGAACGCCTACGCCGCCGAGCACCTGGAGATCCAGACCCGCGACGCCCGTGCGGTCGCCGCCCGGGTCCGCAACGCCGGCGCGATCTTCATCGGCCCGCACTCGCCGGTTTCGCTCGGCGACTACGCGGCCGGATCCAACCACGTGCTGCCGACCGGCGGCTGCGCCTGCCACTCCTCCGGCCTGTCGGTGCAGTCCTTCCTGCGCGGCATCCACGTCGTGGACTACTCCCGCGAGGCGCTCGCCGACGTCGCCGCGCACGTGGTGAACCTGGCCGAGGCGGAGGACCTGCCCGGCCACGGTGACGCGATCAAGGCCCGCTTCGACTGGACGGTACCCGGTACGTGAACCTGAACGATCTCCCGATCCGGGACGAGCTGCGCGGCCAGTCCCCGTACGGCGCACCGCAGCTGGACGTCCCCGTGCAGCTCAACACGAACGAGAACCCGTACCCGCTGCCCGAGCCGCTGGTGGCCCGGATCGCCGAGCGGGTCGCCGAGGCCGCCCGCGGGCTCAACCGCTACCCGGACCGCGACGCCGTCGAGCTGCGCGAGGGCCTGGCCGCCTACCTGACCCGCACCACCGGCTTCGCCCGCACCCGCGAGCAGGTCTGGGCGGCCAACGGCTCCAACGAGGTCCTCCAGCAGCTGCTGCAGACCTTCGGCGGCCCCGGCCGCACGGCGATCGGCTTCGAGCCCTCGTACTCGATGCACGCGCTGATCTCCCGCGGCACCGGCACGGAGTGGATCTCCGGGCCGCGCAACCCGGACTTCACCGTCGACCTCGACGCGGCCGCCTCGGCCATCGCCGAGCGGCGGCCGAACGTGGTCTTCGTCTGCTCGCCGAACAACCCGACCGGCACCGCCGTCGCCGCCGACACCGTGCTCGCGCTGTACGAGGCCGCCCAGGCCGCCGGGCCGAGCCTGGTGGTCGTGGACGAGGCGTACGTGGAGTTCTCGCACCGGCCCTCGCTGCTGCCGCTGCTGGCCGGCCGGCCCAACCTGGTGGTCACCCGGACGATGTCCAAGGCCTTCGGCGCGGCCGGGCTGCGGCTCGGCTACCTGGCCGCCGACGCGGCCGTGGTCGACGCCGTCCAGCTGGTCCGGCTGCCGTACCACCTGTCGGCCGTCACCCAGGCCACCGCGCTGGCCTGCCTGGAGCACACCGACACCCTGCTCGGCTACGTCGAGCAGCTGAAGTCCGAGCGCGACCGGCTGGTCGACGCGCTGCGCGGGCTCGGCCTGGACGTCACCGACTCCGACGCCAACTTCATCCAGTTCGGCCGCTTCGACGACGCGCACGCGGTCTGGCAGGCGATTCTCGACCGGGGCGTGCTGGTCCGGGACAACGGGGTCCCCGGCCGGCTGCGCGTCACCGCCGGCACCCCGGCGGAGAACGACGCCTTCCTCGACGCCGTCCGCTATTCCATCAAGGAGCTGTAACCCGCATGTCCCGTACCGGCCGCGTTGAGCGCACCACCAAGGAGACCTCGGTCCTGGTCGAGATCGACCTCGACGGCACCGGCAAGACCGACATCTCCACGGGCGTCGGGTTCTACGACCACATGCTCGACCAGCTCGGCCGCCACGGCCTCTTCGACCTCACCGTGAAGACCGACGGCGACCTGCACATCGACACCCACCACACGATCGAGGACACCGCCCTCGCACTCGGCGCCGCCTTCAAGCAGGCGCTCGGCGACAAGGTCGGCATCTACCGCTTCGGCAACTGCACCGTGCCGCTGGACGAGTCGCTCGCCCAGGTCACCGTGGACCTCTCCGGCCGCCCGTACCTGGTGCACACCGAGCCCGCGGGCATGGCGCCGATGATCGGCAGCTACGACACCACGATGACCCGGCACATCCTGGAGTCCTTCGTCGCCCAGGCGCAGGTGGCCCTGCACGTGCACGTCCCGTACGGTCGCAACGCGCACCACATCGTCGAGTGCCAGTTCAAGGCCCTCGCGCGTGCCCTGCGCTACGCCTCCGAGCGCGACCCGCGCGCGGAAGGCATCCTCCCCTCGACCAAGGGTGCGCTGTGAGCAAGTCCGCAACACTGCTGATCATCGCCGGGCTCTTCCTGTCCGGCGGCGTGTACTCGTTCTGGAAGCAGAAGCAGTCCAAGAGCCTGATCGCGGTCCTCGCGATCGGTGCCGTGCTGTGCCTCGCCTCCGGCGTCATGCGCCTCTAGAGACCGGAAGAGACGAAGAACCCTGATGGCCAAGAACGTCGTCGTGCTGGACTACGGGTCCGGCAACCTGCGCTCCGCCCAGCGGGCCGTCGAGCGCACCGGCGCCAACGTCACCGTGACCTCGGACTTCCGGACGGCCCTGGAGGCGGACGGACTGCTCGTCCCCGGCGTCGGCGCCTTCGAGGCCTGCATGCGCGGGCTGAAGGAGGTCCGCGGTGACGTGATCATCGGCCGCCGGCTGGCCGGCGGCCGCCCGGTGCTCGGCATCTGCGTCGGCATGCAGATCCTCTTCGAGCGCGGCGTCGAGCACGGCGTCGAGACGGCCGGCTGCGACGAGTGGCCCGGCACGGTCGAGCCGCTGGACGCGCCGGTCGTCCCGCACATGGGCTGGAACACCGTGGACGTGCCCGCCGGCAGCAGGCTGTTCGCCGGACTCGACCCCATGACCCGCTACTACTTCGTGCACTCCTACGGCGTGCGGAACTGGGAGCTGCGGGTGACAAACGACAACATCACCGCCCCGCTGGTCAGCTGGACCACGCACGGGCAGCCGTTCGTCGCGGCCGTCGAGAACGGCCCGCTCTGGGCCACCCAGTTCCACCCCGAGAAGTCCGGCGACGCCGGCGCCGCCCTGCTGACCAACTGGGTCAACACCCTCTGAGCCAGGAGCCTGTCCTACCGATGAGCCGCCTCGAACTCCTCCCCGCCGTCGACGTCCGCGACGGCCAGGCCGTCCGCCTGGTCAAGGGCGCCTCCGGCACCGAGACCTCCTTCGGCGAGCCGCTCGCCGCCGCCCTGGCCTGGCAGAGCGCCGGCGCCGAGTGGCTGCACCTGGTCGACCTGGACGCCGCCTTCGGCACCGGTTCCAACCGCGAGCTGCTGGCCGAGGTCACCGGCCGCCTCGACCTCAAGGTCGAGCTCTCCGGCGGCATCCGCGACGACGCCTCGCTGGCCGCCGCCCTCGCCACCGGCTGCACCCGGGTCAACCTCGGCACCGCCGCCCTGGAGACCCCGGAGTGGGTCGCCAAGGTGATCGCCGAGCACGGCGACAAGATCGCGGTCGGCCTCGACGTGGTCGGCACCACCCTGCGCGGCCGCGGCTGGACCCGCGACGGCGGCGACCTCTACGAGGTCCTCGCCCGCCTCGACTCCGAGGGCTGCGCCCGCTACGTGGTCACCGACGTCAACCGGGACGGCACCCTGACCGGCCCCAACCTGGAGCTGCTGCGCAACGTCTGCGCCGCGACCGACCGGCCGGTGGTCGCCTCCGGCGGGGTCTCCTCGCTCGACGACCTGCGCGCCATCGCGACCCTCGTCCCGGAAGGTGTCGAGGGTTCGATTGTGGGCAAGGCCCTCTACGAGCAGAAGTTCACCCTCGAAGAGGCCCTGGAGGCAGTGTCCCGATGAGTGAGACCCCGGCCGCGCCGCGTTCGCACCGAGTGACCGGATTCTCCCCCTGGGAGGAGCAGTTCGGATTCTCCCGAGCCATCGCGGTCGGGGACACCGTCCTGGTGGCGGGCACCACCGCCTTCGAGAACGGCCTGGTGCACCACGAGGGCGACCCGTACCGGCAGACCCTCGCCGCCTTCGAGGTGGCGTTCAAGGCCCTTGCGGAGTACGGGCTTTCGGCCGCCGACGTGGTCCGCACCCGGATGTACCTCACGCACGTCCGGGACTGCGACGAGGCGGGCCGGGCGCACAAGCAGCTCTTCGACGCGATCCGGCCGGTCTCCACCATGGTCGTGGTGGAGGGCCTGATCGACTCCCGGATGATGGTCGAGATCGAGATCGAGGCCCACCGTCCCGGGCTGGCAACCTCCCTGGAAGGCAAGCAGTGACCCTCGCCGTACGAGTCATCCCCTGTCTGGACGTCGACGCCGGGCGGGTGGTCAAGGGCGTCAACTTCCAGAACCTGCGCGACGCGGGCGATCCGGTCGAGCTCGCCAAGCTCTACGACGCCCAGGGCGCCGACGAGTTGACCTTCCTCGACATCACCGCCTCGTCCGGGGACCGGGCCACCACCTACGACGTGGTGCGGCGCACCGCCGAGCAGGTCTTCATCCCGCTCACCGTCGGCGGCGGCGTGCGCACCGTCGACGACGTCGACCAGCTGCTGCGGGCCGGCGCGGACAAGGTCGGCGTCAACACCGCCGCCATCGCCCGCCCCGAGCTGGTCCGCGAGATCGCCGAGCGGTTCGGCCGCCAGGTGCTGGTGCTGTCGGTGGACGCCCGCCGCTGCCCCGAGGGCACCGTCACCGACTCCGGCTTCGAGGTGACCACGCACGGCGGCCGCCGCGGCACCGGGCTGGACGCGATCGAGTGGGCCGTGCGCGCCGCCGAGCTCGGCGCGGGGGAGATCCTGCTCAACTCGATGGACGCGGACGGCACCAAGGACGGCTACGACCTGGAGATCATCCGGGCCGCCCGCAAGGCCGTCAGCGTCCCGGTGATCGCCTCCGGCGGGGCCGGCAAGCTGGCCGACTTCGCCCCGGCCGTCGAGGCCGGCGCCGACGCGGTGCTCGCCGCCAGCGTCTTCCACTTCGGTGACCTGCGGATCGACCAGGTCAAGGACGCCCTCCGCGAGGCCGGCCACCCCGTCCGCTGACCGCCGCCGCGGTGCCCCCGGCCCGGGGGCACCGCGCGCCGGCCGTCAGGGCAGCGGCCGCACCCGCCGCAGTGCCGCGACGGCCGTCTCGGCGCCGCTCACCGTGAGCTGCGCGCGCGCCCCGCGCCCGTACCCGAACAGCACCAGCTCGCCCGGCTCGCCGGTGATCTCGACCGTCGGACCGGTCGGGTGGGCCAGCTCCACCCGCTGCCCGTCCGGGCGCGCCAGCACCAGGGCGACCGGCAGCCGGCGGCCCACCTCGAACCGCAGCAGCGACGGCAGCCGCCGCCACAGCGCCCCGGCCAGACCCGGATCCACCGGTTCCGGCCCGGCCGCCCCGGCCCGCCGGACGTCCTCCGCGTGCACGAAGAACTCCACCACGTTGGCCGCCTCGTCCGCGCCGGGCAGCGCGAACGGGGACAGTCGCGGCGGCCCCTCGCGGAACATCCGCACCAGCTCCTCGTACGGCCGCTCGGCGTACTCGGCCTGGACCCGGCGGTTCCAGCCGGCCAGCGCCGTCAGCCGGATCCCCGCCGCCGCGTCCGGCCGCCGCTCCCGCAGCACCAGGTGCGCCGCCAGGTCCCGCGTGCGCCACCCCCCGCACAGCGTCGCCGCCTCCGGCCCCGCCCCGGTCAGCAGCCCCGCCAACCGCTCCCGCTCCACCCGCGCATACCTCGCCATGCGGCCACCCTAGGACCTGCCTTGTGGGTGTGGTGGGGCCGGAGGAGAGTGGAAGGCGGCGCGGTCGGTGGACGGAGGCAACCAGGGGGTCTCATCGGGAGGTCGCGATGACCTTTGTACAGATCGTGGAATGTCGCACCGAGCGGCCGGACGAGCTCAACCGGTTGATGGACGACTGGATCGAGCAGACCGAGGGCCGGCGCACCGCCACCCACGCGATGGTGGGCGCCGACCGGGCGGACGGCCGGCACATCGTCGAGATCGTCGAGTTCCCCTCGTACGAGGCCGCGATGCGCAACTCCGGCCTGCCGGAGACCGACCGGATCTTCCGGGAGATGGTCGCGCTCTGCCAGGAGCCCCCGACCTTCACCAACCTGGACCTGGTCCGTGACGAGCAACTGCTCAAGGACGCGGCCCGGCGCCTGCTGGTCAACACCGCGAGGGGCGACATGACCCCGATCGACGAGCTGGTCGCGGCGGACTACCGGGACCACGACCCCTCGATGGACGCCGACACCGTCGGCCCGGCGGCGGTCAAGCAGATGATCGAGGGCTACCGGAAGTCCTTCGACTTCACCTTCGACATCCGCAGCCAGATCGCCGACGGCGACCAGGTGGCCACCCGCTGGATGTGGCGCGGCACCCACATCGGCGAGTTCATGGGCATGCCGGCCAGCAACCGGACCGTCGAGTGCGCCGGCATGACGATGTGGCGGTTCGAGGACGGCATGGCCAAGGAGGGCTGGTGGAGCTGGGACACCGTCTCCATGATGCGCCAGCTGGGCATGATGCCGGAGGGCTGAGCGGGCGGGCCGTCAGCGCAGGTGGCCGGTGAGCTTCCGGCCGCCCTGCCGGTCGCTGGCCGTCAGCGTGCACGTCGCCTCGTGCATGCCCTGCTGGTAGTACTGCAGGTACGGGCCGAGCGGGAAGCCGTAGTAGCTGCCGTCACCGCCCTGGAGCTTCTGCCGTTCGGCGACCGGCGCCGCGCACAGCTCCCGCAGGGCCCGGCCGATCCCGGCGTCGCTGGTGATCCCGTCGGGCAGCACGACGTCGGCGATCGCCTCGCCGTCGTGCGGGCCGTCGCACGGCCGCTCCTCGGCGCGGGTGACCGTCTCGCTCAGCTGCGGGTGGTCCAGGCAGGTGCCCGGGAGGAAGAACGGGTACGGCAGCACCCTGCTCGGGCTCGCGCTCGGGCTCGGTGTCGCGCTCGGCGAGGGGGAGGGGGGCGGCGGCGCGGCCGCCCGGTGCCGGTCCTGCGGCCACAGCAGGACGGCCGCCCCGACCACCAGCACCACCACGGCGACCGCCGTCGCCACCACCCGCCGCTGTCGCACCGCTGCCCCCTCGACTCGCAGCCATTGTGTCCGGGCCCGGCCGCCGGCGTCAGTGGTTCGGGCGATTCCGTATACGCTGGCGCCGGCACGACCCCGGCTGAGGGGTCAGATCTTCCATGCGCGTCGGAATCACCGGTCACCAGGGCCTGTCGGACCTGACCGAGATGCTGGTCAGGGGCGAGCTCTGGCAGCTCGTGACCGCCTTCGGTGCCTACCAGCTGGTCGGGGTGGGCTGCCTCGCGCCGGGCCCGGAACGCTGGTTCGCCCAGGCCGTCCTGGACCACGGCGGCAGGATCGAGGTGATCGTCCCGGCGGGCGCCCGCCCGGACGCGGCCCGCAGCCGTCTGCTGGGCCGGGCCACCGCCGTCCACCGGCTCGCCCCCGCGGCGGCCGGCGGCCCGGGCGACGACACCTGCCGGGCGCTGGTCGGCATGGTCGACGAGCTGATCGCGGTCTGGGACGGCCGTCCGGGCAGCGGACCGGCCCGGGTGGTCGAGGAGGCGCGGCGGGCCGGGCTGTTCGTCCAGGTGGTGTGGCCGGACGGCGGGGAGAGCCCGGCGTGAGGACGGGCCGCGGCCGTGCGGCCCGCCGTACCGGATCCCACCGTCCCCCGATCCGTCCCTCGATCCGCCCCTCCCGCCCCGGCTGCCACAATGGGACCCATGTCCACCACGCCCGCCACCCCCGGCACCACCGCCCTCGACCCGGCCGTCGCGGCCCGCCTCAAGCGCACCGAGGACGGCCTGCTCCCCGCCATCGCCCAGCAGTACGACACCGGCGAGGTGTTGATGCTCGGCTGGATGGACGACGAGGCGCTGCACCGCACCCTCACCACCGGCCGCTGCACCTACTGGAGCCGCAGCCGCCGCGAGTACTGGGTCAAGGGCGACACCTCGGGCCACCTCCAGCACGTCCGGAGCGTCGCCCTGGACTGCGACGGCGACACCCTGCTGGTCAAGGTCGACCAGGTCGGCGCCGCCTGCCACACCGGCGACCGGACCTGCTTCGACGCCGACGCCCTGCCGCTCGCTCGGTAGCCTGTCCCCACCAGCTGTCCCCGCGTCAGTCCGCCTACCCCGAACGGTGCAGAACCCCATGGACCTAGAGGCCTTCCGCAAGCTCGCCGCAGACACCCGGGTCATCCCCGTCACCCGTCGGCTCCTGGCGGACGGCCTCACCCCGATCGGCGTCTACCGCAGCCTCGCCGCCGAGCGGCCCGGGACCTTCCTGCTGGAGTCCGCCGAGCAGGGCCGCAGCTGGTCCCGCTACTCGTTCGTCGGCGTGCGCAGCGCCGCCACCCTCACCGTCGGCCCCGACGGCGGAGCCCGCTGGCTGGGCGCGCCCCCGGTCGGCATCCCCACCACCGGGGACCCGCTGGAGGTGCTGCGCGCCGCCCTCGCCACCCTGCACACCCCCCGGCACGCCGACGACGGCCTCCCGCCGCTCACCGGCGGCCTGGTCGGCTACCTCGGCTACGACGTGGTCCGCCGCCTGGAGAAGCTGCCGAACCTCACCCCCGACGACCTGCGGCTCCCCGAGCTCACCCTGCTGCTGGCCACCGACCTGGCCGTGCTCGACCACGTCGACGGCAGCGTGGTGCTGATCGCCAACGCGGTCAACCACAACGACCTCGCCACCGGCGTCGACGAGGCCTACGCGGACGCGGTCGCCCGGCTGGACGCCATGGAGGCCGACCTCGGCCGGCCGGTCGACCCGGGCCTGGCGACCTTCACCCCGACCGCCGCTGACGCCCGGTCACCCTTCGGCGGCGAGCCGTACCGCCGGGCCGTCGAGGTGGTCAAGGAGCGGATCCGGGCGGGCGAGGCCTTCCAGGTGGTCCCCTCGCAGCGGTTCGAGGCGCCCTGCCCCGCCACCGCCCTGGACGTGTACCGGGTGCTGCGCACCACCAACCCCAGCCCGTACATGTACCTGTTCCGCTTCCCCGGCCCGGACGGCGGCGCGGCGGGCGGCTTCGACGTGGTCGGCTCCAGCCCGGAGGCGCTGGTCAAGGTCACCGACGGCGAGGCGATGGTGCACCCGATCGCCGGCACCCGGCACCGCGGCGCCACCCCGCACGAGGACGCCGAGCTGGCCGCCGAGCTGCTCGCCGACCCCAAGGAGCGGGCCGAGCACCTGATGCTGGTCGACCTGGGCCGCAACGACCTCGGCCGGGTCTGCGAGCCGGGCAGTGTCGAGGTGGTCGACTTCATGTCGATCGAGCGCTACAGCCACGTGATGCACATCGTCTCCACCGTCACCGGCCGGGTCGCGGCCGACCGGACCGCGTTCGACGTGCTCACCGCCTGCTTCCCGGCCGGCACCCTCTCCGGGGCGCCCAAGCCGCGCGCGATGCAGATCATCGAGGAGCTGGAGCCCACCCGCCGCGGCCTGTACGGCGGCTGCGTCGGCTACCTGGACTTCGCCGGCGACTCGGACACCGCGATCGCCATCCGCACCGCCGTGATCCGCGACCGCACGGCCTACGTCCAGGCCGGCGCGGGCGTGGTCGCCGACTCCGACCCGGCGAGCGAGGACGCCGAGTGCCGCAACAAGGCCGCCGCCGTCCTGCGCGCCGTCGCCACCGCCAACACCCTGCGCGCGCCGCTGTCGTGAGCCCATCGGCACCACCGGGGCAGCGAGGGAGGCGGACGGCGTGACCGCCGCACCGACGGCTTCCCCCGGGACCCCGCCTGACGGTGCCGGCGCCGCCGTCGTGGATAGTGGACGGGTGACCGAACAGAGTGCTCCCCGCCCCACCGACCGCCGCAGCCTCGCGCTGATGCTGCTGCTCACCGCGCTCGGCGCCGTCCTGGTGCTGACCGCCGTCGGGCGGACCTGGGCACGGGGCACCGTGACCGGGCTGGACGGCGGGCGGCTGGAGATCAGCGCGACCGGCAGCACGCTGACCGGTCTGCCCGGCGGTCTGGCGCTGGTGGCGCTGGCCGCCGCGGTGGCGGTCTTCGCGGTGCGGGGCCGGGCCCGCGCGGCCGTCGGCGTGCTGACGGTGCTGGCCGGGCTCGGGGCGGGGGCGGGCGCGCTGCTGGGCGCCACCGACACGGCGGGCCTGCACGCCGAGGCGGCCCGCAAGCTCGCGCTGGCCGACGCGCAGGCGCAGCAGATCAGCCACTCCGGGTGGCCCTGGGTGGCGCTGGCGGGCGGGGTGCTGCTGGCCCTGGCCGGTGTGCTGACCGTCCGCTCCGGCCGCCACTGGCCGGCCATGGGGGCCCGCTACGAGGCCCCGACCCGCAGGGCGGCCGCCGCGCCGCGGGCCGCCGCGAACTCCCCGGCCGACCTGTGGAAGGCCCTGGACCGGGGCGAGGACCCGACCGGCTGATCCGCCGTCGGCGCCCGGCGGGGTGTGACGGAGGCTACCGGGCCCCCCTTTGGGTGTACGTGTAACGGCCCGGCACAATGGAGGCGTCAACCCGTCGAGCGCCACGCGGCCGCCCGCCCGGGACCCGGAGAACCAAGGAGCACCAGCAGATGTCGGCAGCAGCGCACGGCCACACTCCCGCCGCCTGGACCGGCGTGACCATCGCCTTCATCGGCTTCACCGTCAGCGGTGTCGCGATGATCATCCCCAGCATCCCGCTCTTCTGGGCCGGTCTCGTGGTCGTGGTGGCCGCCGGTGTCGTCGGCAAGGCGATGGCGATGGCGGGCATGGGCAAGCAGCCCAGCCCGAACTTCGCGCCCGCCCCCACCGAGGAGCGCACCCCGGTCACCGCCTGACCGCGCAGGGATCACTACGGCCGAACGGCGGGCGCGCCACGCCCGCCGTTCCGCGTTCCCGTGCCCGGCCCGCGCGGCGGGCACAATCTGCTGCGTGAACGCTCCCGCAGCCCCGGCCCCGAAGGGGTCCCCGCTCCGCCGGCTCGGCCGCCCGCTGGCCGCCCTGGTGACGGTCGCCATCCCGACCGCGTACGTCGCCGCGGTCGATCCCGGCAGCCCGGGCCACTACCCCGTCTGTCCGGTGCTCCAGGCCACCGGCTGGTGGTGCCCCGGTTGCGGCGGCCTGCGCTGTGTGCATGCGCTGACCAGGGGCGATCTCAACACGGCGGCCCACGACAACGTGCTGGTGCTGGTGCTGGCCGTCGTCCTGGCGGTGTTCTGGGTGCGCTGGACGTGGGCGGCGCTGAGCGGCGGGCCCGCGCCGAGGGTGGCGTTCGGGGCGCGGCAGACGGTGCTGCTGGTGCTGCTGCTGGTCGCGTTCACCGTGTTGCGCAACCTTCCTCCCGGGGTCGGACTGGCCCCCGGGATGGCCTGACCGGGCCGCGGCGCCGGCGTGCGCAACGGCGCACGGGAGGTCCGATCCGCGAGACGCGAGCCGGTCCGATGCACTTCACGCCCCCTGTGCCCGATACCATCGAAGGACCGACGGGGGCGTGGAAGCACAGGATCCTCACCGATCCGTGCGCATCGCACCCGAGGCCGGAACGACTGCAAGACCCGGCAGGGCACGACCCTGACCGGCTCACAGCCAGCAGAATGATGGGGGCGCTCGCGTGAGTGTGCTCGACGAGATCATCGACGGGGTCCGTGAGGACCTCGCCGAGCGACAGGCCCGGGTCTCCCTGGACGAGCTCAAGGAGCTCGCCGCGAGGGCACCCGAGGCCAAGGACGGCGTGGCCGCCCTCCGGGGCGACGGTGTCCGGGTGATCTGCGAGGTCAAGCGCTCCAGCCCGTCGAAGGGCGCGCTGGCGGCCATCGCCGACCCGGCCGCCCTGGCCACGGACTACGCGGCCGGCGGCGCCGCCGCGATCAGCGTGCTGACCGAGCAGCGCCGCTTCGGCGGCTCCCTCGCCGACCTCGACGCCGTACGCGCCGCGGTCGACACCCCGCTCCTGCGCAAGGACTTCATCGTCACCGCGTACCAGCTCTGGGAGGCCCGCGCCCACGGCGCCGACCTCGCGCTGCTGATCGTGGCCGCGCTGGAGCAGCCGGCCCTGGTCTCGCTCATCGAGCGGGCCGAGTCGATCGGCCTGACGCCGCTGGTGGAGGTGCACGACGAGGAGGAGATCGCCCGCGCGGTCGACGCCGGCGCCCGGATCATCGGGGTCAACGCCCGCAACCTCAAGACCCTCGAGGTGGACCGCAACACCTTCGGCAACGTGGTGGACGCCATCCCGGCGCACGTGGTCAAGGTCGCCGAGTCCGGGGTGCGCGGCCCGCACGACCTGATCTCCTACGCCAACCTGGGGGCCGACGCCGTCCTGGTCGGCGAGTCCCTGGTGACCGGCAGGGACCCGAAGGCCGCGGTGGCCGACCTGGTCGCCGCCGGTGCCCACCCGGCGCTGCGCAACAACGGGCGGGGTTGACCCGCACACCATGTCCCTCGCCTCCCGTCTCGCCCCCGGCTGCCGCCCGCGCGGCTGCCGCGCGCCCGCGCGCCGGGTGCTGGGGCGCCGGGTGCGGTACGTGATCGGGTGCGAGCCGGGACAGGTGCCGGGGCGCCGATGGCGCAGGACGCACGGCTGACCTTCCGGTCGCCGCCAGACGTCACCGCACGCCATCCCCTTCACCTCAAGGACTTCTCCATGTCCGAGAACCACCGGCCGGGCCCCCAGGTCCCGGACACCCGCGGCTACTTCGGCGCCTACGGCGGGCGCTTCATCCCCGAGGCGCTGGTCGCCGCGGTCCAGCAGGTCGCCGACGAGTACGAGAAGGCCAAGGCCGACCCGGCCTTCGCCGCCGAGCTCGACGCCCTGCTCAAGGACTACACCGGGCGTCCCAGCCCGCTCACCGACGTGCACCGCTTCTCCGCCGAGGCGGGCGGCGCGCGCGTCCTGCTCAAGCGCGAGGACCTGAACCACACCGGGTCGCACAAGATCAACAACGTGCTGGGCCAGGCCCTGCTCACCCGCCGGATGGGCAAGACCCGGATCATCGCCGAGACCGGGGCCGGCCAGCACGGCGTGGCCACCGCCACGGCCTGTGCGCTGTTCGGCTTCGACTGCACCATCTACATGGGCGAGGTGGACACCGAGCGCCAGGCGCTCAACGTCGCCCGGATGCGGATGCTCGGCGCCGAGGTCGTCGCCGTGAAGTCCGGCAGCCGCACCCTCAAGGACGCCATCAACGAGGCGTTCCGCGACTGGGTCGCCAACGTCGACTCCACGCACTACCTGTTCGGCACCGTCGCCGGCCCGCACCCGTTCCCGATGATGGTCCGCGACTTCCACCGGGTGATCGGCGTCGAGGCCCGCGAGCAGGTGCTGGAGCGTACCGGCCGGCTGCCCGACGCGGTCGTCGCCTGCGTCGGCGGCGGCTCCAACGCGATGGGCATCTTCCACGAGTTCATCCCGGACGCGGGCGTGCGCCTGATCGGCTGCGAGGCGGCCGGCGAGGGCGCCGAGACGCCGAAGCACGCCGCCACCCTCACCAAGGGCGACCCGGGCGTGCTGCACGGCTCGCGCACCTACGTCCTCCAGGACGAGGACGGCCAGACCATCGAGAGCCACTCCATCTCGGCCGGCCTCGACTACCCCGGCGTCGGGCCGGAGCACGCCTGGCTCAAGGACACCGGCCGCGCCGAGTACCGGCCGGTGACCGATGACGAGGCGATGCAGGCCCTGCGCCTGCTGTCCCGCACCGAGGGCATCATCCCGGCCATCGAGAGCGCCCACGCGCTGGCCGGCGCCCTGGTCCTCGGCCGGGAGCTCGGCCCGCGGGCCACCATCCTGGTCAGCCTCTCCGGCCGCGGCGACAAGGACATGCACACCGCCGCGCAGTACTTCGGCCTCTACGACGACAACGCCGCCGACGGGGGCAAGTGACCATGACGCAGACCAAGCTGAGCACCACCCTCGCGGCCGTCCGGGCCGAGGGCCGGGCCGCCCTGATCGGCTACCTCCCGGCCGGCTTCCCGACCGTCGAGGGCGGCATCGCCGCGGTCCGGGCGCTGATCGACGGCGGCTGCGACGTCGTCGAGATCGGCCTGCCGCACTCCGACCCGGTGCTGGACGGCCCGACCATCCAGACCGCCGACGACATCGCCCTGCGGGCCGGCGTCAAGATCAAGGACGTGCTGCGGACCGTCGCCGAGGTCTCCTCCGGCACCGACGCGCCGGTGCTGGTGATGACGTACTGGAACCCGGTCGACCGCTACGGCGTGGCGCGGTTCGCCGCCGACCTGGCGGCCGCCGGGGGAGCCGGCTGCATCCTGCCGGACCTGCCGGTCGAGGAGTCGGACGAGTGGCGCAAGGCGGCGGGCGAGCACGGTCTCGACACCGTCTTCGTGGTCGCCCCCAGCAGCCGGGACCCGCGGCTGGCCGAGGTCACCGCCGCCGGTTCGGGCTTCGTCTACGCCGCCGCCGTGATGGGCGTGACGGGCACCCGGGCCGCGGTCGGCAACCTCGCGGAGGACCTGGTGGCCCGCACCAGGGCCACCACCGACCTGCCGGTCTGCGTCGGGCTGGGCGTCTCCGACGCGGACCAGGCGGCCGAGGTCGCCCGCTTCGCGGACGGCGTGATCGTCGGCTCGGCCTTCGTCCAGCGGATCCTGGACGCGGACGGCGACGAGCCGGCCGCCCTGGCGTCGGTCCGCGCGCTCGCCGCCGAGCTGGCGGAGGGCGTCCGCCGCGGCTGACCCGCTGCCCGCACCACCTGTCACGCCTGCCGCACCTGTCACACCTGCCGCACCTGCCGTTCGGACGGCCCGCCGGTCCTCGCCTCCCGCGAGGACCGGCGGGCCGTCCGTCGTTCACCGCCCTGCGTTGTCGCTATCACTCCCTATCCTTCCCTGAACGTCCGGATGTCAGGTATGTTTGGGGAAGTTTGAGGAGGCTTTGATGGCGCAGGAGCTGTACTCGGTGGAGCAGGTGGCCGAGCTGCTGGGGCTGCACGTGCGGACGGTGCGCGGCTACGTACGGGACGGGCGGCTCAAGGCCGTCCGGATCGGCAAGCAGTACCGCATCGCCGGGGAGGACCTGGCGGCCCTGACCGGCCGGCCCGTCGCGGAGCCGTCGTCGGCGGTCCCGCCGTCCGCCCCGGTCGCCCGGCACGGTGAGGCGACCTGTGTGGTGCGGATCGACGGGATCGACCGGGCGACGGTGGACCGGGTGACCACCCTGATCACCGCCGCGCTGACCGGCCGGCCGCAGGGCGGCGAACCGCTGCGGGTGGAGACCGCGCACGACCGGGAGCGCGCCAGCCTGAAGATCATCGTGATCGGCGGGCTGGAGGACGGCGCCGAGATCCTGCGGCTGGTCGCCGGACTGACCGGCACCGGCTGACCGCCCGCCCGCCGACACCCGCCCAGGAGAGGACCCACCCCGTGACCGAGACCCTGCACGACCTCGACGGCACCCCCGTACTGCTCTGCGCGCCCGCCGGACCGCCGCTGGCGGGGGAGCAGGACGCCCTGGACCTGATCGGGGAGGCGTTCGGCGTGGACGCCCGGTGGGTCGCCGTCCCCGTCGAGCGGCTGCCCGACGCGTTCTTCCGGCTGCGCACCCGACTGGCCGGCGGGATCGTCCAGAAGTTCGCCAACTACCGCCTGGGCCTCGCCGTCCTGGGGGACGTCGAACGGCACCTGGAGGGCAGCGCCGCGCTGCGGGACTTCGTCCGCGAGTGCAACGAGGGGAGCCGGGTGTGGTTCGTCGAGGACCTCGCGGGGCTCGGCGAGCGGCTGGCCCGGACCGCACGCCGGAGCGGATGACCCGCGGGCCGGTCGGTCCGAACGGGTGAAGAGCGGAGTCGACACGCATCGGCGACGGTTGACCGGCGTTGAGCGGAGGGACGAGTCCCCCGTGCTCCCCGGACCTCCGTGGTTCGTGCACCGTTCGAACGACCAGGCTCCGCGAAAGGGCTGCCCGTGCCGTGCCTGCACCGCTCCGTCCTGCTCCGTGCCGCTGCCGCCGCCCTCGCGCTGAGCGCCTGCGTGGGGGTGGACGCGGCCGTCGAGCAGGCGCTGGCCAGGCGGGGGGAGGAGCGGGCCAGGCAGGATGCGTACCTGTGCGGGGAGGCGGCCCGGCTGACGGCCCAGGCGGGCTCCCGGGCCGACCGCTCGCTGGCGGGCGGCCGGCAGCCGCGCGGTGACCTCGCCGGGCAGAGTCGCTGCGCGCCGTACCGGCCGTAAACGCGATCGGACATATGACCGCCTTTGATCACTCATTCGGCTTAACTCCTGAAAATGGAGGAACCCTCCCTTTTCCCCGGCGGTTCATCTGGCAGGACGCCGGGCCCGCCGGGCAGCGGCGGCGATCGCAGGAGGGGATTCCCTGATGGCCAGTCAGCAGACCGCCGAGGCGGACGCGGGTTCGCGGCTGCGTCGGGCGGTGGACGGCGAGCCGGCCGAGTGGTTCGGTCTGGTGGTCCGGCTGGCCCTGGCCGTGGTCTGGGGGTGGGCGGGGCTCGCGAAGGTCTCCGACCCGGCCGAGGCGGCGCAGGCCGTCCGGGCGTACGAGATCCTGCCGGAGTCCCTGGTCAAGCCGATCGGCTACGGCCTGCCGTTCCTGGAGCTGGCCCTCGCGGTCCTGCTGCTGATCGGCCTGGGCACCCGCATCGTCGCCGTGATCTCCGCCGTCCTGCTGCTCGCCTTCATCGGCGGGATCGCCTCCGCCTGGGCGCGCGGCATCTCCATCGACTGCGGCTGCTTCGGCGGCGGCGGCACGGTGGACGCCTCGAAGACCGAGTACCTCCAGGAGATCCTGCGCGACTCCGGCTTCCTGCTGCTGGCGCTCTGGCTGATCTTCCGGCCCCGGACGAAGCTCTCGGCCGACGCCTGGCTCGTCGCCTAGGCCGGCGCGAGCCACCCACCCCCGGTGACCCGATCCCCCCTTTGGACACAGCACCCATGAGTGAGAAGAACCGTGAAGGCAAGCGCAACGCCCGCGACCGGATGCGTGAGGCGCGGGCGGCCGAGGAGGCGCGCGACAAGCGCAAGAAGAAGCTGGTGATCGGTGGGGCGGTGCTCGCGGTGATCGCCGTCGCCGTGGTGGTCGGCGTGGTGGTGCAGAACCAGCGCTCCAAGCCGGAGACCCCGGTCGCCGCCCCCACCGGGGCGATCGGCGACAAGAGCCTCGTCCTCCCGGCCGGCCCGGCCAACGCACCCGCCGTCCTCACCGTGTACGAGGACCCGCGCTGCCCCGCCTGCGGCAGCTTCGAGCGCCAGTTCTCGCCCACCATCGACCAGTTGGAGGACCAGGGCAAGCTGTTCGTCAACTACCACGTGGTGTCCTTCATCGACCGCTCGCTCGGCGGCAGCGGCTCCAAGTACGGGGCCAACGCGCTCGCCTGCGCCCAGGACGCGGGCCACTTCCGCGACTACCACGACGTGCTCTACCGCAACCAGCCGGAGGAGACCAGCGACTCCTTCGGTGACAAGGCCACCCTGATCGAGCTCTCCAAGAAGGTCCCCGGTCTGGACACACCGGTCTTCGAGGCCTGCGTCAACGACAACAAGTACGGCGGCTGGGTGTCGGCGGTGCAGCAGGACTTCGACAAGTCCAGCTACAAGTCCACCCCGACCGTGCTGCTCAACGGCGGGCCGATCTACCCCAAGAAGGGCGAGGAGCAGATCAGCCCGGAGGACCTGGTGAAGTGGGTCGACGAGGCCAACGCGGGCAAGCCGCTCGGCAGCCCCGGCCCGAACGGCCAGAGCCCCGCACCGACCAGCACCGCGGCCGAGAGCAACACCCCGCCGTCCCCCTGAGCCGGCCACCGCGCGCCGCCGCACCCCGCCCGGGGTGCGGCGGCGAGGTGTTTGGCCAAGCTGTGACCGCCTGCGGTGCCGGAGTGGCGGGTGCGACACGGTAGCGTCGACCCTGCCATGGATATCGCTTACATTCCGAGCCCGTCGCGGGGCGTCCTGTACCTGGGACCCGTCCCGCTGCGCGCCTACGCGTTCTGCATCATCATCGGTGTCGTCGTGGCCGTGTGGCTCGGCAGCAAGCGCTGGGTCGCCCGCGGCGGCGCCAAGCACACCGTCGGCGACATCGCCGTCTGGGCCGTGCCCTTCGGCCTGGTCGGCGGCCGGCTCTACCACGTGATCACCGATCACCAGCTCTACTTCGATGACGGCAAGAACCCCTGGAACGCCCTCAAGATCTGGGAGGGCGGGCTCGGCATCTGGGGCGCGATCGCGCTCGGCGCCGTCGGCGCCTGGATCGGCTGCCGCCGCCGCGGCGTCCCGCTGCCCGCGTACGCCGACGCCATCGCCCCCGGCATCGCCCTGGCGCAGGCCTGCGGCCGCTGGGGCAACTGGTTCAACCAGGAGCTCTACGGCAAGCCGACCACGCTCCCCTGGGGCCTGGAGATCGACAAGGTGCAGCCGGACGGCACCGTGACGACCGGGATCTACCACCCCACCTTCCTCTACGAGTCGCTCTGGTGCGTCGGTGTCGCCCTGCTGGTCATCTGGGCCGACCGCCGCTTCACCCTCGGCCACGGCCGCGCCTTCGCGCTGTACGTCGCCGCGTACACGGTGGGCCGGTTCTGGATCGAGTACCTGCGGATCGACGAGGCCCACCACATCCTCGGCCTGCGCCTCAACGACTGGACCTCGATCCTGGTCTTCGCCGGTGCCGTCGCCTACCTGCTGATCGGCGCCAGGCGGTACCCCGGCCGCGAAGACCCGGACTCGATCGACCCGGCGGCCCGGGCCGAGGCCGAGGCCGAGACCGAGGCCGAGCCCGCGGTCACCGCCGCGGAGGAGCCCGCCGACCTGACGGACCAGGACGCGCCCGCCGAGCCGGCCGACGGGCCGAAGCAGTCCGGAAAGAACTCCGACCAACCCACCTGACCTGCTGTTGTCTGCCTTCCCGGCCGCCTGTGCCCACCTCGGCGCAGGCGGCCGAAGCCATGTTCGGACAGCCTTACTTTGCTGGAAACTCGCAGGTCAGATGGCTAACGTCGAGCAGTGAGAGCCCTGCGCGCTGCCCGGTTCACGGCGCTTCGTCGTACCCGGCCGCAGCCGGTGGGGGAGGGACGCTCGACGGAAGGCCGTGCAGCACCATGACCGTGACCATCGCAGAACAGACCGCCGACCACCAGCCGCCGCGGATACCCCACGAGGGCCACCACCGCGACGTCAACGGCGGCTGGCTGCGCCCCGCCGTCTTCGGCGCGATGGACGGCCTGGTCTCCAACCTCGCGCTGATGACCGGCGTGGTCGGCGGCGACATCGGCCGCACCGCCGTGATCATCACCGGCCTGGCCGGCCTGGCCGCCGGAGCCTGCTCGATGGCGGCGGGCGAGTACACCTCGGTGGCCTCCCAGCGGGAGCTGGTCGAGGCGGAGATCGAGGCCGAGCGCCTGGAGCTGCGCCGCAACCCGAAGGGCGAGCTGGCCGAGCTGGCGCAGCTGTACGTCGCCAAGGGGGTGGAGCCCGCGCTGGCGCACGAGGTGGCCCGGCAGCTGTCGGTGGACCCGGAGCGGACGCTGGCCGTGCACGCCCGGGAGGAACTGGGGATCGACCCGAACGACCTGCCCTCGCCGCTGGTCGCCGCGGCGTCCTCGTTCGGCTGCTTCGCGGTGGGGGCGCTGCTGCCCCTGCTGCCGTACCTGCTCGGGGCGAGCGCCCTGTGGCCGGCGCTGATCGTGGCGGCGGTGGGCCTGTTCCTGTGCGGCGCGGTGGTCGCCCGGGTGACGGCCCGCAGCTGGTGGTTCAGCGGGCTGCGCCAGCTCGTGCTGGGCGGCGCCGCGGCCGGTGTGACCTTCCTGCTGGGGCATCTGATCGGCGGGCACGTCGGCTGACCTCGCGGTACCCGCCGCGGCGCCCGTCGTGAGGGCCGCCGGGCGGGTCTGTGCGATGACACATGAGGTTGCATGGTTATGCCGCCGGATGCGTGATGTTCCGCACATGGGTGCCACTCGCCGCCTGTCCTAGGCTCGCCCGCAGGTGCGACAGTCCGAGGAATCGCATCCCGCCGCCCTTCTGTCGGGATGGAATCCCAGGTGGGCCTGTCGCCGCCATGTGGACGGCGCGTTTCGCCCCTGTTTCGCACCCGGTCCGGCCGGGCACACTGGTGGCAACGTGCCGAGCAGGGCCTGTCTCCCCAGCCCCTGGCAACCCCCCGGAAACCGCGTCTGACCTGCGGATTATGTCCGCGATGTGGACGCGATATTCCACTTCTCGGGATATCCGGCATCATGTAACCTGCACGAAATCGCATCAGGGCCAACGTCGTCCCTATTGCACAGCTTCTTGCCAATGACGACGACGGGAGAGCCGATGCTGTCTGCATCCATGCACTCCGCCAACGAGCCCGAGCAGGCCGCCGCCCGGCCCTACGCGCTCGTTCCGGATGCGCGACCTGTAGCCCAGGGCCTGTACGACCCTCGCAACGAGCACGATGCCTGTGGCGTCGGCTTCGTCGCCACGCTGACCGGCATCGCCGACCACACCGTCGTCGAGCAGGCGCTGACCGTCCTGCGCAACCTCGAGCACCGCGGCGCCACCGGCTCCGAGCCGGACTCCGGCGACGGCGCGGGCATCCTCACCCAGATCCCGGACGCGTTCCTGCGGTCCAAGGTCTCCTTCGAGCTGCCGGCCGCCGGCTCCTACGCCGTCGGCATCGCCTTCCTCCCGCAGGACGCCGACGAGGCCGCCGCCGCGACCGCCCGGATCGAGGCGATCGCCGCCGAGGAGGGCGCGACCGTCCTCGGCTGGCGCGAGGTCCCGGTCACCCCCGACCTGCTCGGTGCCACCGCCCGTTCGGTCATGCCCGCCTTCCGCCAGCTGTTCGTCAGCCACGGCGAGAAGGCCGGCATCGAGCTGGACCGGATCGCGTTCGTGGTCCGCAAGCGCGCCGAGCGCGAGGCCGGCGTGTACTTCCCGTCGCTCTCCGCCCGCACCATCGTCTACAAGGGCATGCTGACCACCGGCCAGCTGGAGCCCTTCTTCCCCGACCTGTCGGACCGGCTCTACGCCTCCGCGCTCGGCCTGGTGCACTCGCGCTTCTCCACCAACACCTTCCCGAGCTGGCCGCTCGCCCACCCGTACCGCTTCGTCGCGCACAACGGCGAGATCAACACGGTCAAGGGCAACCGGAACTGGATGACCGCCCGGGAGTCCCAGCTCGCCACCGACCTGATCCCCGCCAACGCGAACGGGCAGGGCCTGGAGCGGATCTTCCCGATCTGCACCCCGGACCACTCCGACTCGGCCTCCTTCGACGAGGTCCTGGAGCTGCTCCACCTCGGCGGCCGCTCGCTGCCGCACGCGGTGCTGATGATGATCCCGGAGGCGTGGGAGAACCACGCCACCATGGAGCCCGCCCGCCGCGCCTTCTACCAGTACCACTCCAACCTGATGGAGCCCTGGGACGGCCCGGCCTGCGTCACCTTCACCGACGGCACCCGGATCGGCGCCGTGCTCGACCGCAACGGCCTGCGCCCGGCCCGCTACTGGATCACCGAGGACGGCCTGGTCGTCCTGTCCTCCGAGGTCGGCGTGCTCGACATCGACCAGGAGACGGTCGTCAAGAAGGGCCGGCTGCAGCCCGGCAAGATGTTCCTGATCGACACCGCCGAGCACCGCATCGTCGAGGACGAGGAGCTCAAGGCCCAGCTGGCCGCCGAGCACCCGTACGAGGAGTGGGTCGCCGCCGGGCAGATCCAGCTCGCCAAGCTCCCCGAGCGCGAGCACATCGCGCACACCCACGCCTCGGTCACCCGCCGCCAGCAGACCTTCGGCTACACCGAGGAGGAGCTGCGGGTCATCCTCGCGCCGATGGCGCGGACGGCCGGCGAGGCGCTCGGCTCGATGGGCACCGACAGCCCCATCGCCGCGCTCTCCGAGAAGCCGCGCCTGCTCTTCGACTACTTCGTGCAGCTCTTCGCGCAGGTCACCAACCCGCCGCTGGACGCCATCCGCGAGGAGCTCGTCACCTCGCTGCTGAGCAACCTCGGCCCCGAGGGCAACCTGCTCGACGCCGCCCCCTCGCACTGCCGCTCGGTCGGCATCACCTTCCCGGTGATCGACAACGACGAGCTCGCCAAGCTCGTCCACATCAACGTCGACGGCGACCAGCCCGGCCTCAAGGCCGTCACGCTCTCCGGCCTCTACAAGGTCTCCAGCGGCGGTGCCGGCCTGGCCGCCCGCCTGGCCGAGATCGCCGCCGAGGCCGACGCCGCGATCGCCGACGGCGCCCGGATCGTCGTGCTCTCCGACCGCCACTCGGACGCCGAGCACGCCCCGATCCCGTCGCTGCTGCTCACCTCCGCCATCCACCACCACCTGATCCGCACCAAGCAGCGCACCCAGGTATCGCTGATCGTGGAGGCCGGTGACGTCCGCGAGGTCCACCACGTCGCGCTGCTGGTCGGCTACGGCGCCGGCGCGGTCAACCCGTACCTGGCGATGGAGTCCGTCGAGGACCTCGTCGCCCAGGGCGTCTTCATCGAGGGCGTCGAGTCCGAGAAGGCCATCAAGAACCTGATCAAGGCGCTCGGCAAGGGCGTCCTGAAGGTCATGTCCAAGATGGGCATCTCCACCGTCGCCTCCTACCGCGGCGCCCAGGTCTTCGAGGCGATCGGCCTCTCCCAGGAGCTGGTGGACGGCTACTTCGCCGGCACCACCACCAAGCTCGGCGGCATCGGCCTGGAGGAGATCGCCAAGGAGGTCGCCGCCCGGCACGCCAAGGCCTACCCGGCCTCCGGCATCCCGGCCGCGCACCGCGCACTGGAGATCGGCGGCGAGTACCAGTGGCGCCGTGAGGGCGAGCCGCACCTGTTCGACCCGGACACGGTGTTCCGCCTCCAGCACTCCACCCGCTCGCGCCGCTACGACATCTTCAAGCAGTACACCGGGCGCGTGAACGAGCAGTCCGAGCGGCTGATGACGCTGCGCGGCCTGTTCAAGCTGGACGGCAAGGGCCGCGCCCCGGTCCCGGTCGACGAGGTCGAGCCGGTCTCCGAGATCGTCAAGCGCTTCTCCACCGGCGCGATGTCCTACGGCTCCATCTCGATGGAGGCGCACGAGACCCTCGCCATCGCGATGAACCGCCTCGGCGGCAAGTCCAACACCGGCGAGGGCGGCGAGGACCCGGAGCGCCTGTACGACCCGGAGCGCCGCTCGGCGATCAAGCAGGTCGCCTCCGGCCGCTTCGGCGTCACCTCCGAGTACCTGGTCAACGCGGACGACATCCAGATCAAGATGGCCCAGGGAGCCAAGCCCGGCGAGGGCGGCCAGCTGCCCGGCCACAAGGTCTACCCGTGGGTCGCCCGGACCCGGCACTCCACCCCGGGCGTCGGCCTGATCTCCCCGCCGCCGCACCACGACATCTACTCCATCGAGGACCTCGCCCAGCTGATCCACGACCTCAAGAACGCCAACCCGGCGGCCCGCATCCACGTGAAGCTGGTCTCCGAGGTCGGCGTCGGCACCGTCGCCGCCGGCGTCTCCAAGGCGCACGCGGACGTGGTGCTGGTCTCCGGTCACGACGGCGGCACCGGCGCCTCCCCGCTCACCTCGCTCAAGCACGCGGGCGGCCCCTGGGAGCTCGGCCTCGCCGAGACCCAGCAGACCCTGCTGCTGAACGGGCTGCGCGACCGGATCGTGGTGCAGACCGACGGCCAGCTCAAGACCGGCCGCGACGTGGTCATCGCCGCCCTGCTCGGCGCCGAGGAGTTCGGCTTCGCCACCGCGCCGCTCGTGGTCTCCGGCTGCATCATGATGCGCGTCTGCCACCTCGACACCTGCCCGGTCGGCGTCGCCACCCAGAACCCGGTGCTGCGCGAGCGCTTCTCCGGCAAGCCGGAGTTCGTGGTGAACTTCTTCGAGTTCATCGCCGAGGAGGTCCGCGAGATCCTCGCCGAGCTGGGCTTCCGCTCCATCGAGGAGGCGGTCGGCCACGCCGAGCACATCGACGCCGCCGACGCGATCACCCACTGGAAGGCCGCCGGCCTCGACCTGACGCCGCTCTTCCACGTGCCCGAGCTCCCCGAGGGCGCGGCCCTGCACAACACCACCGTCCAGGACCACGCCCTCGACAAGGCGCTGGACAACCAGCTCATCGAGCTGGCCGAGGACGCCCTGGTGCGCGGCGACGCCGTCCGCATCCAGCTGCCGATCCGCAACGTCAACCGCACGGTCGGCACCATGCTCGGCCACCAGGTGACCAAGCGGTACCGCGGCGAGGGCCTGCCCGAGGGCACCATCGACGTGACCTTCACCGGCTCCGCCGGCCAGTCCTTCGGCGCCTTCGTCCCGCGCGGCATCACGCTGCGCCTGGAGGGCGACGCCAACGACTACGTCGGCAAGGGCCTGTCCGGCGGTGTGGTGATCGTCCGCCCGGCCCGCGAGGCCGCGGCCATCGGCGCGGACGCCCAGAGCCACGTGATCGCCGGCAACACCATCGGCTACGGCGCCACCGGCGGCCGGATCCACCTGCGGGGCAAGGCCGGCGAGCGCTTCGCCGTCCGCAACTCCGGTGCCACCCTGGTCGTCGAGGGCGTGGGCGACCACGGCCTGGAGTACATGACCGGCGGCCGGGTCGTGATCCTCGGCGAGACCGGCCGCAACCTGGCCGCGGGCATGTCCGGTGGCATCGCCTACGTCCTGGACCTGCGCCCGGCGAACGTCAACGACGGCATGGTGGGCATCGAGGCCCCCACCGCCGACGACCGGGAATGGCTGCGCGAGACCGTGCAGCAGCACTACGAGGAGACCGGCTCCACCGTCGCCGCCGAGCTCCTGGCGGACTGGGGCAGCGGCGTCAGCCGCTTCTCCAAGATCATGCCGACCGACTACAAGGCAGTGCTCGCCGCCAAGGACGCCGCTGAGCGCGACGGGCTCTCCGAGTCCGAGACCACTCGCAAGATGATGGAGGCGGCACATGGCTGACCCCAAGGGCTTCCTGACCACGCCCAAGCAGCTGGCCGAGCGCCGTCCCGTGGACGTCCGTCTGCGGGACTGGAACGAGGTCTACGTCGAGCGCAGCCTCCTGCCGATCATCACCAAGCAGGCCGGCCGCTGCATGGACTGCGGCATCCCGTTCTGCCACAACGGATGCCCGCTCGGGAACCTCATCCCCGAGTGGAACGACCTCGCCTACCGGGACGACTGGACCGGCGCCATCGAGCGGCTGCACGCGACCAACAACTTCCCGGAGTTCACCGGCCGCCTGTGCCCGGCTCCCTGCGAGTCGGCCTGCGTGCTCGGGATCAACCAGGACGCGGTGACCATCAAGAACGTCGAGGTCACCATCATCGACAAGGCCTGGGACCGGGGCGGCGTCGCCGCGCAGGTCCCGGAGCGCCTGTCCGGCAAGACCGTGGCCGTCGTCGGCTCCGGCCCGGCCGGCCTGGCCGCCGCCCAGCAGCTCACCCGGGCCGGGCACACCGTGGTGGTGTACGAGCGCGCCGACCGCATCGGCGGCCTGCTGCGCTACGGCATCCCCGAGTTCAAGATGGAGAAGCGCCACATCAACCGCCGCATCGAGCAGATGCGCGCGGAGGGCACCCGGTTCCGCACCGGCGTGCACGTCGGCGAGGACCTCACCGGCCAGCAGCTGCGCGACCGCTTCGACGCGGTCGTCATCGCCGCCGGCGCCACCACCGCCCGCGACCTCCCGGCCCCCGGCCGCGAACTCAAGGGCATCCACCAGGCGATGGAGTACCTGCCGCTGGCCAACAAGGTCCAGGAGGGCGACTACGTCGACTCCCCGATCAGCGCCAAGGGCAAGCACGTGGTCGTCATCGGCGGCGGCGACACCGGCGCGGACTGCGTCGGCACCGCCCACCGCCAGGGCGCGGCCTCGGTCACCCAGCTGGAGATCATGCCGCGCCCCAGCGAGGAGCGCCCCGGTCACCAGCCCTGGCCGACCATGCCGATGACCTACAAGGTCACCTCCGCGCACGAGGAGGGCGGTGAGCGGATCTACGCCGTCAACACCACCCACTTCACCGGCGACGAGGACGGCAACGTCCAGGAACTCCACCTGGTCGAGGTCGAGTTCAAGGACGGCCGGTTCGAGCCGGTGCCCGGCACCGAGCGGGCCCTGCCCGCCCAGCTGGTCACCCTCGCCATGGGCTTCACCGGCACCGACGTGAAGAACGGCCTGGTCGAGCAGCTCGGCGTCGAGCTCGACGCCCGCGGCAACGTCGCGCGCGACGGCAAGTTCGGCACCAACGTCGACGGCGTCTACGTGTGCGGTGACGCCGGCCGCGGCCAGTCCCTGATCGTCTGGGCCATCGCCGAGGGCCGCTCCGCGGCCGCCGCCGTGGACAAGTACCTGGGCGGCAAGACCCCGCTGCCCGCCCCGATCCGCCCGACGGACCGCCCCCTGGTGGTCTGACGGGTCCGCCCCACCCTCAACCCGAACCGCCGGGCGCACCACGGCCCGGCTGCACCACCCGTGACCCGTCAGAGCCGCCGGGCCCCGGTCATACGGCGCCTGCCCATTCCCCGACCAGGTATGGGGCAGGCGCCGTTCCGCTTTTTCGCCGGTGGCAGCCGGTCCGTTCCCTGGTCCTACCGGCGCCCGGAGTGAAAGGATGCCGCGGTTGGAGAACGCGGGTTGGACCGGCGGAGGGGAACCGGAATGAACGGCCAGCAGGCGGCGGGCACCGGCACGACCGCACGGCGCATGGTGCTCGGCTCCCGGCTGCGCAGGCTCCGCGAGGCCAGTGGCGTCACCCGCGAGCAGGCCGGCTACTCGATCCGCGCCTCCGAATCCAAGATCAGCCGGATGGAGCTCGGCCGGGTCGGCTTCAAGACCCGCGACGTCGCCGACCTGCTCACCCTCTACGGCGTCCACGAGGAGGACAGCCGCGCCGCCGTCCTCGACCTGCTCCAGGAGGCCAACGCCCCCGCCTGGTGGCAGGGTTACGGCGACGTCGTACCCGGCTGGTTCCAGGCCTACCTCGGACTGGAGGAGGCCGCCGCCGCCATCACCGGCTACGAGCTGCAGTTCGTCCCCGGCCTGCTGCAGACCGAGGAGTACGCCCGCGCCGTCGTCCGGCTCGGCAACGCCGCCGCCACCGACACCGAGATCGACCGCAGGGTCGCCGTCCGGCTGCGCCGCCAGCGGCTGCTCACCTCCCGGCCCGCACCCGAACTCGTGATCATCGTCGACGAGGCGGCGCTGCGCCGGCCCTGCGGCGGACCCGAGGTGATGCGGCGCCAGCTGCTGCGCCTGATCGAACTGGCCGCCCTCCCGCAGCTGACCCTCCAGGTGATGCCGCTCGGCGGCGGCGGACTGGCCGCCGAGAGCGGCTCGTTCACCATCCTCAGCTTCCCCGAGCGCGACCTGCCCGACCTGGTCTACCTGGAACAGTTCACCGGCGCCCTCTACCTCGACCGGCCCGCCGAGGTCGCCGAGTACGCCGCAGCCGTGCGCCGGCTGCGCGCCGAGGGCCTCTCGCCCGAGCGCACCCTGGCCCTCCTGCACGGGATCCTCCAAGAGAACTGACACATCAGTACGATGATGTCCCGTCAGTTGAACCCCGGGCGCGCCATGCCCCAGTGAAAGGGAACGGATGTCCTACATCGAGGAACTGTCGCTGCAGTACATCGACGGCCAGTGGCGACCGGGCAGCGGCTCCTGGGACATCGTCGACCTCAACCCGTACACCGGGGAGAAGCTCGCCGCCATCACCGTCGCCACCGTCGACGAGGTCGACCAGGCCTACCGCGCCTCCGAGCGGGCCCAGAAGGACTGGGGCAGGCTCAACCCGTACGCCCGGCGCCTGGTGTTCGAACGCGCCCTGCGGCTCATGGAGGAGCGCGAGCAGGAGATCACCCGGACGATCATCGCCGAACTCGGCGGCACCCGGCTCAAGGCCGGCTTCGAACTCTCGCTCTGCAAGGACATGCTGCGCGAGGCCATGCAGCTCTCGCTGCGCGCCGAGGGCAGGATCCTGCCCTCACCGGTGGACGGCAAGGAGAACCGCGTCTACCGGCTTCCGGTCGGCGTGGTCGGGGTGATCAGCCCGTTCAACTTCCCGCTGTTCCTCTCCCTCAAGGCCGTCGCCCCGGCGCTCGCCCTCGGCAACGGCGTGGTGCTCAAGCCGCACCAGGACGCCCCGATCACCGGCGGCACCCTGATCGCCAAGCTCTTCGAGGACGCCGGACTGCCCGCCGGCCTGCTCAACGTGGTGCTCACCGACATCGCCGAGATCGGCGACGCCTTCCTGGAGCACCCCGTCCCCAAGGTGATCGCCTTCACCGGCTCGGACACGGTCGGCCGGCACGTCGCCCAGGTCGCCGCCGGCCACTTCAAGCGCACCGTGCTCGAACTCGGCGGCAACAGCGCCCTGATCGTGCTCGACGACGCCGACCTCGACTACGCCGTGGACGCCGCGGTCTTCAGCCGCTTCGCCCACCAGGGCCAGGTCTGCATGGCCGCCAACCGCGTCCTGGTCGACCGCAGCGTCGCCGAGGAGTTCACCGAGCGGTTCGTCCGCAAGATCGCCACCCTCAAGGTCGGCGACCCGCTCGACCCGGCCACCCAGATCGGCCCGCTGATCAACTCCGCCCAGGCCGACTCGGTCACCGCGCAGGTCGACCGGGCCGTCGCCGACGGCGCCACCGTCCTGCTGCGCGGGGCCACCGTCGGCACCCTGATGGACCCGGTGGTGCTCACCGACATCCCCGCCGACGCGCCGATCCTGCACCACGAACTCTTCGGCCCGGTCGTCGTCGTGCTCCCCTTCGACGGCGAGGACGAGGCCGTCCGGATCGCCAACGACACCCCGTTCGGCCTCAGCGGCGCCGTCCACACCGCCAGCGTCGAGCGCGGGGTCAGGCTCGCGCAGCGGATCGACACCGGCATGATCCACATCAACGACGGCACCATCCACGACGAGCCGATCGTCCCCTTCGGCGGCGAGAAGAACTCCGGCCTCGGCCGCCTCAACGGCGACGCCACGGTGGAGGCGTTCACCACCCTCAAGTGGATATCCATCCAGCACGAGCGCAGCCGCTTCCCGTTCTGAGCCGCGCCGGCCCCTCCCCGGCACTCCGGGGCGGGGCCGGCGGCGGTGCCCGGGACCCACCGTGCCGCTGCCGCGCGGCTGCTGTCCCGGGGCCGCTGTCCCGCGCCCCTACCTGCTACCCCGCTACCCGCCGCCGGCCGCCAGCAGCGACTCCGCCACCGCCGTCCGCAGGTAGAGCACCGAACGCCCCGTCCGGTGCCGCGCCACCAGCCCCGCCCCCCGCAGCGCCGTCAGATGGTGCGACACGTTCGGCGCCGACAGCCCCGTACGCTCCGCCAGCTCCGTCGTCGAGGCCGGCGCCCCCAACTCCGCCAGCAGCAACGCCCGGGCCCGCCCCAGCACCCCCGCCAGCCCCTCCGGCACCGGCACCGACCGCTCCCAGAGCGTCGCCACCCCGCGCGGCGGATACACCAGACCCGGCTGCCACGGCGGATTCGACTGCGAGTACACCCCCGGCCACGCGAACACCGACGGCACCAGCACCAGCCCCCGCTCCCCGTCCAGCACCCGCTCCGCCGCGAACCAGCGGTGCGCCACCCGCAACCTGCCCGCCTCCCACGACACCCGCGGATGCAGGTCCTCGAACAGCGCCGCCGGTCCGCCCACCGACATCTGCCGCGCCCGGCGCAGCACCTCGCCCTCCACCAACCGCACGATCCGCGGCCAGTACGGCTCCACCGCAGCCGCCCAGTACGCCCGCACCTCCCCGGCCAACCGCGCCAGACCCGCCACCGGATCCGCCCGCAGAGCCGCCACCAGCGGCGGCAACGGCCCCTCGAACCGGTCCAGATCCACCCGGACCTGCTCCGGCGCCGTCGCCACCAACCGCGCCAACTCCTCCTCCAGCGACGGCGACCAGCCCGGCGGCACCGGCGTCAGGAAGTCCGGCGTGTACACCGTCGGCACCGGCACCAACTGGTCCAGCAACTCGAACCCCACCCCCGCCAGCCGCGCCCGCACCTGCCGCACCCACGGCAGGTGCACCGCGTGCTCACCCGGCTCCTTCAGCACCTGCACGCTGTTGGCCACCTCCCACAGCGGCGAACACGCGAACCGGGTCAGCGCCACGTCCTGCGCCGAGAACGCCAGCGTCAGCATCCACCCCTCCGAGGATTCCACCCACACGAAATCAATGGGCACCCCCGACCGGCCGCCGGAGGATCGCCGCATGACCAGCACGATCATGCCGCCACCCCGCACCCGCCCGAACACCGCCCGCGGACGAGGCCTCCTCGGCGCCCACCTCATCGACAGCCTCGGCAGCGGACTCCTGCTCGCCTTCACCGTCGTCTACTTCGCCCGCACCACCACCCTCGGCCTGCCCGCCATCGGCGCCGCCATCAGCCTCGCCCGCCTCCTCGCCCTGCCCACCGCCCTCCTCACCGGCCCCCTCATCGACCGCTACGGCGCCCGCCGCGTCGCCGCCACCGCCAACCTGCTCTCCGCCCTCGCCCACACCGCCTTCCTCACCGCCCACCAGACCTGGCAGATCGTCACCGTCGTCTTCCTCGCCCAGATCGGCACCGCCGCCTACTGGACCGCCAGCACCGGCCTGGTCGTCCTCGCCGCCCACCCCGACGACCGCCCCCGCTGGTTCGCCCTCGTCGGAGCCCTGCGCAACGGCGGCCTCGCCCTCGGCGGCGCCGCCGGCGCCCTCCTGCTCGCCCTCGGCGGCACCGACGGACTGCGCGCCACCGTCCTCGGCAACGCCGCCAGCTTCGCCCTCGCCGCCCTGCTGCTCGCCACCTGGCGCCCCCTCAACGCCCCCGCCCCCGCCCCCGACGACGACCTCGGCAGCTACCGCACCGTCCTGCGCGACCGCCGCTACCTGCTGCTCGTCGCCGTCAACCTCAGCTTCGTCTTCGCCTCGCTCGTCCTCAGCCTGCTGCTCGCCCTCTACCTCACCGAGGGCCTGCACCAGCAGGCCTGGCTGGCCGGCTCCCTGCTGTTCCTCAACAGCGCGCAGATCGTCCTCACCCAGACCGCCGTCGCCCGCCGCCTGGCACGCTTCCGCCCCACCCGGGTGATCGCCGCCGGGTCGCTCCTCAACGTCCTCGCCTTCGCCCTCTTCGCCCTGCTCTCCGCCGCCCCCGGCTGGGCCGCGGTGGCCGGCGCCCACCTCGCCATGCTGGTCTACAACCTCGCCGAGACCGTCGCCTCCCCGTACTCCGAGGAGCTCAGCGTCCGCCTCGCCGACCCCCGGCTGCGCGGTCGCTACCTCGCCGTCTACCAGCTCTCCTGGACGGTCGGCCAGACCGCCGCCCCCTGGCTGCTCACCCTGCTGCTCGCCCGCGGCCCGGCCTGGCCCTGGGCGCTGCTCGGCGGGCTCAGCCTCGCCGCCGTCCCGGCCCTGCTGCTGATCGAACGGCTCGGCGGGCCCGCCGAGGAACGCGGCACACCGCCGGCGGCCTGACCAGGGCGTACGTCGGGGAACCGCACGGCGCCACCACGGCGCCACCACGGCGTCTCCCCGGGGCGCTGCCGTCGTCCGTCCTGGAGGTCGGCCCCCGTGGGCAGCGTGCCGGGCCCGCTGTTCGCCGCCGCAGGTGCGCCACCGGGCTGCCGGCCGGCCAGCTCAGGCTCACCCTGCTCGGCTCGCTGCTCTACGTCGTCCTGATCAGCGAGCCGTCCATGTCGCCGTCCGTGTCGCCGTCCGCCCGGCACCTGACGGAACTCCCGGAGGGCCTGGTCGCGCCCTCGGCCGTCCCGGTGAGCGGTGCCGGCCCAACGGGTGGCTGCTCGACCGGCGTGACCCGTTCGTCGGCGTCCAGGCGGTCGACGATCGGGGGGTCCGCCACGGCACGCTGCGGGGGCTGATCGGCTGACAGATTTCGATAGTTGTCAGTCGTCAGCTGTTGATTGTCAGCCGCAAGCCGTCAGCCGGAACGCCTCCAGCTCCGTGCCGTACCAGCGGTCGGTGCGCCCCAGCGGCTCCATGCCCAGTCGGCGGCAGACCGCCTGGGAGGGAGCGTTGTCGGGGTACGTGACCGCGAAGACCTCCGAGAGGCCCTCGGCGAAGCCCTTCGCCAGCGCGCCCCGGGCCGCCTCGGTGGCGTACCCCCGGCCCCAGCAGTCCGGGTGGAAGTGCCAGCCGACCTCCACCTCCCCGCCGCCGTCCGGGATCGGCACCAGCAGGACGGTGCCCGCCACCAATCCGCTGTCGCGGACCTCGACCGCCCAGCAGCCGAACCGCGGGTCGGCGGAGCGGCTCCGGAACCGCTCCACCAGGGTCTGCGCCTGCTCCCGGTCCGTCAGCGCGCGCGGGGTCGATCCCAGCCAGCGGGCCACCTCCCAGCGGCCGTACAGGTCGAACGCCCGGTCCACGTCGCTCGCCGTCCACAGCCGGACCGTCAACCGCTCGGTATCGAAGATCATCCCGCCCCTCCCGGATCCGCCGGCCCCGGTCGCCCCGGTCGCCCACCGGCCTCCATCCTGGCCTCCGGAGCGGCCCGTCCGCGCGGACTTTCCGCGCGGACTTCCGAGCGGACGACGACGGCGGGGGCGGCCGGCTGCCCGGCTCGCCCCCGTCGCCCATGCGGGAGTGACGCGTCCGGTCAGAACAGCGGGACGCCCGCCCGCACCAGGCGCCAGGTGCCGCCGCTGATCTCCGCGGGGTCGATCACGCCCTTGGCCTTCACCCAGGCGATCATGGTGTTGCGGATCTCGTCCGAGTTCGACCAGACCTTGGTCGCCGCCGCCACGTGCGGGAAGTTGCCGCCGCCGTTGGCCCGGTAGTTGTTGACCGCCAGCACGAACTGCGCCGCCGGGTCGACCGGCTTGCCGTCGTACGACAGGCCGGTGATCCGGGAGCCGACCGGCCGGGTGAGGTCGATGTCGTACGAGACGCCGTACACGGAGTCGTAGTTGTAGTCCGGGATGTTCTGCTGGTTGGTCAGGGTATCCGGGTCGATCGCGTCGCCGGGCGCCCGCGGGGCGAAGTACCGGGCGGAGTACTCCAGGTAGTCCTTGATCTGGGCGCCGGTCATCAGCCGGGCCTCCAGGGTGTTCTCGTAGATGTACAGCCCGGCGGCGTCCCGCAGCTTCACCTGGCCGGCCGGGATCAGCGCCGTCCGGTTGAACGGCGCGGCCTGCGCCAGCACCGGCAGGGCGGCGTACGGGGTGGCGGCGAGCGCCGTGCGGACGGCGTCGGCCTGCACCCGGCCGATCAGGTCGATGATCGGGACGTCCCTGAACCGGGCCTCCGCGATGGAGAGTTCGGTCTTGCTGGTGCCGATCACCTGGTTGACGTAGGCGACCACCTTGCGGTGCTGGGCGCCGATCAGCTTCACGATCGCCGGGTCCTCCGGCACGGTGTTGGAGTTGAGCACACGCGAGCTGACCGAGCTGACCGTCCACGCGCCGCGCTGGTACTCGACCTCGAAGTCGAAGCAGGTCAGCCGCTCGCCCCAGCACAGCGGCTCGGAGAGCACCACGGTCTTCCCGGTGGTCTTGTTGACCACCAGCCGCTGCGGGATCTCCTTGTGCGCGTGGCCGACCAGCACCGCGTCCACGCCCGGCACGGTCTCGGCCAGCTGCACCGAGGCGTTCTCCGGCCAGGGCAGCTGGTCGCCGTAGGAGGAGACCTCGTCCATGCCCGAGTGCGAGGCCACCACGACGACGTCCGCGCCGGCCGCCCGCAGCCGCGGCACGTACTTCTTCGCCATCTCGACGATGCCCGGGAAGACCAGCTGGCCCGCGACGTTCGCCTTGTCCCAGATCGCGATGCCCGGATTGGTCAGGCCCAGGATGCCGACCCGCAGTGCCCGCCCGTGGCCCAGTCGCAACTCCTTGATGACGTACGGCGGGAAGGCCGGCCGCTCGCTCTTCGCGTCCTGCGCGTTGGCGCCCAGCAGCGGGAAGTCGAGCTGCTTCTCGTACGCGCGCAGCACCGGGATGCCGTAGTTGAACTCGTGGTTGCCGAGCGCGGCCGCGTCGTAGCCGATCGCGTTCATCGCGGCCGCCATCGGGTGCTTCGGCCCGCGCTTGCCGGTGATCGGCTCGACCCGCGCGAAGTAGTACGAGAGCTGGGTGCCCTGGATGGTGTCGCCGGCGTCGATCAGCAGGGTGCGGTGGCAGCCCTTCTCCTCCCGGACCTGCTTCACCAGGGTGGAGATCTTCGCCAGGCCGACGTCGTTCTTCGCCTTGTCGTCGTACTCGGAGTCGGTGAAGTACTCCCAGTTGAGCACGTGGCCGTGCAGGTCGGTGGTGCCCATCACGGTGAAGGACTCCTTGACCGGCGCCCGGCGCGCCGCCTCGTCCGCGCCCTGGGCGGCCGCCGGGGTGGCGGCGACGACGGGGACGGCGCCGACCAGTGCGGCGCCGGCCGCCGTCGCGGCGGAGCGGGTCACGAAGTCTCGGCGGTTCAACGGCATGGACGACTCCCACGGGGGCGGACGGACCGTCAGCGGGGCTGACAGGGGCATGTTGTGACGCGCGTAGAAGTCTGCCCGGCGAAACGTCCGGGGACCAGCCCCCCGACGTTTCCGGCAGGTGAGTTCTTGGCGACCCCGGCGTGACACCGCGACCCTGCCCCCGTACGTCCGTGCGTCAACCGCGCCGTCGGTGTCTCACCCGAACCGCGGGCCGCACGCCCCGGCACGGGCGTCCGCGCAGCTCGCGGGAGTCCGTCCATCGGCGGTAACTCCAACTCACCGCACGGCAGGTCACGATGTGTCAGTTTGTTAATCAAAACTTTCTGCAACAGCCACCGGTCCAACGGCCGGAACTTCGTTGTTACGCACCGGTAATGCCTACGCTCTAGAGGTATGCGCCGAGCAAAAATCGTCTGTACTCTCGGGCCGGCCGCCGACTCGTACGACCAGATCAAGGCCCTGGTCGACGCCGGAATGGACATCGCCCGATTCAACCTCAGCCACGGATCGCAACTGGAGCACGAGGAACGCTACCGCCGGGTCCGCAAGGCCTCCGACGAGAGCGGCCGCAGCGTCGGCATCCTCGTCGACCTCCAGGGCCCGAAGATCCGCCTGGACACCTTCGCCGATGGGCCTGTACTTCTTGAACGCGGCGACGAGTTCACCATCACCGTCGAGGACGTCGCGGGCGACCGCGACATCTGCGGCACCACCTACAAGGGCCTCGCCGCCGACGTCTCCCGCGGCGAGCGCATCCTGATCGACGACGGCCGGGTCTGCCTCGAAGTCACCCACGTCGAGGGCCCCCGGGTGCACTGCATCGTCATCGAGGGCGGCCTGATCTCCGACCACAAGGGTCTCAACCTCCCCGGCGTCGCCGTCTCCGTGCCCGCGCTCAGCGACAAGGACGTCGCCGACCTGCGCTGGGCCCTGCGGACCGGCGCCGACCTGATCGCCCTGTCCTTCGTGCGCAGCGCCAAGGACATCGACGAGGTGCACCGGATCATGGCCGAGGAGGGCCGGACCCTCCCCGTCATCGCCAAGATCGAGAAGCCGCAGGCCGTCGAGAACCTCGAATCCATCGTCGACGCCTTCGACGGCATCATGGTCGCCCGCGGCGACCTCGGCGTCGAACTCCCGCTGGAGCAGGTGCCGATCGTCCAGAAGCGCGCGGTCAAGCTGGCCAAGCGCAACGCCAAGCCGGTCATCGTCGCCACCCAGATGCTCGACTCGATGATCAACGCGTCGCGGCCCACCCGCGCCGAGGCCTCCGACGTCGCCAACGCCGTCCTGGACGGCACCGACGCCGTGATGCTCTCCGGCGAGACCTCCGTCGGCAAGTACCCGGTCGAGACCGTCAAGACCATGAGCCGCATCATCGAGGCCGCCGAGGCCGACGTCCTCGCCGCCGGCCTCCCGCCGCTGACCGAGCGCAACAAGCCCCGCACCCAGGGCGGCGCCGTGGCCAGGGCCGCCGCCGAGATCGGCGACTTCCTGGAGGCCAAGTACCTGATCGCCTTCACCCAGAGCGGCGACACCGCCCGCCGGCTCACCCGCTCCCGCTCGCCCATCCCCGTGCTCGCCTTCACCTACGAGCCCGCCGTCCGCAGCCAACTCGCCCTCACCTGGGGCGTGGAGACCTTCCTCGGCCCGTTCGTCCCCACCACCGACGAGATGGTCGCCCAGGTCGACGCCCAGCTGCTGAGCCTCGGTCGCTGCCGGAAGGGCGACATCGTCATCATCACCGCCGGCTCACCGCCCGGACTGGCCGGCTCCACCAACCTGGTCCGGGTCCACCACGTCGGCGAACTCGACAACTGACCACCGCGCCACCCAACGGCGCACCGCCGACCACCGCACCACCGCACCGCTGAACACCGCACCGCTGAACACCGCACCACCCGGGCACCATCACCGCTGAGGCGCCGCCCCTTTGGGAGGGGGCGGCGCTTCACGTTTCCGCACCGATCACGGCCGCCGCGCACCGGTACCGTCCCCATCCCGTCACAGCCGGACCGACCCTGCGGCCGCCCGGGTACGTTCCCCTCGACCGGCCCGGCAGCAGGGCCGCCCACAGGGGGACCGACCCGCCATGAGCAGCAGCAGACCGCGCAGATCCACCGCCCTCGCCCTCGCCGCAGCCCTCCTCGCCGCAGGCCTCGCCACCGCCTGCGGACCCGAGGACCACGCCGACCCCGCCCCGGCCCCGGCCGCCACCACCCCGGCCGCCGGCACCGCCGCCCCGGGCGCCGCCACCGGCACGCCCGCCGCCGCGAAGGCCGGCACCGTCACCATCGGCAGGACCGCCTACTGGGGCGGCCTGCGCTTCGACGTCAAGACCGCCACCTACACCCCCGACCCCGACCCCGACGGCGAACGGTTCGAGGTCACCCTCGCCACCACCGTCACCAACACCTTCCGGACCACCGCCGTCCGCGACTGGCCCGACATCGCCATCGACATCGGCGGAACCCCGCTCACCGGCGACCACGGCAGCGCCGTCCCGCCCACCCCCGGCGCCACCAACCCGCTGCAGATCACCTTCACCGGCACCGGCCCCTTCGGCTTCGACGGCGCCTCCCTCGTCCTCGGCGACTCCGGCCAGGCCCAGTCCGTCGTCCCCCTCGGCACCGGCGGCCGGCCCGCCGTCACCCTCGCCCCCGTCGACCTCAAGCTCCCCGCCAAGCCCGCCCTCACCTCCGGACGGCTCACCCTCACCCTCAAGTCCGCCCAGCTGCGCGCCGACGTCGGCGGCGGAAACGGCAGCGGCGCCCTCACCCTCGGCCAGCGCGGCCTGCTCCTCGTCTTCGACCTGAACGGCCAGGTCGGACCGGCCGGCATGGCCCTCGACGGGGGAAGCCTGCGCCTGCGGCTCCCCAACGGCCAGGAGGTCGGCCCCACCGTCGCCCCCATCGAGGCCATCTACCCCGACCGCCCGACCCGGCAGGACCAGGTCGCCTGGTTCGTCTTCCCCGGCGCCACCGACGGCGACTACACCCTCACCGTCACCGACCCCGACCGGGGAACCGCCGCCCCCGCCACCGCCGTCCTGCCCGCCACCGGGGTCAAGGCTAGCGGCCCCGTGGACTGACCCGCCGCCCCACCGGCCGACGGCGCGGCCCTCCGGGGGGAGGGCCGCGCCGTCACCACTTCGCGCCGACGTGCTCGTCCAGCAACGCCACGGACGCCCGCCGGGCGACGGAGACGTTGACCGCTCCGCCGGCGCGCCGGCAGGCCTTCCACTCGACACCCACGGCATCCAGGGTGTCGGTGAACAGACGGACGATGTCGGCCGAGGTGTTGGTGAAGAAATACCGGGGATACTCGTGGCGCCGGGTCGCACCGGCGACCGTACGCGTGGCCCAGTTGGTGATCCGGCACCCGTCCGAGTGGATCAGGCCTCGGACCAATCTCCAGGGATGGGCCGTCACGATCTCCTGCTGCCACGGGGCGAGGACGATCGGGCGCTCGTGCTTCTTGCCGGGTCCGTGCTGCGGGAAGTAGCAGGGCAGATGCTTCGAGTACACCTTCACGTCGTGGCACCCGCCCCGGCTGACCCGGCACGGCGTGTTGTTCGGCAGCACCAGTCGTATGGTGTGCTCGACCTCGTTCATCAGTCCGGGCCATTTGTCGTCACAGGTGATGGCGAGGCTGTGCGCGCGGTGCTGCCTGGGCTGGACGATGTACCCGTCGCCCAGGTAGAGCCCGAGCAGATAGCTGTAGGCGGAGCGGTCCAGAGGGTCACCGTGGCAGTGGAGGCAGGTCGACGGCCTCCGCCCGGGTAGTGCGTGCCGTCGTGAGAGGTCCGCGTGTTTCCAGCGCGCGACGGTCCCGACGGGTACACCGCACCGTTCGGCCACCTCGACATTGCGGCACCCGTTGCGGAGCAATGAGACGGCGTGCTGCCTCACGCTGAGATCGTGCATGGGAGCGAGGCTTGCGGCGAGTCATCCATTCGGAGTGGGTAATCGCCGATATTCACCCGAGGTGATGAAGATCCTCGCTTGACTTACGACCTTGAAATCGAAGGTTAAGTGCCCCGAGTGGGATTCGAACCCACACTGTATGGTGTTTGAGACCATTGCCTCATGCCAATTGGGCTATCGGGGCCTACACTTCGAAGGCGGATGGCCTCCCGGTGTGACACCAACATACCGTGTCTAGGTAGGCTCGTGCATGCAGTACCCCGCCGGAACGAGGAGCCCCGTGAGCACCGCCGACGAGCAGCCCCAGCCGCTTGAGCCCGATCTGCCCCAGATCACCCGCATCGTCATCGCCGAGGACGAGGCCCTGATCCGCCTCGATCTGAAGGAGATGCTGGAGGAGGAGGGCTACACCGTCGTCGGCGAGGCGGGGGACGGTGCGACCGCGGTGCGGCTGGTCGAGGAGCTCAGGCCCGACCTGGCGATCCTGGACGTGAAGATGCCCGTCCTGGACGGCCTCTCGGCGGCCGAGCAGATCCACGAGGCCCATCTCGCCCCCGTCCTGATGCTGACCGCCTTCTCGCAGCGCGAGCTGGTGGACCGTGCCCGGGACGCTGGTGCGATGGCGTACATCGTGAAGCCGTTCAGCAAGAGCGACCTGGTGCCGGCGATCGAGATGGCGGTCTCCCGCTACACCGAGATGCGGACGCTGGAGGAGGAGATCGCGGATCTCACCCAGCGGTTGGAGACCCGCAAGCTGGTGGACCGGGCGAAGAGCGTGCTGCAGACCAAGTTCGGGCTGACCGAGCCGGCCGCGTTCCGCTGGATCCAGAAGACCTCGATGGACCGCCGGATGACCATGGCCGCCGTCGCGCAGGCCGTGATCGAGGAGGGCGACGCCCAGGACCGCAAGAAGGCCGAGTCCGAGGCCTGACGGCACGTCGCCGACCCGTCCCGCTCCACTCCGCTCCGCCCCGCCGGGCCGCCTCCGGCGGGGCGGAGCGCTGTCCGGGCCCGGTCCAGGTCCGGGGCGTGCCGCGCCGCCCCGGGGCGGACGGCGAAGGGCCCCGCCGTCCGGCGGGGCCCTTCGCGCGTGCGGGTGTTGCTCAGTCCTCGCCGAGGTACGCCTTGCGCACCGACTCGTCGTGGAGCAGGTCGGCACCGGTGCCGGTGAGCACGACGCGGCCGGTCTCCATGACGTAGCCCTGGTCGGAGAGGGACAGGGCGGCCTGGGCGTTCTGCTCGACGAGCAGGATGGTGGTGCCCGCGGCCTTGAGCTCCACGATGGTCGCCATGATCTTCTGCATCATCAGCGGGGACAGGCCCATGGAGGGCTCGTCCAGCATGAGGAGCTTCGGACGGGACATCAGGGCGCGTCCCATGGCGAGCATCTGCTGCTCGCCGCCGGACAGGGTGCCGGCGGCCTGCTTGCGGCGCTCGCCGAGGATCGGGAAGAGCGTGTAGGCGCGCTCGACGTCCTCGGTGATGCCGGGGGTGTCCTTGCGGAGGAAGGCGCCGAGGAGGAGGTTCTCCTCGATGCTCATCCGGGGGAAGATGTGCCGCCCCTCGGGGGAGTGGGCCAGCCCGAGCGAGACGATCTTGTGGGCGGGGACCGCGGTGAGCGGCTTGCCCTCGAAGGTGATCTTGCCGGAGGTCGGCCGGAGCAGCCCGGAGAGGGTGCGCAGGGTGGTGGTCTTGCCGGCGCCGTTGGTGCCGATCAGGGTGGTGACCTCGCCCTGGTTGACGGTGAAGCTGATGCCCTTGACGGCTTCGATCTTGCCGTACGAGACGCGGAGGTCCTCGACCTCAAGGAGCGCGGTCACTGGTCTGCCTCCGTGCTGGTGTCCGTGCTTGCTGCCGGGGTCTCGGTGGCCCCTTCGAGCGGCGCACCGAGGTAGGCGGTGATGACGCGCTCGTCGCCCTGGACGGTCTCGCGGTCGCCCTCGACGATCTTCTGGCCCTGGACGAGGACGGCGGTGCGGTCGCACAGGTTGAAGATGAACCGCATGTCGTGCTCGATGACCAGGATCGCGATGCCCTTGTCGCGGATCGCGAAGACCAGCTCCTCGGCGGCGCGGGTCTCCTGCGGGTTCATGCCGGCGGTGGGCTCGTCGAGGAGCAGCAGGCCTGGGTCGCTGGCCAGGGCCCGGGCGATCTCCAGCTTGCGCTGCTCGCCGTAGGGGAGGTTGCGGGCCAGGTGCTCGGCCTTGTGGGCGAGGCCGCAGAACTCCAGGAGTTCCATGGCCTTTTCGCGGCTCTCGGCCTCGGCGCGGCGGTAGCCGGGGCCGCGCAGGATGGCGGAGAAGAGGCCTTCCTTGGTCCGGGTGTGCCGGCCGACCAGGACGTTCTCCAGGACGGTCATGTTGGCGAACAGCCGGATGTTCTGGAAGGTGCGGGCGATGCCGGCCTGGGTGACGAGGTGGGGCTTGGGCGGCAGGACGGTGCCCTTGTACCGGACGGTGCCCTCGGTGGGGACGTAGAGGCCGGTGAGGCAGTTGAAGAAGGTGGTCTTGCCGGCGCCGTTGGGGCCGATCAGGCCGACGATCTCGCCGCTGTTGACGGTGAGGTTGACGTCGTTGACGGCGGTGAGGCCGCCGAAGCGCATGATGACGCCGGTGGCTTCGAGGATCGGGGTGGTGTCCGCGTTGTCGGCGGGGCGCGGGGCGGGGACGGTGCTGGTGGTCATGGTGCGGGTCACGCCCCTGCCTTGGTGAGTGCGGGCTCGCCGGCCGTTGCGGGCGGCGGCGAGTCGGCGGCGTCCTCGTGGAACTCCAGCTGGGCGCGGCGGTTGGCGATGAGGCCTTCCGGGCGGACGCGCATGAGCAGGACGAGGGCGATGCCGAAGACGAGCAGCTGGTAGTTCTTGAGGAAGACCAGCTTCTCCGGGATCAGGTAGAGCAGGGTGGCGCCGACGAGCGGTCCGCTGATGGTGCCCATGCCGCCGAGGACGACCGCGGCGACCAGGAAGGCGCTGTTGGGCGGGACCGGTCCGGCGAACTGGTACGGGTCGGGGACGACGCTGTAGCTGACGTGGGCCATGACGGTGCCGGCGAGGCCGGCGAGCGCGGCGCCGAGGGCGAAGGCGAGCAGCTTGAGCTTGAAGCCGTTGATGCCCATGGCCTGGGCGGCGGTCTCGTCCTCGCGGATGGCGACCCAGGCGCGGCCGATCCGGGAGTCGTTGGCCCGGCTGAAGATGATCACGACGAAGGCGGTGACCAGGAGCATCAGCAGGAAGTAGTTGGCGAACCGGCCGAGGGTGAAGGACCCGAAGGTGTGCTCGGCGCCGAAGTTGAACCCGAGGATGTCGAGGTCGGGGATGTTGCGGATGCCGTTGGGGCCGTTGGTGACCTTGGGGCCGGAGATGCCGTCGAGGCTGTTGACGGCGATGCGGAAGATCTCACCGAAGCCGAGGGTGACGATGGCGAGGTAGTCGCCGCGCAGGCGCAGGGTCGGTGCGCCGATGACGACGCCGAACACCAGGGCGGCGGCCATGCCGGTCAGGGCGGCGGCCCAGAACGGGAAGTGCAGGCCGACCGGGGAGGAGCTGGAGCCGGAGACCAGGGCGGCGGCGTAGGCGCCGACGCCGAGGAAGGCGACGTAGCCGAGGTCGAGCAGACCGGCCAGGCCGACGACGACGTTGAGGCCGAGGGCGACGGTGGCGAAGATCAGGATGTTGACGCCGACGGTGGCGAAGTGGTCGTCGGTCTGGGTGAACGGGAAGGCGGCGGCCGCGGCGAAGGCGGCGGCGGTGGTGGTGCCGCGGTGCCGGGCGGTGATCGCCGTGAGCTGCCCGAGCAGGCCGCCGCGCAGCAGCGCCCAGCTGCCGATGGCGGTGAGGATCATGAAGCCGATGAACAGCTCGCCGTACTCGGTGGTGATGCCGTAGGTGAAGACGGTGAGGCCGACGGCGGCCGCGCCGATGATGATCAGGACCTCGACCCAGCGGTTCTGCGGCGGTGCGGGCCGCAGGTCGGGGCGGGGGCCGATCAGGCGGCCGAGGGAGCCGGCGATGTGGCGGAGGGTGACCAGCGGGTTCCTGGTCTCCGGTGCCGGGGTGACGCTGCTCTGCTGCGGCAGGCCGAGGGCGCCGATCAGCGGGATCAGCGAGGCCACGGCGGCGATGGCGCCGCCGGGTTCGAGGTTGGCGACGCCGCCGAGCTCGACGCTGATGGCGATGACGGTGAACCAGGTGGTGGCGAAGCCGGCGACGGCGAGGATCAGCGCGGCGGCCTCGGGGCCGGCGGGGCTGAGCCAGCGGGTGCCCTTGACCCCGTACAGGGGGAGGGCGAACGCGGCGGTGAGCAGGCCGGCGACCAGGGTCAGGATCTGCAGGCCGCCGGGGTAGCCGTCGACGGTGAGGTCACCGGGGAACTCGGCGGTGTAGGTCCAGTGGATCATGGTGCTGGCGGCGGTGGCCAGACCGCCGACGGCGACCAGGGCCTTGGCGGCGACCGGGGGCATCGGGACGGCACGGCGCGTGATGGTGCTCATGGTGTGGGTCTCCCGCTTCCTCAGGCTCGGTCCGCGACGCGTTCCCCGAGCAGACCCTGTGGTCTGACGAGGAGGACGACGATGAGCAGGACGAAGGCCCAGACGTTGGCCCAGGAGCCGCCGCCGAGCTGCTGCATGCCGGGGACTTCCTGGATGTACGCGGTGGCCATGGCCTCCGCGACGCCGAGCACGAGGCCGCCGAGCATGGCGCCGTAGATGTTGCCGATGCCGCCGAGGACGGCCGCGGTGAAGGCCTTGAGGCCGGCGAGGAAGCCCATCGCGGGGGCGACCTGGCCGTAGCGCAGGCCCCAGCCGATGGAGGCGACGGCGGCGAAGGCGGCACCGAGGGCGAACGCGATCACGATGATGCGGTCGGTGTTGATGCCCATGAGCTTGGCGGTGTCGGGGTCCTGCGCGGTGGCCTGCATGCCGCGGCCGGTGCGGGTCTTGCCGACGAAGGCGGCGAGCGCGCCCATGCAGAGCGGGGCGGCGATGAAGAGGTAGAAGTCGGCGGGCTGCAGCGTGATCGGCCCGAAGACGTAGGGGCCACCCGGGAGCTGCGGGAAGCTGCGGCCGGACTTGGCGCCGGGGTAGAACTGCTCGACGAGCTGCTGGAGGGCGATCGACAGACCGATCGCGGTGATCAGCGGTGCGAGCTTGGGGGCCCCGCGCAGCGGCCGGTAGGCGAAGCGCTCGGCGGCGACGGCGATCAGGACGGCGACGATGACGCCGCCGACCAGCATCAGGGGCAGGGCCAGCCACAGACTGGTGCCGGACGGGAGGATGAGGTAGGTGGTGAGGGCGCCGAACCCACCTGTCATGAAGATCTCGCCGTGGGCGAAGTTGATGAGCTGGACAATGCCGTAGACCATTGTGTAGCCGATCGCGATCAGCCCGTAAAGGGCGCCGAGAATCAGGCCGTTGGCCAGCTGCTGCGGCAGTTGGTGCACCGCTGGGCCTCCGAGGGGGTTCGGTGGGTGGGTTCGCTGTGGGGGTCGGCTCGAACCGGGTGGCGTACAGAGGATGTACAGCGGGGGGCGCTGGTTCGCAGCGCCCCCCGCCTGGTGGTTCGTTGTGTGGTGCCGGTGGTTCGTGGTGCGGCCCCGCGGTGCCGTGCGGTCACCGCGGGGCGGGTCCGGGTCCGGGTCAGCCGGAGTAGGTGCCGGACTTGGCGACCGTCCAGGCGCCGTTCTTGACGACGTAGACGGTGAGCTGCTTGTTGACGGCGTCGCCGTACTCGTCGAAGGCGACCTTGCCGGTCACACCGTCGAAGCTGACCTTGCTGAGGGCCTCCACGACCTTGCCGCGGGCGCCGTCGGGCAGCTTGCCGTTGTTGGCGGCGACGACGGCCTTGACGCCCTGGACGATGGACCAGGCGGCGTCGTAGGAGTAGCCGCCGTAGGCCGCGTACGGGTCGGCGTACTTCGCGGCGGCGTAGTCGGCGACGAACTTCTTGGCCGAGTCGAGGGTCTCGACCGGGGCGCCGACCGAGGTGGCGAGGTCACCCTCGGCGTTCTTGTTGGCCTTGTTGATGTACTCGGGGTCGTACATGCCGTCGCCGCCCATGACCGGGACGGTGACGCCGGCCTTCTTCAGCTGGTCGCTGAGCGGGCCGGACTGCGGGTACTCGCCGCCGTAGTAGATGATGTCGGCGCCGGCGGCCTTGGCCTTGGTGACGACGGCCGAGAAGTCCAGGTTGTTCTCGTCGATGTGGTCGCTGCCCGCGACGGAACCGCCGAGCTTGGTGAACTCCTTCTGGAAGGCGGCGACCAGGCCGACGCCGTAGGTCTTCTTGTCGTCGATCAGGTACGCCTTCTTCTTGCTCAGGTCGTTGTAGGCGTACTGAGCGGCGAAGGGGCCCTGGATGGCGTCGGTGGTGGCGGTCCGGAAGTAGCTCTTGAACTGGCGCTTCTTCTCGGTCTCGAACTTCTCGCCCTGGGTCAGGGCGGGGTTGGTGTTCGCGGGGGAGACCTCGGCCAGGTTGGCGGTCTCGAAGATCTGCTGCATCGACTGGGCGACACCGGAGTTGAGCGGGCCGACCACGCCGAGCACGGTCTTGTCGGCGACCAGGGCGGTGGCGTTGGACTGGCCTTCCTGCGGCGACTTCTTGTCGTCGAGGGCCTTGACCTTGAACGTGACGCCCGGAACTTCCTTGGTGTCGTTGGCGATCTTCGCGGCGAGCTCCGCGGAGTGCTGGATGCCGAGGCCGAGGGGAGCGAGCGGGCCGGTGAGCGGCGCGTCGACACCGATGGTCACGACAGTGCTGCCGCTGGCGTCGTCGCCGGCCTTCTTCTCACCACGCGAGCCGCACGCGGAGAGGGTGAGAGCTCCGGTGACGGCAATGCTCACGACAAGCAGTGAACTCTTACGCACGAGGGTCCCCTTCTGGATCAGGAAGGCGCGGCGCCAGAGATGGCGGCGGCCGGGTCGCGCGCTGGGCCTGGGCCCAATCGGTTGGCGCGGTGACTGGCCGTGACTCTAGAACGGGTTCGGCGGCTGGGGCAGAGGTCCGGACATGCTGTGATTCTCTTGTTATGAGTACCCCCGGCGAAAATCTCACATGCTGAGCCGTTCGCCGTTTGGGGGCTCCGAATAGCGCTCCTCGTCTCGTCCTGTGGAAGGCTGTCGGGCCGGATTCCCTGCTCACCCAAGGAATGTCCGGTTATCGGACGACTACGTCCGGGAAGGGCGGAACGGGCATCCCTGTTCGGTTATCGGAATCCGGGCAGGCGATATGGAGGTTTCGCGACAGATCTCCCGCGTAGGCGTCGCCGAGGATCTGGCTCAGGGTCTGGATTGCACGCGTGTTACGCAGCGTTACATCCAGGAAGGGCATGCCCGCGTCCGGCGGCGCCTGGGCACAGTCGGTCACCCGGAACACCACCTCGACCACGGCCGTAACGCCCGGATCCAGCCGGCGCGGGAGGGCGCCCGGCGCCGTCACCTCGACACCCCGGTAGCTCTGCCGGACGGCGACCAGCTCCACCGGCCCGGGCCCGTCGTTGCGGACGGTCACCCGCAGCGCGAAGCCGTCGCCGCCGGCCACCGCGGCCGGGCCCGTCCCGGCGTAGCGGAAGTGGGTGATCTGGGCCGGGTACGGGGGCGGGGAGTTGGCCGCCTGTTCGGGACGGCTGCCGGCGTGCCCGGTGGCCGGCAGGGTGGCCGCGGCCAGCAGCAGGGTGGCCAGGGCGTACTTCTGACGTCGGGTCAGGTCCGCCGGGTGCGGTCGGCGGTGGGTCGGACGGTGGCCGGTCGGCCCGGCCTCGACGGTGCCCCGGGCGGCCTCCACCGGCCCGAGGGAGCCGCGGCCGGCGGGTGGCCCCGCGCCGCGTTCCCGCCCTGTGCCGGACATGCCACCGCCCCCTCGTCTGGCCATGGCCTGCCCCGGCCGGGCGGGGATCAAACCGGCGTTCGAACGAGGGGGCGGGGACGGGTAGTTGGCCCTGCCGACACGGATCGCGGCGGCCGCGGATCCGGGCCGCTACAGATCCCGCAGCATGCAGGTCAGCCGGCAGCTGGTGATCCGGCGGCCGGTGTCGTCGGTGATCGAGATCTCGTAGGTGGCGGCCGTCCGACCCTTGAAGACCGCCGTCGCCACGCCGGTCACCTGCCCGGAGGTGGCCGACCGGTGATGGGTGGCGTTCAGGTCCACCCCGACCGCGTACCGGCCCGGGCCGGCGTGCAGCATCGCCCCGATCGAGCCGAGCGTCTCGGCCAGCGCCGCCGAGGCACCGCCGTGCAGCAGCCCGTACGGCTGCTGGTTGCCGTCCACCGGCATGGTGCCCACCACCCGGTCCGGTGAGGCCTCCACGACCTTGAGGCCGAGCTTGTCGCCGAGGTGGCCGCCGGAGAACGTCTCGGGGCTGACGCCGAGCTTGGCGAAGTGGTCGAGCACGTCCTGGGGCACGTTGAGTACGGGGGCCTCGTCGGTCATGGCGCTCCTGCCGCTGTGAAGGGATCGCATGGTGCTGACTGCGATCGTACGACCGGTGCGGCCGGGGCCCCCGGCGGCGGTGGTCTGCGTCCTCACGTCCGTTGTCGGCGGCGGGCCATAGGATCTGTTGCTGGCAGTGGAACCGGCAGGACGGACGTGGACGTGGCTACGCAGAGTGCAGGCAAGGGCGCGGGCGAGGGTGCGGGTGGCCGGCCCCGGCTGATGCTGCTCGACGGGCATTCGATGGCCTACCGGGCGTTCTACGCCCTGCCCGTGGAGAACTTCAACACCACCACCGGCCAGCCGACCAACGCCGTGTACGGCTTCGCCTCGATGCTGGCCAACACCGTGCGGGACGAGCGCCCCACCCACCTCGCGGTGGCCTTCGACGTCTCGCGGCAGACGTTCCGCTCGGCCGAGTTCCCGGACTACAAGGCCAACCGCGCCAAGACGCCGGACGAGTTCCGCAGCCAGATCGGCCTGATCCACGAGCTGCTCGACGCGATGAGCATCCGGCGGCTGTCGGTCGAGGGCTTCGAGGCCGACGACGTGATCGCCACCCTGGTCACCGCCGCCGAGGCCGAGGGCTTCGAGGTGCTGATCGTCACCGGCGACCGCGACTCGCTCCAGCTGGTCACCGAGCACACCACCGTGCTCTACCCGACCAAGGGCGTCTCCGAGCTCACCCGTTACACCCCGGACAAGGTCGCCGAGAAGTACGGCGTGACCCCGGCCCAGTACCCCGGCCTCGCCGCGCTGCGCGGCGACCCGTCCGACAACCTGCCCGGCATCCCCGGCGTCGGCGAGAAGACCGCCGCGAAGTGGGTCAACCAGTTCGGCTCCTTCGAGCAACTGGTCGAGCGGGCCGACGAGGTCAAGGGCAAGGTCGGCGAGAAGCTCCGCGAGCACCTGGACTCCGTCCGGCGCAACCGCGTCCTCACCGAGCTGGTCCGCGACGTCGAACTGCCGCTCGGCGTCGCCGACCTCGGCCGCGAGCCCTTCGACAAGGACGCCGTCGCCCGGCTCATGGAGAGCCTGGAGTTCCGCAACCCCAACTTCCGCGACCGCATCCAGGGCATCGACCCGGCCGGCGCCGAGCCCGAGGCCGCCGCCGAGGCCTCCCCGGGCCTCGACGTCGACGGCGAGCTGCTCACCGAGCCCGGCGCCCTGGCCGGCTGGCTCGACCAGCACGGCAAGGGCCTGGTCGCGATCGCCACCGTCCACCGCTGGGCGCTCGGCTCCGGCGAGGTCCAGGAGATCGCGCTCGCCGCCGGCGACACCGCCGCCTGGTTCGACCCGGCGCAGCTCGCCGAGGCCGACGACCACGCCTTCACCGCCTGGCTGGCCGACGCCTCCCGCCCGAAGGCCCTGCACATCGCCAAGCACGTGATGCGCGCCTTCGCCGAGCACGGCTGGCAGATCGCGGGCGTCACCGCCGACACCGCGCTCGCCGCGTACCTGGAGAAGCCCGGCCGGCGCACCTTCACGCTGGACGTGCTGGCCGAGGAGTACCTGGCCCGGTCACTGGCCCCCGCGGCGGCCGCCGAGACCGGTCAGCTGTCCTTCGACGCGGAGGAGGAGGACGGCACCGCCGCCGCGCAGGCCCTGATGGTGCAGGCCCGGGCCGTCCTCGACCTGGCCGCCCTGTTCGAGACCCGGCTGGCCGAGGTCGGCGCGGTCGAGCTGTTCCACGACATGGAGCTGCCGATCGCCGCCCTGCTGGCCCGGATGGAGCGCTACGGCATCGCCGCCGACCGCGACTGGCTGACCGGCCTGGAGGCGCAGTTCTCCGCCGAGATCCAGCGCTGCGTCGAGGAGGCGCACGCCGCCGCCGGCCACCCCTTCAACCTCGGCTCGCCCAAGCAGCTCCAGGAGATCCTGTTCGGCGAGCTGGCGCTGCCCAAGACCAAGAAGATCAAGACCGGCTACACCACCGACGCCGACGCGCTGACGTGGCTGGCCGGCCAGACCACCAACGAGCTGCCGGTCATCCTGCTGCGCCACCGGGACCAGGCCAAGCTGCGCACCACGGTCGAGGGCCTGCTCAAGACGGTCTCGCCGCAGGGCCGGATCCACACCACCTTCAACCAGATGGTGGCCGCCACCGGCCGGCTGTCCTCCCAGGACCCGAACCTGCAGAACATCCCGGTCCGCACCGAGGAGGGCCGGGCGATCCGCCGCGCCTTCGTGGTCGGCGAGGGGTACGAGGCGCTGCTGACCGCCGACTACTCCCAGATCGAGCTGCGGATCATGGCGCACCTGTCCGAGGACGCGGCGCTGATCGAGGCCTTCGAGAGCGGTGAGGACCTGCACACCACGGTCGCCTCGCAGGTCTTCGAGGTCGAGCCGGAGGCGGTCGACGCCGAGATGCGCCGCAAGATCAAGGCGATGTCCTACGGCCTCGCCTACGGCCTGTCCGCGTACGGGCTCTCGCAGCAGCTCGGCATCAAGCCGGCCGAGGCGCAGGGCCTGATGGACACCTACTTCCTGCGCTTCGGCGGGGTGCGCGAGTACCTCCAGCGCGTGGTCGAGGAGGCCCGTGCGGTGGGGTACACGGAGACCCTGCTGGGCCGCCGCCGCTACCTGCCCGATCTGACCAGCGACAACCGCCAGCGCCGCGAGATGGCCGAGCGGATGGCCCTGAACGCCCCGATCCAGGGCTCGGCGGCCGACATCGTCAAGATCGCCATGCTGCGGGTCGACGAGGAGCTCACCCGGGCCGGGCTGGCCTCCCGGATGCTGCTCCAGGTGCACGACGAGATCGTGCTGGAGCTGGCGCCCGGCGAGCGGGAGCAGGTCGAGGCACTGGTGCGCGCGCAGATGGCCGGGGCGTACCCGCTGCGGGCCCCGCTGGACGTCTCGGTGGGCGTCGGCGCGAACTGGGAGGCCGCCGCGCACTGACCCGCACCACCGTCGTCGCGGGGGCGGCCGCCGCCGCGACGACGGGGCGGACGACGGCGGCGGACGACGGCGGCGGACGACGGGGGCGGCGGGTGTTCGGTACGGCGAGGTGCCCGGTCGGGCCGCGCGAGCGGGCCTGGATCGAGGAGTCGACGGCCTGGCTGCTGGCGGAGTTCGGGGCCGGGGTGCTGCTGCGTCCGCCGGTGCTGCCGACCGCCGAGCACTTCCCGGGGCCGTTCGACGGTTCGGCGCAGCGGATCGGCGAGCTGGTGGCCGGGCTCTGCGGACCGTTCGGGGTGGACCCGGCCGGTCTGCTGGTGGAGGTGGAGCCGCACGATCCGCGGGCCGACCTGATGGCGGCCGAACTGGGGCTGACCGTGCGCTCCAGCGGGGCTGCGGGCCACTTCCGGATCGAGCGGGGTCGTCCGGTGATCGCCGTGGACCAGGCGCTGGCCGCCGACCCGGTCGCGCTGGTCGCCACCGTCGCCCACGAGCTGGGGCACGTCCGGCTGCTCGCCGAGCACCGGATCGACCCGGGCCGCACCGACGGCGAGCCGCTGACCGACCTGCTGACCGTCGTCTTCGGCTTCGGGGTCCTGAACGCCAACGCGGCCTTCACCCGGGTCGAGCGTGACGGGCGGGTCGGCCACCGCAGGCTGGGTTACCTGACCCAGGAGGCGTACGGGTACGCGCTGGCCTGCTACGCGCAGCTGCGCGGGGAGGACCGTCCGGGCTGGGCGGTCCACCTGGACACCAACCCGCGCGGGTACCTCCGGCAGGGGCTGCGGTTCCTGCGGCGGCATCCGCTGGGGTTCACCGCCCGCCGACCGCGCCGCGGCGGGTAGGACCCGGGTCGGGGCCCGGGCCCGGACAGGACCTAGAATCCCGCCAGCCCGGGCCGGTGATCGGTCCGGCCGAGGAGGGGAACCATGGTCGAGGACGAGGTCGGGCAGCCGGTACGGGCCCGGCGGCGGGTGCGGTCGGCCGGGCTGGTCGCGGCGGGGGTGTTGGCGGCGGCGGGCCTGGGCGGCTGGGCGCTCACGGGATCCGGCTCGGCGCCCGCCCGGACGCCCGCGGTCGCGCCCGCGGCGTCGGTGCCGGCCGCCGGGCCGTCGCCGTCCTCGGTGGCCTCCCCGTCGCCGTCCGCCGAGCCGCCGGCCCCGGCCCCGGCCGGCGCCGGGTCGGACGCCGGGTCGGACGCCGGTTCGAGTGCGCAGCCGGGCTCCGGGCAGAGCGGCCCGGCGGGGGGTGCCGGGCACGCGGCCGGGCCGAGTGCCGGGCCGTCCGCCAGGAGCGCCACGCCCACCCGGCGGGCCACCACGACGCCGCGCAGCCAGGTCTCCCCGCGCACCGACGACTGCCGCTGCGACCACAACCCGGCTCCGGTCAACCCGAACTGCCAGCGCGACGCGGCGGGCACCGTGATGACCTGCACCCCGGTGCTGACGCCGACCCCGCTGCCCAACCCGGCGGCCTCGCCCAAGCAGTACACCGGCCCGCCCGCGCCCCCCGGCTGAGGTCCTCGCGGGGCTCAGTGGCGCGGGTTGGCCCGCCGGGTCGGTTCGGCCGTCGCGGGGTCCTCCGGCCACGGGTGGCGGGGGTAGCGCCCGCGGAGCTCCGCACGGACGGCCTTGTAGCCCTCGCGCCAGAAGCCGGCCAGGTCGCCGGTGACGGCGGCGGGGCGCCCGGCGGGGGAGAGCAGGTGCACGGTGAGCGGGACGCGCCCGTCGGCCAGTCGGGGTGTGGCCTGCCAGCCGAACAGCTCCTGCAGTTTGACCGCCAGTACGGGCCGGTCGCCGCCGTAGTCCACCCGGATCCGTGAGCCGGTCGGCACCGTGATCCGCTCGGGCGCCAGCTCGTCCAGCCGGCCGGCCTGCCCGCTCGCCCAGGGCAGCAGGCGCTGGAGGGCGGCGGTGGTGTCGATCCGGGCGAGGTCGGCGCGCCGGCGGGCCCGGCCGAGTTCGGGTTCCAGCCACCGGTCGGCGGCGTCGAGCAGGGCCCGGTCGCTCACGTCGGGCCACGGGTCGCCGAGCGTGCGGTGCAGGAACGCCAGCCGTTCGCGCAGTCCGGTCGCGTTCGGCGGCCAGCTCAGCAGGGTGGCGACGCCCTCGCGGGCCAGTCCGGTCAGCAGCGCCGCCCGGACCAGGGCCGGGTCGGGGGACTTCAGCGGTTCGGCGGCCAGTTCGATCGCGCCCAGCGACTCGACCCGACGGGCCGTCAACTCGCCGTCCCGGGAGGACCACTCGACCTCCTGCCGGTCGGTGAGCAGGGCTGCCCCGGCCATTCGTGCGGTCTCCTCGTCCAGGGTGACGGCGCGCTGGATCCGTGCCGACGGCGACCCGGCCGGGCGGTCGGCGACGGCGACCACCAGCCACGGTGAGCCGGCCAGCCGGGACCCGGGGGCGAGGGTGCCGGCGGTGCCGGAGGCCATCAGGTACGGCCCGTCGGCGCCGCGGGCGCGGGCGATCCGCTCGGGGTGGGCCAGGGCGACGACGAGCCCGGCCGCGGCCGTGTCGGAGGGGCCGGTGCGCGGCGTGTCGACCGAGCGCCGCAGCCGGCGGACCTCCTCCCGCCAGCGGCGGGCGTAGGGGTCGCGGCCGTCCCGGACCGCCCGCCAGACCTGGGCGAGGTCGTCGCCGAGCGCCCGGGGCGGCTCCTCGGACAGCAGGGCGACCAGTTCGGCCGCCCGGTCGGCGCCGACCCGCTCCGCGCCGTCGAGCAGGGCGCGGGCCAGCCGGGGGTGCAGGCCGGTGCGGGCGATCCGGCGGCCGCGTGCGGTGGCGCGGCCGTCGGGGTCCACCGCGCCGAGCGCGGTGAGGGTCTGCCGGGCGGCGGCCATCGCCCCGGCCGGTGGCCGGTCCGGGAGGGTCAGCGCCACCGCCCCGGGATCGCCCCAGCAGGCGGCCTGCAGGGCGAAGGAGGTGAGGTCGGCCAGTGCGATCTCGGGGGCGGGGAAGCGCGGTGCCAGCGCGTCGGCGGCCTCGGCCCAGCAGCGGTAGACCGTGCCGGGGGCCTCGCGTCCGGCCCGTCCGGCCCGCTGCCGTCCGGCGGCCAGCGAGGCCCGGACGGTGACCAGGCCGCCGAGGCCGCGGGCGTGGTCGGTGCGCGGTTCACGGGCCAGTCCGGAGTCGACCACGACGCGGACGCCCGGCACGGTCAGCGAGGACTCGGCGACCGAGGTGGACAGCACCACCCGGCGCCGCTCGCCGGCGGTCAGCGCCGCGTCCTGGACGGCCTGCGGTGCCTGGCCGTGCAGGTGCAGCACCTCGGCCGGCAGGTCGGCGAGCTGCCCGGCGACCCGGGCGATCTCGCCGACCCCGGGCAGGAAGCAGAGCAGGTCGCCGTCCCGCTCGGCCATCGCCCGCCGGACGGTGGCCGCGACGTGGTCGAGCAGGGCGGGGTCGACCCGGGTGCCCTGCGGGGGTTTCACGGCGCGCGGCGGGGGAGCCCACACCACGTCGACCGGGTGGGAGACGCCGTGCGCCTCCACCACCGGCGCCGGCCCGTCCTCGCCGCCCAGCAGGTCGGCCCAGGCATCGGTGTCGGAGGTCGCCGAGGCGCAGACCAGGTGCAGCTCCGGTCGCAGCGCGGCCCGGACGTCCAGCAGGAAGGCGAGCGCGGTGTCGGCGTCCAGGTGCCGCTCGTGGCACTCGTCCAGCACCACGGCGTCGACGCCGGCCAGCTCGGGGTCGCGTTGCAGCCGCTGGAGCAGGACGCCGGTGGTGACCACCTCGACGACGGTCCTCGGGCCGACCCGCCGCTCGCCGCGCACGGTGTGCCCGACCTCCTCGCCCACCGCCGAGCCGAGCAGCCAGGCCATCCGGCGGGCGGCCGCGCGGACCGCGAGCCGGCGCGGTTCGGCGACCAGCACCCGCCGGGCCGGCCCCTCCAGTCCGGGCACCAGCCCGGCCAGGGCCAGCGGCACCAGCGTGGTCTTGCCGGTGCCGGGCGGTGCGGCGAGCACCGCGACGCCGCGTTCGGCCAGGGCCCGGTGCAGCGCCGGCACGGCGCTGCGGACGGGCAGTTCCACCCCCACGGGACGCACCGCTCAGCCCCGCTCCGCCACGAAGATCGCGGTGCCGGGGATCAGCCGGCCGCGCAGCGGGCTCCAGCCGCCCCACTCCTGCTCGTGCCCGTCCGGCCACTCCGGTTCGACCAGGTCCAGCAGCCGGAAGCCGGCGCCGGTGAGCTCGCGTACCCGGTCGCCGAGGGTGCGGTGGTGCTCCACGTAGGTGGCCCGGCCCTGCTCGTCCTGCTCCACGTAGGGGGTGCGGTCGAAGTAGGAGGCGGCGGCCGTCAGCCCCTCGGGGCCGGGCTCGTCGGGGAAGGCCCAGCGGATCGGGTGGGTCACCGAGAAGACCCAGCGTCCGCCGGGCCGCAGCACCCGGTGCACCTCGCGCATCAGGGCGCCGGTGTCGGCGCTGAACGGCACCGCCCCGTACGCCGAGCAGGCCAGGTCGAACGCGCCGTCGGCGAACGGGAGCACGGCCGCGTCGGCCTGCACCACGGCGACCGGCTCGCCGCCGCGGCCGAGGTCGATCCGGCGGGCGTGCTGGAGCTGGCGGAAGGAGATGTCCAGGGCGACCGGACGGGCGCCCTGTGCGGCGAGCCAGCGGGCGCACTGCGCGGCGCCGGCGCCGATCTCCAGCACGTCCCGGCCCTTGAGCGAGCCGGCCTCGCCGAGCAGCCGGGCGTCGGCCTCGTCCAGGCCCTCCGGGCACCACACGAAGCGGTCGTCGCCGAGGAACTCCCCGTGCTCGTCCTGGTACTCGTCCGCGTTGCGGTCCCACCAGTGCCGGCTGGCGCGGCTGCTCTCGGGCCCGCCCGCGGTGCGGCGGAGGGCGTCGCCGTCCTCCTCGTCCTCGACGGCGAGGTGCTCGGGCGGCAGATCGTCGAGATCGTCGGGCTGGAAGTCGGGGGTGGTGGCCAAGGTGGTAGTGCCCGTCGCGTAGGGTATGGGGTGCGGAAGCGCTGCTGTCGTGACCGGCCCCTGACACGGGACCGGGAGCGGACGGTGGCATCCGGGGTGGGCCCCTGCGGCTGCCTGTCCCACACCCAGGTGTGGGGCGCGCATTCGGAGGATATGGCCTGATCGATCCCGGCCTCTACCGGTCGCGCCTTCTTGGCGTTGACCGTGCCCGGCTGTCCCCGTATGCTACAAGTTGCGCTGCGGGCCTGCGCGCCTCGGACGGAGCAGGTCGCGCTCGCATCTGTCGAAGACCCCACGGTCGCAAGACGGACACCACTTCTCGTTGATCGGGATCTCGGTGTGCCGTGTTCTTGGCTGTCCGGCTTTCGGTGGGAGCGATACGGGCCCTCCGCGTGGCATTACCTACGACTTCATGTCCGTACCGGAGCCCTTTTCCTAATGACGAGCCCCACCGACACCTCTGTCAGCACCACCCCGCAGGTTGCGGTCAACGACATCGGCGACGCGGAAGCCTTCCTCGCGGCGATCGACGAGACCATCAAGTACTTCAACGATGGCGACATCGTTGAGGGCGTCATCGTGAAGGTCGACCGTGACGAGGTGCTCCTCGACATCGGTTACAAGACCGAGGGTGTCATCCCGTCTCGCGAGCTCTCGATCAAGCACGACGTCGACCCCCACGAGGTTGTCAAGGTTGGTGACAACATCGAGGCCCTGGTTCTCCAGAAGGAGGACAAGGAGGGTCGTCTGATCCTGTCCAAGAAGCGCGCTCAGTACGAGCGTGCCTGGGGCACGATCGAGAAGATCAAGGAAGAGGACGGCATCGTCACCGGTACCGTCATCGAGGTCGTCAAGGGTGGTCTCATCCTCGACATCGGCCTCCGTGGCTTCCTCCCGGCCTCGCTGGTCGAGATGCGCCGCGTCCGCGACCTCCAGCCGTACGTCGGCAAGGAGCTCGAGGCCAAGATCATCGAGCTGGACAAGAACCGCAACAACGTGGTCCTGTCCCGCCGTGCCTGGCTGGAGCAGACCCAGAGCGAGGTCCGCCAGACCTTCCTCACCACCCTGCAGAAGGGCCAGGTGCGCTCCGGCGTCGTCTCCTCGATCGTCAACTTCGGTGCCTTCGTGGACCTGGGTGGCGTCGACGGTCTCGTTCACGTCTCCGAGCTGTCCTGGAAGCACATCGACCACCCGTCCGAGGTTGTCGAGGTCGGCCAGGAGGTCACCGTCGAGGTCCTCGACGTCGACATGGACCGCGAGCGCGTCTCCCTGTCGCTGAAGGCGACCCAGGAGGACCCGTGGCAGCAGTTCGCCCGGACCCACCAGATCGGTCAGGTCGTCCCGGGTAAGGTCACCAAGCTGGTTCCGTTCGGTGCGTTCGTCCGCGTGGACGAGGGCATCGAGGGCCTGGTCCACATCTCCGAGCTGGCCGAGCGCCACGTCGAGATCCCGGAGCAGGTCGTCCAGGTCGGCGACGAGATCTTCGTCAAGGTCATCGACATCGACCTCGAGCGCCGCCGCATCAGCCTCTCGCTGAAGCAGGCCAACGAGTCCCTCGGTGCCGACCCGGCGACGGTCGACTTCGACCCGACCCTGTACGGCATGGCTGCCTCGTACGACGACGCGGGCAACTACATCTACCCGGAGGGCTTCGACCCCGAGGCCAACGACTGGCTCGAGGGCTTCGAGAAGCAGCGTGAGGCCTGGGAGGCCCAGTACGCCGAGGCGCAGTCGCGCTTCGAGGCGCACCAGGCCCAGGTCATCAAGAGCCGCGAGGCCGACGCCGCCGCTGCGGCCGAGGCCGGCGAAGAGGCTCCGGTCTCCGGTGGCGGTGGCTCGTACTCCTCCAGCAGCGACGAGGGCTCCGGCGCTCTCGCTTCGGACGAGGCGCTCGCCGCGCTCCGCGAGAAGCTGGCCGGCGGCCAGAGCTGATCGCTGACGGTCCGTCCCTGACGGTTCGTAGCTGAGGAAGCCCCCACCCGGGAGACCGGGTGGGGGCTTCTTGCTGCTTATGTGGTCTTTATGTGAAGGAAAGTGTGATATGAGGCTCATGGTCCGCCTATAGGCTGAAGATGAGCTTGCGCATACGTTTGGGGCAACTGTCCGAAAGGCCTCCTGCATATGCGCCACTCGCACACCGCAGCACCGCACGCGCCCGCCGACCCCAAGGTCGGTGGGCGGCTCGCAGCCCTCGGCCGGGCCTGCTACCGGCACCGCCGCTGGGTCCTCGGCTTCTGGGTGGTGGTGCTCGCCCTCGGCGTGCTGATCGGAGGCCGGGTCTTCGAGGGCACCGTGGCCTCGACCGGGGCCGGCGGCTCCGAGTCGGCCCGGGGCGAGGCGGTGGTCCAGGCGGCCGACCCGGTCCAGGGCACCGTCACCGCGGTGGTCGACGGGGCGGCCGTCACCGATCCGGCCGTACGCGCCGCCGTCACGGCGGCCACCGCCGAGATCGCCGGTCTGCCCGGGGTCGCCTCGGTCGCCGACACCTACGGCGCGGGCGGCTCGCTCACCTCCGCCGACGGGAACGCCAGTCTGGTCTCCGTACGGATGGCCGACGCCGGCACCCCCGCCCAGCTGGACGCCGTCACCCACCGGCTGGCCGACATCGGCGCGCCGGGGGCGCACGTCACCATCGGCGGCGACCTGGTGCTCCAGCAGGAGGTCAAGGACCAGACCGAGAAGGACACCCGGTTCGGTGAGATCGTCACCCTGCCGTTGACGCTGCTGGTGATGGTGCTGGTGTTCGGCGGCCTCGCCGCGGCCGGACTGCCCGGGATCGGCGCGATCGCCTCGGTCGGCGGGGCCCTGCTGGCGATGTTCGGGTTCAGCCGGATGATGGACATCGACACCAGCGTGCTGCCGATCGCCACCGTGCTCGGCCTCGGACTCTCGATCGACTACGCGCTGCTGATGGTCAACCGCTTCCGCGAGGAGCGCGGCAACGGCGCCACCATCGCCCAGGCCGTCGAACGCACCTCCGCCACCGCCGGCCGTACCGTCGCCTTCTCCGGACTGACCGTGGCCGTCGCCCTCTCCGGGCTCTTCGTCTTCACCAGCCCGGTCTTCCGGGCGGTCGCGGCCGCCGGGGTGTCCGTGGTGGTCATCGCCGTCGCCGTCGCGCTGACGCTGATCCCGGCGCTGCTGGGCTTCGTCGGCCGCCGGATCAGGACGCCCCTCGCCCCGGTGCCCGACGAGGGCTTCTTCTCCCGGACGGTCCGCGTGGTGCAGAAGCGCGCCGTCCCGGTGATGCTGGTCTGCGTCGCGCTGCTGCTGGCCGCCGGCGCGCCGTTCCTGGGCTCGCAGTGGCGCAACTCCGGCGCCGACGTCCTGCCGAAGTCCTTCGCGGCCCGCCAGGTGGCGCAGACCGTCGAGGAGCGCTTCCCGCAGCAGGCGCCGGCCCCGGTGACCGTGGTGGTCGAGGCCGACGCGGCCCGGGCCCAGGCGTACGCCGACGGCGTGGTGGCGAAGCTGCCCGGCGTGGACGGGGTGCGGGCGGTGACCCCGGTGGACGAGCGGCTGAGCACCGTGGAGGTGCTGGTGCACGGCGATCCGCAGGGCGCGCAGGCGAAGTCCGTGGTCGACGAGCTGCGGGCGGACCGGGGCGGGCTGCAGACCTACGTCACCGGCGACGCCGCCTCGGTGGTCGACTTCCAGCACGAGATATCCAGCCGCGGCCCGTGGGCGCTCGCCCTGGTCGGGGCCGGCACGCTGATCCTGCTGTTCATGATGACCGGCTCCGTGGTGATGCCGGTCAAGGCCCTGCTGATGAACGTGCTCTCGCTGGGCGCCTCACTCGGTGCGCTCACCCTGGTCTTCCAGCACGGCTACTTCAGCGGACTGCTCGGCTTCACCCCGACCGGCGGGCTGGAGACCTTCATCCCGGTCCTGGTCTTCGCCTTCGCCTTCGGCCTCTCGATGGACTACGAGGTCTTCCTGCTCTCCCGGATCAAGGAACTGCACGACCAGGGGTACGACAGCGCCAAGGCGGTGCAGCTCGGACTGCAGCGCAGCGGTCGGATCATCACCTCGGCAGCCCTGCTGATGGTGATCGTCTTCGCGGGCTTCGCGGCCGGGCAGATGCTCATGGTCAAGCAGATGGGCATCGCGCTCGCGGTGGCCGTCGCGGTGGACGCCACGCTGGTGCGCTGCCTGCTGGTGCCGGCAACCATGTCGCTGTTCGGCAAGCTGAACTGGTGGGCGCCGGCGCCGCTGCGCAGGCTGCACAGGATGATCGGGCTCAGCGAGCACGTCAAGCTGCCGCCGCTCCACCTTCCCGGCCGGCTGCCCGCGCCGCGGCTGCCGATGGTCGGGCCGGTCGCCCGGCTCAGCGATTGACGCAGCCGTTCCCGTAGCTCGGGGCCAGCGCGGTCGCGGCGTCCAGCACTCCGCAGGCGGAGGCCGAGCCGGTGCCGGCGGCCAGCAGCCCGAACAGGGCGGCGGCGATGATCAGGGCGGAGCGGGCGGTGCTGCTCATGGCGGGGTGCTGCCTCTCTCGATGACGGTCGCCCTGCACAACGCGCGAGCGGCCCCGGGGCATGTCCCGTTCACCCGGACGGCCCTCAGGCCAGCCGTCGCAGCAGCTCCACGCTCCGCCGCAGCACCTGCTGCTCGTCCGGGCTGAGCCGCTCCGTGATGGCGGCGGCGAGCTCCCCCTCGCGGCGGGCCCGCTGGGCGTGCAGGGCGGCGGTGCCGCTCGGGGTCGCGGCGATCAGCACCTTGCGGCCGTCGTGGGCGTGCGGGCGCTGCTCGACCATCCCCGCCTCGGTGAGCAGGGCGACCGTCCGGGCCATCGACTGGTGGCGGACGCGTTGCAGCTCGGCCAGTTCGCTGGTGGTGCAGGGGCCTTCGCGGACCAGCCGGCCCAGGACGGCGGCCTGGTTCTGCGGCAGCTCGTCGCCGGCCCGCAGCCCGCGCACCAGGGTGCCGACGGTCAGGCGCAGCTCGGCGGCGAGTTCCAGGGGGTCGACGTTCTCCATGGGGTCAGCCTAGCGCGTTGATGTGCAGCAAAACTGCACAGCCTTGCTGTAGGGTTTTTCCCATGCGACTGACCAAGCTTGGCCATGCCTGTGTCCGGATCGAGCGGGGCGGCACCACCATGGTGATCGACCCCGGGATGTTCACCGAGGCCGACGCGCTCCGGGGCGCCGACGCGGTGCTGATCACCCACGAACACCTGGACCACTTCGCCGAGGACCGGCTCCGGGCGGCCGTCGCCGACCACCCGGGCCTGCGGATCTGGACCAACCGCGCGGTGGCCGACCACCTCGACGGCATCGCCGCCAACGTCTCGGTGGTCGGCGAGGGCGACGCCTTCGAGATCGACGGCCTCGACGTCAGCGTGCACGGCGAGTGGCACGCGGTGATCCACCCCGACATCCCGCGGGTCCACAACATCGGGTTCCTGCTCGGCGGCACGCTCTTCCACCCCGGGGACGCGCTCACCGTCCCGCCGCACCCGGTGGAGACGCTGCTGCTGCCGGTCGCCGGCCCGTGGACCAAGGTCTCGGAGCTGATCGACTACGTCCGGGAGGCCGGCCCCTCGCGGGCCCTGGCCATCCACGAGGCGGTGCTCAGCGACGTCGGCCGGTCGGTGCACGGGCGGCTGCTCGGCGACGGCGGTCCCGGGACGGGCGCCGAGTTCGCCCAGCTCGCCGTCGGCGAGGGCGTCGACCTGCCCGGCTGAGCGCCCGCCGGACCGGGAACCGGGTGCGCGGCGCGGCGCGGCTCGTCCTCGCCCGTATGGACTATCTGCCGGAACTCTTCGCGGCCCTGCCCGCCCTGGACGCCGGGGCCGAGGTGCCCGGGCCGTGGCGGTTCCGCCGGGCCGGGTCCTGGCCGGCCGGCGGCCCGCCGACCGCCCGGCGGGCCGGGGCGAGCCGGACGACTTCGCCGAGGGCTGGCTGATGCTCCCCGACGAGGCCTCGGGCGGCCCGGCGCTCGCCCTGCTGGTCGACCTGGACGGGTACCGGCTGGTCCCGTGCCTGGACGCGGCGGGCCGGGTGACGGCCGCCCTGGTCCACCGGTGAGCGGGTCCCGCCGGCGGCCCAACCCGGCTGGACCGCAGCCGGGTGGGCGCGCGCCGTCGCTCAGGAGGCCGGTGCGGGCTCCCCGGCGGGGGTGAACGGGCGGCCGTCCAGCGTCCAGTGCGGGTCCGGGACGATCTCCAGCGCCGCGTAGACGTGCGCCGCGACATCGGTGTGGTGCAGCGGCCGGACGGCCCCGCCGGGGACGATGCCGGGGCCCTGGGCGGCTATCCAGGCGGTGCGCTCCAGCTCGCTGCGGCCACCGTGGCCGCCCTGGTCGACGTGGCCGTGGTCGGTGACCACGATGACCGTCCACTCCTCCCCGGCCCGGTTCGGGCGGCCGTCGACGGCGGCCAGCAGCCGGCCGAGCCGGCGGTCGGCGGCCTCCGCCGAGTGGCGGTACTCCTCGCCGCAGCCCAGGAAGTGGGCGGTCTCGTCGACCGCGCCGAGGTAGACGAAGGAGGCCTGCGGGTCGTCGTCGCTGCGGCCGAGCACGTACTCGGCCTCGGCGGTGACCCGCTCGTCGCAGACCTCCCAGGCCTGCGGGGTGTCCTCCAGCGGGGCGACGTAGGACAGCCGGCCCGGCGCGGCGAACAGCGGGCCGCCGCTGCGGGCCAGGAACAGCGGCTCCCAGCCGCCGGCCGCGAAGGTGCGGCGGCGGTGGGTGGCGGCCAGCCGGGTGGTGAAGTCCGGGAAGACGTCCAGCCGGTTGCCGCCGAGGTGGTTGCCGAGCACCCCGTGCTTCGCCACCCCGACACCGGTGGTGATGGTCGCCCAGCACGGCCCCGACATGGTCGGCGTCGCGTCGTCGACCAGCACCGGCGCCAGGAAGCCGGCCTTCGCCACCGCGTCCAGGTGCGGGGTGTGCAGCTCGGGCAGCAGGTCGAGCCGGACGCCGTCGATGCCGACGACCAGGACCCGGCGCGGGCCGGTGGGCCAGAGGCTGGACATGGGGGGTGCTCCGTCCGTTCGAGTGTCTGTCCGGCACCCTAACCGGGCTGACGGCCCGTCGGCGGACCCGGGCCCCGGGGCTGCGGGCCGGACCGCCGAAGTGTTCGCCCGATGTTCGACGGGCGTTCGCCGTCCGGCCCGCCCGGAGCGGGGGCCCGGCCCACCGGTAGCCTGGCGCCATGCTGAGGATCGGACTGACGGGCGGGATCGGCGCGGGCAAGAGCGAGGTCTCGCGACAGCTCGCGGAGCTGGGCGCGGTGATCGTCGACTCCGACCTGATCGCCCGCGAGGTGGTGGCCCCGGGCACCGCGGGACTGCGGGCCGTGGTGGCCGAGTTCGGCCCGGAGGTGCTGCTGGCGGACGGCTCGCTGGACCGCCCCGCGCTCGGCCGGATCGTCTTCGCCGACCCGGCCCGGCTGGCCGCGCTGAACGCGATCGTCCACCCCCTGGTCCGGGCCCGCTCCGCCGAGCTGGAGGCCGCTGCGGGGCCGGACGACCTGGTGGTGCACGACGTGCCGCTGCTGGCCGAGAACGGGCTCGCCCCGCTCTACGACCTGGTGGTGGTGATCGACGTCCCGGACGACGTCCGGCTGGAGCGCCTGGTGCGGCTGCGCGGGATGCCGGAGGAGGAGGCCCGCTCCCGGATGGCGGCGCAGGCCGACCGGCCGACCCGGCTCGCCGTCGCCGACCTGGTGATCGACAACAGTGGCCCGCTGACCGACCTCGCGCCCCGGGTGCAGGAGGTCTGGCGGCGACTGAAGGACCGTCAGGCCGACTGAGGCGCGGCCGCCCGCGCCACGGCCGCCGCCGCCAGCCCGCGGATCAGCGGGTGCACGCCGCCCCCGGCGCCGCCCGACAGCTCCGGCTGGAAGAGCGTGGCCAGGTAGAACGGGTGCCCCGGCAGTTCGGCGATCCGCACCTCGCCCGCCTCGTCGCGCCCGCTGAACCGCATGCCGTGCTCGGCCAGGACGGCCAGCCCCGGGCCGCTCGGCCCGTACGAGCAGTGGTAGCGCTCGACGGTCCGCCCGGCCGCCAGCAGCCGGGCGGCCAGCGACCCCGGCTCGACGGCGACCGCGCCTTCGTGGCCCACCAGCGAGCAGGCCAGCGGGGCGATCAGCGGATCGGCGGCGCCCGGGTCGTTCTCGGCGTGCGCGGCCCCGGCCAGCCCGCAGACCGTCCGGGCGAACTCCAGCATCGCGTGCTGGAACCCGCCGCAGGTGCCCAGGAACGGAATGCCCAGCTCACGGGCGGTACGGGCGGCCGCGACCGCGCCGGCCTCGCTGCGGTACGGGCTGCCCGGCACCAGCCAGACGGCGTCGAAGGCGGCCACCGCGCCGTCGGCGACGGCGTCCTCGGTGGGGATCCAGTAGGCGTCCAGCACCAGCTGCTCGCGCCGGGCGAGGGCGTCCAGCAGACCGGGAATGCGGGCGTGTGAACGGACACTGGGGGAGCGGTCGCCGACCAGGGCGACCCGCGCGGTGCGGTAGGTCATGCGTCCATCCTGAGGGGCCGTCCGTCATCAGCGCCAACGATGATCCATGACCTGTCCATCAGTGGAGCTGATGGACAATAGCGGGATGGACCCGGTCTTCCTGCGCACCTTCACCGTCGTCGCCCGGCTCGCCTCCTTCTCGGCCGCCGCCCGGGAGCTCGGCTACACCCAGTCGGCCGTCTCCCAGCAGGTCGCGGCGCTGGAGTCGGACCTGGGCGCCGCACTGCTCGAACGGCGCCCGGTCCGCCCGACCGAGGCCGGGGAACGGCTGCTGGAACACGCCGGCCCGCTGCTGCTGCGCCTGGACGCGGCCCGCGCGGACGTCCGGCGTCTGGCGGGCGCCCGGCCGGCCCGGCTGGTGGTCGGTGTCTCCGCCCAGGCCGTCACCGACCGGCTGGCCCGGGCCCTGTCCGGGGTCAGGTCCGCCCATCCCGGCCTCGACCTGACCCTGCGGCAGCTGCCGCGCGCGGCCGTGGCCGCCGAGGTCGCCACCGGCGCCGTCGACCTCGGTCTGGTCGACGGCGTGGCCGCCCCCAGCGACCCGCTCGGCCTGCCGGACGTCGGACCGCTGCTCACCGCCGCGGTCGCCGAGGAACCGCTGGCCCTCGCCCTGCCGGCCGGGCACCCGCTCGCCGCCCGCCCCGGCGTGGCGCTGGCCGACCTGGCCGACGCCCGGTGGCTGGACGCGCCCGAGGTGGCCATGGCGCTGGACCGGCTGCGCGTTGCCGCCGGAGCGGACGGCTTCCGGCCCGCCACCCGCTACCTGGGCAGCGAACTGCGCGGCCTGCTGGCGCTGGTCGCCGCCGGGCACGGGATCGCGCTGCTCCCGTCCGCCGCCCTGCGTGGGGCGGACGGCGTCGTGGCCGTCGCGCTGCGGACGCCCCGGCTGGTCCACCGGGTCGAGCTGGTGCACGGCAGCCTGCCGCCCGGCCCGGCGGACCGGCTGGTGCGGCTGCTCGCCGCCGCACCTGAGAAATGACCTGCAACCCGGCGCGGCGGCCGTGCGTACCCCCGTCGGATGCGCGGGCATCCGATCGACACGATGGAGCAGCGACAGGATGACCGACGAGGAGTACAACGCGTTCTACCTGTCCTCGTTCTCCCTTCTGGTGCGGCAGGTCTACGCCATGACCGGGGACTTCAACGAGGCGCAGGACGCGGTGCAGGAGGCCTTCGTACGGGGGTGGGCGAACCGCGCGGGGCTGAGCACGGAGGAGGGCACGCCGCACGCCTGGATCCGCACGGTCGCCCGGCGGCTGGCGGTCAGCCGGTGGCGCCGTGCGCTGCGCGGGCGGGTGCTGGAGCGGCAGCAGTTCAGCCGCCGCGACGTGCCGGGCCCGGGCCCCGAGCACACCGCCCTGGTGGCGGCGCTGCGGCGGCTGCCGGGGGCACAGCGGCAGGCCGTGGTGCTGTTCCACCTGTGCGACCTGAGTCTGGCGCAGGTGGCGGAGGAGACCGGGGCGGCGATCGGCACGGTCAAGGCGCGGCTGTCGCGCGGCCGGGCCGCGCTGGCCGAGTACCTCGGTGACGAGGAGGGCCCGGCCGGGGCGGCCGGGCGGCGGGGGCGGGGGTCTTCCCGCGGCGACGAGAGGATGGCGAACTGTGCCTGAGGCGGACGAGTTCACGGGCGGGGAGAGTCTCACGCTGGCCCTGCGGGAGCTGGTGGCGGACGCTCCGGCGGCGATCCCGCTGCCGTACGGCACGGTCCGCGAACGCGGGGTGCGGCGCAGGCGACGGCGGCGGGCCGCGCTGGGGGTGACCGCGGCGGTGTGCGCGGCGGCGCTGCTGGGCGGCGGCGGGCTGCTGTGGCAGCAGGGCCGGGGGGCGGCCGCCGGGCCGGTGGCTCCGGCGGCCTCGCCGGGAGCCCACCGGACCGAGACCACGGTGGTGGTCCCGAACGCCAACCTGCTGATCGTCCGCACCGGTTCCGAGCCGGCGAGGCCGCTGATGGCGGCCCCGGGCTGGCCGCTGGACGGGCCGGGCGCGGTGGCCGAGGGCCGGCGGTACACGGTGACGGCCAAGCGGGCGACCGCGGCCATGGACCGGCGCAGCGGCGCCGTCCTGGCGGAGGCCGGGCCGGCCGCGGACACGGCGGCGCTGGCCTGGTGCGTCGGGCTGACCGCGCCGGACGGTGCCGCGGTGTGGATCTGCACCCGGCCGGAGGGGCTCGACCCCTTCCGGCGGCAGGCCGGGACGCCGGCCGCGGTCGGGCTGTCCGAGGCCGACGCCCGGTGGTACTTCGAGCACACCGAGGTCGGCGACCTGCTGGACGTGGTCGGGCCGAACCGGTCCTGAGGAGGACGGGCGGATCGGCCCGGCGGGGTCAGCCGGCCGGCTGGAGCAGGTCCCAGCGGTTGCCGTAGAGGTCCTGGAAGACCGCGACGGTGCCGTACGGCTCGTGCCGGGGCTCCTCCAGGAAGACCACGCCGGCGGCCGTCATCCGGCGGTGGTCGGCGGCGAAGTCCTCGGTGACGAGGAAGTGGCCGACCCGGCCGCCGGTCTGGTCGCCGATCCGGGCCTGCTGCTCGGCCCTGGTGGGCCGGGCGAGCAGCAGGCCGGACTCGGTGGCGCCGCGCGGGGCGACCACCACCCAGCGGTTGCCGTCGCCGCGGGGGGTGTCCTCGCGCAGTTCGAAGCCGAGGGCGTCGACGTAGAAGGCGATGGCCTCGTCGTAGTCGCGGACCAGCAGGGTGGTGAGGGAGATGTGCGCCATGCCCCGATCCTGCCAGCCGGTGCCGGGCGGCGGGCTGTCAGGGCTTGCGGGCCACTGCGGCCCAGATCGCGACCTCGCGGTCGGTGTCCTGCGGCTCCTGGTCGGGCCGCCACAGCGGCGCGGTGACCAGGCCGGGTTCGGCCAGCTCCAGCCCGTCGAAGAACCGGGCCACCTGCTCGCGGCTGCGCATGCTGAGCTGCGCGGTCGCGGCCCGGTAGACGGCCGGTCCCTTGGCGGCCTGCTCGGGCGTGGTGAAGTCGCCGGTGGCGTGGGAGAGGGCGATCCGGCTGCCGGCGGGCAGTGCGTCCAGCAGGGTGCGCACGATGCCGTACGGGTCGTCGGCGTCGTCGATGAAGTGCAGGACGGCGAAGAGCAGCAGGCCCACCGGCCGGTCGAAGTCGATCACGGCGCGGACGGCCGGGTCGGCCAGTACGGCCTTGGGGTCGCGCAGGTCGCCCTGGACGACGGTGACGTGGCCGGCGCCCGAGCCGGCGAGCAGGGCGCGGCCGTGCACCAGCACGATCGGGTCGTTGTCCACGTACGCGACCCGGGCGTCCGGGACGATCCGCTGGGCGATCTCGTGGGTGTTTCCGGCGGCGGGTATGCCGGTGCCGATGTCCAGGAACTGGGTGATGCCCTCCTCGGCGAGGTGCCGGACGGCGCGCTGGAGGAAGGCCCGGTTCGCGCGGGCGCTGATCCGCACCAGCGGGCCGAGCGAGACGACCTGCTCGGCGGCGGCCCGGTCGGCCGGGAAGTTGTCCTTGCCGCCGAGGTAGTAGTCGTACATCCGGGCCGGGTGCGGCACGTCCGGGCGCAGGTCGACCGGTACGTGGGCCTCCGCCCCCTCGCCCGACATCCAGTCCAGCGAGACGTCCTGATGGTCGGTCATGGAGTGCTCCCCCGTTGCGCGTGGTGTCGCTGGCAGCATAGACGGGACGGGTGGAGTTGCCGAAGGGAACGGAGAACCGGGCCCGGCGGACTCGGCGAACACGCCCTGGCTCCGCGGGTGCCCTCAGGTCGTGGCGGGCAGCGGCTCGGGGCCGGCGGTGGGGTCGCCGGTGCGCAGGTAGCGGGCGCCGGAGCCGGCCCGGCCGGCGCGGTCGTCCGCGTTGTAGAGCCCGCAGCGGGTGAGCGAGAGGCAGCCGCAGCCGATACAGCCGGTCAACTTCCGCTTCATCAGCTCCAGTTCCTCGATCTGCCGCTCGATCCTCAGCTGCCAGGTGCGGGCGACGCCGTTCCACTCCTCGTGGCTGGGGGCCCGGTCGACGGGCAGCCGGTCGAGTGCGGTGCGCACCTCGTCGAGGGAGAGTCCGACCTGCTGGGCGGCCCGGACGAAGGCGATCCGGCGCAGCGTGGAGCGGGCGAAGCGGCGCTGGTTGCCGGTGGTCCGTTCGGAGTGGATGAGGCCCATCCGTTCGTAGTAGCGCAGCGCCGAGGTGGCCAGGCCGCTGCGTTCGGCGAGCTGGCCGATGGTCAGGAGGTCTTGCCGGCTGAGTCCCATGGCGCCGAGGATAGCGCCGGCGCGGCTTGACTTGAAGTCGACTTCAGGTTGCACGATCCTTCCATGACCACCGCGACACGAACCGAGCGGCGGCCCGAGTCCCCGTACGGCTTCTCGGACCTGCCCGACCTGCTCTCCCTGATGACCGGCGCGGAGAAGCACGGCCCGGCCGCCACCTCCACCCTGGACGTCCTGTGGGTGCTCTACGACCGGGTCCTGCGGGTCTCGCCGCAGACCGTGGGGGCCGCCGACCGGGACCGCTTCCTGCTCTCCAAGGGCCACGGCCCGATGGCGTACTACGCGGTGCTCGCCGCCAAGGGGTTCCTGGCCCCCGAGCTGCTGGCGAGCTTCGGCGGTTACGACTCCCCGCTCGGCCACCACCCGGACCGGCTGCTGGTGCCGGGCGCCGAGGTCGGCTCCGGATCGCTCGGGCACGGCCTGCCGCTGGCCGTCGGCACCGCGCTCGGTCTGCGGGCCCGGGCGCTGGCCGACCCGGCGGTGTGGGTGCTGATCGGCGACGCCGAGTTCGACGAGGGCAGCAACCACGAGGCGGTGGCCTTCGCCGGGGCCGCCGGGCTGGAACGGCTGCACGTGGTGGCGATCGACAACTCCTCGGCCACGCACGGTTGGCGCGGCGGCATCGCGGCCCGGTTCGCGGCGGAGGGCTGGTCGACCGAGACCGTCGACGGCCGTGACCACGAGGCGCTGTACCGGGCCTTCACCGCGCCGCACCCCGGCCGCCCGCACGCCGTGGTCGCCCGTGTCGAGCCCAAGAACGCCTGAACTCCCCTTCCCCGTAGAGGAACCCCCGATGGAAACCATGCGCGACCGCTTCATCGACGTCACCGGCGACCTGCTGGACACCGACCCCCGGCTGGCCGTGCTGCTGGCCGACATCAGCGCGGCCGGCTTCGCGGCCGCGGCCGAGCGCCACCCGGACCGGGTGGTCAACGTCGGCATCCGCGAGCAGCTGTTGATCGGCGCGGCCGGCGGGATGGCCCTGACGGGGATGCGGCCGATCGCCCACACCTTCGCCAGCTTCCTGGTCGAGCGCCCCTTCGAGCAGGTCAAACTGGACCTCGGCCACCAGGGCGTGGGCGCCGTCCTGGTGAGCGCCTCCGGTTCGTACGACTGGCCGGCGGGCGGCCGCACCCACATGGCGCCGGGCGACGTCGCGCTGCTGGACACCCTGCCCGGCTGGTCGGTGCACGTGCCCGGCCACCCCGACGAGGCCGAGGCGCTGCTGCGGCACGCCGCCGCCGACGGCGACAGCCTGCAGTACGTCCGGCTCTCGGTGCACAGCAACGGAGCGGCCCGCGCGGTGCGCCCGGGCCGCTTCCTGACCGTCCGGCGCGGCGGCGGGGCGGTGGTGCTGGCGGTCGGCCCGATGCTGGACGCGGTGCTCGCCGCGACCGAGGGCCTGGACGTCACGGTGCTCTACGCCGCCACCGTGCGCCCCTTCGACGCGGCCGGCCTGCGGGCCGCCCTCGGCGAGGGATCCGACGTGGTCCTGGTCGAGCCCTACCTGGCGGGGACCTCCGACCGCGAGGCGCACGCGGCCCTGGCCGACCTGCCGCACCGGGTGCTCGGCCTCGGCGTCCCGCGCGAGGAGCACCGCCACTACGGCTCCATCCCCGAGCACCTGGCCGCCTACGGCCTCGACGCGGCCGGTCTGCGGGCCAGGATCACGGGCTTCACCGGCTTCACGGGCTGAGCGCCGGGGCGCGGCCGACCCGGACGACCGCCACCGAGTCCGGGCCGAGGACCAGCGAGCCGTCCCCGCCGGGACGGGCGTCGCCGAAGGCCGCCAGGGTGCCCGCGTACGGTGCGTCGAGGCCGACCGCCACCGGCCCGGCGCCGCCGATCCGGACCGCCACCCGGTACGGGCCGCGGTGCACCAGCAGCCAGCCCTGCTCGCGGTCGTACCCGACCCGCACGGCCGCCAGGTCCGGGTCCATCAGCTCGGGGGCGGAGCGCCGCAGCCGGATCAGCCGCCGGTACCAGTCGAGCAGCGCGGCGTGCCGTGCCTGCGCGGGTTCGGTCCAGTCCAGGGTGGAGCCGAGCACCGTGGAACGGGCCTGCGGGTCGGGGACGTCCTCGGCGGCCCACCCGTGCTCGGCGAACTCCCGGCGCCGGCCCTGCCGGACGGCCTCGGCCAGCTGCGGGTCGGTGTGGTCGGTGAAGTACTGCCAGGGGGTGCTCGCGCCCCACTCCTCGCCCATGAAGAGCATCGGGGTGAACGGCGAGGTCAGCACCAGGGCCGCCCCGGCGGCCAGCCGGCCGGGGGAGAGGGAGGCCGAGAGGCGGTCCCCGGTGGCCCGGTTGCCGACCTGGTCGTGGGTCTGCAGGTAGCCGAGCAGCCGGTGGCCGTACGCCGGCGGGAACGGCCGCCCGTGCCGCCGGCCGCGGAACGAGGAGTGGCCGCCGTCGTGGAACCAGCCCCGGGTCAGCGCCCTGGCCACCGCCGCGTACGGGTCCTCGGCGAAGTCCCCGTAGTAGCCCTGGGACTCGCCGGTCAGCAGGGTGTGCAGCCCGTGGTGGAAGTCGTCGCTCCACTGCGCCGCCAGCCCGAGGCCGCCGGCCTGCCGGGGGCCGGTGGTGCGCGGGTCGTTCAGGTCGGACTCGCCGACAAGGAACAGCGGCCGGCCGGTCGCCGCGCCCAACCGGTCGACCTCGCAGGCGAGTTCCTCCAGGAACGGCAGGGCCCGGTCGTCCGCGAGGGCGTGCACGGCGTCCAGCCGCAGCCCGTCGATCCGGTAGTCCCGCAGCCAGGCCAGCGCGCTGCCGATCAGGTACGCCCTGACCTCGTCCGAGCCGGGTGCGTCCAGGTTGACGGCGGCCCCCCAGGGGGTGTGGTGCCGCTCGGTGAAGTACGGGCCGAAGGCGGGCAGGTGGTTGCCGGACGGGCCGAGGTGGTTGTGCACCACGTCCAGCACCACGCCCAGCCCCTTGCGGTGCGCGGCGTCCACGAACCGCTTCAGCCCGTCGGGGCCGCCGTACGGCTCGTGCACCGCCCAGAGCGACACCCCGTCGTAGCCCCAGCCGTACCGGCCGGGGAACGGGCAGACCGGCATCAGCTCGACGAAGTCCACCCCCAGGGCGACCAGGTGGTCGAGCCGTTCGGCGGCGGCGTCGAAGGTCCCGGCGGGGGTGAAGGTCCCCACGTGCAGCTCGTACAGCACCGCCCCCGGCAGGGGCCGGCCAGACCAGGGGGTGTCGGACCAGGCGAAGGCGGTGTGGTCCACCGGCCGGCTCGGCCCGTCCGGCCCGTCCGGCTGCCGGGGCGAGCGCGGGTCCGGCAGCGCCCGGCCGCCGTCGAGGCGGAAGCCGTAGTCCCCGGTGGGGGCCTCGCCCCGCCACCAGCCGGGCCGGCCGGGGTCCGGCCGCATCGGGTGGACCCCGCGGGCCACCTCGACCTCGACCCGCTCGGCGGCGGGCGCCCACACCCGGTACTCGGTCACGGCCGCCGCCCGGCCGTCAGCAGCGCCACCGGCGCCCGCTCCAGCAGCTCGGACACCCTCGCCCCGCCGCCGTCGAGATGCCGTTCGGTCAGCTCGTCGGTCCACCGGCCGGGCGGCAGGGCGACCGTGGTGTCCGCCCAGCCGCCGCGCCGCTGCAGCCCGTACGGCAACCGGGTGGCCAGCGTGACCACCCCGTCCCCGCGGGCGAAGGCGACCAGGTGCCCGGCCGCCGGGCCGGTGGCCTCCAGCGGGCGGTAGGGCCCGAACGGGTGGGTGCGGCGCAGGTGCAGGGCGGTGGTGGTCAGGTGCAGCTTCTCCCGGGCGAGGTCGCCGGGGCGCCCGGCGGGGGAGTCGGTCAGCCGGACGGCCAGCGCGGACAGGTCGACCGGCGCCCGGTTGTCCGGGTCGACCAGGGTGGTCAGCGGCTCCTCGCTGCCCTGGTAGAGGTCCGGCACCCCGGGCACGGTCAGGTGCAGCAGCGCCGCCGAGAGCGAGTTGCTGCGCGCGAACGGCGCCAGCAGCCCGACCATGCCCTCCACCCGCGGGCACAGGCCCGGGTGGCCCAGCACCCCCCGGGCGTACTCGGTCAGCCGCCTCTCGTACTGCTCGTCGGGGGCCGCCCAGGAGGTGTGCACCTTCGCCTCGCGGGCGGACTTCAGCACCACGCCCACCAGCCGTTCGGCCGGCAGCGGCCAGGCGGCGACCAGGGTCTGCCAGAGCAGCCAGGCGCTCGGGCGGTCCGGGCAGGGGCCGGCGGCGGCCGTCCAGGCGGCGCACTCGGCGGCCCACATCTCCGGCAGCTCGGTCAGCACCGCCAGCCGGGCCCGGGCGTCCGCGCTGCGCTTGGTGTCGTGGGTGGACAGCGCCGTCATCGCGTGCGGCCACTGCCGTTCCAGATCCGCGCACCAGCGGTGGAACTCCGCCGGGCGGACGCCCGGCCGGCCCGGGTCGCCGCCGACCTCGTTCAGCCCCAGCAGGCCCGTCCAGCGGTAGAAGGCGGTGTCCTCGACCCCCTTGGCGGCGACCGCCGAGGCGGTCTGCCCGAAACGGGCGCAGAACTCGTCCTTGGCGGCGCTGCGCCCGAGCCGGCCGAGCGCGAGGTCGCGGACCAGCTCCGCGGTCGGTCCCGGCTCGGTGCCGGACTCGTGCAGCGCCTCGAACACCGCGGCGAACTCCGCCACCGCCTGCGCCGGGGCCACCTCGCCCGGCACCACGTACGGGCGGTAGACCGGGTAGGCGGTGAGCAGCGCCCGCAGGGCCTGCCGGAGCTCGCCGGCGCCGTGGTCCGCGAGGGCGGGCTCGGCGGCGCAGATCCGGCCGGCCAGCCGGACCAGCCGCTCCACCTCGGCGGCCAGCTCGCCGTCCGGCCCGGTCAGCTCGGCGCGGGCCCGCAGCCCGGCCTCGGCGGCCGTGGTCCGGTCGGCGACATCCCGCTGGTACGAGGTGGTCAGCCGCTCGGCCCCGGCGTGGTCGGTGAGCACGCCGTCGATCCGGCGCAGCGCGTCGTAGCCGGTGGTGCCCGCGCACGGCCAGTCGGCGGGCAGCCGCTCCTCGCCGGTGAGGATCTTCTCCACCACGGTGTACGCGCCGCCGGTGGCCGCCGCGAGCTGCCGCAGGTAGCCGCGCGGGTCGGCCAGCCCGTCCGGGTGGTCGATCCGGAACCCCTCCAGGACGCCCTCGGCGTGCAGCCGCAGCAGGGTGCGGTGGGTGGCCTCGAAGACCTCCGGCACCTCGATCCGGACGGCGATCAGCTCGTTGACGGTGAAGAAGCGGCGGTAGTTCAGCTCCTCGGAGGACAGCCGCCACCAGGCCAGCCGGTACCACTGGCGGGCCAGCAGCCGGTCCAGCGGCAGCCGTTCGGTGCCGGGGCGCAGCGGGAAGGCGTGGTCGTGGTAGCGCAGCACGTCGCCGTCGACGATCAGCTGGTCGAGGACGGCGCCGAGCCGGTCGCCGAGCAGCGGCAGCAGCAGCCGCCCGCGCCCGGGGGCGTCCTCGGGGCCGGTCTGAGCCGCCCAGTCGATGTCGAACCAGGGCGCGTACGGCGAGTCGGGGCCGTCCCGGAGCACCTGCCACAGCGGCTGGTTGAGCTGCTCGGGCACGGGCAGCGCCATGTGGTTGGGCACCACGTCGGCGATCAGGCCGAGGCCGTGCCGGCGGGCTTCGGCGGCCAGGTCGCGCAGGGCGTCCTCGCCGCCGAGCTGCTCGCTGATCCGGGTGTGGTCGACGGTGTCGTACCCGTGGGTGGATCCCGGTACGGCCTCCAGCAGCGGCGACAGGTGCAGGTGCGAGACGCCGAGCGCGGCCAGGTAGGGCACCGCGCGCCCGGCGTCGTGCAGGGTGAAGCCGGGTTGCAGCTGGAGCCGGTAGCTGGCCGTCGGCGGTCGGGCGGCGGCTGAGGTCATGAGGTCATGCCTACCCGCGCCGGGGGCGGCCTACCTCCGTCCTGGTACGAATGGCGCAGCGCCCGGCGCGGGGCCGCTCAGGCCGGCCGTTGCAGCACCAGCAGCGAGCGGTCGGCGAGCCAGAGGGTGTCGCCGGCCTTCACCCGGGTGCCGGTGCCGGGGGCGGGCAGCACCGGCAGGGTGGTGTCGACGACGACCACCCAGGCGTCGCCGTGGTCGGCGGGGACGGTGAACTCCAGCTGGGCGGAGCTGGCGTTGAAGAGCAGCAGGAAGGAGTCGTCGACGATCTTCCCGCCGCGCCGGTCGGGCTCGGAGATGGCGTTGCCGTTGAGGAACACGGTGAGGGACTTGGCGTAGCTGGTGGACCAGTCCTGCTTGGTCATCTCCTCGCCCGAGGGGGTGAACCAGGCGATGTCGGTCAGGTCGTCGTGGGTGCCGGAGACCGGGCGGCCGTGGAAGAACCGCCGCCGGCGGAAGACCGGGTGGTCGCGGCGCAGCCAGATCATGCCCTGGGTGAACTCCAGCAGTTCGGCCTGCGGGCCGCCGGCCTCGGGCCAGTGCACCCAGGTGAGTTCGTTGTCCTGGCAGTAGGCGTTGTTGTTGCCGAGCTGGGTGCGGCCAAGCTCGTCGCCGTGGGAGAGCATCGGCACGCCCTGGGAGAGCATCAGGGTGGCGATGAAGTTGCGCTGCTGGCGGGCTCTGAGGTCCAGGACGGCGCGGTCCTCGGTCTCACCCTCGGTGCCGCAGTTCCAGGAGCGGTTGAAGGACTCGCCGTCGCGGCTGTCCTCGTGGTTGGCCTCGTTGTGCTTCTCGTTGTAGGAGACCAGGTCGCGCAGGGTGAAGCCGTCGTGGCAGGTGACGAAGTTGATGGAGGCGATCGGGCGGCGGCCGTCGTCCTGGTAGAGGTCGGAGGAGCCGGTGAGCCGGGAGCCGAACTCGGCCAGTGTCGCCGTCTCGCCGCGCCACAGGTCGCGGACGGTGTCCCGGTACATGCCGTTCCACTCGGTCCACAGCGGGGGGAAGTTGCCGACCTGGTAGCCGCCCTCGCCCAGGTCCCAGGGCTCGGCGATCAGCTTGGCCTGGGAGACCACCGGGTCCTGCTGGACCAGGTCGAAGAACGAGGACAGCCGGTCCACCTCGTGGAACTGCCGGGCGAGGGTGGCCGCGAGGTCGAAGCGGAAGCCGTCGACGTGCATCTCGGTGACCCAGTAGCGCAGCGAATCCATGATCATCTGAAGGACGTGCGGGCTGCGCATCAGCAGGCTGTTGCCGGTGCCGGTGGTGTCCTCGTAGAACCGCTGGTCCTTGGCGAGCCGGTAGTACGAGACGTTGTCCAGGCCGCGGAAGGAGAGTGTGGGGCCCAGGTGGTTGCCCTCCGCGGTGTGGTTGTAGACCACGTCGAGGATCACCTCGATCCCGGCCGCGTGCAGCGCCTTCACCATCGACTTGAACTCCTGCACCTGCTGCCCGCGGTCCCCGGTGGAGGAGTACGAGGAGTGCGGGGCGAAGAAGCCGACGGTGTTGTAGCCCCAGTAGTTGGACAGGCCCAGGTCGCGCAGCCGGTGGTCGCGGACGAACTGGTGCACCGGCATCAGCTCGATCGCGGTGACGCCCAGCTTCGCCAGGTGCTCGATGACGGCCGGGTGCGCCAGTGCCGCGTAGCTGCCGCGGATCTCCTCGGGGATGCCCGGGTGCAGCTTGGTCAGGCCCTTCACGTGGGCCTCGTACAGCACGGTGCGGTGGTAGTCGGTGCGCGGCGGCCGGTCGGTGCCCCAGTCGAAGTACGGGTTGATCACCACCGAGTGCATGGTGTGCGGCGCGGAGTCCAGGTCGTTGCGCCGCTCGGGGGCGCCGAAGTGGTACCCGTACACCGACTCGTCCCAGTCGATGTGGCCGCTCATCGCCTTGGCGTACGGGTCGAGCAGTAGTTTGGCGCTGTTGTGCCGCTGGCCGAGGCCCGGGTTGTGCGGGCCGTGCACGCGGAAGCCGTAGCGCTGGCCCGGTTGGACACCGGGCAGGTACGCGTGCCGGACGAAGGCGTCCGTCTCGCGCAGCTCGATGGCGGTCTCCGAGCCGTCCTCCGCGATCAGGCACAGCTCGATCCGGTCGGCGCTCTCGGAGAACACCGCGAAGTTGGTGCCGGCTCCGTCGTAGGTGGCGCCGAGCGGGTACGGCTGCCCTGGCCAGACCTGCATATGTCCTCAACTTCCGTGTAGCGGACGGGACCTGGCGCCCACCGCAGTGTTCCCCGGTGGAGCGCCGCGGCGGGTACCACCCGTCCGTACCGTGACGCACGGCACATGTCGCATACTCCCCAACGGCCGCCCGAAGACCGAACCCATTCACCACTTGTTCGCCCGAACGGGTGTCCGTTGGCCGAAACTGACGGAATCTCGGCTGTTTCCAGCGGACCGACTGTCCGATCGTCGGTCCGACCGCGCCGTCAACGGGCTGCGCCCCGGACGGACGGGGCAGTACTCTTGATCGTCCGGGCATGCCCACCGGACCGCGTGCCGGCCCAGGTTCCGTCGGGGCCGCCACGGTTGAGTCCGTGTCAGTGGACGGCCCGTCACTCCCGGTGAGCGGATGGCCGAGAGGTGAGGTGGCGCATGGGGTTCCCCGCCGACGGCCAGGGCGGGCCCGAACTGGGCCCCCGGCGCAGCGAGGCGCCGACCCTGGTGATGCGGCCCTCCGGCGCCGGACGCGGCACCGTCCCGGGCCAGGCCGGCCCGGTCGAGGGCCCGCTGATGGCCTGGACGGCCGCCGAGTGGGAGACCGCCTACCGCCGGGTCCGGCTGGCCGGGCGGGCCTACGTCTGGCTCAACCTGGTCGAGCAGAAGATGCGCTCCCTGGTCGACGAGGTGCTCCGGCCGCTCTACGCCCCCGCGCACGGCGAGGACTGGGTGACGGCCGCCGCCGGCCCGGCCGGCGAGGAGTGGGTGCACCGGGCCGCGGCCGTCCGCGAGGTCAGCCGCCGCAAGGGCTACCTGCTCGACCCGGCCGACGACGACCCGCTGGTCTTCCTCACCCTGCCCCAGCTGCGCGAACTGATGGTGCAGCACTGGCCCTGCTTCGAGCCGTACCTGGTGGAGCGCCGCGAGGTGGAGCTGGCCCTGGACGAGCTGGAGGTCGCCCGGCACGTGGTCTCCCGCAACCGGAGCCTGTCGCAGACCGTGCTGGACCAGACCGAGCGGGCCGCCGCCCGGCTGCTCGCCCTGCTCGACGGCGGCCACGGCGGGGTGCCCTCCGACGTGGTCGAGGAACTGGTCGGCGGGCGCTTCGCGGACGTGGTCGCCGTCCACGCCGACCGGGTCCGGCTGCAGCGCGAGCTGCCGGTCGAGGACCTGCTGGACGGCGCCCGGCGGCTGGACGCGGTCGGCATCGGGCTCGGGATGCTCTGCCAGAACTACACCGGCAAGCGGCTGGTCCGGCTCGCCACCGACGGCTGCCGGGTCCGGCTGCTCTTCCTCAACCCGGCCTCCAGCGCGGTGCGCCGGCGCGAGCGCGAGCTCGGCATCGGACGCGGTGAGCTGTCCCGGTCGATCGAGATGAACATCATGCACGTGCGCCGGGTCCGGGCCCGGCTGCGCGACCAGGGCGGCTTCGAGATCCGGGTCTTCGACGAGATGCCCCGGTTCACCGCGTACCTGGTGGAGGGACCGCGGACGGCCGGGCCGGGCGGGCGCCGCCGCTCGACCGACCTCGGGGTGGTCCAGCCGTACCTGCGCCGGGCCCGGGGCATCGAGTCGCCCGCGCTGGTGCTGCGCGGCGGGGCCGGACAGGAGCCGGGCGGCACCGAGCCGGGACTGCTGGAGGTCTACCGCGAGGAGTTCGAGGGGGTCTGGGCCGACTCCCGGGCGGTCTCCTGAAGGGCGGCGGGCGGGCACCCGGAGACGGCCGGGCACCCCTCCTGACGCGCCCGCACACCTCGGCCAGGCGGCCGAGCCCCGGTTGCCGGTGCCGGGCGGCGCGGATACCAAACAGGTGAGCGGCCCCCTGTCCGTACGGGCCGCCCCGCCCTGAAGCCCAGCACCCGGGAGCCCGTCCGATGACCAGCCAGCCCACCGCCGACGTCGGCCCGGCCCGCCGCAGCCTGCTCAGGACCGCCGCGCTCGCCACCGGCACCCTGGCCCTGCCCCTCACCGCCGCCCCGGCCCGGGCCGACGAGCCGGGCGGGCTCCGGATCCCGTTCCGTGGTCCGCACCAGGCCGGTGTGACCACCCCGCCGCAGGCCCACGCCGCCTTCGTCGCCTGCAACGTCCGAGCGCCGGACCGGGCCGCCCTGGAACGGCTGCTGCGCACCCTCACCCGGCGGATCGCCTTCCTCACCACCGGCGGCGCCCCGCCCGACCCGGACGGCGACAACGGGATGCTCGGTCCCGTCGTCCCGGCCGACAACCTCACCGTCACGGTCGGCGTCGGCGCCTCGCTCTTCGACGACCGCTACGGCCTGGCCGCCGCGAGGCCCGCCCGGCTGACCGCCATGCGCGCCTTCCCCGAGGACCGGATGCCGCCCGGCGACGCGCACGGCGACCTCTCGCTCCAGATCTGCGCCGACAGCCGGGACACCGTGCTGCACGCCCTGCGCGACCTGATCGCGCACGGCGACGGTGGCCTGCAGCCGCGCTGGCGGGTGGACGGCTTCCAGAACCGGCCGCGGCCGGCCGGAGTCCAGCGCAACCTGATGGGCTTCCAGGACGGCATCGTCAACCCCGACACCGGCTCCGAACGGGAGATGGACCGGCTGGTGTGGGTCTCCGGGACGGGCGGCGAGCCCGCCTGGGCGGCCGGCGGAAGCTACCAGGTGATCCGGGTGATCCAGATGCTCGGCGAGGCCTGGGACCGGCTGCCGGCCACCGACCAGGAACGGATCGTCGGCCGCCGCAAGGACAGCGGCGCACGCCTCGACGAGGCGCCCGAGCGGGCGCACGTCCGGCTGGCCGACCCGCGGACCCCGCAGAGCGCCGACAGCCGGATCCTGCGCCGCGGCTACAACTTCGACCGGGGCGTCGACGCCGGCGGCCGGCTCGACCTCGGCCTGGTGTTCTGCTGCTACCAGCAGGACGTGGTCCGGCAGTTCGAGGCCGTGCAGCTCCGGCTGGCCGGCGAACCGATGGCCGACTTCACGGTGCCGGTCGGCGGCGGCTACTTCTTCGTCCTCCCCGGCGTGCGGGACGAGGACGACTGGCTGGGCCGGAGCCTGCTGGCCGCCGGCTGACGCGCCTCCGGCGGTGCGGCCGCCCGGACCGGGACGGCCGCACCGCCGGTGCGCGGGGTCGGCTCGGGGTGAGCCCGGGGTCAGTGCGGGGTGAGCCGCGGTCTGCGCGGGGTCAGCCCGCGGTCAGAAGGTCAGCGGCTGGAAGAAGGTGGGGCTGCCGCTCGACGCGCCGCCACTGATCAGGCCGAGCCCGGCGCCGCCGTCGTAGACCGGGCCGCCCGAGTCGCCCTCGCCGCCGCTCTGGCTGCTCCTGACCAGCCCCTTCACCAGCCCGTCCGGGTAGTTGACCGTGACGTTGAGCGCCGTGACCGAGCCGCACCGGGTGCCGCTGGTGGCCCCCCGGCCGCAGACCGCCTCGCCCAGCGACGCCCGGGCGAAGCGGCTGATCGGCAGCGAGGAGCCCAGCACGTCGTTCGGCAGGCTCCAGCCGGCGACCGGGGTGATCACCGCCCAGTCCGCACCCGGGTACCGCCAGTCGGTGACCGCGCCGATCCGGTTGCCCTTGGCGTCGTACCAGGTGGTCGCGGCGTCGGCGCAGTGGCCGGCGGTGGTCGTGGTGCCCGGGCGGTAGTTGTTCAGGCCGTTGGTGCACTCGTAGACCAGCCCGGAGGTCCCGCTGTAGATCGCGCTGCCGCCGTGCAGTGTCCCGGCGGCCCGGGCGCCGCGCTGCGCGGGGGCGGGCACCCGGGCGATCCGGCGGCCGACCGGCTCGTCCAGCTCGGTCAGCGCGGTCGGCGCGGGCAGCGCGGACGCGGCCAGCGCGGCGCCGACGAACCCCTCGGTGTGCGCGTCCCCGGCGCCGCGCAGCACCGCGACACTGAGCCGGCAGGCCCGCGGGTCGACGTACCAGTACTGGGCCCGACCGGCCTCGCCCGCGGCGGCCTTGGCGTCCAGGTCGGCCTGCAGACCGCCCAGCCGCGCCAGCTCCGCCGGGCCGCAGGGCGGCGCCTCGATCGGCAGCGGGACGGCCGCTGCGGCCGGGCCGACCGCGGCCGTCCAGAGGAGTGCGGCTGCGGGCAGCAGTGTGCGCAGGACCTTACGTGTCATCAGCGGTGCTCTCCGTTCGTCGGCCGCCCGCCTGCCCGCACGGGGACTCGTGCGCCGGAACGGCCCTGAGCGGCCACCGTACGAAGGCGAACCACCCGGGCCGTCCAGCGCGCCCGCAGGCTCACCTGATCAGCGCAGACCGGCCCCGCGCGGCAGGCCCGCACCGGCCGGCCGCCCGCCCGCAGCGCAGGTCCCGGCGGCCGGGCTGTCACAGGCGCCCGCCATGATGGAGCACGTCACGGCAGCACAGACGGAGAGGACGTGCCACATGAGCTGGTGGAAGGGGCCACTGGTCGGCTTCGACCTGGAGACCACGGGCACCGATCCGGCGGAGTCCCGGATCGTCAGCGCGGCCCTGGTGGACACGCTGGGCGGCCGTACCGAGGCCGCCGCCGGCTGGCTGCTGGACCCGGGCGTCCCGGTGCCCGCCGAGGCGACCGCCGTCCACGGCATAGCCGACGCGTACGCCCGCGCCCACGGCCGCCCCGCCGCCGAGGGCGTGGAGGAGATAGCCCGGGCGCTCTGCTCGCGGTTGCTGGCCGGCCGTCCGGTGGTGCTGTTCAACGCGCCGTTCGACCTGTCGCTGCTCGACGCCGAGTTGCGCCGGTACCGGCTGCCCACCCTGGCCGAGCGGCTCGGCGGCCGGGTCGGGCCGGTGCTGGACGCGCTGGTGATCGACCGCACGGTCGACAAGTACCGCAAGGGCTCGCGCACCCTGCAGCGGGTCTGCGAGGTGTACGGGGTGGAGCTGGCCGACGCGCACGAGGCCGGCAGCGACGCGTTGGCCGCCGTCCGGGTCGCGGTGGCGCTCGGCGAGCGGTACCCGGCGCAGGCCGGCGAGCTGACCCCCGAGCAGTTGCACGACCGTCAGGTGGACTGGTACCGCGCCTGGGCCGAGGGCCTGCAGAGCTGGCTGCGCCAGGGCAAGGAGCCCGACGCCGTGGTGGACGGGCGCTGGCCGCTGCGCTGATCCCCGGCCCGGCGGCGGGCGCGGGGGTCAGGAGGCCGGGAGGTCGAAGCAGTACCCCTGTGCAGTCAGCCACGGCAGCAGCAGCCGGAGCGCCGCGACGGTCTGGCTGCGATCGCCGCCGCCGTCGTGCATCAGCACCACACCGCCCGGCCGCAGGCCGCGCTGGACGGCCGACACGATCGCCGCCGTACCGGGGCGGGACCAGTCGCGCGGGTCGACCGACCAGCTGAGCGACCGCATCCCGGCCCGGGCGGCGATCTGCTCGTTCTCGGCGGTGAAGTCCCCGCCCGGGGCGCGGAACCAGGTCACCGGGGTACCCGCCCCGGCGGCGTCCAGGATCATGTCCTTGGCCGCGGTGATCTCCTGCACCTGCCGGTCGTGGGAGAGCGCGTGCAGCGGCTGCGGGTGGTGCACGGTGTGGTCGCACAGCCGGTGCCCCTCGGCGACGATCCGCCGCACCAGGGCCGGGTTGGCGGCCGCGTTGGTGCCGACCATGCAGAAGGTGGCCCGGACGTGGTACTGGGCGAGCAGGTCGAGGATCGGACCGGTCGCCGGACCGGGCCCGTCGTCGAAGGTCAGCGCCACGCTCCGGCCGCCGGTGGCGGTGGAGCGCACCAGTGCGACGGCCGGTGGCGCCGGCGCGGGCGGGGTGCTCGTCACCGGCCGGCCGCCGGTGGGCCGCGGGGCGGCCGGGGTGTCCGGCCGCGGGGCGGCGGGCTTGGTGGCGGCCGGGGCGTTCGGCGTGGCCGGACGGCCGGAGGGGGAGGCCGGGCCGCTCGTGGCACCGGCCGCGCCCCGGGCGGCGCTCGACCCGGCGCCGGGCGTCGCGGTGGCGGACGGCGAGACGCTCGCGCTCGGGGAGGCGGCGGATGCCGACGCGGAGGCGCTGGGGGTGGCCGCGTCCCCGGCCGCCCGGACCGAGTGCCCCCCGGCACTTCCGCAGCCCGCGAGCAGGACGGGGAGGAGCAGCGCGGCCAGGGCCCCGCACACGGCGCGGTGGTGCGGTGACAGGTGGCGGGGAGGCAGCATGGACGACTCCTGGTGTCGTGCCGACCGGCTCGGGGCGGGTCGTGTGCTGCCATGGACGCGGGGCCGGGCGGACCGGTTCCGGCCACCGGGTAGGAGTGGTGCCGATGACCGGAACCGGCCGTGGCGGTGGCCGGATCCGGGGCTCCCGCGGATCCCTAGAAGGGGTACCAGCGCACCTGCGGGTCGTCGGCCCGCAAGGAGTCCACCCGGCGGCGGAACTCGGCGAGTGCCGCCGGGGCGGTCGCGGCCTGCTGGGCCACCCAGGCCGCGCTCGCGGTCTCCCGGGCGCCGCGCAGCACCGCGAAGCCGGACCAGTCGCGGACGTCCCAGCCGTACGCCTCGGTGAAGGCGAGGTAGTCCTCGGTGGGGACGCCGTACCGGTCGTGGCTGAGGGCGAGCACCACCAGGTCGTGCTCCCGGAGGTCCTGGGCGACGTTCTCCAGGTCGAGCAGGACGGGCCCGTCCGGGCCGACGTGGACGTTGCGGGGCAGCGCGTCGCCGTGGACGGTGCCCGGCGGCAGGTGCGGCGTCAGCCCGGCCGCGGCCGCGGCGAACCGTTCCTTGCGCTCGCGCAGGAAGCGGGCGTCGGCCGGGTCGATCCGACCGTCGGCGGCGTCCAGCCAGCGGTCGACGGGGGCCAGCAGGTCGCGCGGCCGCAGCGGGAAGGGCGGCGGCGCCAGCCGGTGCAGGGCGCGCAGCAGCGGGGCGAGGTCGGCGGGCCGGGCGGCGCGGACGGCGGGCGGCAGCCGGTGCCAGAAGGTGACGGGGTGTCCGTCCTGCTCGACCGGTTCCGGCAGGTACGGGCGGACCACCGGTACGCCCTGGCCGGCCAGCCACTGAGCGGTGGTCAGCTCGCGTCCGGCCCGCTCTGCGGTGGCGGGGCCGCGGCCGACCTTGGCGACCACGGCCGGGGTGCCCAGGTCGAAGACCGCGTTCTCGCCGAGCGCCAGCAGGGCGGCGGCGTCGGGCCGGGGCAGGCCGGCCGTCGCGCAGGCGGCGGCCAGCAGGGCGCGGGCGCGGGGTTCGTCGAAGGGGGCTGCGGTGGTCATCGTGGCGGCTCCGTTCTGGCGGGTGCCGGTCCATCCTGCCGTAAGCGTCGGACACGAACGGCGCCGGGCCCCGTGCGACGCGCGGTCGGCGCGGACGGGGCCCGGGGGTGTGCGCCCGGACGGCACGGACCCCCACCGGCCGTCCCCTGTGCGGTCGGTGGGGGTCCGTACGGCCGGGCTGGTCAGCGCCCGGCGTGCTGGGGCTCGGCGGCCGGCCGGGCCGGGGCCGCGGCGGCCGGTGCGGCGGGCTCGCCGTGTTCGAGCCTCGGCAGCCAGGACAGCCAGCGCGGCAGGTACCAGTTGCGCTCGCCCAGCAGGGTCATCGCGGCGGGCAGCAGGACCGCCCGGATCACGGTGGCGTCGATCAGCACCGCCACCGCGAGGCCGACGCCCATCTGCTTCATCGACTGCATGGACAGGGTGCCGAACACCGCGAACACGCCGACCATGATCACGGCCGCACTGGTCACCACGCCGGCCGTGCTGCGGATGCCGTACGAGATCGCGGCCCGGGTGGACAGACCGCGGTCGTGCGCCTCCTTGATCCGGGAGACCACGAAGACGTGGTAGTCCATGCTCAGCCCGAACAGGATGACGAAGAGGAACAGCGGCACCCAGGACTCCACCGCGCCCACCCCGGCGGTGCCGAGCAGGGACGCCCCGACGCCGTGCTGGAAGACCAGCGCGAGCACCCCGTACGCCGCGCCGACCGACAGCAGGTTGAGCACCACGGCGGTGACGGCGATCCCCAGGGACCGGAAGGAGGTGAGCATCAGCAGGAAGGCGAACGCCACGACGAAGCCGAAGACCGGGAGCATCGAGTCCGACATCTGCCGGTTGAAGTCGTAGGAGCCCGCGGTCTGGCCGGTCACCGGGGCCTCGGTGCCGGGCACCTTGAGCAGGGTGTCGGCGACCACCGTGCCGCGCAGCGCTTCCAGCGCGTCGTTGCTGGTGGCGTCGTTGCCGCTGCCGAGCAGGGGGACGTCGATGGTGGCGACGTTCTGTTCGGGGTGCACGGTGACCTGGATCGGGCCGTGCATGCCCTTGGTGGTGAGCGCCCTGGCCTGGAAGTCGGCGATCGCCTTCGTCATCTCGGGGGAGTCGATGTCCCGGGCCCTGACCACGACGGTGGCGGGCGAGGGGCTGCCGGGGAAGGCCGCCTCGATCCGGGCCGAGGTGGCCACCAGCGCGTTGCCGGCGGGCAGTTGCTGCTGGAAGGTCAGGTTGGCGGTGTGCATGGTGAGCATCGGCGCGGCGAGGCCCAGCAGCAGGCCGCCGGACAGCACGGTGGCGGCCAGCGGGCGGCGCAGCACCGGGGTGAGCACGGCGTTCCAGACCCGGCCGCCGGCGGCGTCGCCGCGGCGCAGCCGGTGCAGGAACGGCACCCGGCCCTTGTCGACCCGGTCGCCGAGCATGGAGAGCAGCGCGGGCAGCACGGTCAGCGAGCCGAGCACGGCGGTGACCACCACGATGATGGTGGCCAGCGACATGGCCTGGAAGTCGGCGATACCGGTGAGGAACATGCCGGCCATCGCGACCACGACGGTGATGCCGGAGACCAGGACGGCGCGGCCCGAGGTGGCGGCGGCGATCCGCAGGGCGGTCGCGGCGTCCCGTCCGGCGGCCCGTTCCTCGCGCTCGCGGCGCAGGTAGAAGAGGCAGTAGTCGACGCCGACCGCGAGGCCGACCAGCAGCATCACCGAGCTGGCGTCGTCGCTGGTGTGCAGCAGCCCGCTGCTCAGCGCCACCAGACCGCCGGCCGCGATGAACGCGGTGAGGGCGAGCAGCACCGGCAGGACGGCGGCGACCAGCGCGCCGAAGGCGATCAGCAGGATGCCCAGCGCGAGCGGCACGGCCGTCCACTCGGCGCGGCTGAAGTCGTTCTTGAACTGGTCCTGGAACCACTTGCCGGCGCTGGCCTCGCCGAACTCCTCGACGGTGAGGTCGCGGTGGGCCGCCTGGACGGTGCCGACGGCGGCCAGCACGGCGGGGACGTCCTCCACCGCCTTGTCGTCCTTGGCGGTCAGGGTGAACTGCAGCAGGGCGGAGTGCCGGTCGGCCGAGATCGCGCCGCTGTCGTACGGGCTGTGCAGGTCCGCCGTCCGGCCGGTGCCGGTGACGGCGGCGCCGACCTCGTCCACCACCCGGCGGAAGGCCGGGTCGTCGGCGGTCATGGTCCGGCTCTGGACCAGGACGCTCTCGCCCGCCGGCCTCTCGATCCCGGCCTCGTCGAGGATCCGGGCGGCCCGGGCCACCTGGCCGGGCATCGACTCCGACTGCTCGACCTTGGTGCTGCCGTGCACCCCGCCGAGGTAGGCGGCGAGGACCACGAACAGCAGCCAGCCGAAGACGGCCGTCTTTCTGTGCCGGGCGCTCCAGGCACCCATCGTCGCGGCGAGTCCAAGTTTCACGGGTGTTCGTCCCCCAGGGAGAGCGGCGGCCGGATGCCGCCGGAAGCGGTCGCCGGCTGCGGTCCGGCGCGCTGTGGAAGCTGCATGAGGAAGGCTAGGAAAACGCCGGCCGGGGCGACATCGGGCTGGCGGGGGAGTCGTCCCTGGGCCTTCCCTCACCCCGGAGGTGGGGTTTCCCCTACCCGGGTCCCCGAGATCTCCTCCTGGACGGGGAGGACCCGAGTCCACCCTGAGGGGGAGGCATCTCCACCCGGAGTACGAGGTGTTCGGGGCGGTCCGCAGGTCAGGATGGTCCGGGGGCGGCACGGGGCCACCCCTAGGGGGCGGTCCACGGGAATCCACTTGCCGGGCGGCAAGTAAATTCCCGTAGGATGCTGACCGTACTTACCTGCCGACCGGCTAAGAGCAGGCGCCGCCGCTCACCGCCCGGTCCTGCCGTCGCCCGGCGTCCCGTCCCCCCAGGGCTGCGGTGAACCATGCCCAGGAGGCACAACGAGCATGTTCCACCGAATAGGACACTTCGTCGTCAGGCGGGCCTGGTGGGTGATCGTCGGCTGGCTGGTGGCCGCTGTCGCGATCATCGCCACGGCGCCGACGCTGACCGCGCAGACCGACGAGAGCGCGTTCCTACCCAAGCACTACGAGTCGATCCAGGCCGCGCAGGTGCAGGAGAAGGCCTTCCCGGCCAACTTCACCCCGGCCGCGATGGTGCTCTTCGAGCGGACCGACGGCGGCAAGCTGGACGCCGCCGACACCGCCGCCATGGGCAAGGTCGTCCAGGGCCTCACCGACAAGCACGTCAAGATGGTCGAGACCATTCTGCCGGTGAGCGAGCAGTCCACCTCCAAGGACGGCCGCTACGCGCTGTCCATGGTCGGCATGGAGAAGAACTCGGCGCACAAGCCCGAGGCCGCCGACTCGGCCAAGGAACTGCGCGACGAGGCCAAGAAGCTGGCCGAGGGCACCAACCTCAAGGTGCAGCTGGGCGGCCAGGCCGCACAGAACCTGGACCAGCAGGACTCCTCCAAGCTCGCCAACATGCTGATCGGCGTCGGCACGATCGTGATCATCCTGCTCACGCTCGGGATCATCTTCCGCAGCCCGATCATCGCGCTGCTGCCGGTCCTGTCGATCTTCGTCTTCTCGATGGTCGCCAACGGCCTGATCGCCGACGCCAGCAAGGCCTTCGGCCTCAAGGCGGACAGCTCGGTCTCGGCCATCCTGATCATCGTGCTGTTCGGCGTCGGCACCGACTACTTCCTCTTCCTGATGTTCCGCTACCGCGAGCGGCTTCGGGCCGGCGACGACCGCAAGGAGGCCGTGGTCAACGCGGTCGGCCGGGTCGGCGAGGCGATCGCCTCCGCGGCCGGCGCGGTCATCGTCGCGTTCAGCGTGCTGGTGCTCTCCAGCCTCGGCATGTTCAAGGCGCTCGGCCCGTCGCTGGCCATCGCGGTCTTCGTCACCGCGCTGGCCTCGGTCACCCTGGTGCCGGCCATCCTGTCGCTGATCCCGGAGAAGGTGCTGTTCTGGCCTTCCAAGGCCTGGCGGATCGAGCCCGAGAACGCCCGGTTCGCCGCGCTCGGGCGGACGGTGGAGCGCAAGCCGCTGCTGGTCACGCTGGTCTCCGGCGCGCTGCTGGTGGTGCTGTCGCTCGCGGCCTTCGGCTACAAGGGGACCTTCGACCTGGCCTCCGGCTCGATGCCGAAGACCAAGGAGTCGATGGTCGTCCAGGACACCCTGATGACGGCCTTCTCGGCCGGCGCCGCCGACCCCAGCCACATCTACCTGACCAGCACCAAGGAGGGCGCCAAGCTCGACGCCTCCGCGCTGACCGGGTACGTGGCCGAGCTCGGCAAGGTCCCCGGCGTGGCCCAGGTCGTGCCGCAGCCCCACCTCAGCCAGGACGGCGCCACGGCCGACATCACCGTGATGCTCAAGGACGCCCCGGCGACCAACCGGGCCATCGACAGCATCGACGGCCTGCGCAAGGTCGCGCACGGCTCCGCGCCGCAGGGCACCGAGGCCTACGTCGGCGGCATCACCTCGGTGTACAAGGACATCAACACCGCGATGGCCCGCGACTACTCGCTGGTCTTCCCGGTCGCCGCGCTGCTGATCATGCTGATCCTGGCGCTGCTGCTGCGCAGCATCGTCGCCCCCTGGTACCTGATGGCGGCGGTGGGCCTCGGCTTCGGCGCCACCGTCGGCGCCACCAGCCTGGTGTTCCAGCGCTTCCAGGGCGAGCCGGGCCTGATGTTCATGCTGCCGATGTTCATCTACCTGTTCGTGGTGGCGATCGGCACCGACTACAACATCCTGATGATCGCCCGCCTGCGCGAGGAGGCGGCCGAGGGGCACAGTCCGCGCAAGGCGGCCGGCCTGGCCATGCGGCACGGCGGTCCCACGGTCGCGGCGGCGGGCAGCATCCTGGCCCTGACCTTCGCCACCATGCTGCTGGCCGGCAACTCGCTGTTCAGCCAGATCGGCTTCTCGGTGGCCTTCGGCATCGCCGTCTCGGCCTTCGTGATGGCGATGTTCTTCACCCCGGCGCTCACCGCGCTGCTGGGCCGGGCGGCCTGGTGGCCCGGCCACTCCGGGCTCCCGGGCCACGCGGAGGACGCTCCGGCGGCCACCGTCGCGCCGGAGCCCGCCGGCCGGCGCTGAGTTCACCACCTGAAGGCGAGGGGGCGTGCGGAGTCGATCCGCCTGCCCCCTCGCTTCGTCACCCAAACGTCGTGTGACCAGGGGAACTTTCCGATCACCACACCGATCGGCCGTGCTACAGTCGAGGCAGTTGCAGTATTGGTTCCCATGAACGTGTGTGTGCGCCTGCTGGTATCAACCAACAGGCGCATTTGTTTTGTCCGGTGTTTTGTCTCCGGATGGGGATCGCGGCTACTTGGGGTTCACGAGGTGTGGACCCTGACGCCCCAGTGAAAAATGGAGACGGTTATGGCTACCGGCACCGTGAAGTGGTTCAACAGCGAAAAGGGCTACGGCTTCATCGAGCAGGATGGTGGCGGCGCTGACGTGTTCGCCCACTACTCGAACATCCAGTCCAACGGCTTCCGCGAGCTCATCGAGGGCCAGCAGGTCGAGTTCGACGTCACGCAGGGCCAGAAGGGCCCGCAGGCCGAGAACATCCGCACCATCTGAGACCGGCTTCCAGCCGACTCACCAGTGCTGCGCGAGGGCCCGTACCGCAGGGTGCGGGCCCTCGCCCATGCCGCCGAACGGCCGGGGCGGCGCACTTCCCACTCCTGTTGACGGCCGACCTTCCCCCAGCCCACCGGCCGGGGGTCGCACCCGAGGTCCCACCGTCCGCGGCAGCGCGCCGCAGCGGTCGGCCGAGCAGGATTTGGAGCACCATGACCGACCCCGCACGCACCCAGCGCACCCGCACCGGTGGCGGCCGCCCGCCGCGCAGGAACGCCGGCGCCTCCGCCCGCCCGCGCACCGCGGCCCCCCGCCCGGCCGAGGAGTTCACGGTCGTCCAGGGCACCCCGGCGCGTCCGCCGGCGGCGAGCTTCGCCGAGCTGGACATGCCCAAGGCGCTGCTCACCGCGCTCACCCGCGAAGGCGTCACCGAGCCCTTCCCGATCCAGGCCGCCACCCTGCCGGACGCCATCGCCGGGCGCGACGTGCTCGGCCGCGGCCGCACCGGTTCCGGCAAGACCCTGGCCTTCGGCCTGCCGCTGCTGGCCCGCACCGCCGGCCGCCGCGCCGACTCGCGCTACCCGCTGGCCCTGGTGCTGGTGCCCACCCGCGAGCTGGCCCAGCAGGTCACCGAGGCGCTCAGCCCGTACGCGATCGGCCTCAACCTGCGGATCACCACCGTGGTCGGCGGCATGTCGATCACCCGCCAGTCCAACCAGGTGCGCCGCGGCACCGAGGTCCTGGTCGCCACCCCCGGCCGGCTGGACGACCTGATCAACCGCGGTGACGTCCGGCTCGACCACGTGGACATCACCGTGCTGGACGAGGCCGACCAGATGGCCGACATGGGCTTCCTGCCCCAGGTCGCCAAGCTGCTGGAGCAGGTCGCCCCCGGCGGGCAGCGGATGCTCTTCTCCGCCACCCTGGACCGCAACGTCGACCGCCTGGTGACCCGCTTCCTCACCGACCCGGTCACCCACTCGGTGGACCCGTCGGCCGGCGCCGTCACCACCATGGACCACCACGTCATCCAGATCGACCCGGCCGACAAGGCCGAGGCGACCGCCCGGATCGCCGCCCGCGATGGCCGCGTGATCATGTTCGTGCACACCAAGCACGGCGCCGACCGGCTCGCCAAGCAGCTGCGCGCCGCCGGCGTGCAGGCCGCCGCACTGCACGGCGGCAAGTCCCAGCCGCAGCGCAACCGCACCCTGGACCAGTTCCGTGAGGGCCAGGTCAGCGCGCTCATCGCGACCAACGTCGCCGCCCGCGGCATCCACATCGACGGCCTGGACCTGGTCGTCAACGTCGACCCGCCGATCGACCACAAGGACTACCTGCACCGCGGCGGCCGCACCGCCCGCGCGGGCGAGTCCGGCACCGTGGTGACCCTGGTCCTGCCCGAGCAGCGGCGCGAGGTCTCGCGGCTGATGACCACCGCCGGCATCCGGCCGACCGTCACCAAGGTCCGCCCCGGCGACGGCGAGCTGAACCGGATCACCGGCGCCCGCACCCCCAGCGGCGTCGCGGTCCTGCCGCTGCTCGCCCCCGCCCAGGTGGCGCAGGCCGCCCAGGCCGCGGCCAAGGCCGAGGGCGGCGCCGAGGGCCAGCCCCGCCGCCGTCCGCAGTCCAAGCGCTCCGCGCTCCCCAAGGACGTCGACCTCAACGGCAACCCGCGCCGCCCGCGCCCCAAGCAGCGCCTCGGCGCGGCGGCCGGCGGCAACCGTGCGGCGGCCGGTGGCAGCCGGCAGGCCGCCGGGTTCATCGGCAAGACCTCCGGCCGGGCCCAGCCCGGCTCCGGCACCAAGAGCGGCTCCAACTACGGCAGCGGTCGCCAGCGCCGCAAGGCGGACTGACCCCGATTGCCGCACGGAGGGGCGCCCGGCCGTCACCTTGGCCGGGCGCCCCTCCGGCGTACCGGGCGGCGCCCGGCCTCAGGCCTGCTCCAGACGCCACCACTGCGCCGGGGTGTCGGTGTCCTCCCACTGCCGGACGGTGCCGTCGTCCGCTGCCTCCATCACCTTGCCGCTGACGAACGCCGTCACCGTGAACGTCCCGGGCGCGTCCACGTGCCGTTCGAACAGCCACTCCTGGGCGCCGAAGGCGTTCGCCGACCACTGCTGCAACGGCACCCCGTCGTCGGTGCGGGCACCCGTGACGTCGAGCCGCTTGCCGCTGGCGGCGTTCTCCAGGTGGTACAGGCCCGCGCCCTCGTGCACGGCCGACACCCGCCACACCTGGGCGGCACTGTCGTCGTCGCGCCCGTGCCGCACCTTGGCACCGTGCCGAACGCTGCCGCCGGCGACCTCCAGCAGCAGCCCGCTCCCGACGTTCCGCAGCCGGTAGCTCCCCTCCGCCACCGGTCCGCGTCCCTGCGCCGCCCGTCCCATCGCCCGACCCCCACCATCGTCGCCGTCACCCGCCGTGACCCGCCGCGACCACCGTACGCCGTGCCCCGGACAGCGGCCGGAACCGGCCGGAACCGGCCGGAACCGCCCCCGGCCGCCGGTTCGTTCGCCCGGAAACCGCCTTGCCGTGCCCGCTGCCGATCGGACATGATCACTCGCGCATCGATCGCACAGGGCCGACCGCACCGCACCCGGCCCGAACGAGGGGGAGACACAGATGGCCCGTACCACCGGCAGGCTTCCGGCCGTCGCGGCGGGAGCGGCGCTCGCCGCCGTCGCGGGGCTGTTCACCGCGGCGCCGGCCGGCGCCGCCGACAGCGCACCCGTCCGGGACCCGAGGACCGTACCCGCCCCCGGCTTCGCCGCCACCGGCCAGCGGACCGCCTGCGGCGACGGCGGCGCGCCCGGCTGGATCACCACCGCCGCACCGACCCTGGCCGTCACCGCGAGCACCCCGGAGGTCCGGTTCACCGTCCGGGACGACGGGACGCCCGAGCACACCGAGGTCTTCGACGCCACCGCGACCACCACGGCCGGCACCGCCCAGGCCGCCGTCACCGGCCTGACCGACGGCCACGCCTACAGCTGGCGCGCCAAGGGCGTGCACGCGGACGGCCCGACCGAGGCCTGCCGGTTCCGGGTCGACACCACCGCACCCGCCGAACTCGCCGTCGAGTCGACCGACTTCCCGTCGAGCGGCGATCCCGCCAAGCACGCCGGCCAGACCGGCTCCTTCACCTTCACCGCCGCCGACCCGACCTCCGGCGTCGCCTGCTACTGGTACACCACCGGCCCCTACCTCGGCTTCGGCCAGGACTGCACCAGCCCGAACGCGGTGCCGGCCGGGCCGGACGGCCGCGCCACCGTGCCGATCCGGGTCACCTCCTGGGGCACCAACACCCTCACCCTGCGGGCGATGGACCACGCCGGCAACATCAGCTGGCCCGCGCAGTACACCTTCTACGCGCCGTCCGACCCCAACCCGCCGAGCACCCCCGGCGACGTGGACGGCGACGGCGTCCCGGACATCCTCCTGCCGGACGCCAAGGGCAACCTGCAGATCATCAGCGCCACCGCGACCGGCACCGCCCCGAGCTCGGTGGTCGCCGCCAACCGCGCCCCGGACGGACAGAGCTGGGGCAACTACCAGCTCGTCCACCGCGGTTGGGAGCAGCACGCGCCGATGGACGACCTGATCGCGTTCCGGCCCCACTACGGCCCGTACCTCTACAACAACGCGGACTACGGGAGCTTCACCGGCGGCGTGCGCTCCGTCGACCGGCCGGCCGACTCGCCCTGGGACGAGCCGACCATCCCGGCGGGCTTCGCCCCCGACTGGGCCAAGGCCGACCAGATGGTGTCGCTCGGCGCCCTGGGGGAGGACCAGCGGCCCTCCCTGCTGACCGTCGAGGACGGCGACCTCTGGCTGCTCACCGACGTGAACATGTACAGCTTCTGGTCGGTCAGGAAGCTCGGTGCCGCCACCTGGGCCGGCTACGACCTGATCACCCCCGGCCGGGCCGCGGACGGCACGCTCGCCCTCTGGTCGCGCGAGCGGGCCACCGGCGCGCTGCGCAGCCACCCCGTCACCCGGGCCGCGGACGGCTCCTGGGACCTCTCCGCGCTCGCGGACCCGGCCGGCGGCACCCTGATCGGGACCTTCCCGGTCGCGGACTACCCGACGCTGGGCAGCTCCGGCGACGGCACCGGCGACGGCCGCCCCGACCTGTACGCGGTGACCGCCCAGCGGCACCTGCTGACCTTCGACGGGGTCACCTCCCCGAAGGACCGCGGCGCCCTGTCCTGACCGGCACCGCACGGCCCACCCGCCGCCCGGCGGGTGGGCCGCCCCGCGCCCGGGCCCCCGCCCGGCCCGGCGTACGGTGGACCGATGGACCTCGGGGAACGGCTCGGCCGACAGGAACGCGGGCTGGACGAGCTGCTCGCCGCGCTCGCACTGGACTGGCAGGACGAGCCGGACGAGCGGGTGGCCCGGCTCGCCGAACGGCAGCCGCACTACCCGCAGTACCACCGGATCGGCCACAAGCGGCAGACGGTCCGCCGCGCCCTGGAGGCCGACCGGGCCGCGGCCGCGCACCACTACGACCTGGTGCTCGCCGCCGTGCTCCGCGAGGACGACCCCAGCGCGCCGCGCTGGCTCACCGCCGCCCTGGTCGCGGCGGTCGGCCGCCGCCGGGTGCTGGAGGACCTGCTGCGCGCGGCCGAACGGGGCACCCCGGACGAGCGGCGCTGCGCCGGGCACGCCTGGCGCTGGGCCGAGCCGCCGCTGCGGTACGCGAGCGAGCAGGCCCGCCGGGAGGACCGCCCGACGGCCACCAGCCGCGCCGAGCGCGAGGCCGTCGCCGACCTGGCCGCCCGGTTCCGCGCGGCCACCGGCTGACCGGAGAGCCGGGACAGCCGGTCGGCGGGCGAGGGGGAGCGCCGCCGTGGCGGATGACCGCCGCCACGGTCCGCCGCTCCGGCACCCTTCGGTGACCGGACGTCAGGCGCTGAGGGCGGCCGGGGCCGAGGTGGCCAGGGCGGCGCGGTCGTAGCGGTGCAGCAGGAGGGCCGCGATCTCGGGGGACGGGCCGAGGACGGCCGCGGTCAGGTCGGCGCCGGCCGCGGTGGCGGCGGAGGCGATCCGGTCGGGGAGCAGGCCGGGGGCCAGCAGGTAGGGGGCGACGGCCACCCGTCGTACGCCGGGGGTGCGCCGCAGGGCGGCGACCGCGTCGGGGACGTGCGGCGGGACGGCCGAGGCGTGGGCGGTCTCCACGGCGGCCCAGCCGCGGGTGCGCCGCCACTCGGCGGCGAGCTCGCGGACGGCGGCGTTGGCCGCCGGGTCGGAGGAGCCGGCCGAGGCGAGCACCACGCCGGTGCCGGCCCGGACGGCGGCGGAGCCGAGGTCGAGGCCCGCCTCCGCCAGGCGCCGGTCCAGGGCGTCGAGCAGCAGGGGGGAGGGGCCCAGCACGTCGGCCAGCGGCAGGTCGGCCGCGGCCGCGCGCAGGGCGGCGGGGATGTCGCTGCGGGCGTGGAACGCCCGCCCGAGCAGCAGCGGCACGGCGACCGCGGCCCGCCCGTCGAGGCGGCCGACCACCTGCGGGATCCGGGGCGCGCAGTGGTCCAGGTAGGCGGTGACGACCTCCAGCGACGGCCGGGCCGCCCGCACCAGGTCGACCAGCGCCTCGACGGTGGCGGCGTGCCGGGGGTCCCGGCTGCCGTGGGCGATCAGCAGCAGGGCGGGGCCGCCCCCCGCGTGGGCGGGGAACCGGTGGGGGAGGGCGGTCGGCCGGCCGTGGTGCATCGGGACCTCAGCGGGTGGTGACGAGCAGGCCGCGGCTGCGCAGCACCCGGCGCTCGATGGGCGAGAAGATCAGCAGGTCGATGGCGACGCCGACGACCAGGATCAGGATGATCCCGAGCAGCACCCCGGACATGTCGGAGAACTCGCGCTGGTTCTCCAGGTACCGGCCGAGGCCGACGCCCAGGTCGGGGGAGGCGGCGATGAGTTCGGCGGCCATCAGCGAGCGCCAGGAGAAGGCCCAGCCCTGCTTGAGGCCGGCCAGGTAGCCGGGGAGGGCGGCGGGCAGCAGCACGTGCCGGGCGCCGGCCAGGCCGGTGGCGCCGAGGGTGCGGCCGGCCCGCAGGTAGATTGGCGGCACCTGGTCGATGCCGGAGATCAGGCCGTTGGCGATGGAGGGGACGGCGCCGAGCAGGATCACGGCGTACATCGCCGAGTTGTTGATGCCGAGCCAGATGACGGCGGCCGGCACCCAGGCCACCGAGGGGAGCGACTGGAGGCCGGAGAGCACCGGGCCGAGCGCCGCCCGGACCGGCTTGACCCGGGCGACCAGCAGGCCGATCGGGGTGCCGATGACCACGGCGGCGAGGAAGCCGGACAGGCCCCGCCAGAGGCTGGTCCAGATGATCTCGAACAGGGTGCCCGCGTACCAGAGCTTGGTGAGCGACTGCCAGACCTCGCCGGGGCTGGGCAGCTTGTCGGTGGTGGTCAGTTCCAGGGTGACGGCGAGCTGCCAGACGCCCAGCACCAGCAGGATGCCGAGCACCGGCGGCAGGACCTTCTGTCGCAGCACCTGGCTGACGGGGGTGCGCTGGACCTGCACGGTCTCCAGCGCGTCGAGGCCGGCCTCGACGCTGGCGGAGTCGGTGGACTCCTGGGCGGGCGCGGTGTCAGTGCTGGACATGGCGGCGGATCTCCCCACGCAGTTCTTCGGTGATCTCGATGGACAGATCGGCCACGCCGGAGGACTCGATCCGGCGGGGCTGCGGCAGGTCGATCCGCCACTCGCGGGCGATCCGGCCGGGGCGGGAGGAGAGCAGGACGACGCGCTGGGCCAGCCGGACGGCCTCGCGCACGTTGTGGGTCACGAACAGCACGGTCAGCCGGCGTTCGGCCCAGATCCGGGTGATCTCGTCGTGCAGCACGTCGCGGGTGATGGCGTCGAGCGCGGCGAACGGTTCGTCCATCAGCAGCACGTTGCCGCCCTGGGCGAGCGAGCGGGCCAGGGCGACGCGCTGGCGCATGCCGCCGGACAGCTCGTGCACCCGCTTGCGGTACGAGCCGCCGAGCCGGACCAGCTCCAGCAGCCGTTCGGCCTCGGGGCGGCGCTCCTCGCGGGGCACGCCGGCCAGCCGCAGGGCCAGTTCGATGTTGCGGCCGGCGGTGAGCCACGGGAAGAGCGCGTGGTCCTGGAACATCAGGGCCGGGCGGCCGCCGGGCACCTCGATGGTGCCGGAGGTGGGCCGGTCGAGCCCGGCGACCAGGTTGAGCAGGGTGGACTTGCCGCAGCCGGAGGCGCCGAGCAGGGTGACGAACTCGCCGGGGGCCACGTCCAGGGAGATGTCCTCCAGGACGGGGGCGGCGGTGCCGGGACGGCCGAAGGTCTTGTGCACGTGCGAGAGGCGGACGGCGGGGCCGCCGGTCGGCAGCTCGACGCCGGGAGCGTCTTCCGAGGTGGTCAGTGCCGGGGTCATCCGGGCACCTCCTGTCCTGCGTGAGGGGTCTGGCGTGGGCCTGCGGAGCGGGAGCCGGGGCCCGGCCCCGTTCCGTCCTGTGATTGGGCATCGACCGGACGGGAACGGGGCGCGGACCGCGGAGTCACGGGGCGGGGGTCACTTGACGCCGAGGCCGGCGTCCGCGACGGCCGGCTGGCCCTTCTCCTTGAGCACCTTGTTGAGCAGGGTGAGGTCGTAGATCCCGGTCAGGTTCGGCTTCTCCAGCAGGCCCGCCTTGACCGCGTGGTCGGCCTCCGCCTGGAAGGTGCCGGCCAGCGGGTCGTCCAGGAACTCGATGTCCTTCCAGGCCGGGTCGAGGACCGCCGGGTCCAGGGCGTTGCCGGCGGCGGCCTTGATGGCCTCGTTGGCGTCGGCCTTGGCCTTGTCCGGGTTGGCCTTGATGAAGGCGTTGGTGTTCACCGAGCCGCGCAGCACGGCCTCCACCACGTCCGGGTGCTCCTTGAGGAACTTCTGCGAGACGATGATGTTGGTGATCACGAACTTGCCGTCCGGCCAGACCTGCTTCTCGTTGAGCAGTTCCTTGGCGCCGAGCGAGACCAGCTTGGAGGCGGTCGGCTCCGGCACCCACGCGCCGTCGATGGAGCCCGACTTGTAGGCGTCCGGGGTCACCTTGTTGTCCGAGCGGACCACCGAGACGTCGCCGGCGCCGGACTGCGCGTCGACCTTGTAGCCCTTCTCGGCCAGGTAGTTGAGCAGGGCCACGTCCTGGGTGTTGCCGAGCTGCGGGGTGGCGATCTTCTTGCCCTTGAGGTCGTCCAGGGTCTTGATCTTGTCAGGGTTGACCACCAGCTTCACGCCGCCGGAGGCGGAGCCGCCGACGACCCGCAGCGAGGTGCCCTTGGACTTGGTGAAGCCGTTGATCGCCGGGGAGGGGCCGATCCAGCCGATGTCGATCGAGCCGGCGTTCAGCGCCTCGATCTCCGCCGGGCCGGCGTTGAAGATCTGGGTCTTGACCTGGGTGGCGCCGAGCTCCTTCTGGATCAGGCCCTCCTGGAGGCCGACCAGCGGGGTGCCGTGGGTCAGGTTGGCGAAGTAGCCGATCTTCACGGTGTCGGCGGAGAGCTTCGTGTCCGCGGCGCCGGACGCGGAGGCCGGGGCGGCCGAGGCCTTGTCGGTGCTCTTGGAGCCGTAGCTGCAGGCGCTGAGCAGGCCGGCGACGGTGACCGCGGCGACGACGGCGACGGCGGAGCGTCTGATCCGGCCGGCGTTCGGGCGGGCCGGGGTATGCGTGAGGGAGGTGCTGGGTGCCATGAGAGTCGTCCCTGTTCCATGGAGGGTGAAAGGTTGCGGTGGTGCTGTCGGCATCGGGATGCCGGGCAGGCCGGGCCGGCTCTGCTGGGGGAAGGGCCGGCCCGGTGACAGGGGATCAGTGCCCCTGTCCGCCCCCACATCGCGTCAGTCCGCCCTGGCCGCTGCCGAGGACGCCGCTGCCGATGCGGCCGCCTTCCTTGTCCATGCCCGAGAACGCCTCGCTGGGCATCAGACCCAGTCCTCCTCGTCCGGATCGGTGGTGCGTACGGTGTCGAACGCCTCGCCCGCCATGCCGGCGGTGAGGGTGGTGCCGTCGGACGGATCGATCAGCAGGAACGATCCGGTCCGGCGGTTGGCGCTGTAGTCGTCGAGGGCCAGCGGCTCGGCGGTGCGCAGCACCACGTGGCCGAGGTCGTTGACGTCCAGGCCCTCGGTGCCGCTGCGCTGTTCGAGGGTGGTGATGTCGATCCGGTAGGAGATCTCCTTCACCAGCGCGCGCACGGTGCGGGTGGTGTGCTTGAGCAGCACCTTGTCGCCGGTGCGCAGCGGGCGCTCGTTCAGGTGGGCGACCGTGGCCACGATGTCCTTGGTGGGCACCGGGGCCGGTCCGGCCGCGATCAGGTCGCCGCGCGAGATGTCGATGTCGTCGACGAGGCGGACGGTGACCGACTGGGGGGCCCAGGCGATGTCCGTCGGCCGGCCGAGGGCGTCGATGCCCGCGACGGTGGTGGTGTGGCCGGAGGGCAGCACGGTGACCGGGTCGCCGACCCGCAGCACGCCGGAGGCCAGCTGGCCCGCGTAGCCGCGGTAGTCGCGGTGCTCCTCGCTCTGCGGGCGGATCACGTACTGGACGGGGAACCGGGCCGGCTCCTCGCCGGGGTCGGTGCCGACCGGCACGGTCTCCAGGTGCTCCAGCAGGGTCGGGCCGCCGTACCAGTCCATGTGCGCGGAGGGGACGACGACGTTGTCCCCGGCCAGCGCGGAGATCGGCACGGCCACCACGTCGCGCACGCCGAGCGAGGCCGCGTAGGCGGTGAACTCCTCGGCGATCGCGGCGAAGACGGGCTCGGCGTACCCGACCAGGTCCATCTTGTTGACCGCGAGCACCACGTGCGGCACCCGCAGCAGGGCGGCCACCGCGGCGTGCCGGCGGGTCTGCTCGACCACGCCGTTGCGGGCGTCGACCAGTACGACGGCCAGCTCGGCGGTGGAGGCGCCGGTCACCATGTTGCGGGTGTACTGCACGTGCCCGGGGGTGTCGGCGAGGATGAACCGCCGCCGCGGGGTGGCGAAGTAGCGGTACGCCACGTCGATGGTGATGCCCTGCTCGCGCTCGGCGCGCAGGCCGTCGGTGAGCAGCGCCAGGTCGGGTGTCTCCTGGCCGCGGCTGCGGGAGGCGTGCTCGACGGCCTCCAACTGGTCGGCCAGCACCGACTTGGAGTCGTGCAGGAGGCGGCCGACCAGGGTCGACTTGCCGTCGTCCACGGAGCCGGCGGTGGCGAAGCGCAGCAGCGCGGTGGCGGAGGCCTCGCCGAAGGGGTTCTCGGCCGTCGAGTCGGCCTGCAGGTCGGTCGGCATGTCTAGAAGTACCCCTCGCGCTTGCGGTCTTCCATGGCGGCTTCGGAGAGCTTGTCGTCGGCCCGGGTGGCGCCGCGCTCGGTGAGGCGGCTGGCGGCGATCTCGGCGATCACGTCGGCGATGGTCGCCGCGTCCGAGTCGACCGCTCCGGTGCAGGACATGTCGCCCACCGTGCGGTAGCGGATCAGCCGCCGCTGGACGGGCTCGGTCTCCTTGGGTCCGCCCCATTCGCCGGCGGTCAGCCACATGCCGTCGCGGGCGAAGACGTCCCGCTCGTGGGCGTAGTAGATCTCCGGGAGCTCGATCCTCTCGCGCTCGATGTACTGCCAGACGTCCAGCTCGGTCCAGTTGGAGAGCGGGAAGACCCGGACGTGCTCGCCGACCGCGTGCCGGCCGTTGTACAGGCTCCACAGCTCGGGGCGCTGGCGGCGCGGGTCCCAGGCGCCGAACTCGTCGCGCAGGGAGAAGACGCGCTCCTTGGCGCGGGCCTTCTCCTCGTCCCGGCGGCCGCCGCCGAACACGGCGTCGAACTTGTTGGACTCGATGGCGTCCAGCAGCGGGACGGTCTGCAGCGGGTTGCGGGTGCCGTCGGGGCGCTCGCGCAGCCGGCCGTCGTCGATGAAGTCCTGGACGTGCGCCACGTGCAGGCGCAGGCCGTGCCGGGCCACCACGCGGTCGCGGTAGGCGATGACCTCGGGGAAGTTGTGGCCGGTGTCCACGTGCAGCAGGGCGAACGGCACCGGCGCGGGCCAGAAGGCCTTGAGCGCCAGGTGCAGCATGACGATGGAGTCCTTGCCGCCGGAGAACAGGATCACCGGGCGCTCGAACTCGCCGGCCACCTCGCGGAAGATGTGCACCGACTCCGCCTCCAGGGCGTCGAGGTGCGACAGCGCGTAGGGGCTCTCGTGGGTGTCGAGCGGGCGGTGGGTCGCGGTCGTCATGCCAGGCCCCTCTGAGTCAGGAAGACGTGCAGCTCGGCGGCCGAGTCGGCCACCTCGCGGCCCTGCGTCTGGATGCGCAGCTCCGGGTCGACCGGAGCCTCGTACGGGTCGTCCACCCCGGTCAGGCCGGAGATCTCGCCGGCCGCCTGCTTGGCGTACAGGCCCTTGACGTCGCGCTCTGCGCAGAGCTCGACGGGGGTGGCGACGTGGATCTCCAGGAAGTCGGTGCCCCTGGCGGCGTGCAGCTCGCGCACGGCCGCCCGGGAGTCGGCGTACGGCGCGATCACCGGGGCCAGCACCTTCACACCGTGCGCGGCCAGCTTCTCGGCGACGAAGCCGATCCGGGTCACGTTGGTGTGCCGGTCCTCCTTGGTGAAGCCGAGGCCCTTGGAGAGGAACTCCCGGATCTCGTCACCGTCCAGGACCTCGACCTTGTGGCCTTCGGCGCGCAGCCGGTCGGCCAGGGCGAAGGCGAGCGTGGTCTTGCCCGCGCTGGGCAGCCCGGTCAGCCACACGGTGGCGCCGCGCTCGCAGGTGGCGGCCCGGGGGGCCGCCTCTGCGGTGGCCCCGGCGGCCGAGGTGTCGGCTGTCGTCACGGTGGGATCTCCTGGTGGTGCGTAGGGGGTCGGGGCGGGGGTCAGAGGTGGATGCCGCACTCGGTCTTGCCGGAGCCCGCCCAGCGGCCGGCCCGGCCCTGCTCGCCGTCGCCCGGCTTGGCGGTGCAGGACAGCGGTGAGCAGCCGATCGAGGTGTAGCCCTCCCACAGCAGCGGGTTGAGCAGCACGCCGTTGGCGGCGACGTAGGCGTCCACGTCCTCCTGGGTCCAGCGGGCGATCGGGGCGATCTTGACCTTGCGGCGCTTCGGGTCCCAGCTGACCACCGGGGTGTTCGCCCGGCTCGGGGACTCGTCGCGGCGCAGGCCCGTCGCCCAGGCGTCGTACCCGCCGAGGCCGCGGTTGAGCGGCTCGACCTTGCGCAGCGAGCAGCACAGGTCCGGGTCGCGGTCGTGCAGGCGGGGCCCGTACCGGGCGTCCTGCTCGGCCACGCTGAGCTGCGGGGTGAGGGTGATGACGTTGACCGGCATCACCGCCGCCACCGCGTCCCGGGTGCCGATGGTCTCGGCGAAGTGGTAGCCGGTGTCGAGGAACACCACGTCCACGCCCGGGAAGACCGAGGAGGCGAGGTGGGCGACGACCGCGTCCTCCATCGAGGAGGTGACGCAGAACTTCCGGCCGAAGGTGTCGGCGGCCCAGCGCAGGACGTCCTGCGCGGACGCCTCCTCCAGGTCACGGCCGGCCGCGGTGGCCAGCGCCTCCAGGTCAGTCGCGGTGCTCATCCGAACTCCCCCCGTTGGCAGGTGACAGCAGGCCCAGGAACTTCAGCTGGAACGCCCGGCGGCAGCTGTGGCACTCCCAGGCGCCGTGCCCGGCCTCGGACGGGCGCAGGTCCTCGTCCCCGCAGTAGGGGCAGAAGAACGGTGCCGCGCGCTCGCTCACGACAGGGCCTCCTCGCTGGCGCGGGCGGTCCACTGGGCGAACCGTTCGCCCTCGGTGCGCTCCGCCTGGAAGCGGGTCAGCACGCGCTCGACGTAGTCCGGCAGGCCGGCCTTGGTGACCTTGAGCCCGCGGACCTTGCGGCCGAAGCCGGCCTCCAGGCCCAGCGCGCCGCCGAGGTGCACCTGGTAGCCCTCGACCTGCTCGCCGTTCTCGTCGGTGACCAGCTGGCCCTTGAGACCGATGTCCGCGACCTGGATCCGGGCGCAGGCGTTCGGGCAGCCGTTGATGTTGATGGTCAGCGGCTCGCTGAACTCCGGCAGGCGCCGCTCCAGTTCGTCGATGAGCGTGCGGCCGCGCTCCTTGGTCTCGACGATGGCGAGCTTGCAGTACTCGATGCCGGTGCAGGCCATGGTGCCGCGGCGGAACGGGGAGGGGGTGACCCGCAGGTCCAGTGCCTCCAGCCCGGCCACCAGGGACTCGACCCGGTCCTCGGCGACGTCCAGGACGAGCATCTTCTGCTCGGCGGTGGTGCGCAGGCGGTCGCTGCCGTGGGCGGCGGCCAGGTCGGCGACCTTCCCGAGCAGCGCGCCGTCGACCCGGCCGACCCGCGGCGCGAAGCCGACGTAGAACTTCCCGTCCTTCTGCCGGTGGACGCCGACGTGGTCGCGCCAGGTGCCGCTGGGCTCCTTCGGCGCGGGCCCGTCGATCAGGTCGTACTTCAGGTACTCGTCCTGGAGCACCTGGCGGAACTTCTCCACGCCCCAGTCGGCGACCAGGAACTTCAACCGGGCGCGGTTGCGCAGCCGGCGGTAGCCGTAGTCGCGGAAGATGCCGATGACGCCGCCGTAGACGTCCGCGACCTCCTCCAGCGGGACCCAGGCGCCCAGCCGGACGCCGAGCTTGGGGTTGGTGGACAGGCCGCCGCCGACCCAGAGGTCGAAGCCGGGGCCGTGCTCGGGGTGGACGACGCCGACGAAGGCGATGTCGTTGATCTCGTGCGCCACGTCCAGAAGCGGCGATCCGGAGACCGCCGACTTGAACTTCCGCGGCAGGTTGGAGAACTCGGGGTTGCCGATGAAGCGGCGCTGGATCTCGTCGATGGCGGGGGTGCCGTCGATGATCTCGTCCTCGGCGATGCCGGCCACCGGGGAGCCGAGGATGACGCGCGGGGTGTCGCCGCAGGCCTCGGTGGTGGACAGGCCGACGCCTTCCAGCTTCTGCCAGATCGCGGGCATGTCCTCGATCCGGATCCAGTGGTACTGGATGTTCTGCCGGTCGGTCAGGTCGGCGGTGCCCCGGCCGTACTGCTCGGAGACCTCGGCGATCGCCTTCAGCTGGGCCACCGTCAGGCGCCCGCCGTCGATCCGGACCCGCAGCATGAAGTACTCGGCGTCCAGCTCGTGCGGGTCCAGGATCGCGGTCTTGCCGCCGTCGATGCCCTCCTTGCGCTGGGTGTACAGGCCCCACCAGCGCATCCGGCCGCGCAGGTCGGCCGGGTCGATCGAGTCGAAGCCGCGGTGCGCGTAGATCGTCTCAATGCGTGTCCGCACGTTGAGACCGTCGTCGTCCTTCTTGAACTGCTCGTTGGGGTTGAGCGGGGTGAAGTGCCCCATGCCCCACTGGCCCTCGCCGCGGTGGCGGGTCACCTTGCGGGCGGCGGCGGGACGGCGCGCGGCGGCGCTGTCGACCTGGGGCTCGACCGGTTCGGGAGTGGGGGCCATGGTGTCGTCCTCAATCGGCTGGCGTGGTTCGGGGCACTGCGTCCCGGGCACGTCCTGCTCCGACCTGCGCGTTCTCGTGCGAACTGCGGCGGGGAGTCGATGAGCAGTGACCTGTTGCCCGGGGGCGCTCGCGCAACCGCACGAGCGGCGACGGCGGTGGCGCCGGGTGCGGTGGTGGCGGCGGGGTGGGCTCAGGTCACCGGACAGATGGCGCTGGACACGCGAAGGAGATCGACGTGCAGTCGACCTACTAGGGTGGCTCCGGCGCTTGGCATGGCAAGAGATTCGCACGGCGGGCGACCCCCGGTCCACCAACGTCCGTATTCTGGACGCAAAGGTTTCGCAGTGTGAGACACCGGTCGAATCCCGGAGCTCCGGGCCGCCGGGGCCGCCACCCTGCCCGCGGGGCCCCGGGCGCGGGCCTCGCGCGTGCGGGCGCGCGGACCTGGTGGCACGGGCCGATACCGTAGAGGCGTGCAAGCAGCCGGCAGTACTTCGCAGGACAACCAGGGCCAGGCCGTCGAGCGTCCCGTCCGCCGCCGGGGCGGGCGTCGGCGCGCGGCGAAGCAGAACACCTGGCGCCGGACGCTGTGGGGCCTGCTCAAGGACACCACCAACACCTGTGTCGAGTACCGGGTGACCGGCCTGGCCGCGGAGGCCGCGTTCTTCACGCTGCTGTCCATCCCGCCGCTGCTGCTCTGCCTCGCCGGCACCCTCGGCTACCTGGACGACATCCTCGGCGCCGGCACCATCGACAAGCTGAAGCAGGACATCGTCTCGGCATCCGGGACGGTGCTCTCACCGAGCTCGGTCGAGCAGATCGTGCAACCGCTGCTGAAGGGCGTGTTCGACAGCGGCCGGCCGGACCTGATCTCGATCGGCTTCCTGCTCTCGCTGTGGTCCGGCTCCCGGGCGCTCTACATCTTCATCGACACCATCACCGTGATGTACGGCCTCGACGGCAAGCGGGGCATCGTGAAGACCCGGCTGATGTCGCTCGGCCTCTACCTCGGGGCGCTGGCGATCGGCTCGCTGGTGATGCCGCTGCTGGTGGCCGGCCCCGGTCTGGTGGTGCACACCCTGCCGGACTCGGCCGGGCTTGTCAGCGCGCTGTACTGGCCGGCCGCGATCCTGCTGCTGGTGGTCTTCCTGACCACCCTGTATCACGTGGCGGTGCCCGTCAGCACGCCCTGGCGCGAGGACATCCCGGGTGCCCTGGTGGCGCTGGTGGTGCTGGTGTTCTGCAGCGTTCTGCTGCGGCTCTACCTGGTCAGCTCGGTCGAGGGCCCCTCGGTGTACGGCTCGCTGGCGGCGCCCGTCGCCGTCCTGCTGTGGATCGGCGTGGTGGCGCTCGCGGTGCTCATCGGCGCGGCCATGAACGCCGCCATAGACCGGCGCTGGCCGACCGTGGAGACCGCCGACGCCCGCGCCGAGAACGAGCGCGCCAGCGAGGAGGCGGCCGCGACCCTGGTCCGCGAGGTGGCCGCCCGGCGCGCCGTCCAGCGGGCGGTGCGGGCCCGCGAGCTCGGCCTGGGCGACGGCGCCGAGGAGGAGCTCGACGAGGACGACGACGACGGCGTGCCGCCCTCGGAGTACCCCGAGCGCTGGGCCGAGGTGCTGCCGCCGCACAACGTCCGCGGCCGGCTCGGCGGCGGCGGCACCCGCCGCCGTCCTCCGCCGCCGCCGGACAGCGACCGCCCGGACTGGCCGCCGGCGCCGCCGTCCTACCCGGCGCCCGGCTCCTGGGACGGCCGGTAGGACCGGCCGGACCGGCCGGACGGGCCCTGGGCCTCAGGGGCCGTCGTCGGCCCCCGCCGCGCCGCCGTGGCGGGTGCGGAAGGTGCGGGCCTTGGCGCGGTTGCCGCACTCGGCCATCTGGCACCAGGTGCCGGAGCGATTCTTGGAGTGGTCGTAGAAGGCCCAGCGGCAGTCCGGCGCGGGGCAGACCTTCAGCCGCCGCCAGGTGCCGTCGAAGGCCGCCCGGGCGGTGGCGGCGAGCAGCAGGCCGAGCGCGCCCGTGACGTCCCCGGCCGGCGCCGTGCCGCAGCCCGGGGCGACGTCCTGGCTGCCGTCCGGGCCGAAGCGCAGCCGGACGGCGGCCGCGCCGGCCAGCTCGTCCAGTGCCCGGAGGGCCGTCGGGTCCGCCCCCGAGCCCGAGTTGGCGCCGGCCAGGGAGCGCAGTGCCTCGCGGATCTCGACCGCGCGCAGCCGCAGCGGTTCGTCGACCGGCACGGTCGGGCGCAGCAGCCGCCGGTCGGCCAGCCAGGCCCCGGTCCGGGCGGGGGTCGACAGCTCGTCCGTCCCCTTCTCCAGGTCGTGCGTGTTGATGAACCCGCGGACCAGTTCCAGCGGGCCCGGGGCTTCCTGGCGCTTCATCGGTGGTTCACCAGCCATCTTGACTAACCGGCTAAATGGTTTGTAGGTTACCTAACGTTGCGCTGTGGATCAACCGCTCGGGTGCCCACGGGCCCCGTCAATCCTCGGAGTCCGGCCATGCCACGCATCCACGCACACCGATTCGCCGCCACGGCGGCCCGGCACGGCGGGCTGGCGGCCGTGATCGCCGCCGCGACGCTCTGGGGGCTCGGCGGCACCCTCGCCGGCAAGCTCTTCGGCCAGGGCGCGGACCCGCTGGAGGTCGTCGCGTTCCGGACCTGGATCGCGCTCGCCGGGCTGACGGTCCTCTCCGTCCTCGCCCGCCGCCGGGCGGCAGCGGCCCGGCCGGCCGGTGCGGCCCCGCGCCGGGCTCCGGTGCCGTGGCCGTGGGTGATCGGCTTCGGGGTGTCGGTGTCGGTCGCCAACGCCGGCCTGTTCCTGGCCATCCAGCGGCTGCCGGTCGCGGTCGCGCTGGTCCTGCAGAACCTCGCCCCCGCCTTCGTGATGGCCTGGACCCTGGCGGCCACCCGCCGGGCGCCCTCGCTGCGGATGCTGGCCGGCCTGGCCGCCGCCCTGGTCGGGGTGGCCCTCGTGGTGGAACTCCCGACCACCCCGCTCGGCGGCCTCGACCTGCCCGGCATCGGCTTCGGCCTGCTCACCGCGGCCGGGGTGGCCTGCTTCTCGGCCTTCGGCGGGCACGCGGCCCGGGTCTGCGGCGCGCTCACCGCCAACACCTGGGCGTTCGGGGTGGCCGGCGTGCTCTGGCTTGCCTTCCAGGCCGCCCACGGCGTACCGGACCTGTTCCACCACCCGCGGCTGCTGCTCGGCGCCGCCGTGATCGGCGTCTTCGGGACCCTGCTGCCGTTCCTGCTCTACTCCTGGGGCACCGCCCGGGTGGGGGCGCAGGCCGGGGCCGTCAACATCTCCCTGGAGCCGCTCGCGGGCGCCGTCCTCGCCTGGGTCTGGCTCGGACAGGCCCTGAACGCCCTCCAGCTCGTCGGCACCGCCGTCCTGCTGGGCGGCATCGTCCACCTCCAGCGGGCCGAGCGGCGCGAGCCCGCGGCGCCGCCCGCACCGGCGGCCGGCACCCCGGACCCGCTGCCCGACGACCGGCCGAAGGCCCGGCTCTGACCCACCCGCCCGGCTCCGACCCGCCTGCCCGCCCGCCCCGGCGCCGGGCCCCGCACCACCCCGCTCAGCCTCGAACCTCGCACGTGGACACCCCCGTAGACCGAGGAGCAAAGGCCACAGATGGACTTTCGGATACTCGGCCCGATCGAGGTCGAGGTCGACGGCCGGCCGGTGGGCCTCGGCGGTGTGCGGCAGCAGATCATCCTGGCCGTGCTCGCACTGGAGGCCGAGCGGGTCGTGTCGGTGGAACGCCTGATCGACGCCGTGTGGAACGACAGCCCGCCGCCGACGGCCCGCGAGCAGATCCGGATCTGCGTCTCCGCGCTGCGCCGCAGGTTCGCCGCGGCCGGCCAGCGCACCCTGATCCACACCCGGGCGCCCGGCTACCTGCTCGCCCTGCCCGAGGGCAGCCTGGACGTCCACACCTACGAGGACCTGGTGGCCCGGGCCCGCGCCGCCGTCCAGCGCGACCACCTCGCCCAGGGTGCCGACCTGCTGCAGGCCGCGCTGGCGGTCTGGCGCGGCGCCGCCCTCGCGGGCATCCCCAGCCGGCTGGTCCAGGAGAAGGCCGTCCGGCTGGAGGAGGCCCGACGCGCGGCGCTCAACGAGCGGCTGCGGCTGGACCTCGCCCTCGGCCGGCACGACGACCTGCTCGGCGAACTCACCGCCCTGGCCTCGGCCGACCCGTTCTGGGAGAAGCTCCAGGGCTACCTGATGCTCGCGCTCTACCGATCGGGCCGGCAGGCCGACGCCCTCGACGTCTACCTGCGCACCCACCGCGCCCTCGCGGAGGAGCTCGGCGTCTCGCCCGGCCCCGACCTGCGGCGCCTGCACCGCGACATCCTGGCCCGCCGGCCCGCACTCGACCTCGGTCCCGGCGGCCGCGAACGGGGCGCCGGGCGCGCCCGCCGCGAGCGCGGCCCGCAGCGCGGCGGCGACACCGGCCGGCTCGCCACCCCGCGCCAGCTCCCGCCCGGCCTGGTGGACTTCGTCGGGCGTCAGGAGGACGCCCGGCGGATCCGGGACCACCTGCTGGCCGGGCCCGGCACCTCCTGCCGGGCCGCCCCCCGGGTGGTCGCGATCAGCGGCACCCCGGGCGTGGGCAAGACCAGCCTGGCCGTCGGCGTCGCCCACCAGGTCCGGGACGCCTACCCGGGCGGCCAGCTCTTCGCCGACCTGGACGGCCACCGCGCCGCCGACGGCGCCCAGCCGGTCATGGTCCGCTTCCTCAGGGCGCTCGGCGTCAGCGAGCGGGCCATCCCCGAGGACCCCGCCGAGCGCACCGAGCTCTACCGCGACACCCTCGCCGAGGCCAGGGTGCTGATCGTCCTCGACAACGTGCTGTCGACGGAGCCGGTCTGGCCGCTGCTGCCCGGCAGCGGCGGCTGCGCGGTGATCACCACCAGCCGGCACCGGCTGACCGGCCTGCCGGGGGTGCTGCCGGTCGACGTCGGCGTGCTCGGTCCCGACGACGCGGTGGAACTGCTCGGCCGGATCGCCGGTCGCGAGCGGATCGACGCCGACCGGGACACGACCGCGCAGCTCGTCCAGCAGTGCGGCGGGCTGCCGGTGGCCCTGCGGATCGCCGGCGCCCGGCTCGCCTCCCGGCCGCACTGGCCGGTCGGCAAGCTGGTCGCCCGGCTGCGCAGCCGGGAGGGCGCGCTCGGCGAGCTGGTGCACGACGGGCTGGCCGTGCGCAGCTGCTTCCAGGAGACCTACGACGCGCTGTCCGCCGGGGCCCGGCGGCTGTTCCGCCGGCTGGCGGTGCTGGACGTCCCCGAGTTCCCCGGGTGGGTCGCGGCACCGCTCTGCGAGCTCGATCCCGGCCGGGCCGAGGACCTGCTGGAGAGCCTGGTGGACGTGCGGCTGGTCGAGGTCGCCGCCCCGGCCGGCGGCGGCCGGCCGGTCCGCTACCGGCTGCACAACCTGATCCGCTCCTTCGCCCGCGAGCGGCTGGACGCCGAGGAGCGGGACGGCGCACCACAGGCCGCGCTGCGCCGGGCGCTCGGCGCCTGGCTGGCGCTGACCGAGGAGGCGCACCGACGCGAGTACGGCGCCGGCCTGCCGCTCCCGGACGGCGCCACCGAACGCTGGCCGCTGCCGAAGCCGTTCACCCGGGAGCTGCTGCGCCGTCCGGCCGCCTGGCTGGAGAGCGAGCGGCAGGCCCTGGTCGCGGCCGTCCGGCAGGCGGCCGAGCACGGACTCGCCGGCCTATGCTGGGGCCTGGCCCTGGCCGCCGCCGACTTCCTGGCGACCGGCGGGCACCTGGCCGACTGGCGCCGCACCGCGCAGGCGGCGGTCGCGGTGACCGGCGGCCCGGCCGGCGACGCCCGAGGCCACGCCGCGGCGCTGTACTCGCTGGGCGCGGTCGACGCGGCACAGGGCCGGCTGACGGAGTCCCGCGAGCGGCTGGAACGGGCCCGGGCGCTGTTCGCGGAGCTCGACGACCGGCCCGGCCTCGGCCGGACGCTGCGCGCCCTCGGGGAGAGCGGCCGGTTGCTCGGCGACGGCCCGGCGGCACAGCGCCACTGGGCCCGCGCGATGGCCGTCCTCCACACCGCGGGCGACACCGCGGGGCAGGCGCAGGTGCTGTGCGACCTGGCCGTGGCGAGCCTGGAGGCGGGCCACCCCCGCCCGGCCGGAAAGCTGCTGGAACGCGCCCTGGAGCTGGGCGTCCGTTCCGGCAGCGGCCGAGTCCAGGCCCGGGTCCGGCACTGCGTCAGCGAGCTGCAACTGCTCACCGGCCACAGCGGCGCCGCCGAGTGCGGCTTCCACCAGACGCTGCGGACGGCCCGGGACACCCGGGACCGGATCGGCGAGGCGCACGCCCTGCACGGCCTGGGCCGGGTCCGGCTGCGCCAGGGGCGGCCGGAGGAGGCCGGCCCGGCCCTCCAGCACGCGCTGCGGATCGCGCTGCACGCCGGTGACCGGCTGCTGTACGCCAGGGTGATGCTCAGCCTCGGGGACACCAGCCTGGCGCAGGGCCGCACCAGCGCCGCCCAGGTCCAACTGCGGGACGCGCTGGAGGTGTTCGTGGAGCTGGGGCACCCGCAGGGACAGGCCGCCGCACGGGCCTCGCTGCGCCGGTGGCACGGGGCGACCGGCGCGTCGGACGGCCACCCGCCGCACCGCGCACCGGGCTTCGGCCCGGATCCGCGCGGCGGGCTGCGGGCGGTGGGCGAGTGAAGCGTCCGCCCGACCCGGCGCACCTGGCGGCCCGCCAGGACCGGGGCGGCCGGTGCGACGGCGATCCCTCCGGCGCCCTGTCCGGCCGCGGCGCCCAGACCGGCTGTGACAGCGGGACCGGGGACGACGGCCCGGCCCGGTGGCTGAGCGACGAGGAGGCCGAGGCCGCCTTCCTGGACCTGGACCCGCTGGCGGTGGTCCGCGAGACGCTGGCCGGACCCCCCGCCGGGGGCTCCCCGCCCGCGGTGCTGCGGGTGTGCGCCGACCGGGACGAGGTCCGGCTCCACGACGGCCCCTCGGGACGGGAGTGGGCACTGTCGGCGTCCTGCGCGCTGAGGCTGTGGACGGCCGGGCTGGGCACCGCCGCGATGTGCGCCCTGGCCCCGGGCGGGGTGGTCACCGCCGGGGTGGTCGGGGCGGGCCCGCCGGCTGCCGAGCTGCTGGTCCAACTGGCCCTTCGGCTACCGGGGTTGACCCATGTGGCGCTGCACGACCGGGATCCGGTCCGGACGGCACGACTGTGGTGGCGGCTGGCCCGCGCGCTGCGCGAGCGGGGCGTGGGGCTGACCTTCGCCGCCGACGTCCGCGAGACCCTGCTCGGTGCCGACCTGGTGCTGCTGACCGGTCCGGCCGAGCAGCTGCGCCCGGACTGGACCGCGCCGGGCGCGGTCGTGGTCAACGCCACCGGCGCGGACCTCCCGGAGGAGATGTACGCGTTCGCCGACCACCTGGTGGTGGACGACTGGCGGTTCGTCGGGCCGGCCGGGGCCGGACGCCGGCTGTTCACCCGGCGCAGCGAGTCCCGCCGGGCGCTCGAACTCGCCGGTGGCCGCCGGCCGGTGGAGTCGAGGCTCGGTGCGGTGATCGCCGACAGCACCGGCCGCTGGCGCGACGCCGACGAGAGCGTCCTGGTCGAGCTGCTCGGCACCGCCGCGTACGACGCGACCTTCCTGACCCGGCTCTGCCGGGCCGCGGTCCGCCGCTCCGGGGCCGCCGCACCACCACCCCGCACGGCGGCGCCCGGCGCGCGCTCGGCGCGGGCCGAGGAACGGCAATAGGCGGTCGATACCGGATCGATATCCCCTCCGCGTGCAATCGGTCGAGCACCTGCTGACCAGCACCTGTCACAGATGACGCACCGGACGCACGCCAGGAGGGCTTCACCATGGTCAAGAACGAGCATGCGAGCACGTCCGTGTTCCGGCCGGCCGGAACGGTCGAAGGGCTGGAGGAGCTGCGCTCCCTGGTCAACACCGCGATCGACGTCCTCGCCGCGGCGCACACCGTCCGCGGCGGCCCGGTCCGCGAGGGCGGTCCGGCCGCCGCCGCCGAGGCCGCCCGCCGCGCGCTGGAGGGGCCGCTGCTGCCCGCCGAGCCCGCCGAACCGGCGATGGCGTTCCGCGAACTGATCGAGGCGTACGCCGAGTTCTCGGTCGACGTGACCCACCCCGCGGCGGTCGCCCGGATGCAGTGCCCGCCGACCACCGTCGCCGCCGCGGCCGAACTGGTCACCGCGACCCTCAACCAGTCGCTGCACGCCTGGGAGAGCGGCCCGTTCGCGCTGGAACTTGAGAAGTACGTGGTCGGCGAGCTGACCCGGCTGGCCGGCTACGGCCCCGGCTCGGGCGGCACGCTCACCGCGGGCGGCTCGCTCTCGAACCTGATGGCGCTGCTCGCCGCCCGCGACAACACCGCCGCCCGCCGCGGCGCCGGCCACCCCTTCCAGGACGGCATCGCCGCCCTGGAGCGCCGCCCGGTCGTGCTCTGCTCCCCCGCCACCCACTTCTCGATCGGCCGGGCCGCCGGCATCGTCGGCATCGGCGAGGACGCCATCCTGCGGGTCCCGACCGACCTGGTCGGTCGGATCCTCCCCGCCGAGACCGACCGGATGCTCGCCGAACTCGGCGACGACGTCCTGCCGATCGCCCTGATCGCCTGCGCCGGCTCCACCGACGAGGGCTGGGTCGACCCGCTGCCCGAGCTGGCCGAGATCGCCCGCCGGCACGACGTCTGGTTGCACGCGGACGCCGCGTACGGCGGCGGCGCGCTGTTCTCGCCCCGGCTGCGCGGCATGCTGGACGGCCTGGCCGAGGCCGACTCCATCACCATGGACCTGCACAAGTTCGGCTGGACGCCGGCGTCCTCCGGCATCTTCCTGGTCAAGGACGCCGGCTCGTTCGGCCCGCTCGCCCAGCAGACCACCACCCTGAACGCCGGCGACGACAAGGAGGCCGGCTACTTCGGCCTCTACGGCACCTCGATCCAGGCCACCCGGCGCTCCGACGCCCTGAAGATCGCCGTCACCCTGCGCACCCTGGGCCGGGACGGGCTGGCCGCGATGGTCGACCGCTGCCACGACCAGGCCCGCCACGCCGCCGCCCGGATCGAGGCCGAACCGAGGCTGGAGCTCGCAGCCCGACCCGCCTTCAGCACCGTGCTCTTCCGCTACCTGCCGACCGACGACCGGATCGACGCGGACGCCTTCAACGGCGCGCTGCGCCGCCGGCTGATGGCCGAGGGTACCGCCCTGCTCGCCCGGACCCGCGTCCCGCGCGAGGACGGCACCCAGCCGGTCTTCCTGAAGCTGATGATGCTCAACCCCGCGACGGCCGACGCCGACCTCGACCTGGTGATCGACTCGGTGCTCGACACCGCCGCCAAGTCCCTCGCCGAGCAGCAGGACTGACCGTCCACCACCCCACGGCACCTCGGACCTCGACACGAGAAGGGCACGACACGTGGTACTCCTCGACCGGGGCTACGAGCCGGGAGCCGGCCGCGGCGCCGACGCGGCCGGGATCCGGGACTCGATGCGCACCCTCCCGGGTGTGCTCGCCCTGCCACTGACCTTCCTGACCGGCAAACCCCACACCGACCAGCGCCCGGTGCGCCTGTCACCCACCGCCCACCTGCTGAACGCGCTGCTCTCGACCGCCTGCGGCCTCGCCGTCACCGGCACCGCACTGACCCTGGGCGCCGGGTGGCTCGCGCTGCTGCCGCTCGGCTGGGCGATGACCCTGCACGGCATGCGCAACCTCCGGATGATGATCTTCCACCAGTGCGCCCACCAGAACATGTGGGCCCGACCGCGCCAGGACCGCGTGCTCGGCCGGATCATCGCCGCCACCCTGATGATCCAGCACTTCGAGCGGTACCGGACCGAACACGTCGCCGACCACCACGCCCTGCACCACATGACCCTGCGCGACCCGACCGTGCAGGCCTTCCTGGTCAGCCTGGAACTGCACCCCGGCATGACCCGGCGCCAGATGTGGCGCACGGTACTGCTCCGCAAGCTGGCCTCACCGGTCTTCCACGCCCGCTTCCTGGTGGCCCGCGCCCGCTCCTACTGGTCGACCGCCTCCCGCACCGAACGCGCCCTCACCCTCGCCGGGTACGCGACCGCCGCCGGCCTGGCCACCTGGCTGCACGGCTGGACCTTCCTGCTGGTCGGCTGGGTCCTGCCGCTCACCCTCTTCTACCAACTGAGCAACACCCTGCGCCTGTGCGTGAAACACACCTTCCCCGCCGCCACGACCACCGAGCGCCGCGGCAAGGCCTACTTCGGCAGCCTCACCAACGCCATCTTCCTCGGCGAGCGCGCCCCGGCACCCGGACTGCCGCTCCCGCGCCGCCTGCTCGCCTGGACCCGCTGGTGGACCCGGATGCTGCTGGTCCACTTCCCGGCCCGCTACCTGGTCCTCACCGGGGACACCGTGTGCCACGACTTCCACCACCGCCACCCGATGAGCCGCCGCTGGGGCGCGTACATCTTCGAACGCGCCGCCGACGACCGGGCACCCGGCCGCGGCTGGCCGCCCTACCGGGAGGTCTGGGGGCTGGTCGCCGCCGTCAACCTGGTCTTCGACTCGCTGGCGGCGGCCGACCCGGCCGAGTACGACCCGGCCCGCCTCGCCGAGGTCAGCGGACGCGAGCTGTTCGCCGCCTTCGACGACTGAGACCGCCGCGGCCCGACCGCGCCCGGAAGCACCGCCCGCGCCCGGAAGCACCGCCCGCCCCCGAGAGGAACCCGTGAACGAGGACCGCCTGGTCATCCTCGGCGTGGCCGAGAGTGACGCCCACGCCGTCGCCAACCACCTGATCGCGATGCAACTGCGCCTGCACGGCCTCCAGGTGCTCAACCTCGGCGTCTGCACCCCGCTCGCCGACTTCGCCGCGGCGCACGCCGCCCACCCGCACGCCGAGGCCGTCGTCATCGGCAGCCTCAACGGCCACGCCCACCAGGACCTGCGCACCCTGCCCGAGCTGCGCGCCCGCGGCCTGCTGAACTGCCCGGTCGTGGTCGGCGGCAACCTCTCCGTCGGCAGCCGCAAGGACGGCGGGGAGGAGGAACGCCTGCGCTCCCTCGGCGTCGACCACCTGCTCGCCGACGCCACCCAGCTGCCCGTCCTGCTCGACCTCATCCACGCCGCCCGGGCGACCCAGCTCGCCGGCGCCTGACGGGGGAGAGCGTGTCCGTCTTCGACGAACTGGAGCTGCACCCCGAGGTGGCGGCCTCCCTGCCGCCCGCCGCCGAGGCCGTCGGCTACCTCCGGGACCGCGGAAAGCCCCTGGCCGTCGACGTCCTGAGGGCGGCCGACCTGGCCGGACGCCCGCTCGTCCAGCCCCGCTGCGGGGTCGGCGGCCACCAGCAGATGGCCACCCTGCTGCGCACCCTGGAACCGGCCGGGCCCGGCCTCCTCACCCTGACCATCGACTCGTACACCCGGCTGAAGCAGTTCGCCACCGCCCGGCGGCTGCTCCGGGAGAACCCCGGCGACCTGAACGGCTACCCGCTGGTCGCGCACGGCTGGCAGCGCGGCCGCGAGCTCAACGAGACCGTCGCCGTCCCGCTGGAGGTCCGGCACGGCTCGCCCGACGCCCGTGACCTGTTCGCCGTCACGGTGGCCTCCGGGATCAGCTCCTTCGAGGGCGGCGGCATCACCTACAACCTCCCCTACTCCAAGGACGTCCCGCTGGAGCACTCGCTGCGCGCCTGGCAGCAGGTGGACGCCGCCTGCGGGCGGCTGGCCGACCAGGGCGTCGTGATGGACCGCGAACTGTTCGGCACCCTGACCGCCGTCCTGGTGCCGCCGTCCACCAGCCTCGCCCTCACCCTGCTGGAGGCCGTGCTGGCGGCCCGGGCCGGCGTCCGGTGCCTGTCGATCGCCTACCCGCAGGGCGGCGAGGCGCACCAGGACATCGCCGCGCTCCGCTCGGTGCGCACCCTGGCCCGGCGCTACCTGCCGGACACCGTCGAGGTGTTCCCGGTGCTGCACCAGTTCATGGGCGTCTTCCCGCACTCCGAGCGGGCCGCCGACGAACTGATCCTCTACGGCGGCCTGGTCGCCCGCCTCGGGCGCGCCACCAAGGTGATCAACAAGACCAACCAGGAGGCGCACGGGATCCCCGACGCCGCCGCCAACGCCCATGGCATCCGCACCACCTCGCTCGCGCTCTCCGGCCTGCTGGACTTCGTCCGGCTCGACGAGGAGCGGATCGCCGAGGAGGAGCACTGGATCCGGCGCGAGGTCGAGGAACTCGTCGAACCCGTCCTCCAGGACGGCACCGACGACCTGGCCGGCGCCGTCGCCCGGGCCTTCGCGGCCGGCCGGCTCGACATCCCGTTCAGCGCCAGCCGGCACGCCCGCTCCGAGGTCATCCCCGGCCGGGACCCCTCCGGGGCCGTCCGCTATCTCCACCACGCCGGGCTGCCGTTCTCCGCACCGACCCGGCACTTCCAGGAGCGCCGGCTCGGCGCCCGGGCGGACCGCGACCGGATCATCGAACGCGTCACCGCGGACATCAACTACTTCCTTGAGCCCACGAGGTGAACCCATGACCGTCGACGACACCACCGACCTCTCCGCCGGCACCGCCGCCCTCGACCGGGCCGTCGCCCGGGACCGCGACCCGGAAGGCGGTCGGGCGGTCCGGGCCGACGACCGGTCGCACGTCTTCCACTCCTGGTCCGCCCAGGGGCAGATCAGCCCGGTGCCGGTGGCCGGTGCGGCCGGCTCCTACTTCTGGGACTACGAGGGCAACCGGTACCTCGACTTCTCGTCCCAGTTCGTCAACCTCAACATCGGCCACGCCCACCCGAAGGTCGTCCGGGCGATCCAGGAGCAGGCCGCCCGCCTGTGCACCATCGCCCCGCACTTCGCCAACGACCGGCGCGGCGAGGCGGCGAGGCTGGTCGCCGCCCACGCACCGGGCGACCTGGACAAAGTCTTCTTCACCAACGGCGGCACCGAGGCCAACGAGCACGCCGTCCGGATGGCCCGGCTGACCACCGGCCGCCCCAAGGTCCTCTCGGCGTACCGCTCGTACCACGGCTCCACCGCCACCTCGATGCACCTCACCGGGGACCCCCGGCGCTGGGCCACCGACACCGGCGCCGCCGGCGTCGCCCACTTCTTCGGCCCCTACCTCTACCGCTCGCCGTTCAACTCCACCACCGAGCAGGAGGAGTGCGAGCGCGCCCTCGCCCACCTCGACCTGGTGATCCGGATGGAGGGCCCGTCCACGATCGCCGCCGTCCTGCTCGAACCGGTGATCGGCACCGGCGGCGTGCTGGTGCCCCCGGCGGGCTACCTGGCGGGCGTGCGGCAGCTGTGCGACGAGTACGGCGTCCTGCTGATCACCGACGAGGTGATGGTCGGCTTCGGACGCACCGGCCGCTGGTTCGCGGTCGACAACTGGGACGTGGTGCCGGACCTGATGACCTTCGCCAAGGGGGTCAACTCCGGTTACGTCCCGCTCGGCGGCGTCCTGATCTCCGAACGGGTCGCCGCCGAGTTCGAACACCGCGTCTACCCGGGCGGGCTGACCTACTCCGGACACCCGCTGGCCTGCGCCGCCGCGGTCGCCACCATCCGGGCCATGGAGGACGAGGGGATCGTGGAGAACGCCGCCCGGCTCGGCGCACAGGTCCTCGGCCCCGGCCTGCGGGAGATCGCCGAACGGCACCCCTCGGTCGGCGAGGTCCGCGGCCTCGGCGTGATGTGGGCCCTGGAGCTGGTCCGCGACCGCGACAGCCGGGAGATGCTCGTCCCGTACGCCGCCACCCCGGCCCAGGCGGAGCCCCTCAACCAGGTGATGGCCGCCTGCCGCAAGCGCGGCGTGTGGCCCTTCGCCAACTACAACCGGCTGCACGTCCTGCCGCCCTGCACCACCAGCGAGGAGGAGGCCCGTGAGGGCCTGGCCGCCGTCGACGAGGCGCTCACCGTCGCGGACTCGTATCTGACGTAACATCAACACAGGTGCTGACGAAAGGAATTGCCATGCGCGCGACCCTGGTGGAGCAGACCGGCGGGCCCGAGGTCCTGGTCGCGCGCGAGGTGGCGACGCCCGCGCCCGGGCCGGGCGAGATCCTGGTCCGGCACGAGGCCGTCGGCGTCAACTTCATCGACGTCTACTACCGCGACGGCACCTACCCCGCCCCGCTCCCGCTGGTACCCGGCCAGGAGGCCGCCGGGACGGTGGTCGAGGCCGGCCCCGGCGCCGGCTTCGCCCCCGGCGACCGGGTGGCCTACGCGACGGCGCTCGGCGCCTACGCCGAGTACGCCGTCGTGCCCGCCGCCAAGGCGGTGCCGGTCCCGCCCGGGGTCTCCGCCCGGGCCGCCGCCGCGATCCTGCTGCAGGGGCTCGCCGCCCACTACCTCAGCCACACCACCCACCCGGTCGGCGCCGCCGACACCGTCCTGGTGCACGCCGGCGCCGGCGGCCTCGGCGGACTGCTGGTCCAGTTCGCGGCGGCCCGCGGCGCCACCGTGCTCGCCACCGCGTCCACCGAGGCCAAGCGGGAGACCGCCCGCGAACACGGCGCCGACTTCGTGCTGCCGTACCTGGAGCCCGAGCGGATGCGCCGGCAGATCGAGGAACTCACCGGCGGCGGCGCCACCGTCGTCTACGACTCGGTCGGCGCCGACACCTTCGAGTCCAGCCTGCACGCCCTCGCCCCGCGCGGACTGCTCGTGCTGTGCGGACTCTCCAGCGGCAAGGTGCCGCCCTTCGACCTGGAACGGCTGCGCACCCTCGGCTCCCTCAAGGTCACCCGGCCCAGCCTGGCCGACCACGTCCGCGACCGGCAGGCCCTCACCGGCTCCGCCGCCGCCGTCCTCGCCCACCTGGCGGACGGCCGGCTGCGCCCGCGGATCCACGCCGAACTCCCGCTCGACGAGGCCGCCAAGGCGCACGAACTGCTGGAGTCCCGGGCCACCACCGGCAAGCTGCTGCTCCTGCCCGAATAACCGGTGGCGGCCCACCGCCCGGCCCGGCTACGGTTTCCGTGTTCGGCCGGCCCGCGGTGGGCCGTGCCCGTCGACCCGGAACGAATCAGGAGGTGAGGACCGTGATGGCCGTCGTTACGGTGAGTGCCGCGAGCGCTCAGAAGCCCACCGTTCCTACCTCCGTGGTCTCCGGCTGACTCCAACCGCTGTTCCACCACGCACCGCCGGTGCGTGCCGCGCCGTGCGCGCACACAGCCGGGGCCACACCCTCCGAAGGGTCACCCCGTTGAACTCCCTCTCCGCTGCCCACCCGCTCTCCGGCCACGGCTGGAACCAGAGCAGGGCCGCCGAATTCGCCCCCCTCGCCGAGGCGGGCCTCACCCCCGCGCTGATCGCCCGGGTCGACCGCGGACGCTGCGACGTCCTGCTGGCCGATCCCGAAACCGGCGAGCCGCGCACCGTCCGCGCCGACTCCCGGCCGGTCGGCAGCTCCGACCCGCTGCACGGCCCGTGCACCGGCGACTGGGCCGCCGTCGACCTGGCCACCGCCGGCCTGCCCACCGTCGACGCCCTGCTGCCGCGCTCCACCGCCATCGTCCGCAAGGCCTCCGGCGGCCGCTCGGACGGCCAGGTGCTGGCCGCCAACATCGACACCGTCCTCATCGCGGTCTCGCTCGCCCTCGACCCCGACCTCGGCCGGATCGAGCGCTTCCTCGCCCTGGCCTGGGAGTCCGGCGCCGAACCGGTCGTCGTCCTCACCAAGGCCGACCTGGTGGACGACGCCGACCACATCCGGGCCGACGTCGAACACATCGCCCCCGGCGTCACCGTGCTCGCGGTCAGCGCCGAGACCGGCGAGGGCATCGACGTGCTGCGCGCCTGCGCACCCGGCACCAGCGCCCTCATCGGGCAGTCCGGAGCCGGCAAGTCCACCCTGACCAACGCACTCGCCGGACGGGAGGTGATGACCGTCCAGCAGACCCGCGACAGCGACGGCAAGGGACGGCACACCACCACCACCCGGGAACTCGTCGCCCTGCCCGGCGGCGGCCTGGTGATCGACACCCCCGGCCTGCGCGAGGTCGGCCTCTACGGCGGCGAGGGCCTCGGCCAGGCCTTCGCCGAGATCGAGGAGCTCGCCGGGCGGTGCCGCTTCGACGACTGCGGGCACCACAGCGAGCCGGGCTGCGCCGTGCTGGCCGCGCTGGAGGACGGCACCCTGCCGTACCGGCGGATGGAGAGCTACCGCAAGCTCCAGCGGGAGAGCGCCTGGATCGCCTCGCGCAGCGACGCCCGGCTGCGCAAGGAGCAGTTGCAGAAGTGGAAGACCATCACCAAGTCGATGCGCGGGCCGAACAGCCCGACCCGGCACCGCTGACACCTCCGGCGGACGCCGGCGGTGCCGCTCCCACCGCGTGCCGCGAGGCCGACCCGGCCGTCAGGTCTCGGGTCGGCCTCGCGGCCGTCGGGGGTCCCGTCCGGTGCCGGTCCGGTCAGTGCGGCAGGTCGCCGGTCCGGATCACCTCGGCGTACCAGCGGGCGCTGTCCTTGGGCGTGCGGCGCTGGCTGGCGAAGTCCACGTGCACGATCCCGAACCGCTTGCTGTACCCGTACGCCCACTCGAAGTTGTCCAGCAGCGACCACAGGAAGTACCCGCGCACCGGGGCGCCGTCCGCCACCGCCCGGCGCACCGCCGACAGGTGGCCGTGCAGGTACGCGACGCGCTCCGGATCGTGCACCGCGCCCGAGGGGTCGGTGTAGTCCTCGTACGCGGCGCCGTTCTCGGTGACCAGCAGCGGCAGGCCGGGCAGGTCGTCGCGCAGCCGGGTGAGCAGCTCGTACAGGCCGTCGGCGTCCACCGGCCAGCCCATCGCGGTGCGGCTGCCCTCGGCGGGCAGGAACCGCACGCCCCGGTCGGCGGGCCAGGGCGAGAGCTCACCGGCGTGGCCGTCCTGCCGGGGGGCCGGCGCCGCCGGGTCGTCGGCCGCGACCACCGTCGGGGTGTAGTAGTTGATCCCCAGTGAGTCGATCGGGCGGGAGATCTCCGCGAGGTCGCCGTCCCGGACGAAGGACCAGTCGGTCAGCTGCGCGGTGTCGGCGAGCACGTCGGCGGGGTAGTGGCCGTGGAAGACCGGGTCCAGGAAGATCCGGTTGGCCAGGCCGTCGATCCGGCGGGCCGCGTCGAGGTCGCCCGGGTCGGTCGACAGCGGGCGCACGGCGGCCAGGTTGAGGGTCAGCGAGACCTGCGCCCCGGCGGGCAGCGCGGACCGCAGGGCGGCGGTGCCCAGGCCGTGCGCGAGCAGCAGGTGGTGGTGGGCGGTCAGGGCTGCCGCCGGGTCGGTGCGGCCGGGCGCGTGCACGCCGTTGCCGTAGCCGAGGAAGGCGCTGCACCAGGGCTCGTTGAGGGTGGTCCAGGTGGGGACCCGGTCGCCGAGCGCCGCGGCGGCGATCGCGGCGTACTCGGCGAAGCGGTACGCGGTGTCCCGGTCGGTCCAGCCGCCCCGGTCCTCCAGCTCCTGCGGCAGGTCCCAGTGGTACAGGGTGGCGACCGGCGTGACGCCGCCGGCGAGCAGCTCGTCCACCAGCCGGTCGTAGAAGTCCAGCCCGGCCCGGTTGGCCGGCCCCCGCCCGCCGGGCCGCACCCGCGGCCAGGAGAGCGAGAACCGGTAAGCCCCGAGCCCGAGTTCGGACATCAGCGCGACGTCCTCGCGGTAGCGGTGGTAGTGGTCCGCGGCGATGTCGCCGGTGTCGCCGTTGCGGACCTTGCCGGGGGTGTGGCTGAAGGTGTCCCAGATGGACGGCGTGCGGCCGTCCAGCGTCGCCGCGCCCTCGATCTGGTACGCGGCCGTGGCCGCACCCCAGACGAAGTCGGCGGGGAAGCCGGCGCGGACCGGGGAGGGCAGGGCTTCGACTGTCATCTCGCCTTCCAGGATCGTGAGTTGAGTGTTCATCCCTTGACCGCGCCCTGCATGATGCCGCCGACGATCTGACGGCCGAGCAGCGCGAAGACCACCAGCACGGGCAAGGTCCCGAGCAGGGTGCCCGCCATGACGATCGACTGGTCGGGCACGTAGCCCTGGCCGAGGGACTTGAGCGCCACCTGCACCGTGGGGTTCTGCGAGCTGAGCGCGACGATCGGCCAGAAGAAGTCGTTCCAGGTGGCCATGAAGGTCAGCATGCCGAGCACGGCCATCCCCGGGCGGGCCACCGGCAGCACGATCGACCGGAAGATCCGCAGCAGGGAGGCGCCGTCCATCCGGCCGGCCTCGATCAGCTCGTCGGGCAGCGCCTGGAGCAGGAACTGCCGCATGAAGAACACCCCGAAGGCCGAGACCAGCGAGGGCAGCACGACGGCCGGCAGCTTGTTCTGCAGGTCCAGCTTGACGATCACCATGAACAGCGGGATCACGCCGAGCTGCGGCGGGATCATCATGGTGCCCACGGTGACCGCCAGCAGCAGCCCGCGGCCGCGGAACCGCAGCTTGGCGAAGGCGAATCCGGCCAGGGTGGAGGAGAGCACCACGCCCGCCGTCACGACGGACGAGACCAGCAGCGAGTTGAGCAGCGCCGTGCCGATGGCGGCCTGCTGCAACGCCTCGCCGAGGTTGTGGAACAGGTTCGGCCCGGGGGTCAGCGCCGGAGTCGCCGCGCTGAGCTCGGAGTTGGACCGGCTGGCGGCCACCAGCGTCCAGTAGAACGGGAACACGGCGAGCAGGGTGGCGACGCCCAGCACCGCGTAGGCGAGCGGGCCGCCCCGGAGGGGGGAGCGCTTGGCGGTCTTCATCTCGATCACCGGTCCGTACGGTTGCGCCGGGCGGCGACGGCCGCGTTCACCAGGGCCAGCACCACGATCAGCAGGAACATCACCCAGGCCACGGCGGCCGCCCGGCCCAGGTGGAAGAAGGACCAGCCCTGCTCGTACATGTACAGGCCGAGGGTCTGGTACTGGTGCGAGATGCCGCCGCCCGAGTTGCCCTCGTACAGCAGCGGTTCGCCGAACAGCTGGGTGGCGCCGATGGTGGACACCACCACGGTGAAGACGATGGTGGGCCGCAGGCCCGGCACGGTGATGTGGCGGAACTGCTGCCAGCGGGAGGCGCCGTCCACGGCCGCCGACTCGTACAGGTCGGCCGGGATGGCCTGCATGCCGGCCAGGTAGATCAGCGCGTTGTAGCCCGTCCAGCGCCAGGTGACGACGGCCGAGACACCGAACTGCGAGGCCCAGGTGTCGGCCTGCCAGTCCACCGGGTCCAGCCCGACGCTGCCGAGCGCCCAGTTGATCAGGCCGTAGTCCCGGCCGAAGAGCTGCGCGAACACCAGCGTCGCGGCGGCCACCGAGGTCGCGTACGGCATCAGCATCGCGACCCGGAAGAACGTCCGGCCGCGCAGCCGGTAGTTGAGCAGGTGGGCCAGGCCGAGCGCCATCAGCAGCTGCGGGACGGTGGAGAGCGCCCCGATGGTGAAGGTGTTGCGCAGCGCGTTCCAGAAGAACGGGTCGTCGAGGAGACGGGTGTAGTTCTGCAGCCCGAGCCAGTCCATCCGGTCCGCCGTCTGCAGCTCCACCCGGTGCAGCGAGACGTACGCGGTGTACACCAGCGGGAACAGCCCGAAGGCCGAGAACAGGACGAAGAAGGGGGCGACGAAGCCGTACGGGGCGAGCCGGCCGGCCCGCCGCGGCCGGGACCCGGCGGCGGCCACGGCGGGCAGCCGGGCGGAGGTGATGGCCATGGAGGAGTCCTTCGACGGGCTCCCGGCCCGGGCCGGCGGCGGCCGGTCGGGCCGGGAGCGGGTGGCTGCCGGCGGGTCAGTTGCCGTTGGCCTTCTTGATGTTGTCCATGGCGTGCTGCCAGGCGGTGTCCGGGGCGGTGGCGGTGCGCTCCACCTCGCCGAGGGCGTCGGTGAAGGCCTTGCCGATCACGCCGTCGTCGGTGCCGAGCACCTGGGCGGGCATGTTGGCGGCGGACTCGCCGAAGATCTGGCCGATCGGGGCGTTGTTGAAGTACGGGTCCGTGACGGCCTTGATCTCGGCCTGCGCGCCGGTGCTGGACGGGAAGGAGCCCTGCTTGGTGAAGAGCTTCGCCTGCTGCTCCTTGGCGGTCAGCCACGTGATCAGCGCGGCGGCCTCCTTGGGGTGCTTGGCGGTGCGCGGGATGGTCAGGTACGAGCCGCCCCAGTTGCCGGTCCTGCCGGGGCCGGGGGCGATGTCCCAGGTGCCCGCGCCGGCGTCGCCGGCCTGGCCCTTGATGTAGCCGATCATCCAGGCGGGGCAGCTGAGGGTGGCGAACCTGCCGGTGCTGAAGGCCTTGTTCCACTCCGGCGTCCACTGCGGCAGCTTGGCGGACAGGCTGTCGGCCACGAGCCGGTTGGCGTCGCTCCACGCGGTCTTGACGGCCGGGTTGCTGTCGAAGACCGGCTTGCCGCTCTCATCGGCGTACCGGACCTTCTGCTGGCCGACCTCGGCGGTGAACATGCCGGCCGCGCTGTCGGTCCAGGCGTTGCCGGCCGCGGCCTTGCCGGCGTACGTCCGACCGAGGTCGAGGTAGCCCTGCCAGGTGGACCACCTGGCGGCGAGCTCGGTGCGGTCGGTGGGCAGGCCGGCGGCCTTGAAGAGGTCGGTGCGGTAGCAGATCGCCTCCGGGCCGATGTCGGTGCCGGCGCCCAGCACCCTGCCGTCGGGGGTCTTGACGGCGGCGCCCTTCCACGGCACCAGCTCGTCGTTGACCCCGCCGATGCCGAGGGTCTTCAGGTCGGTGAACTTGTCCGCCTGCTTCCGCACCACGCTCGCCGCCCGGCCGACCTCCAGGCCCTGGACGTCGGCGAGGCCGCCGCCACCCGCGAGCTTGGTCTGCAGCGCCTGCCAGTACTGGGCCTCGTCCTGGGTGTCGGTCTGCTTGATGGTGATGTCGGGGTGCAGCTTGGAGTACTCGTCGTAGAGGCCGCTCTCCTTGAAACCGAAGGTGCCGAAGAGGTCGACCGTGAGGGTGACCTTGGCGTCGGCGGTGTCCCCGGAGGCCGTGCCGCCGGATCCGCAGCCGGTGAGCAGCAGACCGGAGGCGAGTGCGGCGGATGCGAGGGCGACGGTGGTGCGGCTTCTGAACGGGCGCATGGGGGTGCCTCCTGGCGCAGCAGGTCGGTGGGTGGCGGGTGGGTGCCGGTGGGTGCCGGAGTGGACCGGCGAAGAATGTCTGAGAGCGCTCTCAATGCGATGTCAGGAGAGTGCCCGGTGGCGTTCTCGCTCGTCAAGAGTCCGAAACCCGAACGTAACCTTCGGGGTTGACGCGGGAGTCCGTTCGGAGAGTGAAGTCGGGGATTGTGTCCGGAGCGTTGACAGGGGTCTGTGACCGCCCTAGCGTCCCAACGCTGAGAGCGCTCTCAAGCGGTGCTCCCGCCCCACCGTCCCCCACCCGAGGTGGATCCATGAAGTTCAGATCCGTGCGTCGCCCGGCAGCCGCCGTCACGGCACTGGCGCTCGCCGCCGCGGCCGCGCTGGCCGCGACCGTCGGCGCGGGCAGCGCCGCCGCCGCGACCGTCCCCGTCGGCCTCGGCGGCTACAGCGACAGCCGCCCCGCCGGAACCGTCGGCCCGAGCAACTCCGACGGCGCACCCGTCACCCCCAAGGTCACCCCGCGGATGGCCGGCAAGGCCGTGCCGACCAACGACTGGTGGTCCTCCCTGGTCTTCCAGCGCTACGCGGGCAACCCGTACTCGGAGAACATGTACGGCCACCCGCTCACCTTCAAGGCCGTCGCCGCCGGACTGGAGGTCGGCTACCCCACCACCCCGACCGTCACCGGGGACGGGCGCCAGTACGACTACACCCACACCCGGGACCTCACCCTCGGCGTGGCGGGGCTCAACTCCCCGGACACCAAGGTCGACGGCTGGACCGACTGGACCGTCACCCCGTACTGGGCGGACGGCGCGCACACCTTCAGCGCCACCATCGGACACGGCCTGCCGTACGTCTACGCCCACGCCACCGGCGGCGCGGCCCAGATCACCACCGCCGCCGCACCCACCGTCTTCGCCAACCAGGGCAACGTCCTCGGGATCACCGTGGCCGGCCACAACTACGGCCTGTTCGCACCCGCGGGCACCGGCTGGAACGTCAACGGCACGACCCTGAGCGCGGCGCTCGGCGCCAAGGACTACTACTCCGTCGCCGTCCTGCCGGCCCAGTCCGACCTGGCGCTCTTCGGCACCTACGCGTACAGCTTCGTCACCGACACCAGGGCCGACTGGAGCCACCAGCCCGCGGCGGGCACCCTCACCACCACCTACACCGCCACCACCACCGCCCAGGAGGGCACCCGGACCGGCACCCTGCTCGCCCTCTACCCGCACCAGTGGCGGGCCACGACCGACCCGCTGACCCCGCTCGGCTACGTCTCGCCGCGCGGGCCGATGAAGGTCCGCGAGGGCGGCGGCTTCACCACCGTGCAGAGCGTCGGCGGCGTGCTGCCCTCGCTGCCGGACGTCGGCGGCTACGACCGGGCGGCACTCGGCGCGCTGGTGCGCCAGGAGGCCGACGCCGCCGACCCGTTCGCCGGCGCCACCGACACCTACTGGACCGGCAAGGCCCTCGGCCGGCTGTCCCAACTCGTCCCCGTCGCCGACCAGCTGGGCGACGCCGCGACCAGGGACAAGCTGCTCGGCCTGATCAAGGGGAAGCTGCAGACCTGGTTCCGGGGCACCGGCTCACCCGGCTTCGCGTACGACGCGGTGTGGAAGACCCTGATCGGCTACCCCGCCTCCTACGGCACCGACGCCGAACTCAACGACCACCACTTCCACTACGGGTACTTCGTCCAGGCCGCCGCCACCGTCGCCCGCTACGACAGCGCGTGGGCCGCCGACTCCGCCTGGGGCGGCATGGTCAAGCTGATCGCCAAGGACGCCGCCAACGCGGACCGCGCCGACACCCGCTTCCCGCTGCTGCGCAACTTCGACGTCTACGCCGGTCACGGCTGGGCGGCCGGCCACGCGGCGTTCGCCGCGGGCAACAACCAGGAGTCCTCCTCCGAGTCGCTCAACTTCAGCGCCGGACTGATCCTCTACGGCTCCGCCACCGGCGACACCACCCTGCGCGACCTGGGCGTCTACCTCTACACCACCGAGGCGAACGCGGTCGAGCAGTACTGGTTCGACGCGGACCGGGCCAACTTCCCGGCCTCCTTCGGCCACGGCACCGTCGGCATGGTCTGGGGCAGCGGCGCCGCCTACTCCACGTGGTGGACCGCGGCACCCGGCATGATCCACGGCATCAACGTGCTGCCGGTCACCGGGGGTTCGCTCTACCTGGCCCGCCGCCAGGACGAGATCCGGGCCAACCTCGCCGAGCTCAAGGCCAACAACGGCGGGGTGCTGACCGACTGGCGCGACCTGCTGTGGGAGTTCCAGGCCCTTGCCGACCCGGCCGCCGCCAAGTCGGCCTGGGACAGCGGCAACGGCGGCTACACCCCGGAGGAGGGGGAGTCCAGGGCGCACACCTACCACTGGATCTACGCCCTCGCCGCGCTCGGCACCCTCGACCCCGCCACCACCGCCGACACCCCGACGGCCGCCGTCTTCAGCAACGGCGCCACCCGCACCCACGTGGCGCACAACTACTCCACCACCGCCCGGCAGGTCCGCTTCTCGGACGGGTACACGCTGACCGTGCCGGCCCGATCGACGGCCAGCGAGCGGGGCGCCTTCCAGGACGGCGGCACCGGCGGACCGACCAGCCCGCCCTCGCCGTCGTCCTCTCCCTCTCCCTCGGCGTCGTCCTCGCCGTCGGGGACACCGTCGCCGTCGCCGTCGCCCTCGGTGCCGGCGGGCAGCGGCAACACCTTCTACCTCCAGGCCGCCGGCACCCTCACCACCGCCTACGGCAGCGCCGCCGCGACCGACACCCTGCCCTCGGCGGGCGGCGGCAACCACGACGGCACGCCGTACCAGGCCAGGGTCTACGAGGTCCGGAACCTGAGCGGCACCCTCAAGTCCGGTGCCGGTACCGACTTCGACCTCTACCTCGACGCCGGCTCGGCGGTCGGCCTCGGGCAGCAGGTCCGGGTCTCCTACGACCTCACCGGGGACGGCAGCTTCGACCGGGTCGAGACGTACCGCTACTTCGCGACCGACCCGGTGGCCGGCTGGGAGCGGTACTCGGGGGCGGCCGCGGGTCTGGCCGGCGCGACCGGCACGCTGGGCGCCCTCGACCACGGAACCGTCCGGGTGGAGGTGTGGTCGGCGATCGGCAACGCCCCGTCCCAGCTGCGGGTCGGTGCGACCCAGGCCCAGGGCAGCGCCTCCGTCCTGCGGATCCCCTTCAACTGACCTGCGCCGTAGGCCGGGTGGCCGGGTGGCTCGATGGCTGCCCGGCCACCCGGCCTGCGGGCGTCGTGGCCTGCCCGCGTTCGGCCGGACGGAGCGCCTCGCGCGTTACCGCACCACCCGGAACCGCTCCAGCACCACCTCGGTGGTGTCGTCGACGGCGAAGTCCGGGTCCGCCAGCTCCGCCAGCATCTCCGGGCTGCTCCAGTACTGCTCGTGGCCGGCCCGCCACTCGGCCACCGTCCGCAGACCCTCGCCCTCGTCGAGGGCGTGCCGGAGGTCGACCTCGCCGAGCGGGACCACCCGCACCTCGGTCAGCTCGATCACGGCCACCGGGACGTCGTCCGAGTCCACCACCACCTGCCGGTCCCCGACCGTCGGCAGGGCCTCGCCCAGCGCCCGGTACTCGGCCATCAGGCCGGTGGTGCTGCGCTTCTCGCCGCCGAGGATCGCGGCCACCAACCGGTCGCGCAGCGGCCCGGGGAAGGCGAACTCGGCCTTCGGGAGACCGGCGTACCGATCGTCGTTCCGATCATCACTCATGGGGCAGACCGTACGGCGTCCACGGAAGGGCCGCCCGGGGTTTTCCGCCGCCCTACCCGCGCTCCGCACCCGGCGCGCTGGCTGCGTCGTCGGCGTCGGCGTCGGCGTCGGTGTCGGCGCCGCCGCCGACGGCGGCCGCCCGGCCGGGGGCGGCGGGGGCCTTCGCATAGAGCACCTCGCGGGACTGCTCGGCGGCGCGGGCGATGGTCTCGCTGATGAACTCGCTGAAGCGGGCGATGTTCTCCAGACGGGTGGCTGCCGGGGTGTCGTGGCCGAGGACGGAGACGCCCTGCCGGGCGATCTCCGCGAGTTGGGCGCTGGCGCGGGCAGCGGCCATCGTCGACTGGTACCAGACGTCGTTGTCGACGACGTAGCGCTCGCGGCGGCCCTCGTCGGGTTCCCGTCGGACCAGGCCCTGGCCTTCGAGGAACGCGACCGCCTTGGAGACGGACGCCGGGCTGACCTGGAGGCGCTGGACGAGTTCGGACGCGGTGAGGCTGCCCGCGTCGGTGGTGAAGAGGCACGTCAGGACCCGGGCCGTCATCTTCGGCAGGCCCTGCTGCATGAAGAGCGTGGTGAAGGTCTCCTCGTACTCGCGCACGGCCTCGGGGTCGCGTCCGTGGGTCTGTTCGGGCGCCTGCTGCGCCCGGGGCGTCGCCTGCCGGCGCCGGTGCGCGCGGCGCTCGGTGGCACGGTGGGCCAGCTCGGCGCGGTAGGAGACGGGCCCGCCGTTGCGCAGCACCTCACGCGTGATCGTCGAGGTGGGACGGTCCAGGCGCCTCGCGATCTCCGCGTAGGCCAGCCCGTCGGCCAGCCCCAGTGCGATCTGCTGGCGCTCCTGCTGAGTAAGCCTGCCTCCCGGCATCGAGATCCCCTCTCACGGTCCGTCGGATGCCCGCACTGTAGCTTTCATTCCCCATCCAATGCAACGCATGCCCGTCTGACGTTGCGTTAAATTCGCAGCCGTTGCAATGATTTTGCTGATGTGACCTGCACTGATGCCGATTTCATGCAACGTGGTTGTTGCCAGGTTCTTGAACGCAACGTAGCTTTTGCGAAGTCAGAAACAACACCAGCGAGTGCAGGAGCACACGATGCAGAAGTTCGACAGCCCCGCCCCGGTCGCCGCCGTCATCGAGATCCCCGCCGGACGCGTCCAGGTCATCGCCGCCGACCGGACCGACACCACCGTCGACGTCCGCCCGGCCGACCCCGGCAGGAGCCGCGACGTCAAGGCCGCCGCGCAGGCCACCGTCGACTACCGGGACGGCGTCCTGCGGGTCGCCGCCCCGGAGGCGAAGAACCAGTACTTCGGCCCCTCCGGCTCCATCGAGGTCACCGTCCAGCTGCCGGCCGGCTCGCGCATCGAGGTGAAGGCCGCCGCGGCCGACCTCCGGGGCGTCGGACGCCTCGGCGACGTCGCCTACGAGGGTTCGGCCGGCGCCATCAAGATCGACGAGGCCGCGAGCGCCCGCCTCACCACCGCCGCCGGCGACGTCTCGATCGGCCGCCTGGGCGGCCCCGCGGAGATCAGCACCCAGAAGGGCGACATCCGGATCACCGAAGCCGTGCGCGGCGCGCTCGTGCTGACCACCCAGCTGGGCGAGGTGTCGGTCGGCGCCGCCCCCGGCATCTCCGCCTCCCTCGACGCCGGCACCGGCTACGGCCGGATCCACAACGCGCTGCGCAACGCCGGCGGCGCCGCCGACCTGACCATCCACGCGACCACCGCCCACGGCGACATCACCGCCCGCAGCATCTGAGGAGCAGCCACCATGACGAACCTGGCCATCGCGGCGAACGGACTGCGCAAGTCCTACAACGACAAGGTCGTCCTCGACGGCGTCGACCTGGCCGTCCCCGAAGGAACGGTCTTCTCCCTGCTCGGCCCCAACGGCGCCGGCAAGACCACCGCAGTGAAGATCCTCTCCACCCTCGTCTCCGCCGACCCGGGCACCGGCGCCGTCCACATCGGCGGCCACGACCTGGCCGCCGACCCCCAGGCGGTACGCGCCGCGATCGGCGTCACCGGCCAGTTCTCCGCCGTCGACGGCCTGATCACCGGCGAGGAGAACATGCTCCTGATGGCCGACCTGCACCACCTGCCCCGCAGCGAGGGCCGCCGCACCACCGCCGACCTGCTCGAACGCTTCGACCTGGTGGACGCGGCCAAGAAGCCCGCCGCCACCTACTCCGGCGGCATGAAGCGCCGCCTGGACATCGCCATGACCCTGGTCGGCAACCCGCGGATCATCTTCCTCGACGAACCGACCACCGGCCTCGACCCGCGCTCCCGGCACACCATGTGGCAGATCATCCGCCGGCTGGTCACCGACGGCACCACCGTCTTCCTCACCACCCAGTACCTGGAGGAGGCGGACCAGCTCGCCGACCGCATCGCCGTCCTCCACAACGGCGGGATCGCCGCCGAGGGCACCGCCGAGGAGCTGAAGCGGCTGGTCCCCGGCGGACACGTCCGGCTGCGGTTCGCCGACCCCGCCGCGTACCAAGGCGCCGCCTCCGCCCTCGGCGAGGTCACCCGCGATGACGAGGCACTGACCCTGCAGATCCCCAGCGACGGCAGCCAGCGCGCCCTGCGCTCCGTCCTCGACCGGCTGGACACCGCCGGCATCGAGGCGGACGAACTGACCGTGCACACCCCCGACCTCGACGACGTGTTCTTCGCCCTCACCGGCACCGCCGGCATCCCCGACCAGCCCAAGGAGACCGTCCGATGAGCTCTCTCTCCCTCGCCGTCCGCGACTCGTCCACCATGCTGCGCCGCAACCTCCTGCACGCCCGGCGCTACCCCTCGCTCACCCTGAACCTGCTGCTCACCCCGATCATGCTGCTGCTGCTCTTCGTCTACATCTTCGGCGACGCGATGAGCTCGGGCCTCGGCGGCAGCCCGGACCGCTCCGCGTACATCGCCTACGTCGTCCCGGGCCTGCTGCTGATGACCATCGGCAGCACCGTGGTCGGCACCGCGGTCTCCGTCTCCAACGACATGACCGAGGGCATCATCGCCCGCTTCCGTACGATGGCGATCCACCGGCCCTCGGTGCTCGTCGGGCACGTCGTCGGCAGCGTGCTGCAGTCGGTCGCGAGCGTCGTCCTGGTGGGGGCCGTCGGCGTGGCGATCGGCTTCCGCTCCACCGGGGCCGGCGTCCTGGAGTGGCTGGCGGCGTTCGGCCTGCTCGTGCTCTTCGCCACGGCCCTCACCTGGCTCGCCGTCGGCATGGGCCTGGTCAGCCCGAACGCGGAGGCCGCCAGCAACAACGCGATGCCGCTGATCCTGCTGCCGCTGCTGTCCAGTGCCTTCACGCCGGTCCACGCGATGCCCGGCTGGTTCCAGCCGATCGCCGAGTACCAGCCGTTCACGCCCGCCATCGAGACCCTGCGGGGCCTGCTGCTCGGCAGCGAGATCGGCCACAACGGGTGGCTCGCCGTCGCCTGGTGCCTGGCGCTCGCGGTGCTCGGCTACTTCTGGTCCACCTCGACCTTCAACCGTGACCCGAAGTAGCCGCCGTGCCCCCTCGCTCCGCGCACGGCCCTCCGCACCGCGTTCCGCCTGTACCGCGTTCCGCCCCCGGGCGGCGTACCCGACACCGCGTCGGCGTTCGCCGCCCGGCGGCGTGTTCCGGCGGTTGCGCGGTCAGGCCGACTCCCGCCGGACCAGCCGGGTCGGGATGATCACCGAGGTGGGGGCCGAGCCACGGCCGACCGGCCGCTCCGGCTCGCCGGACAGGTGCCGCAGCAGCATCCGGGCCATCAGCCGCCCCATCTCCTCGATGTCCTGCCGGACGGTGGTCAGCGGCGGCTCCGTCCACGCCGCCACCGACTCGACGTCGTCGAAGCCGACCACCGCGACGTCCTCCGGCACCCGGCGCCCGGCCGCGCGCAGGACCCGCAGCGCCCCGGAGGCCATCGAGTCCGAGGCGGCGAACACCGCGTCCAGGTCCGGCCGGCGGGCCAGCAGACCGGCCATCGCCCGGCCGCCGCCGTCCGGGGTGAAGTCACCCTCGGCGATCAGTGCCGGGTCGCCGTCGGGCAGCAGGTCGCGGTAGCCGTCCAGACGGTCGACCGAGGAGGTCTGGTCGAGCGGGCCGGTGATGGTGGCGATCCGGACCCGGCCGAGCTCCCGCAGGTGCTGCACGGCCTGCCGGGCACCGCCCCGGTTGTCGCTGTCCACGTACACCAGCTCGCGGTCGGACTCGGCCCCCGGCCAGCCCGGCCGGCCGCCGACCACGAAGGGCAGGCCGACCCGCCGGGCGATCTGCGGCAGCGGGTCCGAGCGGTGCAACGAGAACAGCAGGACGCCGTCGACGTGGCCGCCGGCCAGATAGCGCCCCACCCGGTCGTAGTCGCGCTGCTCCTCGATCATCAGCAGCACCATCTGGTTGTCGGCCGCCGAGAGTTCGCGGCTGATGCCGCGCAGGTGCTGGGCGAAGAAGGGGTCCGAGAAGATCCGGCTCTCCGGTTCGGCGACCACCACGGCCACCGCCTGGTTGCGCCGCGTCACCAGGGTGCGGGCCGCCAGGTTGGGGACGTACCCGAGCTCGTCCACCGCGCGGCGGACCTTCTCCTGGAGGGCCTCGCGCACGCCCGCCCCGCCGTTCACCACCCGGGAGGCGGTCGCCCTGGAGACACCCGCCCGCTCGGCGACCGACTCCAGGGTGGGCCGCGCGGAGACGCCCCCGACGACCCCGGCCGACTGCTGCTGCCCCGACGGTTCGGTCACCGTGCGCTCCTCTCCGCGACTGTCCACCGCTCCCCACGACGCCGCTCTCGGCGACCGTCCACCGCTCTGCACGGTGGCGCTCTCCGCGACCGTCCGCCGATCCGTACGGCGGCGCTCCTCGCGGGTGCGCCCCGCCGTGCGTGATCGTACGAGACGTACGTGGCCGCGCGTGGGTGTGCAGTGCTGAGCCTAGCGGGTCGGGCGACGGGCCTGAGAGCGCTCCCAGGGGATGTCCGGAACCGTGCCGGACCGCCGTGTCCGATTCCCGCCAGTCGAGCCCTCCGGGATGGCGCAGACTGGACAACGTGATCGACGACGAGACCAGGTACCGGGCGGTCGACAGCCGGGACTCCCGCTTCGACGGGGTGTTCTTCACGGCCGTCCGCACCACCGGCATCTACTGCCGGCCGAGCTGCCCGGCAGTGACCCCGAAGCGGGTGAACTGCAGCTTCTACCCGACCGCGGCCGCCGCCCAGGGCGCCGGCTACCGCGCCTGCCGGCGCTGCCGGCCCGACTCCGTGCCCGGCTCGCCCGAGTGGAACCACCGCGCCGACCTGGTCGGCCGCGCCATGCGGCTGATCGGCGACGGAATCGTCGACCGCGAAGGCGTCGCCGGCCTGGCCGCCAGGCTCGGCTACAGCTCCCGCCAGCTCCAGCGCCAGCTCACCGCCGAACTCGGCGCGGGCCCGCTCGCCCTCGCCCGCGCCCAGCGCGCACAGGCGGCCCGCCTGCTCCTGCAGACCACCGAACTGCCGGTCACCGAGGTCGCGTTCGCGGCCGGCTTCGCCTCCGTCCGGCAGTTCAACGACACCGTGCGCGAGGTCTACGACCGCACCCCGAGCAGGCTGCGCACCGAGGTCGCGGCCGGCCGCCGGGGCGGCGGCACTCCCGGCAGCATCAGCCTCCGGCTCGCCTACCGCGGCGCACTGGACAGCGACCACCTGATCGACTTCCTGGCCCTGCGCGCGGTGCCCGGGGTGGAGGAGGTCGTCCCCGGCACGCCCCCCGGGGTCCGCACCTACCGCCGCACCCTCGCCCTCCCGTACGGCCACGCCGTCGCCGAGGTGGACGGCCTCGGACCCGCCGACCCACCGACCCGGGGCTGGCTGGACTGCCGGCTCGTCCTCACCGACCTGCGCGACCTCACCACCGCCGTGCACCGGCTGCGCGCCCTCTTCGACCTCGACGCCGACCCGGACACCGTCGACGGCCAGCTCGCCGCCGACCCGGCGCTCGCCCCGCTGGTCCAAGCCCGCCCGGGCATCCGCTCGCCCGGCCACGTCGACCCGCACGAGCTCGCCGCCCGCGCCGTGCTCGGCCAGCAGATCACCGTCACGGCCGCCCGGACGCTGGCCGGCCGGCTCGCCGAACGGTACGGGGCCGCGCTGCCCGCCCCCAGCGGCGGCCTGCGCCTCCTCTTCCCCACCGCCGACGCGCTCGCGCAGGCGGCACCGGAACACCTCGCGATGCCCGAATCGCGGCGCCGGGCGCTGCGCGGGCTGTGCGCCGCCCTCGCCGAGGGCACCGTCCGGCTGGACGGCGGCGTCGACCGCGAGGAGGCCGCCGCCGAACTGCTCGCCCTGCCCGGCATCGGCCCCTGGACGGTCGGCTACCTGCGGATGCGGGCCCTGGCCGACCCGGACGTCTTCCTGCCGACGGACGCGGGCGTGCGGCACGGCCTGCAAGGCCTGGGCCTGCCCGGTGACCCGAAGGCCGCCGAACTGGCCGCGCCCGCGTGGGCGCCCTGGCGCTCGTACGCCGTGCACCGGCTCTGGGTGGCGGCGGCCTCGCCGGGTGGTGCGGTGCGTGGTGGTGGGGTGCTTGGTGGTGGGGCGCCGGGTGGTGGGGTGCCCGGTGGGGCGTCGGGCGGTGGGGCTTCCGGTGGTGGGGTTCCGGCCGGTGTGGCGGCGAGGGGCGGGGAATCGAACGTGGACAGTACGACGGAGGAGACGGCATGACAACGGCGTTCACGACCATGGACAGCCCGCTCGGGCGCCTGCTGCTGAGCGGCGTCTACCAGGACGGCGGCCCGCTCGCGCTGACGGCCGTCACCGCTCCCGGCCAGAAGGGCGCGCTGAGCGAACCCGCCGACGGCTGGGTGCCCGACGCGGACGCCCTGGCGCCTGTCGTGGAGCAGCTGACCGGCTACTTCGCGGGTGAGCTGACCACGTTCGACCTGCCGCTGGCGCCGGTCGGCACCGAGTTCCGGCAGTCCGTCTGGGCCGCGCTCGACGACATCCCGTACGGCGCCACCGTCACCTACGGCGAACTCGCCGAGGCCGCCGGGCACTCGCCGCGCGCGGTGCGGGCGGTGGGCGGTGCGGTCGGGGCCAACCCGCTGCTGGTGATCCGCCCCTGCCACCGGGTGATCGGCGCCAGCGGGGCGCTCACCGGATTCGCCGCGGGGACGGACAACAAGCGGCTGCTGCTGGAACTGGAGCGCGGCGCGGCGCTGTTCTGACGGGCGTTGCCGGGGGCTCGGCCCCAGGGCGAGGGCCCGGACGGGGTTCGGGCGGGGTTCGGGAGGGCCCGACGGGGTTCGGGCGGGCGGATCCGGCGGTGCGGTCAGACGCTGCCGCTGCCGCCGCCGGCCAGGGAGCGGGCGAGCTGCTCCAGACCGGGGAGGGCACGCATCACCGCGTCACGGTCGGTGGGGGAGAGGCTCTCCAGGGCGTCGGCCAGCCGGCGTTCGTGGGCCTGCCGCCAGTCCCTAAGCTGCTGGTGACCGGCCTCGGTCAGGGCGATCCGGGCGGTCCGGCGGTCACCGGGGTCGGCCTGGCGGTCCACGAACCCCGCGTCCAGCAGCTTGCCGATCAGCCCGCTCACGGTGTTGGGCGCGAGCCGCTGGCGGTCCGCCAGCTCGCCGACCCGCAGGGGCGCTGCCGCCAGCGTCTGCAGCAGCTCGACCTGGGCCATCGGCAGCGACTCCCACGGGTAGTCGGTGCGGATGCTGCTGCGCAGCGCGCGACGGAGCCGGGTGATCACATCGGTGAGCCGCTGGGCGCGGGCCAGCCGGGCCGTCTCCTCCAGGGCGGAGGACTCGGGCTGCGGCGGGGTGGGGGCGGGCTGCGGCGGCATGGGCGACAGCGTATCGGTTCGCCGTGGCCACCTCGGTCCCCGACCAGGTCGGCAACCGAACAGCTCGCTCGCCGACCGATCCCCTCGGCGACCAGTCCGTTCGGCGGCCGATCGTTTCGGCGCCCGTTCGACTCTGCGGGCGAACACGGCGGGGCCCGAGGTGCTTCGCGTTCGAGGCGGTCCCCGTCCGAGGTGCTCCCCGTCCGAGCGCCTCCGTGCCCAGGTGATGCCGTATCCGCGCACTTCCCGGCCCGAGTGGTTCCGCGCCCGAGCGGTTCCGGATCCGAGCCGGTCCCTGTCCGAGCCGGTCCCCGCCCGAGTGGTTCCCTGTCCGAGCGGCTCCCCGTTCGAACGGCTCCACCACCCAGCTGCTCCACCTCGGACACCCTGGTCGACCGAACGAGTCGACATCCTGATGACTCCCTGTGCGATCAAATCGAATGCCGAGCGACTCTGTGCAAGAGTGTGTCGGCAGCAGATATATTCTCGGTGTGCCGATGCCCGCCAGATTCCGTCTGCTCGACAGCCCTCTGCTCGCCGAGCGTCCCCGTCCCCGGGCCGTCGCCGCCTGGCCGCACGCGCACTGGCTCGCGGTCGGCACGGTCTGCGTCGGCGCCTTCCTCGGTCAGCTCACCGCGAGCGTCACCGCCCTGGTCTTCCCGGCACTGGAGGAACGGTTCCATGCCGGGCTCGCCGCCGTCGAGTGGGTCGCGCTCGCCTACCTCGTGGTTCTGGTCGCCCTGCTGGCCCCGGTCGGCAGGCTGTCCGACCTGGTCGGACGCAAGACCGTCTACCTCGGCGGGTTCGCGGTCTTCGGTCTGGCCTCGCTGGGAGCGGGCCTGTCGGGAAGCCTCGGCCAGCTGATCGCCTGCCGCGCCGTCCAGGCGGTCGGCGGGGCGATGATGCAGGCCAACAGCGTCGCCCTGGTCGCCCGCGGGGTGCCCGAGCGGGCCATGCGCACCGCGCTCGGTATCCAGGCGGCCGCCCAGGCCCTCGGCCTCGCCCTGGGCCCGACGCTGGGCGGGCTGCTGGTCGCCCACGCCTCCTGGCGCTGGGCGTTCTGGATCAACGTGCCGATCGGCCTGCTGGGCATCCTGGCCGGCTGGTTCCTGCTGCCCCGTACGCACCCGGCCGGGCGCCCCGACCGTCCTGGGGGCCGGGACGCGGACCGGGGCCGGTTCGACCTGGCCGGCATGGTGCTGCTGGCCGGTGCCTCGGCCGCGTTGCTGCTGGCGCTGTCCGCGGCCTCGGGCCTGCCGCTGCCGGGCTGGGCGGTGCTCGCGCTGCTCGCCGCCTCCGCCGTCCTCTCGGCCGGTCTGGTCCGCCAGGAGCGGCGGGCCGACCGGCCGATCATCGCCCCGGGCCTGGTCAACACCCCGGGGATCAGGGCCGGCCTGGTGCTCGCGCTGGTCGGCTACCTGTTGCTGTTCTGCCCGCTGGTGCTGGGCCCGGTGATGCTGTCCGGGGCCGGGGTGCCGGTCGCTGCCGCAGGCCTGGTGATCACCGCGCTTCCGGGTGCCTTCGCGCTCGCCGCCACGCTCGGCGGCAGCCTGCTGCCGGCCGGCTGGACGGATGCCGCGCGCTGCCGGGTGGGCGCGTTCGCGGCGTCGGCGGGCCTGCTCGCATCGGCCCTGCTGCCGATCGGCCCGGCCGCGGCGGTGCCGGCCCTCCTGGTGGTGGGCCTCGGGCTGGGGCTGCTGCTGCCCGCGAACAACGCCTTGGTGATGCGGGCCGTTCCGGCGGAGAGCTCGGCGGTCGGCGGCGGCATGCTGAACACCGTTCGCAGCCTCGGTACGGCCCTGGGCACCGCCCTTCCGGTGCTGGCCGTCCACCTGGCGGGCCGGAGTTCCGGCGGCCGCGCACTGCTGGTGCTGCTCGCGGTGGTGGCGCTCGGGGCCGGCCTGCTCGCCACCAGGGCAGGGCGCCCCGAACGCCCTGCCGTCGACCCGGGCCGTTGCTGACCGCGGCTATCCACGAGCGCGCGGCTATCCACGACCCCGGCCGTCGACGACCGTGGCCGTCGTAGACCCCGGCCGCGGATGGCCCCTGCCGTCGCGGGCCCGGTTCGCGAGGGCCCGGCAACGCGACCGGGGTGGGCCCGACCGGCTCGGTCGGGCCCACCCCGTGGCACCACTCCATGCCACAGCCCCGTGGCACCACCCCGTGGCACCACCCCGTGACGCCAAGGCCGCCCCGGCGGCGGCCGGTTCACTTGAGCGGCTTCGCGCCCCGCTCCGCGAGCATGCCGGTGATCAGGTCGATCTCGGCCTGCTGCCCGTTGATCATGGTTTGGGCCAACCGCTTCTCGGCCTGGTTCCTGCTCGCGTCCACGTAGGCCCGGGCCATTTCGAGCCCGCCCTTGTGGTGCTCGATCATCAGCTGGAGGTACCAGACCTCGGCCTCCTGGCCGCCCAGGCCGCGGAGGCGGTCCAGCTCGGTGTTGGTCGCCATGCCGGGCATCAGCGAGCCGTCGTGGGCCTCGTAGGTGTGGCCCATCCACGCCATCGGCTTGGCCGGGGAGTTCTGCGTGAGCCCCCACTGGTCGAGCCAGCCCATCAGCATGCCGCGCTGGTTGGCCTGGGTGTTGATGATGTCGAAGGCGAGGGTCCGCACGGCGGGGTCGGCGGTGCGGTCCCGGACGATGAACGACATGTCCACGGCCTGCTGGTGGTGGGCCGCCATGTCCCGCGCGAAGCCGGCCTCCGGGGAGTCGGTGGCGGGGGTGGAGGCGGCGGCGACCGTCCCGGAGGCGCTCGGGCCGCTCGTCAGCAGCGCCGGGACGCCGAGTCCGAGCGCGACCACCGCGGCCAGCGCCGCGGGCCACCAGAGCCGGCGGCGCGGCGGCGTGTCCGGGCCTGCGTGCAGTTCCTCGGTGCCGGTCCCCTCGGCCGGGGTCACTGCATGGTCCCGTTGCTGCAGGAGGCGCCGGGCTCCTGGGTCTGCGGGCCCTGCACGTACTTGGTGAAGAACTGCTCGACCCGCGGGTCGGTGGCGCTGTCCACGGAGAGCTGGGTGCCCCAGGCGTTCAGGGTGATGGTGCCCTGCTCCTCCGGGTACGGGCTCATGAGCGAGTACGGGGTGGTGCTCACCTTGGCGGCGAGTGTCTTGATGTCGTCCGGGGTGGCCTTGGCGTTGTAGGTGACCCAGACCGCGCCGTGCTCCAGGGAGTGAACGGCGTTCTCGTTCTTCACGGGCTTGTCGTAGACGTTGCCCATGCAGGTCAGCCAGGCCGGGTTGTGGTCGCCGCCGACCGGCGGGGTCTGCGCGTAGGTGACCGGCGTGGTGACGTGGTTCCGGCTGAGCTTGTCGAAGGTCTGGACGCCGTCGATCGGCACGTTGGCGGCGTCCTGGCGGGCCTTCTCGGCGGCGGCCGCGGCGGCCTTCTTGTCGTCCTGCTTCTGCTTGGCGTCGAGGGCGATCCAGCCGCCGGCGGCGACCATGCCGCCGATCAGGACGGTGGCCACGCTGATCGCGACGATCTTGTTGCGGCGGTCGCGGCGCGCCTCGGCCGCGCGCAGCTCGGCGATCCGCGCCTTCCGGTCGGCGGCCTGGTCGGCGCGGCCGCCGGAGCGACCGGGCTTGCCGGCGGCCGGCTTGGACTGCTTGGAGGCGGAACCCATGGAGATGTCCTTGTCCCCGCCGTGCGTTGGCGCACGGCGGTGTGCGGGGGTGGTGGGGTTGGCGGAGCCGCCGGGCCGACCGGGTCGGCTGCGGGCCGGCGGTGGGTTCCGCTCAGGACCGGTGGACTTGCAGGGCGTGCAGGTCGGGTGAGTGGTCGGGGCCGGACAGGACACCGATCCGGTTGCCGCAGGGCAGTGCCCGGACGGTGATCAGCCGGGCCGGCACGACGGCGGCCGGCTGGGGCGGCGCGTTCGGGAGCTGTGCCTCCGGGCCGCAGAACGAGTGGTTCGAACAACCGCTGCCGGGCGAGGGGCGTTCGTCGTCGGCGGTGCACAGGGCCACCGGGGTGCGGTCCCGCTCGGCGGGCGCGACCAGTCCGGGCAGCCGGCCGTGGTGGAGGAGCACCGGGCCGTCCACGACCGGACCGACGGCGGCCGCGGCCACCGGGGAGGCCGGGGCCGCGGTGACCGCTCCGGCCCGGCCGGCGCAGGGCAGCAGCGCCATCAGGCCGATGACGATCAGGGACCACAGCACCACGGCCGGACGGGAGACCGCGAGTGCGGTACTCCCCGGTGGGGGTGCGATCGGTCCTGGCGCGGTCATGCGCACATATTAATCAGCCGAACGAGTGATGTGATGCCCCTCTTCGGCCTTCCTTCCCCGGCCGGTCACGGGCCGGTCGCCGCTTGATCGCCCCTGCTGGGAACAGTTCCGACAAGCACGGACGGAACGGCACCCACCGTGGCCGGAACACCCCTCCCATCGGGTGGTGGGTTGTCCCCGAATCCCGGACACCGTCGTTCTTCTTGGGGAGAATGACGTCGAGTCCGGCACGAGGCCGCTCGACAGATGGCACACAGGGACGAGGAGCGGCCAGTTGAGCGACCAGGGCGCACCCCCGCAGCGGCGGCCGGAGGACGGCTGGTGGCACGCGGTCTACGAGGGACCCGCCGGAACTCTCCCGGACACCCCGGACGCGGTGACGGGCCCGGGTACGGTCGACGACTGGTTCGACTCGGCGGCCGGCATGATCGGCGCCCAGCGCACGGCGGAGCCCATCGCGCCACCGCCCGCGCCGACACCACCGCCCGCGCCGCCGGCCGCTCTCGTACCGGCAGCCTCTCCCGTACCGCCCGTAGCTGCCGCACCGGTACCGGTACCCGCACCGTCAGTGGCCCCGCCCACGCAGCCCGGGCCGGCCGCCGAGCGGGAGCCCCGCGTGCCCGAACACGCGGCCTCCGCTGCACCTCCGCCCCCCGCCCCGAAGCTCGCTCCGACCCCCGTCAAACCCCCGCGGGCCGCCGAACCCCCGCGGGCCGAGGCGCCCCCACCGGCCGCCGATCCCTCGCTCGCCGGGCCCGCGCAGCCCGTCCAGCCGCTGCGCCGTCCCCGGCAGGAGCCGGAACCCGTCGTCCCGCACGTCGGTGACCGCCCGCCCACCTACGGCCCCGAGCCCACCGCCCTGCCCGCCGCCGAACCGGAGACGCTGGCCGGCCTGGTGCCGGACACGGCGCTGGACGGCGCGCAGTACGGCAGGGCGACGCTGCGCGCGGTCTCCGTCCGCGGTGACTCCGCCCGCTACCGCGGCGAGTCCCGCCGGGACGCCCTGCTGGTCACCCGCTTCGGTCAGGGAGAGGACGGCCTGCTGCTCGCGGTCCTCGCCTCGCCCGGCCGCCGCGAGTCCGCCGAGGCCGCCGCGGGCTCGGCCGCCGAAGCCGCCCGCCGACTCGCGGCCGCGGTCGGCCGCAACCGGACGGAGCTCGCCGCGGACCTCCGTGCCGGGGCCCGCGACCGGCTGCGGTACGGGCTCCAGCGGCTCACCGTCCTGGCCGCCGGCCCGCTCGCGACCGCGGTCGACCCCGCCCGGGCCCGCTCCGACCGGGCCCCCTCCGACCTGGCCAACCCCGACCTGGCCAACCCCGACCGGACGATCCCCGACACCGCCGGTCCCGACGCCACCGGTCCCCACGTAACGGGCCCCGAGGCGGACCTCGGCTCGCTGCACTGCCTGATGGTCTCCCTCGATGAGTCGGCCACCCACCGTGCGGCCTTCGGCACCGGTCCCGGCGCGCTCTACCTGCTCCGCTCCGGGCACTGGATCGACGCCTACGCGGCGCGCCTGCTGCACCACCCGGACGGCCAGCCGCTGCCGGCGGCTCCGGCGGCGCCGGTGCGGCCCTTCAGGTTCCGGCTGGTCCCGGCCACCCCGGGGGACATCCTGCTGCTCTGCACCCTGGGCCTGGCCGAGCCGATCGAGCAGGAGCCAGCCGTGGCGCACTTCCTGTCCAGCCACTGGGCTCATCCGCATCCGCCGGGCACGGTCGACTTCCTGCGGCAGGTCCAGGTCCGCGCCAAGGGCTACGCCGACGACCGCACCGCGGCCGCACTCTGGACGGAGTGACGCGCGGGGCGGACGGCCGGCGGGGTCAGCGGTGCCCGAGCAGGGCCGCGGCGGCCGAGGCGACCTGGCCGAGCGCGTCCTCGCGCCGAGCGCCGGGCAGCCCGATCGCGATCGGTACCGCGAAGCCGTCCAGGAGCGCCCTGATCTGGGTCGCGAGATCCCCCGTCGTCCCGTGCGGGGTGAACTCGCCGGTGGCGGCGCCGGCCTCGATCAGGGCCACCAGGTCGGCCTGCCAGGGGATCTCGATGGCCAGCTGGCCCTGCCGGAGCTCGGCGCTGGCGGGGGAGCGGCCCCACACCTCGACCCACAGGATCCAGCGCGGGTCGCCGGGGCCCTCCGGCAGGTACAGCTCGACGTACGAGGCGAGCCGCTCGCGGGCTGTGGCGCCCGGCCGGGCGAGTGCCGCCCGCCGGCGTTCGCCGAGTTGCTCCTCGCTCCAGCGCAGGGTCTCCAGCAGCAGCTGGTCCTTGCTGCCGAAGTAGTAGAGCAGGTGGCCGGCGCTCATCTGGAGGTCCTTGCCGAGCCCGGCCATGGTCAGCTTGGCCAGCCCGTGTTCGGCGATCGCCGCCCGGGCGGCCGCGAAGACCTCCTCGCGGGGCCGCGCGGCCCGGCGCGCCCGTGGCTGGGCCATCTGCTGTTCCTCCCGGCTGCTCGGCACGACCTCACGATACGTCGTGCCGCCGTCCGTCCGGTGCCGTCCGGTCGGCAGGTCCGCAGGTCGGCGCCCCGAGGCCCGGCGTGCGGCGGCGGCGCGCGCCGGTGGGGCGCGCCGGTGGGGCGCGGACGACCGGCGGGTGCCGGGCGGTGACCGGTGATCACCGCCCGGCGGTGCGGGGTCAGCCCAGCGTGGCGGCGTGCGAGGTCTCCGACTGGAATCCCCAACTCGGCGCGGCGTCCCACGGGTTGTCCATCACGTCGTCGGTGACGTAGGCGTAGCCGGCGCCTCGGGTGAACGCGGTGTCGAGTGCGGTGGTGGAGGCCTCGGCGTTCGGGGCGGCGTGCACGAGGTGCCAGAAGGCGGTGCCGCTCGGGTCGAGGGCGGCACCGGAGTAGTAACCGACGTTGTAGTTGAAGACGTTGCCGCCGAGCCAGCCGCCGCCGGTGTACGCGGCGTAGCTGCCCTCGAAGGTGACGAAGGTGTCGGCGGTGCGGTGGCCGGGCTCCAGGTAGCAGTCGGCGACGGCGGTGCCGGGGTTGTCCACCACCAGTTCCTCGGCCTGCGGGTCGAGTGCGTACACGGCGTTCTGCACGTAGGCGCGCAGTTCGGCGTAGTAGTCGCGGGTGACGTTGTCGGTGCCGCAGTCCCGGCCCGACTGGTCGAAGAAGATGCCGTCCACGTGGAGCTTGTGGTCGCCGGTCCTGAGGTAGTTGTCGACGGTCGCCTTGACGTCGGCGATCGGTCGTAGGGTGCGGTTGGTGTCGACGTACCCGATCACCTTGGTGTGGCCGCCGGTCGCGGTGGTGGCGGTGCGCAGCGAGTCGGCCTGCGCCTGCCAGGCGGCGTCGAACGGGGCGTAGCCGTTGTTGGGGTTCAGGATGACGATCGACGGTGCGGGGTGGGTGGCCTGGATGCCGGTCAGCATCGCCTCGCCCGGGTGGACGTAGGCCGGGACGGCGATCTCCAGGCCCCGGGTGCCGGTGGCCGCGGCCGCTCCGGACGTACCGGTCCCCACCGCCAGTGCCGCGCCGATCAGCAGAGCCGAAAGGCCCTTGGTCACAGTGCGCATGTAGAAATCCCCCATGATTGATCGAACGTGATCGCATTCTCGCACCCGGCAGTGACCCGTCCGCGGTGCTTGACGCAACCTCAGACGAACAGCCCGAGAAGGAGATCCGCCGCCGCCGGCACGTCGCGGACGGTGTGGTCCGGGGCCGGCTGTTCCGTCGGCCAGGGCAGCCCGGGGGAGATCCAGATCGAACCGACCCCGGCCGCCCGGGCGCCCAGGATGTCGGTCGCCGGATTGTTGCCGACCATCCAGGCCCCGGCCGCCAGATCCAGCCCCGAACGCCGGGCCGCCACCCGGAAGATCTCCGGATCCGGCTTGCGGAGCCCGGCCTCCTCGGACACGCAGACACCGTCGACCGCGTCCAGCAGACCGGTCCGGGCGAGCTTCGCGCGCTGGATCGCGCTGTACCCGTTGGTCAGGACGACCACCGTCCAGCCGGCCGCGCGCAGCCGCCCCACCGCGTCCAGCGCACCCGGCAGGCAGTAGACCCGTTCGGCCAGCCCGTCCACGTACGCCGCCCAGAGCGCTTCACCGGCCCCGGCGCGCCCCTGCCGCCGGGCGAGCCCGGCGAAGGTCTCGGGGGTGGTGGTCGTGAGGATCTCCGGCGCGGCGTCCGGGGGCAGTTCCCGGGCGGCGCAGAACTCGGCCGTCCACTCGGGCACCGGGCACCGGCGCTCGATCAGGGTGTGGTCCAGGTCGACGAGTGCGAGCCGCTGCATGCCGTCACCGTACCCACGGGCCGGGCGCCGGCCGGGGAGCCGGGAGCCGGGGTGGGCTTCGCGTCGCCGACCGGGTGGAACCAGGACCTCCCTTTCCTGCGCGGCGAACTCTGCGATGGGGACGCCCCTGACTGGGTACTCCGCACACTGGTGGGCTCACCGGACCGGACCGCTTGGGCCGGCCGCTCGGGAACCACGCCGCACGTCGAAGCTGACACGAGGTCAAGGTTGTTCGGTGGACGGTGACCGCACAGCCGGGAGAGGCGGGTACGCACGTGTCCGATCTGGACTTCTACGCCCATGCGGCGGCCGGATGCGCCCTCCCCGGCGCCGGGATCGGCGCCAGCCCCGCCGACTGGAAGGCCGCCCTCGGGCCCGGCCGCCTCGACACCCCGCACGGCACGACCCTCCGCCGCGACTACGGGCTCCTCGAAGCCCTCTTCGCCCGCACCCCGGCCGGCACCATGGCCTGCCTGGGCTTCGGCGTCCGGATCCACCGGCTGGTCCACGGCCGGGCCGCCGACCTCGTCCCCCCGATGCTCGCCCGGCGGTACGGGTCCTTCGCGCCCCGGGTCCGCTTCGAGCGGCTGCGCGCCGCGATCTCCGCCACCGGCCGGACCGTCGAACTCACCTCCGAGGAAGGCGACCTGCACCACTACCGGGTACCGGAGACCGGCGCCCGCCTGCTCGTCACGGCCGGTCCCGACCCGTCCAGGCCCGGCCGCCGGCGGGCCGGCGACGTCCGCTCGATCGACGTCCGCTTGCTTGACGTCTCGCAGGCCTGGTGACGGCGCCCGGCCCGCCCTCACCCGCCGCGCGGCCCGCGGTCCGCGCCGCCACGCGGACCGCGCGGCAGGTACCGGGCCCCGGGGCCGGACGGACCTAGCGTGAGGGCACCGACGACGGAGGGAACCTGGTGGCAGCTCGGCGATCCATCGGGCAGCGGGTGGCGCGCCACCGGGAGGCCTCCGGCCTGTCCCGGGCCCGACTCGCCGAGGAGGTCGGCCGGAACGCCGACTGGCTCCGGTCGGTCGAGAGCGGCCGCCTGCCGCTGGACCGCTACACGATGGTGCACGCGCTCGCCGCGGCGCTCGACACCGACCCGGTCGACCTGCTGGGCCGCCCGACCCGGCTCGGCGACCCGCGGACGGCCCCCGCCCACCGGACGGTGCCCGCCCTGCGGCGCGCCCTGCTCCGCGCGGACCTGCCGCCGACCGCCGACGAGGAGCCTCCGCCGCTCGACGCCCTGCGCCGCCGGGTCGACGAGTCCGACCGGCTGCGGCGCCACGGCCACTACGGCGAACTCGGCCTGCTGCTACCGCCGTTGCTGGAGGACCTGCGCGCGGCGGCCGACACCGCGGCCGGGACCGACCGGGACATCGCGCATCACCTGCTCACCGAGGCCCGGCACGACGCCGCGATGCTGGCCAAGAGGCTCGGCCACCTTGACCTGGCCGCCACCGCCGCGGCCCAGGCCCACCGGGCGGCGGCCGTACCCGGGGACCCGCTGTTGGTCACCGCGGCGCAGTGGCTCCAGGCCGAGGTCTGCCTGACGCTCGGTGCCACCGCAGAGGCCCGACGACTGATCGACGGCGGACTCGCCCGCCTGGACGGGCTGCTCACCGATACCGCCCGGGACCCCTGGAGCCTGTGGGGCACGCTGCACCTGGTCGGCGCGGTCATCGAGGCGCAACACGGCCGTCAGACCGAGTCCACCGCGCACCTGGCGGAGGCGGCCACGGCAGCCGACCGGGTCGGCGAACACCCCGGCCACCGGACGGAGTTCTCGGCCGGCGAACGGGCCGTCCACCTCGTTCACGCCGCCCTCGAACTCGGCGCCGACCCCGACGTCCTCGACCGCATCGCGCCGACCGACCTGGCCGGCCTCCCCCGGGAGCGCCGCGCCCGCCACGGCATCGACCGCGCCCGCCTGTTCGCCCGGGCGGGCGACGACACCACCGCCCTGGAGGAGTTGCTCGCCGCCGACCGCCTCGCCCCCGAGGCCGTCCGCGCGCACCCCCTCACCGCGGAACTGGTCCTGACCGCCGCCCACCGCTCCCGCACCCCCGGCCCGGCGGCGGACGCGGCGCGGCACCTGGCCATCCCGCTCTGACGGCCGCCTCAGCTGTCGCCGGACCGCACCGCGGGCCCCTCGCCCGGGTCGGCCCAGGCTGCCACGAGGTCGCGGCAGTTCGCGAAGCGGGGGCCGGGGACCGTCTCCCGGGCCGGCCGGCCGTTCAGCCAGCACACTTGGACGGTGTGGCTCTCGGTGTCGAGCACGCAGCAGACCCCGCCGGCGGCGGCGGTGAGGTCGGTGAACACCGCTCTGACGCTCGCGGACCGCTCGAACATCCGGCTCATCCCCGAGGTGGCGGCGGTGAACTGGAGTGAGGCGTGGCGAGGGTGCAGGGTGGGCGCGAACCGGACGGTGAGGTAGACGTACCCGATCGCGACCCTCCCGAGTTCGTCGACTTCGAGGCCGCGACCTCCCTCGAACTCGCGCACCGCGTCGTCGACGCCGACCATGATCGCGGTGTCGAGTTCGAGCGTGCCGCCCGTGGAACAGTCGACCGGCTCACTCCTGAAGTGGGACGTGAACGGGACGACGACCGTGCCACCGCCGGGCACGGTGACCGTGAGGGGCGGTACCCGGTCGGTTCGCGGCGCCAGCCGGGCGAGCTCGGTCAGCGCCCGGGTGACGTTCCGGGCAGGCGTGTAGATCTCGTAGCTGTAGTCGAGTCCCATGCGTGCCACTCCCCCCGGGCCGGACCGCATCCTCCCATGACGGGCCCGCGGGGGCACAGGAGGTTTCGGGAGGCGTGCGGGTCGGGCGGCACCGGCAGGGCCGAGCCGACGGTGTGGCGCGTCGGCTCGGCGCCGGCTCAGGGGCGGCTCAGGGGGCGGCGTACCGGGTCACGTCGATGACCTTGCAGGACGTCTTGCCGGTGGTCTCGGTGGCGCCCTGCGCCTTCTGCACGGAGGCCTGTCCGGGGGCCAGGCCGTTGGTGGCGGCCACGCCCTCGCCGATGCGGGTGCCCGCCGCGTCCAGGAACTCCACCTGGACCATGTAGTTGGAGTTCTTGCTGCTGTGGTTCGTGATCTTCAGCTCGGCGGACGGCCACTTGAGTGTCGCGTCGACCGTGCACTTGGTGATCTCGACGTCCTTCAGCTTCTCGCCGTCGCCGGCCGCGACCGGTGCGGCCGCGGCGTCGCCCGCAGCGGTGGCGGCCGGCACTGCGGCCGCGGTGCCGGTGCTGGTGGAGGTGGCGGCCGGGTCGCAGGCGGCGAGGCCGAGGACTGCGGTGGTGGCGGCGACGGTCAGGATGATGGCACGCGTGCGCATGGTCCCCCCAGGGACGTCGGATGTGGTGAGGTGCGCGACGCTACGCGGAGGCGGACCGGGACATGCCGCATGTGACCGGTCCGTGACTGGACGGGGGTGAAATCTGCTGTGCGGCAAGGGATTTGATCGATCATGTGATCGATGCCCGTTCGTGCGGCCGGAGTCGGAACGGCCGGAGTCGGAACGGTCGGAGCGGGAACGGTCGGAGCGGGAACGGCCGGAGCCGGGTCGTCGAACGCCCGGGGGCGCCCGGACCGACCCGGCTCCGGTCACTGCGCGACCTGCCCGTCAGGCCGTCGGCTGCTGCTGGGTGATGCAGTGGATGCCGCCGCCGTTGGCGAAGATCTCGCGGGCGTCGACCAGTTCGACGACGCGGCCCGGGTAGGCCTTTTCGAGGATGGCGGCGGCCTCCTGGTCGCGGGGGTCGTCGAAGGCGCACAGGACGACCACGCCGTTGCCGACGTAGTGGTTGATGTAGGAGTAGTCGACCGGTTCGCCGTCCTCGTCGGTGAGGACGGTCGGGGCGGGGAGTTCGATGACCTCCAGGGTGCGCCCCCGGGCGTCGGTGGCGGCGCGCAGGCCGGCGACGATCTCCTGGCAGACCTCGTGGTCGGGGTGGGCGGGGTCGGGCTGGATGTGGGCGACGACGACGCCCGGGCGGACGAAGGAGGCGACGATGTCGATGTGCCCGCGGGTGCCGAACTCGTCGTAGTCGCGGGTGAGTCCGCGCGGGACCCAGACGGCCTTGGTGGTGCCGAGGTGGGCGTGCAGCTCGGCCTCGACCTCCTCGCGGGTCCAGTCGGAGTTGCGGCCCTCGCCGAGCTGGACGGTGTCGGTGACGAGGACGGTGCCCTCGCCGTCGACGTGGATGCCGCCGCCCTCGTTGATCAGGCGGGAGGCGAAGCGCCGGACGCCGGTCAGCTCGGTGATGTGCTCGGCGATGTGCTGGTCGTTGTCCCAGCGGGCCCAGGACTGGGCGCCCCAGCCGTTGAAGATCCAGTCGGCGGCGGCGAGCGAGCCCTTGCCGTCGATCAGGAAGGTCGGGCCGATGTCCCGCATCCAGGCGTCGTCCAGCGGCTTCTCGACGATCTCGACCTCGGCGGCGACGTACTCCCGGGCGGCCGCGCTCTCACCGGTGTTGACGATCAGCGTCACCGGCTCGTAGCGGACGATGGTGTTGGCGACCCGGGCCCAGGCCTGCCGGGCGGCGTGCAGGTGCTCGGGGCTGTCGAAGGTCTGGTTGTCGGTCGGGAACGCCATCCAGGTGCGGTCGTGCGGGTGCCATTCGGCGGGCATCCGGTAGCCGAGCGAGGCGGGAGTGGTCATGAGAGGCGGGTCCTAAACGTGGGGGAGGGGTTCAGAGGAAGTACAGGCGGCTGAGCGAGACGCTGTCGGCCGGGTCCGAGCGGATCGGGGCTCCGTCCAGCGAGACGAGGCCGGTGTCGGCCTCGACCTGCACCTGGCCGATCCGGGCGTTGCGGACCATGTTGCGCGGTCCGATGCCGCGGGTGTTGCGGACACCCACCCGGCGCCTGCGGGTGGGCAGTTGGTCGGCGGCGACGTCCAGGTACGAGCCGTCGGCGGCGGCCTGGGCGACGAAGGCGACGGAGATGTCCGCGGCGGTGGCGCCGTGGGCGCCGAACTGCGGGCCGAGGACGAGGGGTTCGCAGCGGTCGGTGGAGGCGTTGGGGTCGCCGACCACGCCGTACGCCGGGAACCCGGCCTTGAGGATGAGCTGCGGCTTGGCGCCGAAGTGGTCGGCCCGCCAGAGCACGATGTCGGCGAGCTTGCCGGGCTCGATGGAGCCGACCTCGTGGGCGAGGCCGTGGGCGATGGCGGGGTTGATGGTGAGCTTGGCGATGTAGCGCAGCACGCGCTCGTTGTCGTCGCCGCTCTCGGTGGTGCCGTACGAGCCGGAGCCGTCGAGGGGGCCGAGTTCGGCCTTCATCTTGCCGGCCATGGCGAAGGTGCGGCGGACGGTCTCGCCGGCCCGGCCCATGCCCTGGGCGTCGGAGGAGGTGATGCCGATGACGCCGAGGTCGTGCAGGACGTCCTCGGCGCCCATGGTGCCGGCCCGGATGCGGTCGCGGGCCATGGCGGCGTCGCCGGGGAGGTCGACCTTGAGGTCGTGGGCGGAGACGATCATGCCGAAGTGCTCGCCGAGGGCGTCGCGGCCGAACGGCAGGGTGGGGTTGGTGGAGGAGCCGATGACGTTCTCGACGCCGGCCATCTTCAGCACGTTGGGGACGTGTCCGCCGCCGCAGCCCTCGATGTGGAAGGCGTGGATCGTCCGGCCCTCCAGCACCCTGAGGGTGTCCTCGACGGACAGGCACTCGTTCAGCCCGTCGGTGTGCAGGGCGACCTGGACGTCGTACTCCTCGGCGACCCGCAGCGCGGTGTCCAGGGCGCGGGTGTGGGCGCCCATGTCCTCGTGCACCTTGAAGCCCGAGGCGCCGCCCTCGGCGAGCGCCTCGATCAGCGGGGCCGGGTCGGAGGACGAACCGCGGCCCAGGAAGCCGATGTTGACCGGCCAGGCGTCGAAGGCGTTGAACGCGTGCCGCAGCGCCCAGGGGGAGTTGACGCCCACGCCCCAGACCGGGCCGAACTCCTGGCCGATGACGGTGGTGACGCCGGAGGCCAGCGAGGCCTCCATGATCCGCGGCGACAGCAGGTGGACGTGGGTGTCGATGGCGCCGGCGGTGGCGATCATGCCCTCGCCGGAGACGATCGTGGTGCCGGTGGAGACGACCACGTCGACGCCGTCCATGGTGTCCGGGTTGCCGGCCCGGCCGACGGAGACGATCCGGCCGTCCCGGATGCCGATCGAGGTCTTCCGGATGCCCAGGACGGCGTCGATCACCACCACGTTGCTGATCACGACGTCGCAGGTCTCGCGGACGGCGGTGGCCTTGAGGTGCAGGCCGTCGCGGGCGGTCTTGCCGAAGCCCGCCAGGAACTCGTTGCCCGGCTCCTGGGAGTCGGACTCCACCCGGATGATCAGGCCGCTGTCGCCGAGCCGGATCCGGTCGCCGGTGCGGGCACCGTGGACGGCGATGTAGTCGTGGGGGGTGATGGCACTCATGCGCCGACCTCCGGGGTGTGGGACGCGGGGCTGGCGGGGGCGGGCCGGCGGGTCACGACTCCACCTCCGCGTCGTCGAAGCTGGTGAGGTAGCCGGTCGCGCGGGCCTTCTCCAGGGCGGCCTGCCTGGCGCCGGGGGCGTCCAGCGGGCCGTCCACCAGGCCGGCGAAGCCGATCGCGACCCGTCCGCCGCCGATCGGCACCAGCCCGACCTCCACGGTGGCGCCCGGGTCGAAGCGGACCGAGGAGCCGGCGGGGACGGCGAGGTGGGTGCCGTACGCGGCCTCGCGGTCGAAGGCCAGCCGGGGGTTGACCTCGAAGAAGTGGAAGTGGGAGGTGACCGAGATCGGCACGTCGGAGGTGTTGTGGACGGGGAGCACCACGGTCTCCTCGACCGGGTCGTAGCCCGCGCCGGAGCCGATCAGTACGGAGCCGGGGGCGTCGTCGCCGAGCGAGCCGTGCCCGCGGAAGGGGTCGTTGACCACGGCGAGCCGGGTGCCGTCGTCGAACACGGCCTCGACCTGGATCACGGTGACCACGTCCGGGACGCCGGGCAGCACGTCGTCGGCGCTCAGCACGGTGCGGCCGGCCTCGATGGCCTCGGCCAGCCGGCGGCCGTCCCGGGCGGCCTCGCAGACGGTGTCGGCGATCAGCGCGGTGGCTTCGGGCACGTTCAGCTTCACGCCGCGGGCGCGGCGGGCGCGGGCCAGTTCGGCCGCTGTGAAGATCAGCAGCCGGTCCCGTTCGGTGGGGGTCAGTCGCACGGTTCCTCGCTCGCGGGTGCCGGTGGATGAGTCTGGTTAGAACGGCGTTCAAACTTCCGCGGCCCATTGAACCCGGGCCCGGGCGTCATGTCCAGCGTTGCCCCTGTCGGACCGCTGCGCGTGCCGGGCGCGCCGCCGGCGTGTCATCTCGCCCGATTGCGCACGGCGGCGCGGGCGGCTGCGCCACCCGGCAGCGCGCGCACAGCGCAAGCGGGCGCGTGGGGCGAGCAGGCGCGTGGGGCGTGCGGCGGAGATGCGGGAGCACCGGCGTGCGACAGCCGGCGCGCGCCGAGTACGTACGGGCCCGAACTAGTCATCGGAGCCCGCAAACCTCGACGCTCCCACCAGACGGATCACTTGACCCCCCATGAGCCCCGCTTCACCCCAGGTGGCCGGGGATGCACTGTTGCCAGGCGTCGACGGTGGGAAGGAGGATGTCGACAAGCGGACGTCGCCGGTGGGGGACTCGGCGCCGACCGTCGGGCGAAGGGCGGGGGCGTACGGTGATGGACGGACAGGCAAGGTTTCCGCGGCAGCGCTCGGCCTCGGGCAGCGGCCCGGCCACCCCGAACGGCGATCCCGCCCGGCACGCAGGCCCCGCCCGGGCCGGCGGATCCTCCCGCGGCGGCCCGGCGCCCGACTCCGGCCCGGCTCCCGAATCCGACTCCGACCCGGACCCGGAGCCGGGCTGTGCGCTGCACCGCCGGCTGCACGCGGCGTTCGCCCCGGCCGATCTGGTCGCGGTCGGCGAGATCAGGCACCGGCTGCGGGCCGCGCTGAGCCGCTGGGGCGTCCCGGAGCTGGCCGACACCGCCGAGCTGCTCACCTCCGAGCTGGTCACCAACGCGCTGCTGCACACCGGTAAGGGAGCCGTGCTGGAGGCGGTGCTCACCCCGGGGCAGCGGCTGCGGATCGAGGTGCAGGACGGCACCACCCGGCTGCCCGGCCGCCGGGCACCGGCCGAGTGGGCCACCTCGGGGCGCGGGCTGCTGCTGGTGGAGTCGCTCGCCGACGACTGGGGCGTGCACCTGCGCGGCGACGGCAAGGTCACCTGGTTCGAGCTCGGCGCCGTCTGAGGCGGCGGTGGGTGGGCGCGAGCGGGTGCCGCCGCGCCGGGCGATCACTCGGATCGTCCACGATTGTCCCCCGGATGGTTCGTCGGCATTGCCGCATTGCCGAACATACGAGAGGCTAGTGAGAATGTGTGCCCGGGACGGCGGGGAGAATCGTGCCTCGACCGGCCACTCAGACACACCGGTCACACAATGTCCCACCCAGTTCCACTGAACCCACTGATCCCACGGCTAACGCAGTCCGACCGGACCGCATGCCCCGGCAGCGGCAGGAGAAGCATGGCCACAGAGCCCGAGCCGCCTGGGCCCGTCCGCCACATCCCGCCGGCCCAGGCCACCAGGAGCATCGCCGCGGCCCAGCCGCTGCGCGCCGCCTCCGGGACGGCCACCGGCCGGATCGGTGCGGCGGTCTCCCGAGGCCTGCCCACCCGCACCGGGGACTCCACCCCGGACTGGCTCGAACCCGCGATGGCCGCCAACGGCATCGGCTCCTTCGACTGGGACATCCGGCACGACGTGCTGGAGGCCGACCCGCGGGCCTGCGCCATCCTCGGCCTGGCCCTCGACCGGTACGACCGCAGTTCCGCCGCCTTCCTGGCGATGCTGCACCCGGAGGACGCGCCGGTGGTCCGCCGCCGGGTCGAGCGGGCGGTGACCGAGCTGGGCCAGTGCGGCGCCTACTACCGCACCCTCTTCCCCAGCGGTGAGCTGCACGCCGTCCGGTTCCGCGGGCGGGTGCTCGCGGACGCCTTCGGCCGCCCGTCCCGGATGGTCGGCTTCGTCTGGGACGCCACCGTCGAGCTGCACAAGCGCGAGCGGGCCGGCGAGCTCGCCGCGCTGCGCGAGGAGCGCTCCCGCTTCATCAAAGAGGCCGCCCGGGCACTCGCCGAGGCGGTCACCGTCCGTGACGTGGCCCGGGTCTTCACCGAGCTCCCACTGCCCGGCCTGCCGCCGGACGGCCTGGTGCTGGCCTCGATGGAGGCCGGCCGGCTCGCCATCCTCGGCGCCAGCGGCTACCGGGAGGAGGACGTCGCCCTCTACGACCGCTCCCCGCTAGCCCCCGCGCACCCGCTCGCCGAGGCCGTCCGCAACCGCACGCCGGTCTTCATCGGCAGCGGCGCCGAGTACCGGGAGCGCTACCCGGAGGCCTGGGACTGGGCCCGCGGCACCGGCCGCAGCGCCTGGGCGTTCCTGCCGCTGGTGGCCAGCGGCAGGACGATCGGCGTCTGCGTGGTCAGCTTCGACGACGACCGCGAGCTGGACACCGACGAGCGCACCCTGCTCTCCACGCTGGGCGGCCTGGTCGCCCAGTCGCTGGCCCGGGCCCGACTGCACGACGCCGAGCACGAGCTCGCGGCCGGCCTCCAGCGGGTGATGCTCCCCCGCACCGTCCCGGCCGTCCCCGGCGTCACCACCGCCGTCCGCTACCTGGCGGCCGGTTCCGGCCTGCAGATCGGCGGCGACTGGTACGACGTCGTCCCGCTGCCGGGCGGCCACGTCGGCCTGGTGATCGGCGACGTGCAGGGCCACGACGTGCACGCGGCCGGCATCATGGGCCAGCTGCGGATCGCACTGCGCGCCTACGCGGCCGAGGGCCACCCGCCCGCCGCTGTGATGGCCCGCGCCTCGCGCTTCCTCGCGGACCTGGACACCGACCACTTCGCGACCTGCACCTACGCGGAGGTCAACGTCGACTACGGCGTGGTCTACGCCGTCCGGGCCGGCCACCTCGACCCGGTGGTCCGCCGGGCCGACGGGTCGGCCGCCCTGGTCCCGGTGGCCGGCGGCCTGCCGCTCGGCATCTCGCCGGACGAGGAGTACCGGGTGACCAGGTTCAGCCTGGACCCGGGCGAGACCGTGGTGCTCTGCACCGACGGGCTGGTGGAGGCCCGCGGGATGGACCTCGACACCGGCTTCGAGCGGCTCTGCCGGGCGATCTCCGGCCGGCTGCCCGGCATCGACGAGGCGGCCCGCGAGCCGCTGGAGGACCTGGCCGACCGGATCGCCTCCCAGGCGGCCGACTCCAGCGAGCGTGAGGACGACATAGCGCTGCTGCTGCTGCGCTGGGACGGACCGGCCGGCGGCCTCGCCGCCCAGCAGCTGCGCCGCCGGATCGGCCAGGCCGACCTGGCCCGGATCGCCGAACTGCGCGGCGAGCTCCGGGACGCACTGCGCCGCTGGGGCGTTCCCGACCTGATCGACACCGCCGAGCTGCTCTCCTCCGAGCTGGTGACCAACGCGATCCGGCACACCGACCGGGACGCGATGTTCACCGCCCGGCTCTACCGGGAGCCCGGCAGCGGTGCCCGGCTGCGGGTCGAGGTGGAGGACGAGTCCGACCTCTGGCCGACCCGCCGCACCCCGGGGGAGCAGGCCTCCTCGGGCCGCGGCCTGATGCTGGTGGAGGCGCTGGCCGACGGCTGGGGCGTGGAGCCGCGCGGTTCGGGCAAGCGGATGTGGTTCGAGCTGTCGGTCGACGCGGAGACCGACCAGGCGGCGCAGGCCGCACAGGCGGCACGGGCCGCCGGCGGGCCGTCGGACTGACCGGCGGCCGCGAGCGGGGCGGGACGGCCCGAGCGGGCCGGGCCGACGGGGACTTCACCCCGGCGGCCCGGCCGGCGGCACCGGCTCAACCGAACTGCTGCTCCAGGTCCTTGAGCTTCTGCTCCAGCGAGTCCAGCCGGGGGATGGCCAGGGTGTCCTCCTCCGGGGTCAGGTCCACGCTGCGGCGGGCCGGCCGGGCCGGCAGTCCCGCCTGACCGAGCCGCCCCTCGACGGGGGACCCGGTCCGACCGGGCTCCGCCCCGCCGCGCTCGGCCGCACCGCGCCCGGCGGAGGTGTGCTCGGCCGACGTCCGCTCGGCCGGGTCGGTGGGCCCGGCTATGGCAGGCTCCGAGCCGGCCTCCAACTGGTGATCCAGCTGGCGCTCCAGTTGACGCGGCGCGGCGCGCTGCCGCCAGACGCCGCCGTTGGTCCGGCCGATGGCCCGGATCTCGGCCCGCTCGCGCCGCTGGGCCATCCGTCGCTGCTCGCGGTTGACGGAGGCCTGGCGCTTGTCGTCCCGGACCTCCTCGACCGCCTCGTCCAGCGTCCGCACGCCTTCGAGGAGCATCAGCGACCAGGCGGCGTACGTTTCCAGCGGCGCGCGCAGCCAGCGCACGATCCGGATCTGCGGCAGCGGACGGGGCACCAGGCCCTGCTCGCGCAGCGCCGCCACCCGGGTCTGCTTCAGGGCCCGGTCGAAGAGCACGGCGGCGGAGAGCGACATGCCCGCGAAGAACTGCGGTGCTCCGGCGTGACCGAACCCGCGAGGGGCGTGCACCCAGTTGAACCACGCCGACGCGCCGGCGAACAGCCAGACCAGCAGCCGGGATCCGAGCGCCGCGTCACCGTGGCTGGCCTCGCGGACGGCGAGCACCGAGCAGAACATCGCCGCGCCGTCGAGGCCGAACGGCACCAGGTACTCCCAGCCGCCGGAGAGGTTGAGGTTCTGCACCCCGAAGCCGACCAGTCCGTGGAAGGACAGCGCCGCGGCGACGGCCGCGCAGCAGAACAGCAGGACGTACGAGGCGCCCCCGTACATCGATTCCTTGCGTCGTCGGCGCTCCTCGCTGCGCTCCCAGGAATCCGAGCTGCTCGCTGCCGCGGCCGCGGCCCGGGTGCGGGCGACGACCACCAGCGTGGCGACGACCACCAGGGCGGCCACCACCGCGACGGCCCAGCCCAGCGGTATGTCCGACAGTCTCATGACCTGAACCAGCCTCGCTTTCCAGCCTAGTGATGAGCGGGGACCATCATGGCGGAGAAATGCAAGAGGAATGGACCGGTTTGCCGTCAATACACCGGGGAGAGGGAATTCCGAACGCAAGCTCGAAATATCGTCAGATTTAGTGCGGGGTGGCCATTTCAGGGTCGGGCGGGCCCGTGCCACGGCCCGGGACCGGCCGGGTCACCGCCCCGGTCCGGGCCCGTCGGCCGCCGCGGCGGGCCCGGGCGGGTGTCAGCCGACCTCGTCCGCCAGCGGCCGGCCGGACCGGCGCTCGGCCTGCGGCCCGACGCGCGTGTCCGACGGCGCGCCCGGAGCGGACAGCGCGCGCAACCGGCGCGCGAGCCACACCGGCACTCCGCCCAGGGCCTGCACCAGCCGGGCCGCCTCGGCGCGCAGTCGGGCCGCCTCCACCGGCTCCGACACGTCCGCCAGCGCCGCCAGCGCCGGGGCCACCCCCACCGTGAAGCCGAGCTCCTCGCGCAGCCGCAGCGAGGCCCGGAAGCCCTCCCGCGCCCGCTCGCGGTCCCCGGTGGCCAGCGCGAGCGACGCCAGATGCTGCCAGGTGTACGAGCGCAGCAGCTCGTCCCCGTGCTCGGCCGCGCCGTCGTGCGCCCGGCGGTAGGCGATCCAGGCGGCGCCCGGGTCGTGCTGCAGGTTCTCCGCGACCAGGCCGCGCCGGAAGTCGAGCAGCGGGCGGCCGGGCGAGGCCGGCGGCAGCAGGGCGGACGTCCGGCCGAGTGCGGCCTGCGCCTCGTCCAGCCGGTCGCGCGGGCCCAGCACGCTCGCCACGTACGCGAGGAAGCCGCGGGCGCAGGCCGCCGCGGCGCGCTGTTCCGTCCCGGACACCCGGGCCTCGGCCAGGCGTAGCGCGTCCTCGGCCGGCTCCCAGTGGTCACCGGTGAACAGGGCCTGCTCGATGAGGAGTTCGGCTCGGTTCAGGGCTGCGTCGGGGTCGTCTGCGGCGCTGGGCCGGAGCAGTTCGGCGGCCTCCTGCCAACAGCCGCGCGACCGTAGCCGCCACACCGCGTCCGCCGTCCCCCCCAGGGCCGTTCCGTGCTCCGACAACGCCACCTCCTTGTGTGCGCCATCCGGCATGCGGTACTGCTGTGGCCGCAATTCAACACGGGGGTGAGCTTGTGCACCAGATCACGAGCGCGACTGATTCCGGAACCCGACGGTCCGTCAGGAGGTCCAGCCGGTCTCCATCAGCGACTCGGCCGCGCCGTTGGCGGCCTGCGGGATGCCGGCGGCGTCCAGCGTGAACAGCGCCACCAGCAGCTGTTCGCCGCGGACCGTGGCCTGCCGGGAGTAGCCGGCGGTGGTGAACATCGCGGCGGCGACCTGCTCCGCGTGCAGCGTCTCCAGCCACAGGCACTCGACGGCCTTCACGTCGGCCGGCTCGGCGAAGGTGTCCACCCGGGCGACCATGTGACCACCCAGAAGGGTGACCGCGTCACGGTCCTGACCCTCCGTCAGTTCGAGGTCGTCGAAGCCCAGCCACTGCAGGTAGCGCGCCGCCGTCAGCACCGCGTCCTGCGAGGTGTGCACGGGCTGCGGCCGGAACGGTGGGCGCAGCAGCCGGGGCCCGTGCCCGCTCGGCGGCCCGGTCGGGTCGACCGGGCCGGAGGGTACGGCTGTGGTGTACGGGCGGGCGCCGGCGGGGCGGTTGCCGGTCGGGCCGGCGGCGGCCGGGGCACCGGGCAGGCCGGTGCTCTGCAGCCGGGGCGCCCGGTCGACCGGCAGCCGGACCGTCGCGCCGCAGTTGCAGGTGAACTCGGGCTGCGGCCACTGGTCGCTGCGGCCGCAGTGCGGGCACCGCATGCTCAGCCAGGAGTCCTCCCAGGAGCGGAACCGGACCTGGACCGGGACGCCGCCGCGCAGCAGCGGCACCCGGAGCTGGGCACCGCACGGGCAGGGCAGGCTCGGGGGCTCGTAGAGGTGCTCGCGGCGGCAGGCGGGGCAGCGGATCGCGCTCGCCCCCGAGGGCGGGTTGGCCCCGAACCGGGCCGGCTCGCTGAAGTCGTCGGGCAGCGGCACTGCGGCCATGGCTGGCACCCCGTTCCGTCGCTGGGCAGTACGCCCTCCATCCTCGCCCATTCGCGCAGGTGATGGCGCGGAATGCGGCAATCCTCCGGGACAGTTCAGGGGCGGGATCCCGCCACGGTCGGAGGGCGGCCGGCTGTCGCCCGGCCGCTCGGGGGAGGGGCCCCGCGGTCGGGTCGGGCCGGGTACTGACGCCGGCTCAGTCCGCCTGCGGACCGGTCCAGCGGGCGAGGTCCTCCGGGGTGTCCAGGTCCTCGGGGCCGGCGACGTCGCCGCACTCGACCAGCCGCAGGGCCTGCGGGTGCGCGGCCAGCAGGGCCCGGGCGCCGGCGTCGCCGACCGCGGTGGACGCCGTCTCGGCGAAGTACCGGGCACCGATCAGGACGGGGTGCCCGCGGCGCCCGTCGTACCCGGCGGCGGCCAGTTCGGCCCCGGCGGCGTGTGCGGCCAGCAGTCGGGCCACCGCCGCGGGGGTGACACCCGGGGTGTCGACCAGCAGCACCAGCACCGCCGGGGTGCCGGGGTGCAGGGCGGCCAGGCCGGCCCGCAGCGAGGAGCCCATGCCGGTCGCCCAATCGGGGTTGTCGACGGCCAGGCAGTCGCCGAGCGCCGCGGTGGCCCGGACCTCCTCGCCGGCCGCGCCGAGCACCGCCACCGTCGCGGCGCAGCCGCCGGCCCGGGCGACCGCCAGGGTGTGTTCGAGCAGCGTCCGGCCCCGGTAGCGGATCAGTGCCTTGGGCCGTCCGCCGAGGCGGCGGCCGCCGCCGGCGGCCAGGACCAGCGCGGTGACGGGGGCGGGGGAGGGGGCCGGGTTCGCCATGTCCCCAGTCTGTCGTGCCTGGTCAGCGCGTCACAGTTGGACGATCCTCCGAGGCGCCGGTGCGGGCCGGGGCCGCACCCCGGTTCTTCCGCCGCTGGAACTTCCGCCGGCCGGGCCCTGTACTGGGTCGATGGCACCACGTACAGAGCGCGGGCACGGCGCGCCGTCCCCGCTGGTCGACCGCTTCGGGCGGGTCCACACCGACCTGCGGGTCTCCCTCACGGACCGCTGCAACCTGCGCTGCACCTACTGCATGCCGGCCGAGGGCCTGAACTGGCTGCCCAGGGCCGAGGTCCTCACCGACGACGAGATCGTCCGGCTGGTGCGGGTCGCGGTCGAGCGGCTCGGCATCCGCACCGTCCGGCTCACCGGCGGTGAACCGCTGCTGCGCCGCGGCCTGCCCGGCCTGATCGCCCGGTTGGCCGCGCTCGGGCCCGAGCTCTCGCTCACCACCAACGGCATCGGACTGGCGCGGACGGCCGCCGAGCTCGAAGCGGCCGGCCTGCACCGGGTGAACGTCAGCCTGGACACGCTGCGGCCCGAGCGGTACGCCGCGATCACCCGACGGGATCGGATCGCCGACGTGTTCGCGGGTCTGGCCGCGGCGAAGGCCGCCGGGCTGGCTCCCGTCAAGATCAACGCGGTGCCGGTGCGCGGCGTCAACGACGACGAGATCCTCGACCTGGTGGAGTTCGCCGCCGAGCACGGCTACCGGATGCGGTTCATCGAGTCGATGCCGCTGGACGCCCAGGGCGCGTGGAACCGCGAGGCGATGGTGACCGCCGACGAGCTGCTGGCGGTGCTCGGGCGTCGCTGGGAGCTCGTCCCGGTCGGCCGGCACGGCAACGCGCCCGCCGAGGAGTGGCGGATCGCCGGCACCGGCACCGTGGTCGGCGTGATCGCCTCGGTGACCCGCCCGTTCTGCGGCGGCTGCGACCGGGTCCGGCTGACCGCCGACGGTCAGCTGCGCAACTGCCTGTTCGCCGCCGAGGAGTCCGACCTGCGGGCGCTGCTGCGGGGTGGCGCCGGGGACGCGGCCGTGGAGTCGGCCTGGCGCGACACGGTCGCCCGCAAGGGGCCGGGGCACTCCGTGAACTCCCCCGACTTCGTCCGGCCGGAGCGGCCGATGTCCGCCATCGGCGGCTGAGCGGGGCGCCCGCGGCGGGCGGGCGGGCCCCCGGTGCCCCCGGTACGCGGCGCGCACGACTTGACCGGGCGTGAGCCGCACTGGTGTTCTGGGGCGCCGTCAACCGCACTGACCGGGGGAGAACTCCGTGCGCGCCCGCCGTACCGCCCTGTCCGCCGCCGCGCTGCTGATACCCGCGCTGGCGCTCACCGCCTGCACCGGCGGGTCCTCGTCCACCTCCGGCGGCTCCGGCCCGGCCCGGGCGATCGGCACCAGCCCGCTGCAGAACCCGGACGGCACCAAGCCCGGCCTCGCCCCGGTCAGCTCGGACGCGGACCGCAAGGCAGGCCGTGACCTGATCTCCCGGGTGAAGACCGCCGAGCCTGGTCCCCGGACCGGCTACGACCGGGACCAGTTCGGCCCGGCCTGGACGGACAACGTCGACGACGTGCCGCTCGGCCACAACAACTGCTCCACCCGGGACGACCTGCTCAGCCGGGACGGCACCAAGGTCGAGCACAAGGACGGCTCCGCCTGCGTGGTCACCGGGATGACCATCTACGACCCCTACACCGGCAAGCAGGTGCAGTTCACCAAGCAGCAGGCGAGCCGGATCCAGATCGACCACGTGATGCCGCTGTCCTACGACTGGCAGCAGGGCGCCTCCGCGTGGGACAAGGCCAAGCGCGTCCAGATCGCCAACGACCCGCTCAACCTGATCCCCGCCGACGGCTCGCAGAACGCCTCCAAGGGCGACTCCGGCCCGGCCACCTGGCTGCCCGCCAACCAGCAGATCCGCTGCGCGTACGCGGTCCGGTTCGCCCAGGTGTCGCTGAAGTACCAGCTGCCGGTGACCCCGGCGGACAAGAAGGCCATGCTGGAGCAGTGCGGCGGCTGACCCCGGGCCGGCCCCGCCGGCCTCAACCGCGCACGGCCGCCACGTACTTGCCGGCGCCCCGGCCCGCCAGCAGCAGGTCGTGGGCGGCCGGGACGGCCTCCAGCGAGGGCAGTTCGGTGACGGGCGCGGTGAGCGTGCCGTCCGCGAGGTGGCCGAGCACCCGGCGCAGCGCCCCGGCGACCCGCTCGGGGGCGGCGGCGACCAGGCCCCGGTGGCTGAAGCCGGTGACGGTGAGGTTTCCCGCCAGCAGCCGGCCGGCCGACGGCAGGGCGTCCAGCCGCCCGCCGCCCGCGTTGCCGAACAGCACGGTCCGTCCGCCCGGTGCGGACACCGTCAGGTCCAGCTCCAGCGCCTCGGTGCCGAGCGGGTCGAGTACGAGGTCCACGCCGCGCCCGCCGGTGGCGGCCAGGACGGCGTCGGCGAGCCCCTCGCCGCGGGGGAGGGCCGCGTGGTAGCCGGCGGCCTCGACGGCCGGGGCCTTGTCCGGGCGGCCGACCGTGCCGATCAGCCGCCCGCCGCCCAGCAGCGGGACCAGCTCCGCGACGGCCCGGCCGATCCCGCCGCCGGCCGAGTGCACCAGCACGGTGTCGCCGGGGGTGAAGCGGCCGGCGGCGGTCAGCAGGAGCAGTGCGGTCGCCAGCCCGAGCGGAGCCGCGGCGGCCTGCGCCCACGGGACGGCCTCCGGCACCGGCACGGTGAGCGCCGCCGGCGCGATCACCACCTCGGCCAGGCCGCCGCCCGTGGTCGCCGCGGCCACCCGGTCGCCGACCGCGAGTCCGGTCACCCCCGGGCCGAGCGCCCGGACGGTGCCCGCCACCTCCTTGCCCGGCCGGTACGGCCAGGACGCGGCGTACCCGGCGTCGCCGCGCCGGGCCATCACGTCGACGAAGTTCAGCCCGGCGCGGACCACCTCCACCGCGACCTCGCCCGGACCGGGGAGGGGCTCGTCCACCTCCCGCACCTGCGAGTTCTCCGAACCGCCGGGTGCGGTCATCACCAGGGCACGCATGTCGGGCTCCCGTCCGCCAGCTACGATGTTCTACGAACAACGAATTAGTACCACCGATATTCGATGGATGTCGAACATGGAGGTGCCCGGCATGCCCGGACCCAGCAGGCGGCGGGCCCCGCTCGCCCACCCGGCGACCGAGGAGATCGACCTGCTCGACGTCCTGCACGCGCTCGCCGACCCGACCCGGATGACCATCGTGCGGACCCTCGACGCCAGCCCCGAACGCGCCTGCGGCACCTTCCCGGTGGACGTCGCCCCCTCCACCCTCAGCCACCACTTCAAGGTCCTGCGGGAAGCCGGCGTGATCCGCCAGCGCGAGGAGGCCAACCGCCGCCTCACCACCCTGCGGCGCGACGACCTGGACGCCCGCTTCCCCGGCCTGGTCACCACCGTCCTCGCCGCGTACGGCGGCCGCGCCCCGACCGGATCCGGAGCGGCTGAGCCGGCCCCGGGCACCTGAGCCGGAGCGCGGCCGCCCGAGCCGCAGCCGGCTCCCGAGCCCCGGAGCGTCTGCGCCGGTCGGGCCCACCCGGCGGGCTCCTCGGCGCGGGAGCCGCCCGCCCCGGCGGCGGGCCGGTATGCAGGACTGATGTCCTACCAGCACCCGGCCCGGCCCGGCCCCGGCCACCGACCACCGCCCCACCGGCGAGCCGCTGCCGACCGCGGAACGGGCCGGCGCAGTGCCGCGACGGCCCTGCGGATCCTCTCCGACCACGCCTGGCGCCTGCTCGTGGTCGCCGCCGCCGGATACCTGGTGCTGATGGTCCTCGGCAAGTTCCACCTGGTCACCCTGGCCTTCTTCCTGGCCCTGGTGATCACCTCGGTGCTGCGCCCGCCGGTCGACCTGCTTGCCCGACGGATGCCCCGCGCGCCGGCCGTCGCCATCGGACTGATCGGGGCCGTGCTGCTGATCGCCGGCCTGCTGGCCCTGATCGGGGAGACCGTCGCCCTGGAGGCGTCCAGCCTCAGCGACGAGTTCACCGGGGGCATCGACCGGCTCGAACGCTTCCTGACGGGCAACCCGTTCCACATCGACCCCAAGGTCTTCGACGACCTGCGCGGAAAGGTCACCACCTACCTCGCCGAGCACCGGTCCACCCTGATCAGCGGAGCCGTCAGCGGCGCAGGCCGGGTGGCCGAGGTCGCGACCGGAGCCGCCCTCGCCGTGTTCACCACCGTCTTCCTGCTCCACTCCGGCGACCGGATGTGGCTCTGGACCAGGGGACAGCTCCCCGCCGGCGCCCGCGACCCCTACCACCGGGCCGGCCGCACCGCCTGGCGGACCTTCGCCGGCTACACCCGGGGCATCGTCATCGTGGCCGGCACCAACGCCGTCCTGGTCGGCATCGCGCTCTTCCTGCTCGGCGTCCCGCTCGCCCTGCCGCTGACCCTGCTGGAGTTCTTCGCCTCCTTCATCCCCCTGGTCGGCTCGCCGATCGCGATGGCGATCGCCTCGATCGTCGCCCTCGCCTCCCGCGGGCCGGTGATCGCCCTCGTCGTGCTGCTGCTCATCGTGGTGATCGGCCAGATCGAGGGCCACGTGCTGCACCCGCTGGTGATGAGCTGGGCCGTCAACCTCCACCCGGTCGTGGTCGCCGCCTCCGTCCTGTGCGGCAGCATCGCGGCCGGGGTGATCGGGGCGGTGGTGGCCGTCCCGGCGGTCTCGGTGGTGTGGGCCGTCAGCAAGGAGCTGCGGGAGGCCGGCTGACGACCCCGACCGGCGGTGGGCGGCTGAAATCCCGGTGACAGCACGCGGCGGGGCCGACAGGATGCCTCCCATGACCATGTACCGAAAGGCCCGTGCCGCGTAGCCGGCCGCGCGCGCTGCGCGCCGAACACCCGATCCACCCGGTCTGGGGCCCCGTGCCGCCCACCCGGATCCACGGCCTCTCGGCCGGAACCAGCCTGGCCATCCACCGCGCGGAGCGGCGAGGCGGCAGCTGGTTCGTCCACCCCGGCGCCACCGATCAGGCGCTGCGGCGCTACCGCGCCTTCCTGAGCCCGCCGGGAAACCGTCCGCTGTACCCGGCGGAGGCGGCGTGCTCCTGCGGGTGCTGCTCCTTCGACGACGTCAGGCACGCGCGCGACGTGCTGGAGGAGATCCTGCGGGACCTACCGCCCAGAGCCCGCGGCGAGCTCGGCCGGGCACTGCGGCCCCTGGACGCCGAATTCCTGCGCCGCACCCTGCCGGACCCGTTCACGCACCGCCGGGCATGGCGCACGGAGTTCTGGTGGTACCGCCGCCTGGCCCGGGCATCGGCCTCGGGATGAGATGTGATCATGTCTGTGACCAGGTGATATGCATGGGCGGTGAACACGCGTACAGCCCGGCTCTCCGGTCGGGTGCTCCCTGCTGTCCTCCTCGCCGCGCTCGTCGCGGGCTGCACCGGCGGCGGCACCACCGGCCCCGACAGCACGGCGGTGGCCGCGGCCCCGCCGAGCGCCGCCGCCGGCCCCTCGGCGCCGGCCACCGGGGCGGACGACCCCGCGCTCAAGCCGTTCTACGGGCAGCAGATCGCCTGGGCCGCCTGCCCGGACGACCCGACCACCGACAAGCTCGACGAGTCCGCCTTCCAGTGCGGCCGCCTGCGCGTCCCGCTGGACTACGCGGCCCCCGCCGGGGAGGCCGTCGAGGTCGCCCTGACCCGCTCCCCGGCCGCCCACGCGGCGGAGCGGATCGGCTCACTGCTCGTCAACCCCGGCGGTCCCGGCGGCTCCGGCGTGCAACTCCTGCTGCACGGTTCGAAGATCTTCGACGGCGCCCTGCACGACCGCTTCGACCTGGTCGGCTTCGACCCGCGCGGCGTGGGCGACAGCACCGCCGTGCACTGCCTCGACGACAGGACCCGCGACCGGCTCCTGAGCACCGACAGTGGCCAGGACGACGGCGGCCGGACGTTCGCCGAGGCCTGCCGAGCCACCTCCGGCCCGCTGCTGGACCACGTGGGAACCAAGGACGCCGCCCGCGACATGGACGTGCTGCGCGCGGCCCTCGGCGACCAGAAGCTCAACTACCTCGGCTTCTCCTACGGCACCTACCTGGGCAGCAGCTACGCCGAGCAGTTCCCCGGCCGCACCGGCCGGCTCGTCCTGGACGGCGCGGTGGACCCCACCGCGGACCAACTCGACCTCCTCGTGCAGCAGGTGACCGGCTTCGAGAAGTCGCTGCGGGCGTTCGCCGCCGACTGCACCCGACACACCGACTGCAGCCTGGGCAAGGACCCGGACCGGGCCGCCCAGAAGCTCGCGGACTTCCTCGACGGCCTCCACGACAAGCCGCTGAGGACCGCGGACGGCCGCACGCTCACCGCCGGCCTCGGCTGGACCGGCACCATCGGCATGCTCTACGGCGACCGGAAGGACTGGGAGTACCTGCGCAACGCCGTCGGCCGGGCCATGGTGCGCGGCAAGGGCGACGACCTGCTCGGCATGGCCGACAACTACAACGACCGGGGCTCCGACGGCCACTACGGCAACGCCGCGGACGCCTACACCGCGATCCACTGCGCCGACCCCGGATCGCAGACCCCCTCCCCGGAGCGGCAGCAGGCCGCGCTCCGGCAGATCCACGAGCAGGCCCCGCTGGTCGGCGGCCACTTCACCGAGCGGGACCTGTTCGACCCGGACTGCCGCGCCTGGACCTTCCACACCACCGAGCAGCCGCACCCGGTGAAGGCCGCCGGCAGCGCCCCCATCCTGGTGGTCGGCTCCACCGGCGACCCGGCCACCCCGTACGCCTGGGCCGAGAAGCTCGCCGCCGGCCTCGAACACGGCACGCTGCTCACCCGCGAGGGCGAGGGCCACACCGCGTACGGGAAGAGCGGCTGCATCAAGGCGGCCGTCGACGCCTACCTGACGGAGGGCACCGTCCCGGCCGCCGGGACCCGCTGCGGCAGCGACTGACCGCGACCCCCGCCGGGTGCGGGCCGGCGGCCTGCGGCCCGCACCCCGGTCGGCGGGCGGCTCAGCCGGCCGGGTACGTCTCGCGCAGGAAGTCGACCAGCAGCGGGTTCACCGCGTCCGGCCGCTCCAGGCCGGGGAGGTGGCCCGCCCAGGGGAGTTCGAGGTGGCGGGCGTCGGCGAGGCGGTCCGCCAGGGCGGTGGCGATCTGCCGGAAGTCCGGCAGGTCGTGCGCGCCGGAGACGAGCAGCGTCGGGGCCGTCACGTCCGCAAGGTCGAACTCCGGCTTGAGGGAGGGGAATTCCTCGACGGCGGCGAGCTGCACCTCGAAGGCGTGACGCTGCATCAGGGACACCTGCTCGCGGGTCGCCGCCGAGGCCTCGGGGCCCAGCCAGGTGGCCACGTTGAGGTCGGTCGCACCGGCGACGTCGCCGGCCTCGATCAGCGCGTCCTCGCGCTCGCCGAACGCCTGGAGCTCGGGGCCCGGCTCGTGGCCCGCGACGGCGGTGCACAGCAGCGTCAGCGACGCCACCCGCTCCGGCCAGCGCGCCGCGATCTCCAGCGCGATCCGGCCACCACCGGACGACCCGACCAGCGCCACGCGCTCGGCGCCGAGCAGGTCCAGCAGATCGATGACGTCCTGGGCGTTGCCGTACGGCCCGTCCGGCATCGGGGTCTGCCCGAAGCCCCGCAGGTCGCACCGCACCACCCGGTAGCCGGCCTCGGCCAGGACCGGCACCTGCGGGTCCCACATCCGTCGGTCGCAGACGGTGGAGTGCAGCAGAAGTACGGTCGGGCCGGTTCCGGCCACATCATGAGAAAGGATCACCGGGTCACCTTAGACCGGCCGGTACATGGTGGGCGGCGTCGCGACGCCCGGACTCGGCCCCGACGCCGCTCCTTCATCCACCCACCGTGTGCCGGTCGGTCGGTCCTAGGGGGACGGTGGGTGGTGTGCATACGAGATTCGGCCGGTCGCTACTGTGTGCGAGTGATCGATTCGAAGTCGCCGGCCGGCACCGCCGGTTACGGCGAAGCCGCCGAGGCCCTCGCCGAGCAGTACGAGAGCGTGTCCTTCGCCGAGGTCCACCACGAGGTCCTGCACCTGCTCCCCTCGGAGCCCGGCGTGGTGGTGGACGTCGGTGCGGGCAGTGGCCGGGACGCCGCCGCACTGGCCGCGCTGGGTCACCGGGTCGTCGCCGTCGAACCCACCGCCGAACTCCGGGCGCTGGGGCGGCGGATCCACGCCGGGCGGGAGATCGAGTGGCTCGACGACTCGCTGCCGGAACTGTCCGTGCTTCGTCGTCGGGCGCGACGCTTCGACCTGATCCTGCTGACCGCCGTCTGGATGCACCTGGACGAGCCGGAACGGTCCGCCGGAATGGCGGCCCTCGCCGAACTGCTCACCGCCGAAGGACAGGCGTTCCTCACTCTCCGGCACGGGCCGGTGCCGGAGGGCCGGCGGATGTTCGACGTGTCCGCGGACGAGACCGTCGCCCTCGCGCGCCGTCACGGCCTGGACGTCGTGCACCTCGGCGAGCGCGCGGATCTGCACGGCCGGCACGGTGTGCACTGGAGCCACCTGGCCCTGCGGCGTCCAGTCGGTGCGGGCGGGGATCGCCCGCCCGTACGGCGGTGACGAAGGCCTGCCAGGCGGTGGAGGGGAAGTGGAGGACGGGGCCGTCGGGGTTCTTGGAACTGACGGGCGGACAGCGCGCCCGCCCGCAGCAGGCCGTAGACGCGGGAGTTGCGGGACGGGACGTCCAACGTACTGCTGAAGTGGCCACGCTCCAGGCACTCCGAATGGGCCCACTCGCTCCGATCCGGCAGCGTGAGCAGCGTCATGGAGAGCGCCGGTCCGATCACCTCGTTCGGGGCGAACGGCGCGATCTGCAGGGCGATGTCCGGCTGTTCGGACACCGCCAGGAGATGAGCCAGCTGTTCCCTCATCACTTCCGGTCCGCCGATGTCGCGGTGGATGACCCCCTCGTCGAGGAGGACGACCAGGAGTGGGCCGTTGGGGTCGAGGTGGCGGGGCTGTCGGCTCATCCGGGCCGCGACCCGCTCCTCGACCAACTTGCGCATCTCCACCGCTTCGGCCGCCAGCTCCGCGAAGCGGCGGAACCAGTCGGGATCCTCCACCCCGACGGACCAGTCGACGAGTGACCGGATTCGTGTCAGTGACCGGCGGTGCGGAGCACCTGGTCACGCGGTCGCAGTGCACGAGCGGGGCCAGGTTGCTCTGGCTGTAGCCGGCCGCCTCCCGGGCGTGTCTGAGCTCGGCCCCGAACAGCGCGGCGGTGCTTCCGGTCGTCCCCGGGGGCCGCAGGGTGCGACGACTCACGGGCAACCCCCTTGTGTCGACTGGCTGTTCGCCACGCTGCCGATTTACGGGTGCACGCGTTCGGCGGTGCTCAGCTCCTCCACCAAATGGCGCAATGTGTCGAAGGCGGGCTTCGGCGCGTAGTCGTCGGTGGTGAGGCCGAAGCGGTGGAAGAGGCCCGGGTGGGTGGTGTCGGCGTCGCGGAGGGCGAAGTGGGTGTAGCCGCTGAGGTGGAGCTCCGCCGCGTGGGTGGCGACGGTGCGGACGACGGTGTCGACGACCTCGGCCTGGCGGGCGGGTGAGCGGTCGGGGCCGGTGGGCCAGCCGTGTTCGGTGATGTGCAGGGGGAGGTCGCCGAGGCCGGCCGGGGTCAGGACCTCGGTGCGGTGGTGGTGCAGCAGGCCTGCGACGGACGGCGCCAACTCGGGGGCGGCGATGGGGCGGAAGACGTCGGGGAAGAAGTCGAGGCCCACGTAGTCGAGGTCGCGGAGGAAGTCGGGCCCGCCCCGGGCGGTCAGGTCGGTGACGAAGGAGGCGGCCGGGCCGAAGAGCGGGGTGGTGTTGAAGCCGATCCTGAGGTGCGTGTGTCCGAGCTCCCGGGCCCGGGCCTTGGCGGCGGCGACTCCCCGCACGATCGCCTCGGTGACGGCGGGGTAGTGGCCGTCCAGTACGGGATTCGAGGTGACGTTCGGTTCCTCGGTGACCTGGAGGGTCGCGGTGGTGTCGCCGTACTGCTCGACGAGGTCGCGCAGGAACGCGCAGTAGCCGTCGACGTCCCCGGCGGTGGACCGGTACTGCGCGACCAGGTCCAGCCGGCGGCCCCGGACGGCGTACCGGGTCGCGTCGGCCGGGGTGGCCGTCGGGTGCGGGGAACCGGGTGGGGTGGTGTCGTCGAAGGTGGCGTAGGCGCGGACGAGGAAGGGGCGGCCCGGGCGGCCCTGGAGCAGGTCGAGGGCGGCGGACACGGCGGCGGGGTCGTCGGACGGGCCGGTGGCCAGGCCGCCGGCGTCGTCGCCGGTGATCGAGCCGGGGTAGATCCCGAAGAGCAGTCCGTCCGGTGGGGTCGTGGGCACGGTGGGTTCTGGTCCTCTCGGTGGTCAGGGTGCGAGCGGGGTCGCCGGTGCGGCGGGCCAGGTGAGGGCGCCGGTGCGGATGTCGGCCACGACCGCGTCGATCCAGGCGAGTTCGGATCGGGCGAGTGCCAGCGCGTACTCGGCCTCGATGACGTGGAGCCGGGGGACGTCGGCGGCGAGCGCCTCGGCGAGGCGCTGCTGGTCCGTCGCGGTGCGCTCGTGCAGGCGGGCGCCGCGTTCGGTGAGGGCCTCGGTGGCGCCGTCGGGGCCGAGGGCTCCGAGGTAGCTGACGGCGCCCAGGAAGCGGGAGAACTCCCGTTCGGGGGTGCGGATCTGGGTGTCCAGCCGGTGGACGAGCTCCTGGTGGCCGGCGGGCGTGAGGGCGTAGACGGTCCGCTCCGGGCGGTTGCCCTCGCGCTGCTGGCCCCGGGCGGCGACCCAGCCGGCTTCGGCCAGTGCCTGCACGATGTTGTAGAGCGAGCCCCGGTTGATCGCCGCGGCGTGGTTCTCGCTGCGTTTCCGCAGCTCGGCGAGCATCTGGTACGGGTGGGCGGGCTGTTCGAGGAGGAGGCCGAGGACGGCGAGGACGAGCGGGTTGTCGAGCGCGCGGCGAGGCATGGTCGAAATCTATCAGTCGAAATAGACTATTGCGAGGGGCGGTCGAGCCTAGACGGGCGGGGATGGTCGAGCCTGGGCGGTCGGGCCGGGGCGGTCGGGATCAGGCGGCGCCCGCCGTCGCCCGTGCGCCCCGCATCGCGGCCCGCGCCTCCGCGGCGCCCGCCGGAGTGGCCGCCGCGCCGCCCCCGACCGCGACGGCGGGTCTGCCGAGACCGGCGCAGGCACCGCAGACGCCCGGGCGCGGGACCGGATCGTGGCATCCGGTGCACTCCGGGAGGCGCGACACGTGATCGCCCGGAGGTGGCGCGGAGGCCGCCGCGGTCGGCGGAGCCGGCGGCATCTTGCGCTCCAGACGGCTGCGCAGGAGGGCGACCGGTGAGTGCACGATCGCGGGCAGTCCGGTCAGCAGTGCGTGCGCCAGCTCGGCGACCGTACGGCCGCGATCCAGCCAGCCGGCCACCAGGGGGGCCAGTGCCCGTGCCTCCGACTCGCCCAGCTGCAGGCGTGGTTCGGGCCTGATCACGCGGAACAGGGTGGCCACCGCCTCGCGGATCCACGGAGGCGCGGCGGGGAGGGTGGGTGGTTTCTCCCGGTCCTTTACCGAAGGGGTGTCAGGGGCGCCGGACTCCGCTCCACCGGGGACCGGGGGGTGGTCGGCCGGTGCCGCCCGCCGAACGGCCGGTGCCGCCCGCCGGGTGGCCGGTGCCACCGCCTGCGGGGTGTCGAAGGCGTGGGCCTCCGAGCGGACCGTGCCGTCCGGCCGGCGGACCTTGTCGACCCGGTAGAACCCGGCCTCGGTCAGCTCCCTGAGGGCCCGGCGGACGGCGCCCCGGCCCTGCGTGCTGGAGTCGGCCATCTGGCGGGCGTCCTCGCGCCAGCCGTCCGGGCGGGACAGCAGATCGTGGAGCAGGCCGCGGGCGGTGAAGCTCAGGCCCCGGTCCTGGACGACGCTGTTGGGCAGGACCGTGAAATTGCGCCTGGGCGCGCTACGATGGATGTGCATCAGGGACTCGCGTATTCCTGTTGCCGGACCCCGGGGTGTTTCCGCACCGCCGGGGTCAATCTGTTCGGTCGGGCACGAGCCATGGTAGGCCGCCGGAAACACATATGACGCTGCGTCACGCCATCGAGTGGCGCCGTGCGAACACAGGAACGAGCCCGGCCCGCCGGGGAGTTCCGACGGGCCGGGCTGCGGGGGACGGGCCGGCTGGTGGGGCCAGTTCCTGATGGGTGGGGTCTACTTCTGGGTGAGGTCGTAGACCGTGGTGCCGCCCACCGTCTTGGCCGGGTAGGTGGCCGCGACCCAGGCGGCGATCTTCGAGGAGTCGTTGCCGGAGGCGTCGCCGCCCATCCCGCCACCCATGCCGCCACCCATGCCGCCACCGCTGATGAAGTAGTGGATCCGGCCCTCCGCGACGTACTGCTGGAAGGCCTCCAGGCTGAGCGACGGGTCGGTGCCGTTGAAGCCGCCCAGCGCCATCACCGGCTTGCCGGTGGCGAGTTGGTAGCTCGCCTGGTTCTGCGAACCGACCGCCGCCGCGACCCAGGTGTACGCGTCGGAGTCCTGCTTCAGCAGCGCCGACATCTCGCTGCTGACCTGGGCGCCGTTCAGCAGACCACCCATGCCGCCGCCGCCCGTCGCACCGCGCCGACCGCCGTCCCCGGCGGTGCCGCCCGGGAAGCCGGGCATCCCGTTCTGGCCCTGAGCGTTCTGGCCCTGAGCGTTCTGGCCCTGGCCGGGGGCCGTGCCGCCACGGGCCGTGCCGCCCGGGAAGGCCGGCATCGTGTTCTGTCCGGTGCCGCCGTTCTGCCCGTTCCAGCCCTGCCCGGCGCCGGGGGGCATCATCCGGCCGCCGCCCGGCCCGCCCCCGCCGGGACCGCCGCCGGGGCCGCCGAAGCCGTTCGACCCCTGCACCCGCGGACCGGCCGTGACGATCGAGCCGGAGTGCCCGGTGGAGACCGTGTCCAGCGCGTACGCCGCCGGGCCGCCCAGCGCGGCCGCCAGCGCGGCCAGCCCGGCCACCGCCGCGACCCGCGCGCCGAGCCGGCCGGAGAGCCGGCCCGCGACCAGCAGCACCACCGCCGCGGCCAGGCCGCCGACCAGCACCGCCCACCGCAGCCACGGCAGGAACTCGCCGCTGCGCCCGAGCAGGACGTACGCCCACCAGGCGGTCACCGCGAGCGTGCCGCTCAGCACCGCCGCGTACGGCATCCGCTCGCGGGCCCGCCACAGGCCGTCCACGCCCATGCCGACCAGGGCGGCGATCGCCGGTGCGAGGGCCACCGTGTAGTACTGGTGGAAGATCCCCGACATGAAGCTGAAGGTCAGGCCGGTGGCCAGCAGCCAGCTGCCCCACACCAGGAACGCGGCGCGGGCGCCGTCCGAGCGCCCGTAGCGGCGGGTGGCCCAGAGGCCGGCCGCCAGCAGGATCAGCGCGGCGGGCAGCAGCCAGGCGATCTGGCCGCCGATGTCGCCGTCGAGCAGCCGGGTGATGCCGGTGCTGCCCCACATCCCGCCGCCCTGGCCGCCGCCCCGGCCGCCACCACCGCCGCCGACGCTACCGGTCTCGTTGCCGGTGATCCGGCCGAAGCCGTTGTAACCGAAGGTGACCGAGAGGAAGTCGTTGTCCTGCGAGCCGCCGATGTACGGCCGGGCCGAGGCGGGCGCCAGCTCGACGATCGCCACCCACCAGCCGCCCGCCGCCACCATCGCCAGCCCGGCCAGCAGCAGCTGGCGGACCCGGCGCCACAGGCCGGTCGGGGCGACCACCAGGTAGACCAGGGCGAAGCCCGGCAGCACCAGGAAGGCCTGGAGGGTCTTGGTGAGGAAGCCGAAGCCGAACATCACACCGGTGAACAGCAGCCACCGGGTGCTCGCCGTCTCGGTGGCCCGCACCACGCCGTACGCGGCCAGGGTCAGCAGCAGGACCAGCAGCGCGTCCGGGTTGTTGAAGCGGAACATCAGCGCCGCGACCGGGGTGAGGGCCAGCGCCCCGCCCGCCACCAGGCCGCCGAGCGGGGAGAAGCGCCGACGCACCGTCGCGTACACCGTGGCGACCGTCGCGACGGCCATCAGCACCTGTGGCGCGAGGATGCTCCACGAGCTGAGGCCGAAGATCCGGACCGAGAGGGCCATCGGCCACAGGGACATCGGCGCCTTGTCGACGGTGATGAAGTTCGCCGCGTCGGAGGAGCCGTAGAAGAAGGCCTTCCAGCTCTCACTGCCGGCCTGCACGGCGGCGGAGTAGAAGGCGTTGGCCCAGCCGGAGGAGCTGAGGTTCCAGAAGTACAGCGCCGCCGTGGCGGCCAGCAGGCCGAGCAGCGCGGGTCTGGCCCAGCGGGGGTCGTCGGGACGGCCGCGCCAGGCGCGGGACGGCAGCGTGCGCAGCCGTCCGGCCCAGGACCCCGGGCCCTTGGGGCCGGGCTGGGGAAGGGCGACCGGCGGGAACGGGGCGACGACCGCGGCCCGGGCCGGCGGTGCCGGCGGCGGGTAGTTCGCAGCCTCGGGCCACGGTTCGCTGGTCGGAGGAACGGAACTGGTCGTGGTCATGGGCGATACGCTCGCGGGCGTACCTGAGAGGGGTGTGAACACTCTCTGTGAGCACGGTGGGATCTGTGCGGGACCCCGGCCCCGGCCCTGCCCCCGGGCCCGCCACCCCGGCCCCGCCCCCGGGCCCGCCACCCTGGTGCTCGAAGGGTCAGGCGGGGTGGGCCGCCGGGACCGGCGGGGCGATCCGCCGGCCGAGCCACTCCATCGCGGGCGGGATCTCCCGGGTCCAGGTGTGGAAGTTGTGCCCGCCGGTGTCCAGGGTGATGGTCGACAGCTGGGTCGGCGCCTTGAAGGCGGCGACCATGCGCTGGGTGTCCTTGTAGTTCTCCTCGTCCAGGCTGGTCGCCAGCAGCAGCGAGACCGGCGCGGGCGGGGTGTTCTCCAGCCGCCACAGCAGGTCGTTCTCGCGCTTCAGGTCGGCGTTGCCGCCGAACAGGTCACCGGTGGTCGGATCGGTCGGCGCCTCGTAGTAGCCGGACAGCGAGACCGCCGAGCGGTACGAGTCGGGCTTGCGCAGGGCGAACTTCAGCGCGCAGTAGCCGCCGGTCGAGTCGCCCAGCACCGCCCGCGCCTCGGGCCGGTCGGAGACCCGATAGCCGGTGGCCATCGCCTTCGGCACGTCGGTGGTGAAGAAGGTCTCCACCTGGGGGCCGTTCGGGATGTCCATGCACTCGGTGTCGCGGTTCCCGACCCCGGACGGCGTCGGACGCATCATCACCAGGACGGTCGGCGGCAGCTGCTTGGCCTCGATCGCGTGCAGCGCCGACTCCGGGTACTTCAGCAGCGTGATCAGCTTCTCCGCCGAGCCGGGGTACCCGGAGAGCACCAGGGCCATCGGGAACCGGCTGCCGGCGTACTCGGGCTGGAAGTACTGCGGCGGCAGGTAGACGAACGCGTCGCCGCTCAGCCCGGAGGCCTCGCCGCTGATGTCCACCTTCTCGATCTTCCCGGCGCGCTCCGTGGTGGACCCCTGGGAGGAGTACATCTTCTGCTCCCCGGTCACCTTGAGGGCCTTGCCGCCGGGCTGGTGGTCCACCACCTGGCCGGGGGCGCCGTCCAGCCCGAGCAGGTCGCTCCAGGTGGTGTAGAAGCCGAAGTACGCGTTGGCCACCAGGCCCAGCGCGACCAGGACGGCGACCTGCGTCCCGAAGAACGCCCCGAGCCGCCCGAGCCACGCCTTCCACCCGCTCCCGCCCATCCTGGGCCAGAGCCACATGGTCGCGGCGAACGCGGCGACCGCCAGCAGGGCGGTGATGATCTGAAGCGGAAGTCCGGTGAGGCTTGGCACCCGCTGATCGTAATTGACCGCCGGGGCCACGCTGGGAGCGGGCTGGGTGCAGCCTGGGACCGCGCTGAAGGAGAAGGGGTCGGCACCATTTCGGCTGCACTCGGTGAGGCGGTGCGGACATTCCGTGGCGGGCCGTTTGTCGGGACCGGCCGGGCGCTGTTCCGTCCGGACCAAAACATCATTCTCACAAGTGAGTTGGTCATCACTCGGATCCAAATGTGCCGGGACAGGACGGTGGGGGATGTGGCAGTCTCGACAGCGGTCCGCGCAGGATCGGCACGCCGGGGGGCACATGCAGGACCGGCGCCCCTGACCTGGCCCGTTCGCTCCTCGGGAGCGCGGGAACTGCGCGGCGACCGCCTTCCTCGCATCCGCGAACGCCCCGCCGCCGGACGGTTCCGGCGGGCGAGGGGGGAACACCGCTCGACATGACATCAGGGGGAAATTCGTCATGCACACCGCGTACGACCTGGCCTTACGTTTCGACCGCAGGATGGGCGATCCCGACGACGGGGGACGTGTCTTCTCCTACGCCCGCAGTGCGGAGTTGGACGCCCGTGAGGAGTTCCCGGCGGAGATCTGCCGGGAGCTGGACGCCCTCGGCCTGCCCCGGCACTACGTCCCCGCCGCCCACGGCGGAGACCTGCACAGCTTCGAGGCCGCCCTGCAGCTCGTCCGGGCCGTCGCCCGCCGCGACCTGACCGTGGCCATCGCGCACGGCAAGACCTTCCTCGGCGCCGTCTCCGTCTGGGTCGGCGGCACCGCCGAACAGGCCCGGGCGCTGGCCGACCGGGTGATCGGAGGCGACCCGGTCTCCTGGGGGCTGACCGAGCGTGAGCACGGCAGCGACCTGCTCGCGGGCGAGGTCACCGCCCGCCCCGCCGACGGCGGCTACCTGGTCACCGGAGAGAAGTGGCTGATCAACAACGCCACCCGCGGCCGCCTGGTCTGCCTGCTCACCCGCACCGGCGCCGGCGGCCCGCTCGGCTTCTCGCTGCTGATGATCGACAAGCACGGCCTGGACCCCAGCCGCTACCGGCCGCTGCCCGGCGTGCCCCTGCACGGCATCCGGGGTGCCGACATCAGCGGGATCGCCTTCACCGACGCGCCCGTGCCGGCGAGTTCGGTGGTCGGCTCCGAGGGGCGCGGCATGGAGATCGTCCTCAAGAGCCTCCAGCTGACCAGGACGCTGTGCGCCTCGCTCTCGCTGGGCGCCGCCGACAACGCCCTCTCCCTGGCCCTGCGGTCCGCGCTCGGCGGCGTCACCCCCGGCGGACCCGCCGTCGACCGCGCCGCCCTCGGCGCACCCCGCGTCCGCCACCTGCTCGCGCAGTCCTACGCGGACCTGCTGCTCGCCGAGGCGACGACGCTGGTCGCGAGCCGCGGTATCCACAGTCTCACCGGCGAGATGTCGGTGGCCTCCGCCGTCACCAAGTACTTCGTGCCGACCCTCGTGGACGGGCTGATCGCCGGGCTCGGCCCGGTCCTCGGCGCGCAGTCCCAGCTGACCGGCGGTGACGCGACCGCCGGAGGCGACCGGGCGAGCGGCGGGGACGGCCACGACGGCCGCTACCAGAAGGTGCTCCGCGACCACCAGATCGTCGGCATCTTCGACGGCAACACGCTGGTCAACCTGCACTCGCTGATCACCCAGTTCCCTTTGCTCGCACGGCAGTTGGCCGCCGGCGTGGTGGACGGCGACGGCCTGGCCGCAGCCACCGCGCTCCACCTGACGCTGCCCGACTTCGACCGCACCCGGCTCTCGCTGCTCTCCCGCGGCGGCTCCAGCGTCGTCCAGGGCCTCGGCGAGGCCGTGCGGGAGCTGGGCGTGCTCGCGGCCGCCGGAGCCGTCCCGGCCTCCCTGGCCGGGCGGGCCGAGGAGCTCCGCGCCGAGGCCGAACGGCTCGCCGCGGACCTCGCCGCCCACCGGCCGACCCCGGTCGACGTCCCCGCCCCCGCGTTCGCCCTGGCCGAACGGTACGCCCGCTGCTACGCCGGTTCGGCGGCGCTGCACCTGTGGCTGCGCAACCGCGACTCCCACACCGGCCGCGCCGCCCTCTGGCACCGGGGACTGTGGCTGGAAGCCGTCCTGGTCCGGATCCTGGCCGGGCTCCGGCCCGGCCGGCCGGCACCGCCCGACGAGGTGTTCGAGCGGCTGCTGCCCGTCCTGCTCGACCAGTACGAGTCCGGGGACCTGCCCTCCCTGCTGAACTACCCCCTGGTGAAGGACCCCGCATGAAGACCCTCGACCCGACGGCGGAGGACCGCCGTCACCCCGACCCCGAGGACCTCGCACCGCTGGAGGACCTGCTAGGTGATCCCAACGACCAGGACAACCCCGTCGGCTTCGCCGCCCTCCTTCGCGCGGACGACCGCGGCACCCCGCTCCCGGCGGCGGAACGGCTGCTCGAAACCCACGGGCTGGGCGCCGAGCTCGTCCCCGTCGAACTCGGCGGCCGGCTCGACCGGGCCGACCGGCTGGCCGTGCTGCTGCGCCCGCTGTTCCGGCGCGACGCCGGACTCGCCGTCGCCCACGGCGCGGGCAGCCCGGCCGGGGCGCTCGCGGTCTGGTCGGCCGGCAGCCCCGAACAGCGGGCCAGGGCCGCCGCGGTGCTGCTGAACGGCGGCCGGATCGCGGCCCCCGGACCCGCGGACGCGACCGTGCTCGCCGCACCCGACGGCACGGAGGTCGTCCTGAACGGGCGTCAGGCCATGGTCAGCAACCTCGCCCGGGCCGAGCTCGCCGTGCTGCCGGTCCGCCACGGAGACCGGGCCGCAACGCTGCTGCTGGACCTGGACGCCGTCCCGCGCGACGGGCTGCGCTTCCTGCCCCGCCACCGGACCGTCGGCCTGCGCACCGCGTACCTCGACGGCGTGGACTTCCGGGACGGCCGGGTCCCCGCCGGCGCCCTGCTCGCCGGCCCGGCCGGGGCCGGCCCGGCCGCGCGGGTCGCGGCCGCGGTGCTGGCCGGCGCCACCGTCGGCACCCTCGACCAGCAGCTGCGCACGGTCACCGGGTTCGCCACCGGACGGCGGCTCTACCAGCGCACGGTGTCCGACCTGCCGCACGCCCGGGCCGCCCTCACCGGCGCCTACCTGGACCTGCTGACGATCGACGCGCTGGCCGGCGCGGTCTGCCGGTCCCTGCACCTGCTGCCCGACCGCAGCGGCGGGTACACGGCGGCGGCCCGGACCCTGCTGCCGCGGCTGACCCAGGAGGCCGCGGGCGCCCTGACCGTGCTGCTGGGAGCGCGGTCCTTCCTGCGGGAGGGCCCGCACGGGATCTTCCAGAAGCACCTGCGGGACCTCTCCGCCCTCCGGCTCCTGCACGGCGGCGACGGCGACAACGGCGGCGGCCACGGCGGCGGCGCCGGTCCGGTGGTACCGCCGCCACCGGACCTCGGCGTGGACCCGGTCGCGGGCCTCTTCGACCCGGACGGCGTCCTGCCCGGCCTGGACTACGGTCGGCTCGCCGGGATCGGCATCGGGACCGGCACCGGTGACCGGGCTCGGCGGAGTGACCGCGCGGACCCGCTCCTGGCGGTGCTGCCGGCCGCCGCCGCGGCCCTGCGCACCGAACCGGTCCTCGGCCCGCTCTGCGCCCAACTGGCCGACGAACTCCGCGACCTGGTGCGGGACCTCGCCGAGGCCCCGCCGGGCGGCGACACGCCGGCCGCCGCCGCCCTCGCCGAGCGCCACGCGATCCTGCTGGCCGCGGCCGCCTGCCTGGGGACCTGGCAGCACCACACCAGCACCACCAGCACCACCCGCGCCGCCTCCGGCGCTGGCACCGGCACCTCCTTCCTCGGCGAACCGGACTGGCTCACCGGCGCCCTGGCCCGTCTCACCGCCCGGCTCGGATGCTCCCCGGTGCCCGGCGCGGAGGCCGGCCACGCCCGGGTGTTCGCCGAGCTGACGCACCGGCAGGAGACCGGGAGGGCGTTCGACCTGACCGGCCGCCGGCTGGCCTGAGCGGTGGGGCCCGGTCCGGTGCGCCGGGTCGGGCCCCATGACCATGGGTGCACGGACGTTGATCCCCGGGCGCCGATCGGCGATCGTGGGTGCACCGGGGGGTCTGCAGGGACGCGTGCGAACGGCACCTGGGCCGCAGGTCGCGCACCCCGCCGACCGTCGTCGAAAGGCCTCCGTTGCGCAAGCTCGTGTACTTCATCGCCTCCTCCCTGGACGGTTACATCGCCGGGCCGGACGGTGCCGACCCCACCGGGCCGGACGGCTTCTGGCCGGTCACCGAGTCCTACGTCAGGCACCTGGTCGCCGAGTACCCGGAGACGCTGCCCGCGCCGGCCCGGGCCGCGCTGGGGGTGACGGCCGAGGGCACCCGGTTCGACACCGTCGTCGAGGGCCGCCGCACCTACGAGACCGGCCTGGAGGCCGGTCTCACCAACGCCTACCCGCACCTGCGCCACCTGGTGTTCTCCCGCACCCTCGCGCAGAGCCCGGACGCGGGCGTCGAGCTGGTCTCCGGGGACCCGGTGGCGACGGTGCGCGAGCTGAAGCAGCAGGACGGCAAGGACATCTGGCTGCTCGGCGGGGGTGAGCTGGCCGCGGCGCTGTTCGGCGAGATCGACCGCCTGGTCGTCAAGCTCAGCCCGCTGACGATCGGCAACGGCATCCCGCTCCTCTCGCGCGAGGCCGCCTTCGACCCGACCGGCTGGCACCTCACCGAGCACACCGTGCTCGACGACGGCCCGCTGTTCCTCACCTACGACCGGGGCGCCGCCGCCCCCGCCCCCGCCGTCGCCGCCGGGTAGGCTCGGCCGCCGCCGGACACCTGCGGACGCCACGGACGGCGCCGCGGGCAACTCGGACAGCACCGGCAGGGAGGCCCGCGATGACGTTCGACCCGGATGCCCGGACCACGGACGACCTGTTCGCCGGAGCACTGGCCGAACAGGAGGACGAGGCCGACCTGCCCGTGCCCTGCCTGGTGGCCCTGCACGGGCGGCCGACCCGGGACGTGTTCGACCGGGCGGTCGGCCTGCTGTCCGCTGCGGAGCCCGTACGGCGCCTGCTGGGCGTCCTGGTCCTGCGGGAGCTCGGCCCGCTGGACGGGGACCGCCGGCGCCCGTTCACCGCCGAGACGGTTCGGTTGCTGCGGCGGGCGATGCCGCACGAGCCGGACCCGCGGGTGCTGGGAGGGATGATCTCGGCGTTGGGCTTCCTCGGCGCGACCGAGGCCCTGGACACCGTCCTCGGGTACGCCCGCCACCAGGCCTGGCAGGTCAGGTTCGGCGTCGCGGCCGCACTCCCGTGCGTGGCGGACCCGGACCGGACCGAGGAGCGGGTCGTCGACGTGCTCCTGCGGCTGGGCGCGGACGAGGACGAGGACGTCCGCTGGTACGCGCTCTACGCCCGGTTCAACGAGACCTCCGGCGTCCCGGCGGAGCGGAGACGCGCCTGGGCGTCCGCCCTGGTGGACGCGGCGGGCGCCGGCGCGGACCCGGAGGCCGGGGCCGAGCGCTGTGCGGAGCTGCGCCACATCGGGACCACCCTGGAGGAGGACGCCGACGAGGTGCTGCGCGGGCTGCTGCTGTCGGCGGGCGGCCCGGCGGTCACGACCTAGGGAACGCCCCGGCTCAGGCGGACTCCCGTACCACCAGCCGCGGTTCGAACAGGACCGAGGTGGCCCGCTCGCCGGGCTGCTCGATCCGGTCGAGCAGCAGGGTGGTCATCCGCTCGGCCATCTCCTCGACCGGCTGGCGGACGGTGGTGAGGCGGGGGTGGGCCGAGGTGGCGGCGCTGCTGTCGTCGAAGCCGACCACGGCGACGTCCTCGGGCACCCGGCGTCCGTGGTGGCGCAGTACGGCCAGGGCGCCCTGGGCCATCAGGTCGTTGGCGGCGAACACGCCGTCCAGGTCGGGGTGTTCGGCGAGCAGCCGGCGCATCGCCGCGGCGCCGCCGGACTGGCTGAAGTCGCCCGACTCGGCGGGTGCCCAGGGCTGTCCGTGCCGGGCCATCGCCTCCCGGAAGCCGGCGAGCCGGTCCTGGCCGGCGGGGAGCGAGCCGGGGCCGGCGACGGTGACGACGCGTCGGCAGCCGCGGCCGGCGAGATGGTCGGCGGCGAGCCGGGCACCGTCGTGGTTGGCCAGGTCGACGTAGCTGAGCGGCAGCGGGCCGGTGGGCCGTCCGAACAGGACGGCGGGCAGACCGGCGCCGGCGAGCAGGGCGGGCAGCGGGTCGTCGGCGTGCGTGGAGACCAGCAGGGCGCCGTCCGCGCTGCCGCGCCGCAGGTAGCCGACGGCCTGCGCGCGGGAGGTGTCGTCGTCGGCGAGCATCAGCACGGGGTGCATGCCGAGCGGTCTCAGGCCGCCGAGTACGCCGCTGACGATCCGGCCGAAGAACGGGTCGGTGAAGAGCATCCCGTCGCCGCCGGTCTCGCCGGCGCCGGAAACGATCAGGGCCACGGTGTCCGCGCGCCGGGTGACCAGGGCGCGGGCGGCGCTGTTGGGCACGTAGCCGGTGGCGGCGACGGCCTGCCGGACGGTCTCCTGGAGGGCGGCGTCGACGTTGCGGACGCCGTTGACGACCCGGGAGACGGTGGAGCGGGAGACGCCGGCGACGCGTGCGACGTCCTCCAGGGTGGCCGGCCGGGCTGCCGTGGGCTGGAGGGCGTCAGTCATACGGGTTGTTATAGCACCTCGGCGGCGGACCGTCAGGGCGCGCTGGGAGAGCGCTCCACCCGCGGCCTGTGGGGCCGGTCCTCGCGGGTGGAGCGCTCGTTCGGGGCGCCGTCCGGCCGGGCCGGGTCAGCCGTGCCGGGGGCGGGTCAGGGGTAGGAGACCACGTTGGACGGGGTGGTGGAGGTGCCCGAGGTGGCCGCCCCGACGTTGTTGATCACGTGGTCGAACTGGCCGTTGCCACCGAGCGAGTTGACCAGGATGTCGTGGAAGCGCACGGCGGGCTTGGCGGGCGCCTCGAAGCCGTGGTCCATCCGGATGGTCGGGTCCACGTTGAAGTAGCAGTAGGAGCCGAGCCCCCAGGCCTCGTGGACGTCGACGCCGTCGTCGACCTTGTAGGCGGCGTAGCCCCGGGTGGCGCCGTTCTGGACGGCGGCCTGGTCGGGGGCGTCGTAGGCGATCTCGTTCTGGTAGAAGATCGTCCGGCCGCGCTCGCCGGCCCACTCCACGTCGTACTTCCTGAAGTGCTCGACGAACAGGCCGGTGGCCAGGACGTCGTCGCCGTGCACGACCATGCCGAAGTCGGACGGGTTGGCCGTCCAGCCGACGCCGGCGCCGTGGTCGGCCCGCCAGAGCCAGGTGTGGTCCACGACCGTGCTGTTGCTGTTGACCACCAGGGCGGTGGTGGCCGAGCCGGGGCCCGCGCCGCCGATCCGGGCGAACACGTCCTGGACGGTGGTCGGGTCCGCCGCGTGGTCGGCGCCGGCGCCGTCCGGGCCGATCTGGAGCAGCGCAGGGGAGTTGACCGGGCCCGCGTCGAACAGCAGGCCGGCGAGCCGGATGCCGTCCACGTCGGCGGTCCGCATCGCGACCACGCCGTTGTCGGGGACGACGGTGGCGAGGCCGAGGCCGAGCACCACGGTGCCGGGCCGGGTGACCTCGATCGTCCGGTCGACGTGGTAGACGCCCGGGGTGAACAGCAGGTTGAGGCCCTGGGACAGCGCCTGGTTGATGGTGGCCGCGGTGGCACCGGGCTTGACCAGGTAGAACCGGTCGAGTGGCAGCGAGCTGCCGGCGCCGGGGCCGTTCGCCCAGGAGACGCCGGCGGCGTCGGTGCGCTTGCTCGGCACGAACACCCGGTAGCCGTTGCCGTCGAGGTAGAGGAACGGCTTCTCGCGGGAGACCGGGGTGGTGGCGAGCGTGGTGTACGGCGGGTTGGGGAAGCCCTGGGCGGGGGCGCCCTGGACGCCGGAGAAGGTCTGGTTCCACACGCCGTTGGTGAACCCGCCGATGGCGCTGTCGCGGGTGTACCACTGCTGCTGCGAGTAGTTGCCGACGGTGCCGTCGATCCGGGAGTCGGCGATGTAGCCGCCGCTGGCCCAGCCGTAGCCGTTCGGCGCGAGGTCTAGACCGCCCTCGACGTGCATCCGGCGGAACGGCGCGGCCTGCGAGACCGCCCAGCGGTCGGTGCCGCTGACCGGCTTGAGGTGCAGGTTCTCCGCGGAGCGCCAGAAGTTCTGGGTGGCGTTGCCGCCCATCCAGCCCGCGTCCACGGTGACGTCGCCGTTGAAGGTGGTGTCGTCGGGGCTGAGGCCGAGGCCCGCGATCGAGGTGTAGAAGCCGATCTGGGCGTTGATGTCGTTGTACGTGCCCGGCTTGAAGAGCAGCGCGTACCGCTCGTTGCCGAACTGGTTGGACTCCTGCCGGGCGAAGACCTGGTCGACCCTGGCCTGGATGCCGGGCGTGGACGGGTCGAAGACCAGGACGTTCGGGCCGAGGTCGCCGCCGCCCTGGACCGGGGGCACGGTCGGACCGTCCGCGGTGTGCACGCCGAGCTCCCACAGCGAGTAGCCCCACGCGGTGCCCCGGGCGGTGCCGTTCATCCGCAGGTAGCGCCCGCTGCCGGAGACGTTCAGGGTCTCGGTGCCGCCGGTGCCGGTGGTGGTGGAGTAGACGGTGGTCCAGGCGGTCCCGTTGTCGGAGGTCTGGATCTGGTACGACTTCCCGTACGCGGTCTCCCAGTCGAGCACCACCTGGCAGATCTGCCGGGTCGAGCCGAGGTCGACCTGGAGCCACTGCCGGTCGCCGGGTGCGGAGGACCAGCGGGTGCCGGTGTTGCCGTCCACGGCGAGTGCGGGGGCGGTGCCGGCGTTCTCGGTGGAGGAGGCGGTGGCGGGGCGTCCCTGGGCGGCGTCGGCGGTGCCGCAGGTGCCCGGGGTGGTGGTGCCGAAGGAGCCGAAGACCTGGAACTCCCAGAGCGAGTAGCCGTAGCCGGTGCCCCGGGTGATGCCGTTCATCCGCACGTAGCGGCCGGTGGCGGAGAGGTTCAGGGTCTCGGTGCCGCCGGTACCGGTGGTGGTGGAGTAGACCGTGGTCCAGGTGGTGCCGTCGGCGGAGGTCTGGATCTGGTACGCCTTGCCGTACGCCGCCTCCCAGTTGAGCACGACCTTGCCGATGGTGGCGGTGGCGCCGAGGTCGACCTGGAGCCACTGCTGGTCGGCGGGGGCGGAGGACCAGCGGGTGCCGGTGTTGCCGTCCACGGCGAGTGCGGCGGTGGTGCCGGCGTTCTCGGTGGAGGAGGCGGTGACGGCCTTGCCCTGCGAGATCAGGGTGTCGGCGGCCTGGGCGGCGGTGCTCGGGAGCGCCAGGACGGCGCCGGAGAGCAGGGCCAGGCCCAGCAGGCCGGCGGAACCGCGGCGACCGAGGGCGGCTCTGCCGTCGGGGCGTGCTGAAGTGAGCCTCACGGGCTTCTCCTGCGGTGGGTGGGGTGGTGGGGGTGGGGCGCGGACGAGGGGACGTCCACGGGGACCGGCGGACGGGCCGGCCGGCGCGGCACAGGGGCGCCGGGAGCGGGGCGATGGGGTCGCCGGTCGTTTCGACGGAGGCTCGGAGAGCGCTCCCCGGCAGGAGTCTCGGGGCCGCCCGGAGCGGGTGTCAACCCCCCGGTCGCGAGTCCGGACCGGAGCATCTCCCGCGCAGGGGAGGCCGGTTGACCGGCCGTCGGCCCCGCCCTCGCGGCGTCGTCGCTGGTCGGGGCAGGTGACGGCCGGTCAGCTCGTGGCTGCTGCCCGGGCCGGGAGTTCACCGCCCGAGTCGAGAAACTGCGACAGCGGCAGGGTGGCCGCGCCGACCGTGACGGCGTCCGGGCCCAGCCGTCCGAGCTCGATCGAGGTCTGGGCGCGCGGGAAGCGCAGCGCGTAGGCCGTCGCGGCCTCCCGCACGGCGGGCAGCAGGCGCGGGCCGAGCATCAGGCCGGCCCAGCCGCCGATCACGATCCGCTCGGGGTTGAACAGGTTGATCAGGTCGGCGATGGCCGCACCGAAGTACTCGGCGGCCTCCGCCAGCAGCTCGACGGCGGCGGGCTCCCCGGCCTCGGCCGCGGTCAGCAGGGCGGCCAGGCCGGCCTTCTCGCTGGAGCCGGCGGGCGCGGCGCCCCAGCGCTCGACCAGCGCCTCGGCGCCGACGTAGGCCTCCAGGCAGCCGCGCGAGCCGCACCGGCAGAGCCGGCCGCCGACGTGCACCTTGGTGTGCCCCCACTCGCCGGCGCTGCTGGTGGCGCCGCGGAACCGGACGCCGTCGGCGATCACACAGGCGCCCACGCCCGAGCCGAACAGGGCGATCACGGCGTGCCGGGTGCCCCGGCCCGCGCCGAACCACATCTCGGCCTGGCCGAGGGTCTTGGCGCCGTTGTCGACGTGCAGCGGCAGGTCGGTGCCGGCCCGCAGCAGCCGGCCGAGCGGCACCGCGTCCCAGTCGACGGTCTGGCTGTGCACCACGATCCCCCGGCCGTGCTCGGCCTCCTCGCCCTGTTCGACGATGCCGGGGACGCCGACGCCGACGCCGAGCACGGTGTCCGGGTCGACGCCGGTCGCGGCCAGCACCTCGGCCAGCCCGGTGAGGATCAACTCGACCACGTGGTCGACGTCGTGACCCTTGTCGGAGAGCGCGTGGTCGCTGGCGGCCAGCTCGGTCAGGGTCAGGTCGAACAGCGCGACCCGGACCTGTGTCTCGCCGACGTCCACCCCCACCAGGTGGGCCCGGCCGGGCGGTACCCGGAGCAGGATCCGCGGCCGTCCGCCGTCCGACTCGACCGAGCCGCACTCCTCCACCAGGCCGTCGGTGAGCAGCTCGCCGATCACGTTGCTGATCGATCCGGCGCTCAGGCCGCTGATCCGGCCGAGCTCCTGCCGGCTCAGCGGCCCGTCGAAGTACAGCCTGCGCAACAGGGTCGATCTGCTGCCCCGCCGCAGGTCACGCACGGTCTGCTTGCCTCGAAGTGTCATGGACTCTCCCTCCTGGGCTGAATCTACGCTGCACAAACCCTTGACGCCAGCTTTTCTCACACGTTAAATCACGGCGTGAAGTAAGCCGCCGCATCGCGCACTTCACCCCCCACCACGCCACCCCGCCCGAGAGGGGCAACGGTCATGCGCATCAACCGCCTCGCCGCCGCCACCGCACTTGTCGCCACGCTCGCCCTGACCGCCACCGCCTGCGGCGGAGGCTCCAGCAGCTCCGGCGGCGACAACAGCAGCCCCAAGACTCTCACGTACTGGGCCTCCAACCAGGGCACCAGCCTGGAGAACGACAAGGAGGTCCTGGAGCCCGAGCTGAGAAAGTTCGAGGCGCAGACCGGCATCAAGGTCAAGCTGGAGGTGGTGCCCTGGTCCGACCTGCTGAACCGGATCCTCGCCGCCACCGCCTCCGGCCAGGGCCCCGACGTCCTCAACATCGGCAACACCTGGTCCGCCTCCCTCCAGGCCACCGGCGCACTGCTGCCCTTCGACGACGCAACCTTCGCGGCGATCGGCGGCAAGGACCGCTTCCTGCCCGCCACCATCGCCTCGGCCGGCGCGGCCGGCAAGGACCCGGCCGCCGTGCCGCTCTACTCCATGGCCTACGGGCTCTACTACAACGTCAAGGCCTTCCGCGACGCCGGCATCGCGCACCCGCCCACCACCTGGGAGGAACTGGTCGCCGACGGCCAGAAGCTCACCGGGGACGGCCGGTACGGCCTGGCGATCGAGGGCGGCAACGTCTCCGAGAACGTCCACCACGCCTTCGCCCTCGGCCTCCAGCACGGCACCGCCTGGTTCGACGGCTCCGGCAGGCCCGCCTTCGACACCCCCGAGGCCGTCGCCGCGATCAAGCAGTACGTCGACTTCATCGCCAGGGACCGGATCGCCGCGCCCGGCAACGCCGAGTACGCCAACAACCAGTCCGTCACCGACTTCGCCACCGGCAAGGCCGCCATGCTGATGTGGCAGTCCGCCGGCGCCAACCTCAAGTCCCACGGCATGAACCCCGAGGACTTCGGCGTCGTCCCGATCCCCGTCCCCGCCGGCGCCTCCGGCACCCGGGCCACCACCTCGATGGTGGCCGGCATCAACCTCGCCGTCTTCAGGAACACCCGGAACAAGGACGGTGCGCTCCAGTTCGTGAAGTTCATGACCGGCGACGAGGAGCAGAAGCAGCTCAACCGGACCTACGGCTCCATCCCGCCGGTCAGGGCCGCCCAGGCCGACCCCGCCTTCGCCACCCCCGAACTGAAGGCCCTGGCCGACGTCCTGGGCAGTAGCGCCCAGCCGCTGCCGCAGGTCGCGAACGAGAGCCAGTTCGAGACCCTGATCGGCACCGCCGTCAAGAACCTGCTCGCCTCCGCCGCGGCCGGCAAGCCGGTCACCGAGGACACCGTCAAGGCCGAGCTCACCAAGGCCCAGCAGCAGATGCCGGCCTCCTGACGTGCGGACGCGACCGATCCGATCCGCCCCGATCCGATCCGCCCCGATCCGATCCGCCCCGATCCGATCCGCCTCGGGCCGGTCCCGCCCGGGCCGGTACCGCCCGAGCCTGCCCTACCTGCTCCTGCTCCCCGCCCTCGCCCTGGAGCTGCTGATCCACCTCGTGCCCATGGTGGTCGGCATCGTGATGAGCTTCAGCCGGCTCACCCAGTTCTTCATCCGGGACTGGTCGGCCGCACCCTGGACCGGCCTGGGGAACTACCGCACGGCGGTGGACTTCAGCGCCCCCGTCGGCCGGTCGCTGCTGCACTCGTTCTCGGTCACCTGTACCTTCACCGTGCTGTCGGTCGGCCTCTCCTGGCTGATCGGCACCGCGGCGGCGATCTTCATGCAGGACGCCTTCAAGGGCAGGGGGCTGCTCCGCGCGGCCTTCCTGCTGCCCTACGCCCTCCCGGTGTACGCCGCCGTCATCACCTGGTCCTTCATGTTCCAGCGCGACACCGGCCTGATCAACCACGTGCTGCACGACCAGCTCCACCTCACCTCGGACCGGCCGTTCTGGCTGATCGGCGACAACAGCTTCGCCGCCCTGCTCACCGTCTCGGTCTGGAAGTCCTGGCCGTTCGCCTTCCTCACCCTGACGGCCGGCCTGCAGAACATCCCGCGCGAGCTCTACGAGGCCGCCGCGATGGACGGCGCCGGCGTCTGGCAGCAGATCCGCCGGATCACCCTGCCGTCGCTGCGCCCGGTCAACCTGGTGCTGGTCCTGGTCCTCTTCCTGTGGACCTTCAACGACTTCAACACGCCGTACGTGCTGTTCGGCCGCTCGGCCCCGGAGGCGGCGGACCTGATCTCCGTCCACATCTACCAGTCCTCCTTCGTCACCTGGAACTTCGGCTCCGGCTCGGCCATGTCCGTGCTGCTGCTGCTCTTCCTGCTGCTGGTCACGGCCGCCTACCTGTTCGCCACCTCGCGCCGGAAGGGCGCCGATGATTAATCCACCCGCCTCCTACCGGTGGATCCGCCGGATCGCGCTCGCCGTGCTGCTGGTCTTCACCCTCACCCCGGTGCTGGTGATGCTCAGCTCCTCGCTGAAGCCGCTGCAGGACGTCCAGGGGCCGTTCCGCTGGATCCCCAGCACCGTGACCCTGCGACCGTACGTGGACATCTGGAGGACCGTCCCGCTCGGCCGGTACGTCGTGAACTCGCTGATCGTGGCCGGCGGCGCCACCCTCTGCTCGGTGCTGATCGCGATCCTCGCCGCGTACGCCGTGAGCCGCTACCGCTTCCGCGGACGCAGGCTGTTCACCGTCACGGTGCTGTCCACCCAGATGTTCCCCGGGATCCTCTTCCTGCTGCCGCTGTTCCTGCTCTTCGTCAACATCGGCAACACCACCGGCCTCGCCCTGTACGGCAGCCGGGGCGGGCTGATCCTCACCTACCTGACCTTCTCGCTCCCCTTCTCGATCTGGATGCTGGTCGGCTACCTCGACTCCATCCCGCGCGACCTCGACGAGGCCGCCGCCGTCGACGGCTGCGGACCGCTGCGGACCCTGGTGCGGATCATCGTCCCGGCCGCCGTGCCCGGCATCGTCGCGGTCGCCGTCTACGCCTTCATGACCGCCTGGGGCGAGGTGCTGTTCGCCTCCGTCATGACCAACGACGAGACCCGCACCCTCGCCGTCGGCCTCCAGGGCTACGCCACCCAGACCGACGTGTACTGGAACCAGGTGATGGCCGCCTCCCTGGTGGTCAGCGTGCCCGTGGTCGCCGGCTTCCTCCTGCTGCAGCGCTACCTGGTCGCCGGCCTGACCGCCGGGGCCGTCAAGTGACCCTCCGTGAAAGGTTTGCCGTGAACGACCTCAGTGCACTCCCGGACGACTTCGTCTGGGGCGCGGCCACCGCCGCGTACCAGGTCGAAGGGGCCGTGGACGCCGACGGCCGCGCACCCTCCATCTGGGACACCTTCTCCCACACCCCCGGGAAGGTCGCCGGCGGCGACACCGGCGACACCGCCTGCGACCACTACCGCCGCTGGCCCGAGGACCTCGGCCTGATGCGGCAACTCGGCCTGGACGCCTACCGGTTCTCCATCGCCTGGCCCCGCGTGGTGCCGCAGGCCGACGGCCGGGTCAACGCGGCCGGCCTGGCGTTCTACGACCGTCTGGTCGACGCGCTGCTGGAGGCCGGCATCACCCCCTTTCCCACCCTGTACCACTGGGACCTCCCGCAGGCCCAGCAGGACCGCGGCGGATGGCCCGAGCGCTCCACCGCGGAACGCTTCGGCGAGTACGCGGCCGTCGTCGCCGAACGGCTCGGCGACCGGGTCACCCACTGGGCCACCCTCAACGAGCCGCTCTGCTCGGCCTGGATCGGCCACCTCGACGGCGCCATGGCCCCCGGCCTGACCGACCTGACCGCCGCCGTCCGGGCCTCCTACCACCTGCACCTCGGCCACGGCCTGGCCGTCCGGGCGCTGCGGGCGCACGTCCCCGGCGCCCGGATCGGCATCGTCAACAACCTCTCCACCATCGAGCCCGGCAGCGACCGCCCCGAGGACCTCGCCGCGGCCGTCCGCGCCGACGGGCACATCAACCGCTGGTGGCTCGACCCGGTGCTCGGGCGCGGCTACCCGCAGGACATGGTCGACCTCTACGGCGTCGAACTCCCCGTCCGCGACGGCGACCTGGAACTGATCTCGGCCCCGCTCGACTGGCTCGGCCTGAACTACTACTTCCGCCAGATCGTCGCCGACGACCCCGCCGGCCCCGCGCCGCGCTTCCGCCAGCTGCCCGGCCCCGGCCCCGAGCACACCGCGATGCCCTGGGAGGTGCACGCCCCCGGCATCGAGGAACTCCTGCTGCGCCTCACCAAGGAGTACAACGCACCGAAGCTGTACGTCACCGAGAACGGCGCCGCCTACCGGGACACCGTCGCGCCCGACGGCAGCGTCCACGACCCGGAGCGCACCGCCTACCTGGAGCGCCACCTCGCCGCCTGCGCCTCCGCAGCCGCCCAGGGCGCCCCGCTGGCCGGGTACTTCGCCTGGTCCCTGCTCGACAACTTCGAGTGGGCGTACGGCTACGACAAGCGCTTCGGCCTGATCCGGGTCGACTACGAGACCCAGCGGCGCACCGTGAAGACCAGCGGCCACCGCTACGCGGAGCTGATCCGCCGGCACCGCGCCCGCAGCCGGCGGGACCTCGCGGACAAGTCCTAGCAGGCCGTGCGGGGGATCCGCCGCTCCCAGTGCCGGTCGAACAGGACGCTGCCGCCCTCCAGGGCCCGCACGTGGTCGCGGGTGATGAAGTGGGTGGCGTCGCAGCTGATCTCGGAGCGGCTCTGGACGGTGACGTCCCACCCGATGTCGGGGCGCTCCAGCCGGACCGTCCGGTCCGAGCGGGCCTGCGCGCCCAGGGGGTCGTCCGAGCCGATCCGGTACGCCTCCAGGGCGTGCTCCTGGTGGACCAGGCCGTCCGGATGGGTGTGGGCGGCGCCGACGTCGGGGGAGACCTCCAGCCGCCACTCGCCGGCGGCGACGTCGTGGACGGCCAGTCGGTCGGGGCGGGCGGTGAGCGGCTCGGCGGTGGCGACGTCCAGCGCTGTGGCCTGCTCGGGCGCCTCGAAGGTGATCGGGCGGCTGCCGGCGTCCGCGGCCAGGTGGCGCACCGGCAGGGTCAGTGTGCTGTGCCCCGGGTCGACCTCGAAGCCGGCCGCCTCGGGCTGCGGCCACACCCAGGGCCAGTACGAGCAGGAGAGCGCCAGCCGCAGCCGGTGGCCGGCCGGGAAGTCGTGGGCGACGGCCGTCAGGTCGAGGTCGACCTCCTCGACGGCGCCCGGCTCCCAGCCGACCGTGCGGTCCGTGCCGTGCCGGGCGGTCAGGTTGAGCACGCCGCGGGTGACCAGGGTGGAGGCGCCGTCCGGGGCGACGTCGCACAGCCGGGCGGCGACCTGGCCGCGCCGGCTGTCGCAGCGCACCCGCAGCCGCACGCCCGGGCGCCCCAGGACCTCGACCGCCTCGGGCAGCGGGGTGGAGTCGAAGCAGATCGAGCGCCCGTCCTCCTCCCGCTGGTCGGGCGGCAGGTCGGCGGGGCCGCCGAGCGGGCGCGGGTGTCCGGCGTCGATGCCGGTGTGCTGGGGGGAGCGGACCCGGACGAAGCGGTCCCCGGAGGCGGTGCCCGCGGTCCGCAGCGCGGTGTCCAGGCCGTAGTGGATCTCCCGGACGTCGGGGGAGGGCCAGGACTCGTCGCCCACCCAGCGGCCGGGCCGGTTGGCGTAGGCGGTGGCCGGCGGCACCGACTCGTTCATCCAGCTGCGCAGCGCGGGCTCGGTCAGTACGCCGGTGTCCCGGCCCCTGAGCCACTGGTCCCACCAGCGCAGGCTCTCCTGGAGGAAGCCGATCGCCGGGCCGGGGGGCCGTCCCCGGTCGGGGTACTGCTGCGGCCAGGGACCGATGATGCCGCGCACCGGGGCGTCCAGGTGCTCGACCAGGCGCAGCACGGTGTCCGCGTGCGGGCCGGCCCAGCCGGCCACCGCGAGCACGGCGGCGGTGACCGAGCCGTAGTCCTCGCGGAGGCTGCCGCGCCGCCAGTGGTCGTCGCGGTGCTGGTGGGCGAGCCGCTCGTGGACGGCGGGGGTCAGGGCGTCCAGCCGTTCGGTCCACATCCGCCGCCAGTCGTCGCCGACGTGGCGCGGGTCCGGCGGGAGGGCGGCGAGGGCCAGCGCGGCGGCGGAGCGGGCGTGCAGGTCGACGGCGTGCAGCGAGCCGCCCGGGTAGGACCCGTCGTCGCCGTACCGGTCGTCGGCGGCGCAGACGGCGACGACGGCCCGCAGCGGCGGGGGTGCGAGCGCGGCGATCCGCAGGCCGAGGGTGGCGCCGTCGGCGAGGCCGAACAGGCCGACCGCGCCACTGGACCAGGGCCGGCCGGCGAGCCAGTCGATCACCGCGGCGCCGTCGGCCTCCTGCTGCCCGCTGTCCTCGGCGGCCGGGACGCCCTGGGAGTTCCCGTGTCCGCGGGCATCGACCCGGACGGAGGCGTAGCCGTGGCCGGCGTACCAGGGGTGCCGCTCGGCGTCGCGCCGGGCCGTCCGGTCGGTGAGCCGGGAGGCCAGGTACTCCAGCAGGACGGGCACCGGTTCGGGGGTGACGGGCCGCCAGACCCGGGCGTGCAGCAGGGTGCCGTCGGGCAGCGGGATGCGGACGTCCTCGCGGGTGATCGGGTACGGGTACGAGGTGGGGTGCCGCATGGTGGCTGCTCCCTGCGCGTGGGCGGTCCGGTCGGCCGGTGGCCGTCGGGCCGGACGCGCGGGGAGCGGCTGAAGGCTCCGGGCGGCCCGGCCGGACGGTCGCCGAATCAGACAATAGTGGACATTGCGCCCAGCCTCCCGGTCGGTCGCCTGCTCGGGCTCCCGGTCGGCCGCCTGCCCAGCCTCCCGGTCGGCCGCCGCTGGGCACGGCCGGGGGTGCAGGGTTCGGGGCCGAGGCCGCGGCGTTCAGGCCTCGGGCCGCGGGCTTCAGGCCTTGCTGAGCCAGGCGGTGGCGTTCAGGGCCAGGGCCGCGTCGGTGCCGGCCGGGTCGTCCCAACCGTTGTAGAGGGTGTTGCCGGACTGGCCGGTGCCGTCGTCGACGGGGGAGCTGTCGCCCCAGGCGGCGACCCGGCCGCTGCCGAAGGTGCTGGTGACGAAGAAGGCGCCGGTGTTGCCGCTGTAGCCGGTGCGGTGGAGCAGGCCCTTGACGGCGGCGTTGTCGGCGGGCTTGAGGGTGAACGTGGTGCCACTGCGCAGGATGGAGCCGGTGACGGTGCCGAACGGCCCGTGCAGCACCGGGTCGGCCGGGAGGGAGTCGGCGCGCGGGTTGTCGGTGGAGATGTTGGCCAGGTCGACCGAGAAGCCGAACGGGTCGGTGTTGTCGACGCCGTTGCTGGTGAACAGGTCGTTGATGATCTTCGGGGAGTCCCAGCCGTCGTTGTTGCGGTCGCTGTTGAGGTGGTCGGAGATCAGGAACAGGCCGCCCCCGTTCTGCACGAACCGCATGACGGCGGTCTTCTCGGCCGCGCTGAATCTGGTGTTCGGCTCGGCGACCACGAAGGTGTCGAAGTTGGCGAGGTCCAGCGCGCCGCCGCCGCCGTAGCTGATGGTGTTGCCGGCGGGCAGCGTCTTCAGGGTGTACTGGCCGGTCCGTTGCAGGGCGACGCCCCAGGCGGAGAGGGCGCCGGTCCAGCTCCGCTCGGTGGTGGGGGCGGGGTTCTGGGCCAGCGGGTCGGGCTGGGCGGTGCTGATGATCCAGTCGGCGTTGCCGGCGGTCTCGGCCTTGGTGTTGTCGAACAGCACCCGGTGCGGGACGGCGGAGGTGGCGGCCTGCGCACCGGCGCGGGCGGGGGTCCGCGCCGCGGCGTGCGCGGCGGGGGCCGGGGCGGCGAGGCCGGTGAGGGCGGCCGTCAGCACGGCCAGGGTGGTGGTGGCGGCCTTGCCGCGGATGTGCCGGAAGGTGGTCATCTGCCGTTCCTCCGTGGGGAGTCGGGGGTGTCCGGGCCGGGTCGGCCGCGCGGACGGCATCGAGTATCCGCGCGTAGACGAGGCGGGCGTAAGTATCGGTGCGTTACCGGACCGTGTACGAGGTGTGACATCTCCCCGGCGGTCACCGGTCCGGTGTGCGAGATGTAGGCAGACGATTCGCGGTCGCTGTTGCGCATGATTTGCACATGGGTACAACAGGGGGGAAAACTGGCCCGGCTCGACCACCCGCCCCGAGAGGACCTCCATGTCAGCGACTGGCCGACTGCGCGACCGGCTCACCCGGGACGAGTGGATCCGTCTCGCGGGGATGGGCGGCTTCATCCTCGCCCTGCACGTCATCGGATGGTTCACCCTGCTGGCGGTCATCGCGCCCCGGCATTACGACGTCGGCGGCCAGGTCTTCGGCGCTGGCATGGGCCTGACGGCCTACACGCTGGGCATGCGGCACGCCTTCGACGCCGACCACATCGCGGCCATCGACAACACCACCCGCAAGCTGATGGGGCAGGGCAAGCGGCCGCTCTCGGTGGGCTTCTGGTTCTCGCTCGGCCACTCGTCCATCGTCTTCGGCCTGTGCGCGCTGCTCGCCTTCGGCATCCAGTCGCTGGCCGGCCAGGTCGAGTCGGACGACTCCTCGCTGCACAACGCCACCGGACTGATCGGCGTCTCGGTCTCCGGCACCTTCCTGGTGCTGATCGGGCTGATCAACCTCGGCGCCTTCAACGGCATCCTCAAGGTGTTCCGCAGGATGCGCCAGGGCGAGTACGACGAGGCGGAGCTGGAGCGCCAGCTCGACAAGCGCGGCTTCATGAACCGGATCCTCGGCCGGGTCACCCGGGCGGTCACCAAGCCCTGGCACATGTACCTGGTCGGCCTGCTGTTCGGCCTCGGCTTCGACACCGCGACCGAGGTCTCGCTGCTGGTGCTGGCCGGCGGCGCGGCGGCCTTCTCACTGCCCTGGTACGCGCTGCTGGTGCTGCCGGTGCTGTTCGCGGCGGGCATGAGCCTGCTGGACACCATCGACGGCTCGTTCATGAACTTCGCCTACGAGTGGGCCTTCTCCAAGCCGGTCCGCAAGATCTACTACAACCTCACCGTGACCGGCCTGTCGGTGCTGGTGGCCCTGGTGATCGGCGTCATCGAGCTGGTCGGGCTGCTCGGCGAGAAGCTGGAGATCACCTCGGGCCCGGTCGGCTGGATCGCGGAGCTCGACCTCAACCTGGTGGGCTACGCGATCGTCGGCCTGTTCGTGCTGACCTGGATCGGCGCGGTCGCGTACTGGAAGTTCGGCCGGGTCGAGCAGAAGTGGTCGGCGGCCGTCCGCGAGCCCGCCGCCGTCCAGGACTGACCCCCGGAGCGGCCCGCACCGGCCGCTCCGCCCCACACGTCGCCCCACCGCTCCGCACCACCGAGGGCCCGCCGGCCCGGAGTCGAACTCCGGACCGGCGGGCCCCGTGCCGTCCGGCACGGATCAGCGGCCCGGGCCCGCGCTCAGCAGGTCAGCTGCGGCGCCGCCCAGTCGGCGTGGTCCGAGGAGGCCCCGTCCCCGCCGTCGGTGACCACCAACCGCAGCTCCAGCGCACCCGTCAGATCGGCCGTCAGGTGCTTGGCCGCGTCCTGGTAGGTGAGCAGGCCGCTGTCGGCGGCCTTGGTGCCGTCCTTCCAGATCTGGAAGACCACCGAGCCCTTGGTGGCGGACTCGTCGTCCACGCCCACGTCGGTGCTGAGGGAGGTGCAGTCGCCGCCCAGGTAGTAGGTGATCTCGCTGTAGGCGTGGGTGCCGAGGCCCTTGGCGTAGGTCGCGCCCTGGACGGTCAGGGTGTGGCCGTCGCCCGCCGGGGCCTCGTTGTTGCTGCGGTCCCGCTCGACCGGGCCCCAGCCGTTGACCGCGGCGGACCACGGCAGGTCGCTCAGCGGCCGGGTGCCGGCCGCCGGGCCACCGCCGCAGGCGAGCTTGGGATCGGCCCAGTCGGCGTGGTCGTACCGCGCGCCGTCGCCGGCGTCGGTGACCACCAGCCGCAGGTCGGCGGCGCCGGTGAGGTCCGCGCTGAGCCGCCGGACCGCGTCGCGACCGGTCAGCGTCCCGCTGTCGGCGGCCTTGGTGCCGTCCTTCCAGATCTGGAAGACCACCGAACCGTTGCCGTACGCCTCGTCGTCCACGCCCACGTCCACGGTGATGTTCCGGCAGGTGCCGCCGAGGTGGTAGCGGATGTCGCTGGAGGCGTGCACGCCCAGACCCCGGCTGTACGCGGCGCCGCGCAGAGCCAGGGTGCGTCCGTCACCGGTGCCGGTCTCACCGTTGCTGCGGTCCCGTTCCGCCGGGCCCCAGCCGTTGATCGCGGAGGTCCAGGACAGGTCGCTGAGCCGGTTCATCCCGGCGGGCGGCGGCACCGGGCTGCCGGGGGTGACCCGGAGCATCACCGTGCCGTGCGCCGGCACCGAGGCGCTGATCGCCCCGGTGGTGCTGCCGGTCTGCTTGCTCCACAGGTCCTTGACGGCGTACGAGGTCGCGCCGCCGATGCCGACCGCCTGAACGGTCGTGGCGACGGTCGCGGTGAACGTCCCCTCGTTGGTCAGGGTCACCGCACGGCTGCCGTCCGCCAGCGGCTTGGACATCACGACCTTGCCGCCGGAGGAGGACACCACGGTGCCCTGCCGGCCCAGCGGGTCCTGGTCGACGGCTATGACGTCCTTGTTGGTCAGGATGTCGAAGGTCTCCGCGTCGGCCGTCCGCAGGTCGGTGCCGATCAGCAGCGGGGCGGCCATCTGGGCCCAGAGGCTGAAGTGGGTGCGGTACTCGGTCTCGGTCATCCCGCCGTTGCCGACCTCCAGCATGTCCGGGTCGTTCCAGGCACCCGTACGGGCGTACGGTGCGAGCTGCTGGTTCTGGTGCGCGATGGTGATCATGCTGGACCAGGAGTCGCTGATGTCGCCGGTGGTGCGCCAGGAGTTGCCGACCGGCTGCGCCCAGTTCCACGGCTGGTTGGCGCCCCACTCGCAGATGCTCAGCAGGATCGGGCGGCCGGTGGCCTGGAGCGCGTCCCGCATGGTCGTGTACCGCTGCCGGGCGTCCACGCCCTGGTTGTTGCAGTTGTCGTACTTGAGGTAGTCCACGCCCCAGGAGGCCCACAGTGCGGCGTCCTGCCGCTCGTGGCCGAGCCCGCCGGGGAAGCCCCTGACGTCGCAGGTCCTCGTCCCGGCGCTGGAGTAGATGCCGAACTTGAGGCCCTTGGAGTGCACGTAGTCGGCGACGGCCTTGATGCCGTTGGGGAAGCGCACCGGGTCGGGCACCAGGTTGCCGGCGGCGTCCCGGTCGGGCAGCGCCCAGCAGTCGTCCAGGTTGACGTACTGGTAGCCGGCCTCCTTGAGGCCCTTGCTGACGAAGAGGTCGGCGATGCCCTTGACCATCGCCTCGTTGAAGTCACTGCCGCACCAGGTGGAGTTCCAGTTGTTGAAACCCATCTGCGGAGTGAGGGCGAGGCCGTTGTCCAGGGCCAGTGCGGGCGGCGCACTCGCCAGCTGGACGGTCGCGGTGAGGGCGGCGCCACCGGTCAGCAGGGCGAGCGAGGTGAGCGCCGAGACCGATCGGCGGCGCCAGGTGGTTCTGCGGGACAGCACGGGTGGGCTCCTGCAGGGTGAGGGTGAGTCGGAACAGAAGGCAACCAAAGCCAACGCGTTCCAACGGAATGTCACACATGACAGCGGTGATTCCCGGACCCGTCAAGGGTGTTGACGCAGCTTCAGATCAGGCCGTTGGCCGAAACCGGCGGGAGGTCGACTCGAATCAACAGGTCGACGGCCGACTGTTGGGAAATGTTGATCTATGCAGGGAGCCTGTCCAAGGGCTGGACGCCTTCGTGCCGGTGGGCGACCGTGTCCGCGCCAAGAGTTAACGCGCAAGCTCTTGTCGCGTCATTTTCTACGCGCGTATCTTTGGCAGGCCGACGTGCCCGCGGGCCTCGGATCTACGCGAGTAGTAAGCGCTCTGACATACCCTCAACCGCCCGGAGACCCCACGTCGGCCGGGCCGCCGCCCTGCCCGGAACGGACCGCCGTGACGGGACCGGGCAGATCAAGGAGTCCTGTACCGGTGTCCAAGCCCACCGCCCGCCCCCGCTCCCGCAGGGCGCTGCTGCGCGCCACCATCCTCCCGGCCGGCGTCGCGGCCTCGCTCGTGCTCGTCCCGCTGCCGGGTGCCGCCGCCGCGCCGTCCGCCGACGCGGTGATCGCCGAGGTCTACGGCGGTGGCGGCAACTCCGGTGCCACGCTGAAGAACGACTTCATCGAGCTGGCCAACAAGGGTGGCGCCGCGTTCGGCCTGGCCGACTTCAGCGTGCAGTACATCTCGGCCAGCCCCGGCCCGACCTCGGCGTGGAGCGTCACCCCGCTCGCCGGTTCGATAGCCCCCGGCGGCCGCTACCTGGTGGCCGGTGCGGCCGGCACCGGCGGCACCGTCGACCTGCCGACCCCGGACGCCACCGGCACCCTCGCGCTGTCCGGCACCGCCGGCACCGTCGCCCTCGTCCAGGGCACCGCCCCGCTCACCTGCAAGACCGCCGCCGACTGTGCCGCCGAGCCGCGCGTGCGCGACCTGGTCGGCTTCGGCACCGCGGTGGTCCGCGAGGGCAGCGGCCCCGCCGCCGGCGCGAGCAACACCGCTTCGGTGGCCCGCGCCGCGAACCTCGCCGACACCGACGACAACGCGGCCGACCTCAAGGCCGGCGACCCGACCCCCACCAACAGCAAGGGCGAGAGCACCGGCGGCCCGACCACCCCGCCGAACCCGACCGAGCCCGGCACCGTGCGGATCCACGACATCCAGGGCACCACCCGGGTGTCGCCGAAGGCCGGCCAGACCGTCCCCGGCATCCCCGGTGTGGTCACCGGCGTGCGCACCTACGGCTCCAAGGGCTTCTGGATCCAGGACACCACGCCGGACGCCGACCCGGCCACCAGCGAGGGCGTGTTCGTCTACACCGGCAGCGCCGCCCCGACCGTCAAGGTCGGCGACTCGGTCCTGGTGACCGCCAAGGTGACCGAGTACTACCCGAACCAGGCCGGCGGCAGCCAGTCCGTCACCGAGCTGACCAACCCGCTGGTGACCGTGGTCTCCTCCGGCAACCCGGTGCCCGCGCCGGTCGTGCTGAACGACGACTCCATCCCCGCCGAGTACACGGCCCAGGCGGCCGGCGGCTCGATCGAGGCCCTGCCGCTGAAGCCCGGCACCTACGCGCTGGACCTGTTCGAGTCCCTGGAGGGGATGAACGTCCAGGTCAAGAACGTCCGCGTGGTGCAGGCCACCGACCAGTACCACGAGCTGTGGGTCGAGGCCCGGCGCGAGGACGAGAAGTCCAAGCGCGGCGGCGCGGTCTACCTCGGCTACGACAAGCCCAACTCCGGCCGGCTGATGGTCCAGGCGCTCACCCCGGAGGCCGAGAAGCCGTTCCCGCTGGCCAACGTCGGCGACCAGCTCAAGGGCCTGACCACCGGCCCGCTGGACTACAACCAGTTCGGCGGCTACACCCTGGCGGCCTCCACCCTGGGAACCCTCCAGGACAACGGCCTGGAACGCGAGGTCACCAAGCCGGCGGCGGCCGGCGAACTCTCCGTCGCCACCTACAACGTGGAGAACCTCGACCCCGGCGACCCGGACGCCAAGTTCGCCGAGCTCGCCAAGGGCGTGGTGACCAACCTGCGCTCGCCCGACATCGTGACCCTGGAGGAGATCCAGGACAACAACGGCGCCACCAACGACGGCACCGTGGACGCGAGCGCCACCGTGGCCAAGTTCGTCGCCGCGATCAAGGCGGCCGGCGGCCCGGCGTACGACTGGCGTGCCATCAACCCCGAGAACAACAAGGACGGCGGCGAGCCCGGCGGGAACATCCGCCAGGTCTTCCTGTTCAACCCGCAGCGGGTCTCCTTCACCGACATCGCGGGCGGCTCGGCCACCACCGCCGTCGACGTCGCCGGCAAGGGCCGGACCACCGCCCTGACCGCCTCGCCCGGCCGGATCGACCCCGGCAACGAGGCCTGGAACTCCAGCCGCAAGCCGCTGGTCGGCCAGTTCTCGTTCAAGGGCAAGAAGGTCTTCGTCATCGCCAACCACTTCAACAGCAAGGGCGGCGACCAGGGCATCGACAGCCGCTTCCAGGCCCCGACCCGCTCCTCCGAGGTGCAGCGGGTCAAGCAGGCCGGCATCGAGCAGGCCTTCGTCGCCAAGCTGCTGGCCGCCGACCCGCAGGCCAGCGTGGTCTCGCTCGGCGACTTCAACGACTACCAGTTCTCGCCGGCGCTGACCGCGCTCACCAAGGGCTGCGTCCTGCGCGACCTGGTCAACGAGCTCCCCGAGAAGCAGCGCTACTCCTACGTCTACCAGGGCAACTCGCAGGTGCTCGACCACATCCTGGTCAGCCCCGGCGTGACCCACGCCAAGTACGACGTGGTGCACATCAACAGCGAGTTCGCGTCGCAGGCCAGCGACCACGACCCGCAGGTGGTCCGGATCAAGCCGTGACCGCCCGCCGGTGACGGTCGGCCGGTGACGTCCCGCCGGTGACGTCAGGTCCGTGACGGCCGGCCGGTGACCGCACGCAGCACGAAGCCCCCGGGGCGACCCGGGGGCTTCGTGCTGCCGTGAGAGGGTGTTACAGCTGTGCGGCCGACAGCAGCGTCACCGGGGCGGTGGCGCCGCCCGCGCCGGGCGCGGTGACGTCGGCCCAGGTGGACCAGCGGCCGGCGGTGTAGTCGCCGTTGGCGTTGAAGACGTGGCCGCCGCTGACGCCGTAGAGGCGCAGCGTGTTGTAGCTGCCGCCCCAGGTGGTGGCGCTCAGCTGGGTGACCGAGCCGCGGAGCCCGGTGACGGCGGTGACGTCGGCCCAGGTGGTCCAGGTGCCGGCCCGGTAGTCGCCGGTGGCCTGGTGGACGTTGCCGCCGGCCAGCGCGAGGACGTGGAACTTGGAGTCGATCGCGGCGGCGGACAGCTCGGTGATGCCGGCCGGGTTGCCGATGGCGGCGCTGAGGTCACCGCTGCTCCAGCGGCCGGCGGTGTAGTCGCCGTCGGCGATCCGGACCCGGCCGTCGGCGCCGAGCGCGGCGACGTGCAGCGCGTTGCCGATGGTCGCCACGGCGATGCGGGTGGTGCCGGCGGGCAGCCGGGCCTCGCCGGTGATGTCGCCCCAGGCGCTCCACCGGTCGGTCGCACGGTCGTGGGAGGCCTCGTACACCCGGCCGTTGGAGACGGCGACCAGGTGGGTGGTGGTCCCGATGGCGGCGGCGGCCACCTGGGTCACGTCGGGAAGAGCTCCCGCGCCCGTGGCCGCGGTCACCTCGGACCAGCTGGTCCACTGACCCAGGTCCATGCCGCCGGACGACCCGACGAGGTGGAACGGCTCCATGCTGCGGTCCGCGGCGTAGATCCGGCCGCCCGCGACCGCGAAGGTCCGCAGCCGGTCCCAGTGCACGCCGACGGTGGTCAGCGCGGTGACCTGGTCCGGCGAGAAGCTCGCACCGGTGGCCCCGACCGGGGCGAACGGGGACCAGAGGTTGCGGTCGAGGTTGTTGCCGGCGTCGAGGAGCCCGGCGGAGGTCCGGGCGATCACCTGGACGCGCTGGGACGGGAGCAGGACCTCGTAGGCGGGGTCGGCCTTGACCACGACCTGCTTGGTCCTGGAGGCGGTGCGGCCGGCGTCGTCGGTCACCGTGACCTTGACGTCGTACGTGCCGGACCGCTGGTAGGCGTGGTTGTTGAACTGGTCGTTGCTGAGGACGGTGCCGTCGCCGAAGTCGACCTGGACGCCGGTGACCCGGTAGGGCGAGGTCGAGGTCGACGCGACGTGCACGCCGAGCCTGGTGTTGACCTCGGTGGTGAAGTCGGCGACGAGGTCGGCGGGCGCGGACACCTCCACCGGGAAGCTGGTGGTCGAGACCCGTTCGCCACGGGCGTCGGTCAGGGTCGCCACCACGTAGTAGCTGCCGGGCTGTTCGTAGGTGTGGCCGATCTCGGCGCCCGAGGTGCTCACGACCGGCGCGGTGCCGTCGCCGAAGTCGTAGGAGTAGCTGACGAGGGGGGAGTTCCACTCGCTCTGCGCCGAGGCCTTCGCCTGGATCGCGAACGGCGCGACGCCCCTGGGGTACCGGACCTGGTCGCCGCGGAGGGTGATGCCGGCGGTGCGCAGGCCGGTGCGCTCGAAGGCCCCGCGGTCCCGGACGGTCCCGCCGGGGCCGGTGTTGCCGACGGCCGGGTGGTCGACCGGGCCCGCGCCGAACAGGTCGGTGCCGACGCCGGGTGCGGCGGGGTCACCCGAGTCGATGGCCGCCGTCGCGCTGTCGGGGAGCTGGTTGAAGGGCCAGTTCAGGTACGGGTCGAAGGCGGTGTCGAGGTCGGCGTCGTGCCCGCCCTGCCCGGTCGCCGACCGGAACGCGGCGACCGTCGGGTAGCCGGTGCCGGCCCAGTCGTAGGACGTCCCGCCCGGCCAGGGGTGGACGGTGTTGTAGTCCACCTTGGCACTGCCCGCGGCGCCCGCGGATACCACGACCGGCGCCGGCTTACCCGCGCAGGTGCGGTCGTCCTGGTTGCCCGCGTTGTGCATGGTGATGAGGTTGTTCTCGACCACCGCGCCCGTCGAGGCGCCGCCGAGCACCACACCGGCACCGCACGGGAAGGCGACGGTGTTGTTGGTGACCGCGGAGTCCGGGGCGTCGGTGACGGTGACCGCGTTCAGCGCGACCGAGTTGAAGTCGTTGGCCGTCACCAGTGTGGAGCGCGCGCCCTCGACGAGCACCCCGGCGGAGCCGAGGAAGAGGTTGCGGCTGACCGTGACGTGGTCGCTCGCGCCCGACACCCGGACGGCGGCGGGGCCGGTCTCGAGGGTGAACAGGTTCTGGTCGACCGTCACCCGGCTGGAGTCGGAGACCGCCACCGCGGTCTCGGCGTCGCCGTCCTGGAATCCCCGGACCACGACGTCGTGGACGTTCGAGAGGACGAAGGCCTTCTCGCCGGGGGTCTTGTGGTGGAGAGTCGGCAGGGCGGAGTTGTCGATCTGGAGCGTCCCGCCGAGGAAGGTGATCGGCTTGTCCGCGGTGCCCGACCTGGTGACGTGCACCTCCTCCTGGTAGCCGGCGAGGCTCGGCAGGACCCGGACCGTCTGGCCCGGTTCGGCGGCCTTCGCCGCGGCGGAGATGGTGCAGTACGGCTGTGCGACGGTGCCGGCGCCGGCGTCGGAGCAGCGCGCGGGGTCGTTGTTGTTCACGACCAGGACGGCCGCGGCGGCCGTCGCGGCGGGGATCGGAAGTCCGAGGACGGTGGTGACCGCCGCGGCGGTCAGTCCGGTGACATGTCTCAGACGCATCTGGGGCTTCTCCTGGAGTCAGGGCGTAGCCCGCGACTCCGCCCTGACGCACCTTCGAACGCTGGGCGGAGAAGCGGTGAAGATCCGCACAGCTTGTCACCCGAACGACCCGGCCGTCGAACCGGATTCCGGGGCGCCGCGGACGGCCCTCGGCGGGCCGCCGCGACGCCCTCCGGCGCCGGTGGTCCGTCAGCGGCCCAGCGCCTTCAGTACGGCGCGGGACATCACCTGCTCGCCGGTCGCGTTCGGGTGGAAGGGGACGGCGAGGGAGTGCGGGATGGTGCCCTCGATCCAGCGGTCGTCCGAGCAGATGTCGTGGCCCTTGGTGGGTGCGGCGGTGTCGACGTAGGTGGCGCCGTTGGCCGCGGCGGTCGAGGCGAGCATGGAGTTCAGGCTGCCGAGGACGCCGCGCAGGTAGGCGACGTCGCCGACGGTCACGGGCTGGCGTCCGACGCAGTCCCACTCGTCGTCGGGCAGCACGGACGGGTAACCCACCAGCAGGACCTTGGCCTTCGGGGCCTTGGCGTGGATCCGCTGCAGGGCGTCGGCCAGCTGTGGGCGGGCGGCCGCGATCCGGCGCTGCAGGGTGTCCTCGCCCCACTGCCACCTCCAGCTGTTCCAGTCCCAGTGCCCGTCGGCGTAGTGGTCCTTGCAGGGGGTGCCGAGCGGGTTGACCACCGCGCCGCCGATGCAGGTGGCGATCACGTCGGCGATGCCGAGGTCGGAGGTGCCCAGGTCGTTGCCGCCGATCCCGACGGTGATCAGCTCCGTGTCGGCGGTGACGGCGTCGAGCTGGGGGTCGTTCACCCTGATGAAGGCGTCGTACTGGGCGGAGGTGATCGCCTTGATCTTGGCGGCCGAGCAGGTGGTGTCGGTGTACGAGCTGCTGTGCAGCGCGGCGGCCACCAGGTGTCCGTAGTTGCGGTCCGAGCGCAGGCACAGGCCGGCGTACTGTCCGGGCACGCCCGCGCCGGCGGCGTAGGAGTCGCCGAGGGCCACGTACTTGCCGGTGCCGGCGGCGGCCTGGGCCGGGGCGCCGAGGGCGGTCAGGGCGGTGAGGGCGGCGGCCATCAGGACGCCGCCCGCCAGGACGGACTTTCGTTTCGGGGCAGGGCCGAGCACGGTTCCTCCTGGGGGAGAGAAACGATCGGTGGGTGGGGGTGCGTGTGAGCCAAGCCACAGCGGCTACTCATTGGTAAGTTACTGGCACGTTAAGAGGGTGTCCAGGCCCCCGTCGCCATCAATTCAGCCTGAAGGTCGGTCAGTTCTCCTTGGAATTACGCTCCATGGTGGAGCGCAACCACGCCTTCCCCAGGTTCCCCGAGGCGTTCGCGAATCCGTCCGAAAAAAGTCTGTGCGATTTTCTGTTATCCCCGTCCGCCCCACCCGTCTCCTAGGTGTCGGCACCCACACCGACACCTGCCGTTGAGGGAGAGACACACATGGGACGCAGGGGAGCGGTATCACGCCGCCGAAGCCGAAATCGTCGCGGTCGGCTGCTGGTCGCAGCCACCGTGACAGCCGGCCTCATCGCGGGAGCCGTCACGATCGGCACCGCACTGGAGGGTGACCGCCCGGTGGTGGTGTCCGCCGACGCCGCACTCTCGCAGGAGATCGGCCCGGCGGCCGGTCCGCTGCACAACGAGGCACCCACACCGGTGGCCTCGGTGCCGGAGGGGGACATAGGCAAGGGCATGGTCTACACCGGCCTGGTGGCCGCGGGCACCGGCGACAAGTGCGTCGGCGTCTACAAGGTCTCCGAGGCCGGCCTGTG